>JAUQYA010000069.1 GCA_030837785.1 Albidovulum sp.
CGCTTCTGGCCGATCAGGTGCCGGGCTTCCCGCCGCCGGCGCATTACGCCGATCTGGATTTCTGACCCCGGCCGCCGGGGGCGCCGCCCCCGGACCCCCGGGATATTTCGCCAACGAAGAAGCGGGAGGCCGGCATGGACAGCTCCGCCCTGAAGGCGCTGCTCGCCGAGCGGGCGAGGATCGAGGGGTTTTCCGCCGTCGGTGTCTGCGCGCCCGATGCGATCCCCGAGGCGGCGGGGCGGCTTGCCGCCTATGTCGCGGCGGGGCGGCACGGCCAGATGGGCTGGATGGCGGAGCGGATGGAATGGCGTGGCGACCCGGCCGCACTCTGGCCAGAGGCGCAGAGCGTGATCATGCTGGCCGAAGCCTATACGCCGGGCTACGACCCGCTGGCGGTTCTGGACCGGAAGGACGGCGCCGCGGTGTCGGCCTACGCCCAGGGGAAGGACTACCACGACATCGTGAAGAAGCGGCTGAAGCGGCTGGGGCGCTGGCTGATCGAGGCGGCGGGAAAAGACCCTGTTCCGGCGGAAATCAAGGTTTTCGTCGATACCGCGCCGGTGATGGAGAAGCCGCTCGCCCAGGCCGCCGGGCTCGGCTGGCAGGGCCGGCACACCAACCTCGTGAGCCGGGACCTGGGGAGCTGGTTCTTCCTCGGCGCGATCTTCACCACGCTCGACCTGCCGAAGGACGAGGCCGGGGCCGACCATTGCGGATCGTGCCGGGCCTGCCTCGACATCTGCCCGACGCAGGCCTTCCCGGCGCCCTACCAGCTCGACGCGCGGCGCTGCATCTCCTACCTGACGATCGAGCACCGCGGGCCGGTGGAGGAGGAGTTGCGGCCGCTTCTCGGCAACCGGGTCTATGGCTGCGACGATTGCCTCGCGGTCTGCCCGTGGAACAAGTTCGCGCAGGCGGCGCGCGAGACCGGCTATGCCGCGCTTGTGGGGGCGCCGCCGCTCGCCGAGCTGGCGGCCCTGGACGATGCGGCGTTCCGGCAACGGTTCTCGGGCAGCCCGGTCAAGCGGATCGGCCGCGACCGCTTCGTGCGCAACGTCCTTTATGCGATCGGCAATTCCGGCGATGCGGGGCTGAGGGGCGCGGCGGCGGCGCTGTGCGGCGATGCCGATCCGGCGGTGGCGGAGGCGGCGCGCTGGGCGCTGCGGCGGCTGGCGGAATAGGGCCGTATTCACGCTGTGGTGGAGTTGGGGCTGGTCCGCGGACCGATTCGGCTGCATCCTGCCACGGTGCCCCGGGCTCCGGGGCCAGGAGACCCGAGGAGGAAGACATGAGCCGGCCTGCTGCTGACCGCCGCACCAGTTCCGAGGGAAGCCGCCTGAAGCGCTTCGTCGAAATCGAGCGAACCCGCGGCGAGGAGGGAAGCCATCCCGCCACCCGCGCGCTGCACGAACGCGCCGCCGCCCGCGACGACAGCACCAAGGTGCGCGAATACGCCAGGATCGAGCGCGGCCGGACGACCTGATCGGGCGCCCTCGGCCCACGCCCGGGGGGCACCGGGCAGTCGCCCGAGGGCCGCCGCCCGCACTCCCGGATCACCGCTGCGCGGCGCGGAAGGCGTCAAGCTCGGGTCCCGATGCGGTCGGCGGAGAGATGATCCACTGCACCACCGCGACCGTCGCACCGCAGTTGACCGTTCGATGCGGCGTGGAAGACCTGTATTCGATGCAATCCCCGCCGGACAGGCGATGGACCTCGTCGCCGAGGTGCAATTCCACCTCGCCCGCGATCACCAGCAGCATCTCGTGGCTGTCGCCGTGGGTATACTGGTCCGGCCCGGTCGAACCACCGACGTCGAATTCGCCGGCGAAGACCTCGAAATCCTGGATCGGGCGCTGTGACAGCATGGTCTTGCGATACCCGGCTGCCTCGGGCCAGGCGGGGCGCTCGGCCTTGCGCAGCACCCGATGGGTCGAGCGGGGCCGGTCGTCGAAAAGATCGGCGATCGAAATGCCCAATGCGTTGGCGATCCGCATCAGGGTCGACGTGGTCGCGCCGGTCGCGCCGCGTTCAAGCTGGCTCAGGAACGACGCGGTGGTGCCCGCCATCTCGCCCAGCCGGCGCAGCGACAGGCGCCTCGCCTGCCGGAACCGCCGCACCCGCCGCGCAAGAATGGCCACTTCCGGCGCGGCATCGCCTTCGGTTGGGGCCGGAACATCTTGACGCATCGCGCACTCCGCGGAGGATGGGCGGGAAAGGCCCCGCTCCCGGCAGGGCCGGTCTTTCGGCCGCGCTTCGCACGGCGCTGTTTCATTTGCAAGGAATGCTTGAATCGAATCAAGTGCGACTTTACGACTTGTGAAGTGCTGCTGAACTTTTTGAGTCATGCGCAGGCTCCGGATGCGCGCGGTTTCGCAGGACACGGGAGGAATGGGCCGCGCTCGGGACAGGGTGCGGCCCAGCAGAGGGAGACTGCGATGAAACTGACAGCCAAGGCCGCATTCCATGCCGGCCTCTTGATCACGATGGGCCTTGCCGCCGGCGCCCAGACCGCGCCGGTCGCCGGCGAGGTCGCCCAGGATTCGCTGGCCGGAAAGACGCTGACCTTCGTGTCCTATGGCGGCATCTACCAGGACGGCCAGATCGCCTCGCTGAAGGATTTCGTCACGAAATCCGGTGTCACCCTGCTGTCGGACGGACCGACCGAGGTTGCCAAGATCCAGGCGCAGGTGGAATCGGGCGACGTGCAGTGGGATGTGGTCGATACCGGCACGCTCACCCCCTATGTCTATTGCGGCAAGCTGTTCCAGAAGCTGGACCTCACCAAGATCGACATCTCGAACATTCCCGAAGGCCAGGTCGGCGAATGTTCGGTGCCGGCGATGAACTACGGCACCGTGCTGATGTACAAGAAGTCGGCCTATGGCGACAACCCGCCCACCGGCTGGGCCGATTTCTTCGATACCGAGAAGTTCCCCGGCACCCGCGCCATGCCGGGCGATTCCGAACCCGACACGACGCTGATCGAGCTGGCGCTGCTGGCCGACGGCGTGCCGAAGGACCAGCTTTTCCCGGCCGACGTGGACCGCGCGCTGAACAAGTTCCGTGGTCTGGGCGAAGACCTGATGTTCTGGAAGACCGGCGCGGAATCGCAGCAGATGATGGAGTCTGGCGAGGCCGACATGGTCATCGCCTGGTCGGGCCGCGCCATGGGCGCCCAGAAGAACGGCGCCGAGTACGAGCCGGTCTGGCAGGACTGGATCGTGGTGAAGGACCAGCTGACCATCCCGGTCGGCGTGAAGGACGTCGATGCGTCCTATGCGCTCGTCAATGCCGCGATCGGCAAGCGCGCGCAGGAGATCATGACCGAGCACACCTCGTATTCGCCGATCCACAAGGATGCGCAACCGCAGGTCGATGACCTGGTGAAAAGCTGGCTGACCAACACGCCCGAGAAGATCGCGCTGGGCTACCAGCAAAACATCGAATACTGGGTCGCCAACTACGAAGAGGTCGAGACCAAGTGGGGCGAGTTCATCGCCGGGAACTGAGTGTCCCGTCCGCGGGGCCGCAGACCGTGGCCCCGCATCCCTGATCGAAAGCCTGGCGATGCGTGACTTCCCCTCGATCCGGCGCAACCCCGTCCTGCTGACCCTGCCTGCCGTGCTGCTGCTTGTGGTGGCGCTTGGCTACCCGCTGGCACAGGTGGTGGCGCGCAGTTTCACCGACCCTGAACCCGGGCTGGGAAACTACGTCTGGTTCTTCAGCCGGCCGGTGAACCTGACGGTGTTCTGGCGCACCTTCGAGGTGTCGGGCTGGGTCACGCTGATCTGCCTGGTCCTTGCCTATCCCTATGCCTGGCTGATGACCGCCGTCGGGCCGCGGACCCGGCTTCTGATGGTGCTCTGCGTGCTGGTGCCGTTCTGGGTGTCGGGGGTGGTGCGGACCCTGGCCTGGGTGATCCTCTTGCAGGATTCGGGCGTCATCAACCGGATGGTGATGGCGCTGGGGTTCGAGAAGCTGCGCCTGATCCGGACCCAGACCGGTGTCATCATCGGCATGACGCAGGTGCTTCTGCCGTTCATGATCATGCCGCTTTACGCGGTCATGCGGGGGATCGACCTGCGCCTGCTTCAGGCCGCGCGGAGCCTTGGCGCGCGGCCGGTGCTGGCCTTCCTCCAGGTCTACCTGCCGCTGTCGCTGCCGGGGGTGCTGGGGGGCTCGGTGATCGTGTTCATCCTCGGCCTCGGCTTCTACATCACGCCCGCGCTTCTGGGCGGGCCGAGGGCCACCATGCTGTCGACCCTGGCGCAGCAACAGGTTCTGCAACAGCTCAACTGGGGCCGCGGCGGCGCGATGGGAGTGATCCTTCTGGTTTCGACGCTGGTGCTGCTGGCGGTGGCCGCAAGGTTCACCAGCCGCCGCTACAAGATCGCCGGGGGCAGCAAATGAGCCGCTTGCAGCGCGTCCTGATCGGCCTGTTCTGCGCCGCCGTCGCCCTGTGGCTGGTGGCGCCGACCCTGGTGATCGTGCCGATCTCGTTTGCGGAAAAGAAATCGCTGGCCTTTCCTCCGGACGGTTTCTCGCTGCAATGGTATGCCAACCTGATCCAGAGCCCGGACTGGTCGGGCAGCATCCTGAATTCGCTGAAGATCGCGGCCATCGTGGCGGTCGTCTCGACGGCGATCGGCACGCTGGCCGCGGTCGGAATCGAGCGGATGAAGGCCGGTGGCGGCGGCATCATCCGCGCCATCCTGATCACGCCGATGATCGTGCCGGGCGTCGTCATGGCGATCGGCATCTATGCCGTCTATCTGGACCACCAGCTGGTGGGCACGCTTCTGGGCTACGTGCTGGCCCATTCGATGCTGGCCATTCCCTTCGTGATCATCGCGGTTGGGGCAAGCCTGTCGGTGTTCGATGCGCGGCTGGAGACCGCGGCCGCCAGCCTGGGGGCGTCGCGGCTTGCCACCTTCATGACCGTG
The DNA here is from genome assembly GCA_030837785.1 of Albidovulum sp. Lineage (GTDB taxonomy): Bacteria > Pseudomonadota > Alphaproteobacteria > Rhodobacterales > Rhodobacteraceae > Albidovulum. Next base: position 4,944 of record JAUQYA010000069.1, read on the forward strand.
ACCCTGCCGCTGATCGCGCCGGGGGTCCTGTCGGGGCTACTCTTCGCCTTCGTCACCTCGTTCGACGAAGTGATCGTGGCCCTGTTCATCAACAGCCCCACCCTCAAGACCCTGCCGGTGCAGATCTTCGCCAGCATGACGCGGGATTCCGACCCCACGGTGGCGGCCGTGGGAACGCTGATCTTCGCCCTGACCTCACTGATCATTGCCGCCGGACTCTGGTTCGGCACCAGACGGAGACGCCCCTGAATCATGGCTGACAGAGAACCCGGCGCCGCCGTCGACATCCGCTCGGTGACCAAGACCTACGGCACCTTCACGGCGCTGGAAAGGGTAAGCCTGCGGATCGAAGCCGGGCAGTTCATGACCTTTCTCGGCCCCTCGGGTTCCGGCAAGACCACGACGCTGAACGTCATTGCCGGCTTCACCGACCTTACCGAGGGCGAAATCCTGATCGGGGACCGTTCCGTCGGCAACCTGCCCGCCCACAAGCGCAACGTCGGCGTGGTGTTCCAGCACTATGCGCTGTTCCCGCACATGACGGTCGAGACCAATGTCGCCTATCCCCTGAAACTCCGGCGGGTGCCGCCGGCCGAGCGCCAGCGCCGCGTGGCCGGGACGCTGGAGATGGTCCGCCTGACCGACTTCGTCCATCGCTACCCGGCCGAACTTTCGGGTGGCCAGCAGCAACGCGTGGCGCTGGCCCGCGCGATGGTGTTCGACCCGCCGCTTCTCCTGATGGACGAGCCGCTGGGCGCGCTGGACAAGAAGCTGCGCGAATGGCTGCAACTGGAGATCAAGCGCATCCACCGCGAACTGGGCACGACCTTCGTCTACGTCACCCACGACCAGGAAGAGGCGCTGGCCCTGTCCGACCGTATCGCGGTGTTCAACAAGGGCCGGATCGAACAGGTCGGGTCCGGACGCGACCTCTATGAAAGCCCCGAAACGCTGTTCGTGGGCCGCTTCATCGGCGAATCCACCGTGCTGTCCGGGCCGCATGAGGTGCGCGGCGGCGAAACCGCGCTCCGCATCGGCGACGAATGGGTCAGCCATCCCGGCCAGCCGTCCGGAGCGGGGCGCCAGACGCTGCTGGTGCGCCCGGAAAAGATCACCCTGCGCCGGCCGGGCGCGGAGCCGACCGCTGGCGCCAACCGGCTGAGCGGCCGCGTCAGCGAGGCGATCTACCTCGGGTCGGGCGTGAAATACGAGGTGACCCTGGCCGATGGCAGCCGTGGAGTTGCCAGGATGGCCCTGACCGATGCGCCCTTTGCCCTGGGCGATCCGGTCGAGGTCGGCTGGATGAAACAGGACGCCCGGCTGTTGCCCGACGATGGCAGCAGCCAGGCCACACAATCCGGAGAAGAACCATGACTGCCAGCGTGGCCCGCAATGGGGATGTGTCGTTTTGGTACAGCCAGATCGGCGGCCCGCCGGCCTGCCGCGATCCGCTGCCGGGGGATCGGTCGGTGGATGTCTGCATCGTCGGGGCGGGGTATACCGGGCTCTGGACCGCCTACTACCTGAAGACCCTGCAACCCGACCTTTCGGTGGCCGTGGTGGAAAAGGAATTCGCGGGCTTCGGTGCCTCGGGGCGCAACGGGGGCTGGCTGAGCGGCGGTTTCAGCTGGAGCCGCGAGAAGTATCTGCGATCCGGCGGCACGCGGGACGGCGTGATTGCAATGGGCCGGGCGTTGCGCGGCACCGTCGACGAGGTGATCCGGGTCGCCGAGGCCGAGGGAATCGAGGCCGACATCCGCCGCACCGACGGGCTGACCGCCGCCTGCACCCCGGCGCAGCTGGAACGGATGCGCACGACCTACGAGGAGGAGATCGCCTGGGGCACGCCGAAGACCCGGATCGAGATGATCGGCGGGGCCGAGATGCGGGCCCGCATCAAGGTCAGGGACGCGGCCGGCGCGCTGGTCACGCATGGCGTGGCGCGCGTGCAGCCGGCGAAGCTGGTGCGCGGGCTGGCTGCCGCGGTCGAACGCCTGGGCGTGCCGATCTGGGAACAGACCACGGTGACCGGGCTGGAAAAGGGCCGCGTCCGGACCAGCCGGGGCACCGTGACGGCGCCGGTGATCGTGCGGGCAACCGAAGGCTTCACCGCCGGATTGCCGGGCCACGAGCGCAAGCTCCTGCCGCTCAACAGCGCCATCGTCGTGACCGAGCCGGTACCCGAGACGGTCTGGCAGCAGATCGGCTGGAACGGCTACGAGCTGTTGGGCGACGCCTCGCACACCTATTCCTATGCCCAGCGCACCGCCGACGACCGCATCGCCATGGGCGGGCGCGGCGTGCCCTACCGCTTTGGCAGCCGGACCGACCGGCGCGGGCAGACCCAGCCGGAGACCATCGCGAAGCTACAGGGCATCCTGCGCCGGCTGCTGCCCGAGGTGTCGGAGCTTCCGCTCTCGCATGGCTGGTGCGGGGTTCTGGGGGTTCCGCGCGACTGGTGCGCCAGCGTCGGTTTCGACCGCGCCTCGGGCATGGCCTGGGCGGGCGGATATGTGGGCCTTGGCGTCTCGACCTCGAACCTGTCGGGCCAGACGCTGGCCGACCTGATCCTTGGCCGCAGGACGGACCTGGTCGGCCTGCCCTGGGTCAACCGGCAGGTCCGCGAATGGGAGCCCGAGCCGCTCCGCTGGCTTGGCGTGCATGGAATGTACCAGCTCTACTATCGCGCCGACGCACGAGAGGCGCGGTCCGGCGGGCAGCGCACCTCGTCGCTTGCCAAGCTTGCCAACCGCCTGACCGGCCGCTGAGGGGAATTGCCGTGATCGACCTGTCCACATTTCTCGGTCTTGCCGACATCGCGCTCGGGACCTTCGAGCCCAAGCCGACCTCGGTCGAGGGCAATCAGCAAGAGGCCGCGCAAACGCTGTGGTCCTCGCCCGACGGGCGGCTGGAGATCGGGGTCTGGGAATGCACGCCCGGACGCTTCACCGCCGACCGCAGCCAGGCGGCCGAGTTCTGCCATCTGCTTTCCGGCGCCGTGGAGATGCGGCATGCTGACGGGCGTGTCGAGCATCTGGGGCCGGGCGATGCGCTCATCCTGCCGAGGGGCTGGAAGGGAGAATGGGTGCTGACCAAGCAGACCCGGAAGATCTACGCCTTCTATCGGGATTGATGCCGGTGGCGGGCGGACGGGCGGTCCTTCAGGCGCGCCGTTCGCCGAGCCGCGCCACCCCCAGCACCTCGAGCACCTTCGCCTCGATCTGCGGCGCGTTCATCCCGGCGGTGGCATACATGTCCTCGGGGCTTGCCTGGTCGATGAAGCTGTCGGGCAGCACCATCGAGCGGAACTTCAACCCGCGGTCGAAGATGCCCGCCTCGGCGAGAAGCTGGGCGACGTGGCTGCCGAAGCCGCCGATCGCGCCTTCCTCGACGGTGATCAGCGCCTCGTGGTGGCGGGCGAGCGAGAGGATCAGGTCACGGTCGAGCGGCTTGGCGAAGCGGGCGTCGGCGACGGTGGGGGCGAGGCCGCGGGCGCCGAGCGCCTCGCGCGCGCGCAAGACCTCGGCAAGCCGCGTCCCGAAGGAGAGGATCGCCACCCGCCCGCCCTCGGCGACGATCCGGCCGCGGCCGATCTCGAGCGGGCGGCCGCGTTCGGGCATGTCGACGCCCGCGCCCTCGCCGCGCGGATAGCGGAAGGCCGAGGGCCTGTCATCGAGTGCGGCGGCGGTGGCGACCATGTGCACCAGTTCGGCCTCGTCGGCCGCAGCCATCACCACCATGTCGGGCAGGTTGGCGAGGAAGGCCACGTCGAAGGCACCGGCATGGGTGGCGCCGTCAGCGCCGACAAGGCCGGCGCGGTCGATCGCGAAGCGGACCGGCAGCCGCTGGATTGCCACGTCGTGCACCACCTGGTCGTAGCCGCGTTGCAGGAAGGTGGAATAGAGCGCGCAGAACGGCTTCATCCCCCCCGCCGCCAGCCCGGCCGAGAAGGTCACGGCGTGCTGTTCGGCGATGCCGACGTCGAAACAGCGGCGGGGAAAGCGTTCGGCAAAGAGGTTGAGCCCGGTGCCGTCGGGCATCGCGGCGGTGACGGCGACGATCCTGTCGTCCGCTGCGGCCTCGCGGATCAGGCTTTCGGCGAAGACCCTGGTATAGGCGGGGGCATTCGAGGGCGCCTTCTTCTGTTCGCCGGTGACGGGGTCGAACTTGCCGGTGGCGTGGCCGCGGTCGGCGGCGCGTTCGGCCGGGGCGAAGCCCTTGCCCTTCTTCGTCAGCACATGGATCAGCGTCGGCCCGGTCGCCCGCGCCCTGGCGGTGCGCAGGACCGGAAGGAGCTGTTCGAGGTCGTGGCCGTCGATCGGGCCGACATAGGTGAAGCCCAGTTCCTCGAAGAGCGTGCCGCCCACCGCCATGCCCTTGAGGATTTCCTTCGCCCGCCGCGCGCCTTCCTGGAAAGGCGGCGGCAAGAGGCTGATCGCGCCCTTGGCGGCGGCCTTCAGATCCTGGTAGGGGGCGCCGGCATAGAGCCGCGAGAGATAGGCGGAAAGGGCGCCGACCGGCGGCGCGATCGACATCTCGTTGTCGTTGAGGATGACGAAGAGCCGTTTGCCGAGATGGCCGGCGTTGTTGAGCGCCTCGAAGGCCATGCCCGCGCTCATCGCGCCGTCGCCGATCACCGCCACCGCGTCGCCGGCCTCGCCGCCGAGGTCGCGCGCGGCGGCAAAGCCCAGCGCCGCCGAGATCGAGGTGGAGGAATGCGCCGCGCCGAACGGGTCATAGGGGCTTTCCGACCGCTTGGTGAAGCCCGAAAGACCGCCCTTCTGGCGCAGCGTCCGGATCCGGTCGCGCCGGCCGGTGAGGATCTTGTGCGGGTAGCACTGGTGGCCGACATCCCAGATGATCTTGTCGCGCGGCGCGTCGAAGACGGCATGGAGCGCGACCGTGAGTTCCACCACGCCGAGCCCGGCGCCGAGGTGGCCGCCGGTCACCGACACCGCGCTGATCGTCTCGGCCCGAAGCTCGTCGGCGAGCATCCGCAGCTCGCGGTCGGAGAGCGCCTTCATGTCGGCGGGGGTCTTCACGCGGTCGAGCGTGGGAGTGATGGGTCGGTCGGTCATGCGCCCTCCCCGGGCGGTTCGCTCAGCTTTCGCGGGCAATAACGAAACGCGCGGCCTGTCTCAAGGTTTCCGCTGCACCACCATAGGGCAAAAGCGCGGCCTCCGCCTCCTCTACCAGCGCCCGGGCGCGTCGTTTCGCGGCCCCGAGCCCGAGAAGCGAAACGAAGGTGGCCTTTCCCGCGGCGGCATCCTTGCCGAGCTTCTTGCCCGCCTTGGTGGCGTCGCCCTCCACGTCCAGCACGTCGTCGGCGATCTGGAAGGCGAGGCCGAGGGCCTTGGCATAGGCCGCGAGCGGCGCCGGATCGGCGCCGGCAAGAAGCGCGCCGGCGGTGGCGGCAAAGCCGATCAGCGCACCGGTCTTGGCCTCTTGGAGCGCAGTGATCTCGTCAAGCGTCAGCGGCCGGGCGGCGGTTTCGGCGGCGATGTCGAACGCCTGGCCCAGCACCATGCCCTCGGCGCCGGAAGCGCGGGCAAGGGCGGCGACCAGTTCGACCCTGTTCCGGCCTAGAACGGGGTCGCAGCAGAGCTCGAAGGCAAGGGTCTGGAGCGCGTCGCCGGCGAGGATCGCCGTCGCCTCGTCCCAGCGCACATGGACGGTGGGCAGGCCGCGGCGAAGATCGTCGTCGTCCATCGAGGGCAGGTCGTCATGGACCAGCGAATAGGCATGAAGCGCCTCGACCGCCGCCGCCGCGGGCATGGCGCGGTCTGCGGGAATGCCGTGGAGCGCGGCGCTTTCCAGCACGAGAAAGGCGCGGAGCCGCTTGCCACCCTGCACCGCGTAGCGCATGGCATGGACGACGGGCACGTCGGCACGGGCGGCGAGCGCGGCATCCAGCGCGGCCTCGACGCCCCGCTGCGCCGCCTGCAACCGTTCGGCGAACACTAAAGACCTTCGACGGGAACCGTGCCGGTCGGCGTGCCATCGGGGCCGAGGGTGATCTTTGCCACCTTCTCCTCGGCTTCCTTCAGCTTCTTCTCGCAATGCGCCTTGAGCCGCGCGCCCTCCTCATAGAGCGCGATCGACTTCTCCAGCTCCACGTTGCCGGATTCGAGATCGCGCACGACCGCTTCCAGCTTCTTCATCGCTTCCTCGAAGCTCATCCCGGTCAGATCGCTCATGCGCCCCGCTCCATCAGCACGTCCAGATGCGCCGCGACCGAGGCCGCGAGCGCGGAAAGATCATAGCCGCCTTCGAGGGCGGAAACCACCCGGCCGCCGCAGACCGCATCGGCCACGTCGCAGATCGCGCCGGTGATCCAGGTATAGTCGGCCTCGGTCCAGCCCAGTCCGGCGAGCGGGTCGTCGCGGTGCGCGTCGAAGCCCGCCGAGACGAGGATGAGGTCGGGCCGGAAGGCGGCGACGCGGGCGAGCGCCGGTTCCCAGGCCGCCCGCATCTCGGCGCCGCCGGAACCGGGCGGCAGCGGCAGGTTGACGATCTGGCCGTGCGCCCCCGCTTCATCCGCCGCGCCGGTGCCGGGCCAGAGCGGGAACTGGTGCGACGAGACGAAGATCGCGCGCGGATCGTCCCAGAGAAGATCCTGCGTGCCGTGGCCGTGGTGCACGTCGAAGTCGAGCACGGCGACGCGCGCGAGCCCGTGGCGGTCGAGCGCGTATTTCGCCGCGATGGCGACGGTGCCGAACAGGCAGAAGCCCATCGAGCGGGCGGTTTCCGCATGGTGGCCGGGCGGGCGCATCGCCACGAAGGCATTGGCGGCAGCGCCGGACAGCACCGCGTCCAGCGCCATCTCCACCCCGCCGATCGCCCGGAGCGCGGCCTCGAAGGAGCCCGCCGACATCCAGGTGTCGGGGTCGAGCTGGACCAGGTCGTCGCCTTCGGGCCGGGCCGCCTTCACCGCGGCGAGGTATCCCGCGGCGTGACAGCGCAGCACCTCCGCCTCGGCGGCCAGCGGCGCCTCCCGCCGGTCGAGCGCGGCGAAGCGGGGCGCGGCGAGAGCCGCCGCGATCGCCGCCAGACGCTCCGGCCGTTCGGGGTGGCCGGGCGGGGTGACGTGGGCGAGGGCTGCGGGACGGGTGACGAGAAGCGTGGCCATGCCCGGACCTTAGCGCCGGCGCGTGCGGTGGCAAGGGCCCCCGGGGGCGAACCCGCGCGCCGGATCAGTCCGGCGCCAGCATGTAGCCCGCGCCGCGCACGGTCTGGAGATAGCGCGGCTGCTTCGGATCGGTTTCGAACTTGCGCCTGAGCCGCGTGATCTGCACGTCGACCGCGCGTTCCTGGGTCTGGCCGGCGTCGCCGCGCCCGCTGCCACGGTTCAGATCCTCGACAAGCTGGGTCCGGGTGACCGGCTCTCCGGGTCGGGCGGCGAAGATGCGCATCAGCGCGGCCTCGGTCGCAGTGAGGCGCACCAGATCGTGGCCGCGCCACATCTCGCCCCGGTCGACGTCATAGCGCACCTCGCCGAGCGTGATGACCTTGGGCAGCTTCGGCTCGACCTTCACCGGCGTTCGCCTGAGGATGGCGTTGATGCGCAGCAGAAGCTCCTTGGGCTCGAAGGGCTTGGCGAGGTAGTCGTCGGCCCCGGCCTCGAGCCCGGCGATGCGGTCGGCGGTTTCGCCCCGCGCGGTCAGGAGCAGGATCGGCGTCGCCATCCTGCTGCGAAGGTCGCGGGTCAGGCTGATGCCGTCTTCGCCCGGCATCATCACGTCCATCACGATGAGATCGAATTCGAGCCCGTCGAGCAGCCGCCGCGCATGGGCGCCGTCGCGCGCCGCCGTCACCCAGAAGCCCTGCCGCCACAGGAATTTCTGCAAGAGCGACCGGATGCGTTCGTCATCGTCGACAATCAGCAGATGGATGTCGGGCAGCCCGTTCATGCCGCCCCGTCCCTGAAGGCGCCGTCCTTGATCGACTGGTACTGGCGGCGGATGTCGGGGTCCATCATCGCCTCGAGCACCTGGCGGAAGCCCGCGACCGCCACCGGCCCGGCCGCACGATAGGCCGCGCGCATCCGGGCGCGCTGCGCGTCGGACAGGTCGCGTTCCAGGTCCGCCCCCTTCCCGGTCAGGAAGAGGTTGCGTTCGCGCTTGTCGCGCCGCCCGATGCGCGCCTCGACCAGCCCGTCGTCGACCAGCGTCCGCAGCACCCGGTTGAGCGACTGCTTCGTCACCCCGAGCATGCCGAGAAGCGCATTCACCGTCAGGCCGGGCTGGCGGTGGATGAAGTGGATCGCGCGGTGGTGGGCGCGGCCGTAATCGTAATTCTCGAGAATCCGGTCGGGGTCGGCCGTGAAGGCGCGATAGGCGAAGAACATCGCCTCGATCCCCTTGCGAAGCTGTTCGTCGGTGAGGAAAAGGAGGCTTTCGCCCCCCTGCGGTCCCGCACTGCCCGCCATCATGCGCCTTTACCCTCCGCCTCGTCGCGCCAGGGGATTTTATGTCAGCCATGTTGACTTTCCAAGACTCAACTGCTAGCGAATGCGCGATTTCACGCAACATTATGTCCGATCCGGACCTAAGTTGCGCAACATATGCAAACGGCTGCACCCGAGGAGGATGAGATGGCTGGGGCCTACGACGATCGCGACGGCAAGATCTGGATGGACGGGAAGCTCGTGGACTGGCGCGACGCGAAGGTCCACATCCTGACCCACGCGCTCCACTATGCCTCGGCCGTGTTCGAGGGCGAGCGCTGCTACGAGGGCCGGATCTTCAAGGGCCACGAGCACTCGCTGCGGCTGCGCCGGTCGGCCGAGCTTCTCGACATGGAGCTGCCCTATTCGGCCGAGGAGATCGACGCCGCCAAGGAAGCGATGCTGAAGGCGAACGGCTGGACCAACGCCTATGTCCGCGCGCTCGCCTGGCGCGGCGCCGGCGAGGACATGGGCGTCTCTGCCCGCCGCAACCCGATCCGCGTCGCCGTGGCCGGCTGGGAATGGGGCAACTACTACGGCGACGCCAAGACCCGCGGCGCCAAGCTCGACATCTCGAAATGGAAGCGGCCCTCGCCCGAGACGATCCCGTCGGAGGCCAAGGCGGCAGGGCTCTACATGATCTGCACCATGTCCAAGCACGCCGCCGAGGCGAAGGGCTGTTCCGACGCGATGATGTTCGACTACCGCGGCTATGTCGCCGAGGCCACCGGCGCCAACATCTTCTTCGTCAAGAACGGCGAGGTGCACACGCCCAAGGCCGACTGCTTCCTGAACGGGATCACCCGCCAGACGGTCATCCAGATGCTGAAGGACATGCAGGTGAAGGTGCACGAACGCCACATCCTGCCCGAGGAGCTTGAAGGCTTCGAGCAGTGCTGGCTGACCGGCACGGCGGCCGAGGTGACGCCGGTGGGCCAGATCGGCAGCTACACGTTCGAGGTGGGCGCGCTGACCCAGCGGGTCGCCGGCGAATACGAGAAGCTCGTGCGGGCGTGATCCCGGGCGCCGCCGCGCAAGGCACGCGGCGCCGGAGCGGCAGCCCCGGGAACGGCCGCCGCCTATGGCGGACGGACGCGCGGCGTGGTCTACTCTGCTCGCATCGAAACCGGCCGGCAGGCGGGGCGGCGGTTCAGATCCGCCGCGAACCCGCCCGGGGATCGGGAAGCAGCGCGGGGGGCAGGAAAGCCGGATGACATTCGCCTCGCTCAGGGCCTTTCTTGCCGAAGGCGCGGGCGTGCTCGCCCGGGGGCCGGTCGCGCTCGTCTTCGTCGAGGACAGGGTGGAGATCGCCTCCACCGTGACCCATCATGCGACGATCGGCTTTCGCGAGATCGTCGTGCTGCACCCGGCCGAGATCGCCCCGCCGCCCGAGGTCGCGGCGGCGGCGCACTGGGTGGTGTGCGACACGCTGGCCCCCGGCGCCGTGCCCGCCGCCGTCAACGCCGTGGCCGCGGCGGCCCCCGCCGGCACCTGGCTCTATTACTGCTACAACGCCGAATACCTGTTCTTCCCGTTCTGCGAGACCCGCAGCGTGGGCGAGATGCTCGCCTTTCACGCCGAGGAGCGGCGCGACGCGATGCTTGCCTATGTCGTCGATCTCTATGCCGCCGACCTCGGCCGGCATCCCGATGCGGTGAGTCTGCAAGACGCGATGCTGGACAGGTCGGGCTATTACGCGCTTGCCCGGCCCGACCCCGAGACCGGGCACCCGAGGGAACGGCAGCTCGGTTTCTTCGGCGGCCTGCGCTGGCGGTTCGAGGAGCACGTGCCGCCGGCGCGGCGGCGGATCGACCGGATCGCGATCTTCCGCGCGGCGAAGGGGCTGAGGCTCAGGGACGACCACACCTTCAGCGTCGAGGAATACAACACCTATGCCTGCCCCTGGCACCACAACCTCACCGCCGCCATCGCCTCGTTCCGCACCGCGAAGGCGCTGAAGTCGAACCCCGGGTCGACCTTCGCGATCCCGGGCTTCACCTGGCATGGCTCGGCCCGGTTCGACTGGACCTCGCAGCAGCTGATGGATCTGGGGCTGATGGAGCCCGGCCAGTGGTTCTGATACCGTGGTCTGGCCCCGGGGGCTGACCCGGCCGGCGCCGGGCCGTCAGGGGGTGGTGCCGGCGTCGGCGTAGGGAACGCGGAAAAGCCACCGGCCGCTGCCGCCGCCGCCGGGCTGCATCCGGTCCAGAAGTGCCCGGACATCGTCGGGCGCCTCGGCGCCGCCGGCGAAGGGATCGCCGTCGGCGCGCATCTCGAAATCGCGGTCGTCGGCCTCGGGCCGGCCCGAAATACCGCCCGCCCGGGCGAGGACAAGGCCGGAGGCAGTGGGCATCAGGTTGCCGTCGCTCGGCCCGAGGATGATGCCGCTGATCAGCCGGGCCTGCGGCTGCTGGCCCGCGTTCGTGACCATGTAGAGCATCGCATCGTGCCGCATCTCGGCAAGCTGCACATAGAGGCGGTTCTGCAGGAGAAGCGCCCAGCCCCGGAACTCGAACCCGCGGGCGCCATAGCGCATCTCGATCAGTCCGAGCGCGGGCCTGAGCAGCACGGCGAGCCGCGCGATCCGCCCGGGCTGGGTGAAGGACCAGTAATAGGCGTCATAATGGCCGAAGTATTCGTCGCCCCGCCGCAGCACCTCGTTGCGCGAGGTGTTCACGAGACCATAGGGAACCGGCAGCGCGGAGGTGTCGGGCGCAGCGGCGGCGAGCGGCGCGGCCAGCGGCACGGCGAGGTTGAGCGCCTGGACGAAGGCCTCGTCCGGACCGTCGAAGGCAAGGGTGGTGAAGCCGGGCCGGTGCCGGGCGATCTCGATGGCGATCCGGGTCAGGTTGTGCCCGCTGGGCCGGACCTTGCCCGCAAGCCAGCGCGACACCACCGACTTGTCGACGCCGACCGCGGCGCCGAGGGCGGCGGGCGACAGGTTGACCGTCTTCAGGGCGAGGTTCAGCCGCTCGCCGAACCGGCCGGTGGTTCCGGGTGACATGGTGTTCCGCGCGCATGGCCGGCGCTGGCCGGCGACCGTCTTCCCTGCAACAATTTGCACCGGAATGCATGATGACGCAACGGCATGCCAGCCGATGCAACCGACAGGCCCTGAAAAGAAAGTTACAACACTCCCCATTCCAGTAACGATCTTGTTGCCGAGCGGAACACCGTCTTGAAGTTCCGTGAGTGACCCGCCCGGCAGAGGGTTCCCGGCCCGACCGGCGCCCTTGGCGGATGACGACCCGGCCCCCTGGCATTTTCCCGGGCCGGCAACCTTTCGTGCGACAGACATTTTCAGGAGACATGCAAGATGATGACCGAAACATTTCTGTTCCCCTCCAGGCCGAAAAGCCGCGGCGCCAGGGTTCTCGAGGCGCTTCGCGACCGGATCGAGGCGCGCCGCAAGCGGCGCGGCATGGCGAGGTCGCTTCGCGGTCTCGGTCGGCTCGACGACCGGCTGCTCGGCGACATCGGCCTGACGCGGGCCGATGTCGACAGGATGCTCGGGGCGGAGGCCTGCCCGATCCTGGTGGGCGTTTCAGGCAGGCCTTTTCGACGGGACGGCATTTGAGCCTGCCGGGTGAGTCTGTCGGCTGAGTCCGGCGGGCGGATCCCGTCCGCCAGGGCCTGAACCGGCGTGAATTTCCACGCCAACGCGCCCCCGGCCGCCATCGGCCGGGGGCGTTTCCGATCGGCGCAACACCACGCAGTGACGATCAGCGGACGATCTGCACCACCCGCCGGTCGACCGGGTTGATCACCACCGGCACGCCGTTGATGTAGGCATAGGTGTATCGGGTGTCCGGCACCGGATAGAGCACTACCGCCTCGGGCACGCCGGCCCCGGCCACCACCTCGCCGTCGAGGAAGACGTAGTCGACGGGATTCTCGGTGACATAGGTCGTCACGGTCTCGCCGGGATCGGCCATGCCGCCGGCGGCGGCACCGGTCACGGCACCGGTCACGGCGCCGACGGCGGCGCCCCCGGGCCCCGCGATCAGCGCGCCGGCAACGGCGCCCATCGAGCCCACGATGGCTGCGGACTGTTCGCCGGTGTCCTCGTGCACGATGGTCTTGACCTGCGTCCGGGCCCGCTCGACCGTCAGATAGACCGGCTCGGACCCGACCGTCGTGGTGAGTTAGTCACCATAGGACCAGCCGGTCTGGCCGTTGTAGACGACCTGGCACCAGTTCGCCGCCTCGAGGCAGCCGGCGACATCGACCGCGGTGCCGGCGGGGATGACCCCGGCCACGGCATAGTTGGGGCCGGGGCCGCTGCGAAGGTTGAGGTCGGTGGTGGCGGCCGAGTCCGGCGCCGATGCGGCGCCGGAGGTGACAAAGACGGCGGCCACCCCGGCCGCGGCAAGCGATCTGAACATGGCTCATCTCCTGTTCGGTTCCGTTCAGCGCCCGCCGCGGTCGCTGGCGGCGATACCGGTGCGGGCACTCCGCAGAACAACTCCGCGCCGTGTCGGATGTTCCGGAAAGACGCCGAGGGCCGGGCGGCGCAGGCGGTCATCCGCCGGCGGGCGGCGTCGAATGAAAGGGACTGACATCAGGAAAGGGGCGCGCGCGGTGGACCGGCCCGCGCTCAGCCGCGCCGGAGCCGGATCACCACGTCGACGCGCTGAAGCTCCGCGCCCTCGGGCAGTTGTGGCAGCCGGGCGATCTCCAGATCGGCCGCCGGCGCATCGACGAGCCGCCCTTCCTCCTCCCAGAAGAAATGCGGGTGATCGTCAAGCCGCGTGTCGAAGTAGCTGCGGCTGCCGTCGACCGAAATCTCGTTGATCAGCCCGGCCTCGCAGAAGGCGCGGAGCGTGTTGTACACGGTGGCAAGCGACACCGGTTCCCCGGCCGCGCTGGCGGCGGCGTGGAGGCTTTCGGCGGTGACGTGCCGGTCCTTGCCGTCGCCGACGAGAAGCGTCGCAAGCACCAGCCGCTGGCGCGTGGGCCTGAGGCCCGCGCCCATCAGCCAGCGCGCGCCGCGTGCCGCACCGACGTGTTCCACCGAAGCCAACGCTGCCGCTTCCGTCACTCCGACGACCTCTCTGCCGCTCAAGGTCAGGCATATTGACCGCCCGCGCCCGGAAATTCAATCCGTTTCGCGGCACCGGGCGGTTCAGGGCGGCGCCCTTGCCCTGAGGCAGAGCCGGATGGTAGACGAACCAAGACAGATGATAGACGAACCTGGACAACAGCCTTCAGAGGATGGGTGGATGACGAGTTTTCCGACGCGGTTCGAGAAGGAAGATCTCCTCAGATGCGCGAGGGGGGAGCTTTTCGGGCCCGGCAATGCCCAGCTGCCCGCGCCGCCCATGCTGATGATGGACCGGATCACCGACATCTCGGAAGATCGCGGCGAGCATGGCAAGGGCCATGTCGTCGCCGAATTCGACATCCGCCCGGACCTCTGGTTCTTCGAATGCCACTTTCCCGGCAACCCGATCATGCCCGGCTGCCTCGGGCTCGACGGGCTCTGGCAGCTCACCGGCTTCAACCTCGGCTGGCGCGGCTGGCAGGGGCGCGGCTATGCGCTGGGCGTCGGCGAGGTGAAGCTGACCGGCATGGTGCGGCCCGACCGCAGGATGCTGACCTACCATGTCGATTTCACCAAGGCCGTGCAGACCCGCCGCCTGACGATGGGGGTGGCGGACGGCCGGGTGGAAGCGGACGGCGAAACGATCTATCTCGTGAAGGACATGAAGGTCGCGCTTTCGGCGAACTGACCTCAGGACAGAAGGAGTGCGCCCATGCGCCGTGTCGTCATCACCGGGATCGGGATCATCTCGCCCATCGGCAACAGCGCGGCCGAGGTCGAGACCAGCCTTCGCGCCGGACGCTCGGGTATCGTCTTCGCGCCGGAATACGCCGAGCATGGCTTCCGCAGCCAGGTCCACGGGATGCCGCAGATCGTGCTCGAGGATCACATCGACAAGCGTAACCTGCGCTTCATGGGGCCGGGCGCGGCCTACAACTTCCTCGCGATGGAACAGGCCATCGCCGACAGCGGGCTCGATCCCTCGGACGTCTCGAACGAACGCACGGGCCTGGTGGTGGGATCGGGCGGGCCCTCGACCTCGAACTTCTTCCAGGCGCACCAGACGGTGATCGAGAAAGGCAGCCCGAAACGGATGGGGCCGTTCATGGTCACCCGCTGCATGTCGTCGACGAACTCCGCCTGCCTTGCCACGCCGTTCCGGATCAAGGGCGTCAACTATTCGATCACCTCGGCGTGCTCGACCTCGGCGCATTGCATCGGCAACAGCACCGAGCTGATCCAGATGGGCAAGCAGGACATCGTCTTCGCCGGCGGCGGCGAGGAGCTGGACTGGACGCTTTCCTGCCTCTTCGATGCGATGGGGGCAATGTCGTCGAAATACAACGACACGCCCCAGACCGCGAGCCGCGCCTTCGACGCCACGCGCGACGGCTTCGTCATCGCCGGCGGCGGTGGCGTGGTGGTGCTGGAGGAGCTGGAGCACGCCAGGGCGCGCGGCGCGAAGATCTACGCCGAGGTGACGGGTTATGGCGCCACCTCGGACGGCCACGACATGGTGGCGCCGTCCGGCGAGGGTGGCGAACGGTCGATGCGGCTCGCGCTCTCGACCCTGCCGAAGGACCGCCGGATCGACTACATCAACGCCCACGGCACCTCCACCCCCGCCGGCGACGTGACCGAGGTGAAGGCGGTGCGCCGGGTCTTCGGCGAGGGCAACGTGCCGCCGATCTCCTCGACCAAGTCGCTGACCGGGCATTCGCTGGGCGCGACCGGCGTCCACGAGGCGATCTATTCGCTCTTGATGCTGAACGGCAATTTCATCACCGCCTCGGCCAACGTCACCCAGCTCGATCCGGAACTGAAGCCGGAGGAAATCGCCACCGAATACCGCGAGGGCGTGAACCTCGATTCCGTCCTGTCGAACAGCTTCGGCTTCGGCGGAACCAATGCAACGCTCGTGATGAGCAGATATCACGGTTGAGGCGCCGATGGCCGGTCTGATGAAAGGCAAGCGCGGGCTGGTGATGGGGGTGGCCAACGACCGCTCCATCGCCTGGGGGATCGCCGCCGCACTTGCCGCCGAGGGTGCGGAGCTTGCCTTCTCCTACCAGGGCGAGGCTTTCGGCAGGCGCGTCGCGCCGCTCGCGGCCTCGGTCGGGTCGGATTTCCTGCTCGATGTCGATGTCACCGACGATGCGAGCCTTTCGGCCTGCTTCGCCGCGATCGGCGACCGCTGGGGCAGGATGGACTTCCTCGTCCACGCCATCGCCTATTCCGACAAGGCCGAGCTGACCGGCCGGTTCATCAACACCAGCCGCGACAACTTCTGCAACTCGCTGGCGATCTCCTGCTACTCCTTCATCGATGTCGCCCGCCGGGCGGCGGAGCTGATGCCCGGGGGCGGCAGCCTGGTGACGCTGACCTATGCCGGGTCGAACCGGGTGACGCCCAACTACAACGTGATGGGCGTCGCCAAGGCGGCGCTGGAAAGCGCCACGCGCTACCTCGCCAATGACCTCGGGCCGCAGAAGATCCGGGTCAACGCGATCTCTCCGGGCCCGATGAAGACGCTCGCCGGCGCCGCGATCGGCGGCGCCCGGGCGACCTTCCGGCACACCGAGACCAATGCCCCCCTGCGCGCCAACGCGACGCTGGAGGCGATCGGCGGCACCGCGGTCTATCTGCTGTCGGACTACGGCGCCTGCACCACCGGAGAGATCATCCGGGTGGACGGCGGCTATCATGTGCTCGGGATGCCGCAGGCAGAGAATCTCTGAGGCGGCGCAGCTCTTCGCGAAGCGCCTCGGACTCGGCGCGGAACCCGTCCGCATCGCCATAGTCGAGGAAACCGGCATAGTGGTCGTGCGGCCCGGCGGTGCGCCGGGCATGCTTGATCGGGCACCAGTACTGCTCGGTCCGCGCGGCGACCTCGCGGACATAGGACGTCAGCCCGTTGGCATAGCCGCAGTAGACGCAGTTCAGCTTCTGCAACCCGTTGAGATAGGCGAGGTGCTGACGGTCGATGACGATATGGTCGCGCCGGTGCACCCGGGCGATGCCGTAGACCGGAAAGCAGATCGCCTGGTAGAGCGTCACGCAGAGATCGAGGATCGCGAAGGGCACGATCAGGGCATAGATCACCGGCGCGGTGAGGATCACCATCGGCCGCGCGGCGGCGAGGAATTCCCTCAGCCGCACACGCCTTGCACGATGGCGGGCCAGAACCTCGCGGTCGAAGATCACCCGCCCGCGTTCGATGTGGTATCGGAGCGCCGCGCGGCGTTCGGCAAGCTCGGCGTCAAGCTCGGCCTCCAGGGTGCGGATCGCCTCCTTCAGGCGCTCGACGGGGGACGGGGCGGTCATGGCAGGCTCCTCTGACGCGGTCCGGCTGCGTGGCGGCACCACCCCAGACTGCCCGCGTTCCGCGCCGAAGGCCAGCACGGGGCCGGGGCGCGATTCGGCCCTTGCCGCTGCCGCCCTCCCGCGCCAGTCTGTCGCCGGAGGGCGCATGACCATCACCACCTGCATCTTCGATGCCTACGGCACGCTCTTTGACGTGACGGCGGCGGCGCGCGCCGCCGCGGCCGAGCCGGGGCGCGGGGCGCTGGCCACCCTCTGGCCGAGGCTCGCCGAGGATTGGCGGCGCAAGCAGCTTGAATATTCCTGGCTCCGGACGGTGATGGGACGGCACGCCGATTTCTGGACCGTGACCGCGGATGCGCTCGACTGGGCGCTGGAGGCGGCGGGACTCGACGATGCCGCACTGCGCGACAGGCTTCTTGCGCTTTACCGCGACCTACCGGCCTATGCCGAGGTGCCCGGGGTGCTGGCGGCGCTGAAGCGCCGGGGGCTGGCCACCGCGGTCCTCTCGAACGGATCGCCCGACATGCTCGCGGCCGCCGTCCGCTCGGCCGGGATCGGCGGGCTTCTCGAGGAGGTGCTGTCGGTCGAAGGCGCGGGTGTCTTCAAGCCCGACCCACGGGTCTACGGTCTTGTGACGGAGCGTTTCGGCCCGGCGCGCGACGCGGTGCTGTTCGTCTCCGCGAACGGCTGGGACGCGGCAGGCGCTGCCGCCTTCGGCTTCCGCACCGCCTGGGTGAACCGCGCGCGCCTTCCGGTTGACCGGCTGCCCGCCCGGCCGCACCATGTCGTTCCCGACCTCACCCCGATCCCGGACCTTGCACGACCATGACGCTGCTGCATTTCACCGCCTCGGACGGCACCCGCCTTGCCTATCGCGACGAGGGCGAGGGGTTGCCCGTGCTCTGCCTTGCCGGCCTGACCCGGTCCTCCACGGACTTCGACTTCCTCGCGCCGCATCTGCCCGACCTGCGGCTGATCCGCGCCGACTATCGCGGCCGCGGCGGGTCGGAATGGACCGGGGCCGCGACCTATACCGTGCCCCGCGAGGCGAAGGATGCGCTGGAGCTTCTCGACCATCTGGAGCTGGAACAGGCGGCCGTCATCGGCACCTCGCGCGGCGGGCTCATCGCCATGATGCTGGCGGCGACCGCCCGGGACCGGCTGCTGGGCATCTGCCTCAACGATGTCGGCCCGGTGCTGGAGCGCGGCGGGCTGGAGAAGATCTTCGACTACGTCGGCCGCAATCCGGCGGCGAAGACGATGGACGACCTTGTGGCGAAGCTGCCCCGCACCATGCCCGGATTCACGAACCTGCCGGAGGCGCGCTGGCGCGCCTTCGCCGAGCGGCTTTACACGCCGACCGACACCGGCCTGCACATCCGCTATGACCCCGAACTCAGGACCAGCTTCCTTGCCGCGTTCGAGGGGCCGGCGGCCGATCTCTGGCCGCTCTACGACGCCTGCGCCGGCCTGCCGCTGGCGCTGGTCCGCGGCGCCAACTCCGACCTCCTGTCGGCGGCGACGGCGGCCGAGATGCGTCGCCGCCGCCCCGACATGATCTTCGCCGATGTGCCCGACCGGGCGCATGTTCCCTTCCTTGACGAGGCCGAGAGCCTTGCCGCGATCCGCGCCTGGCTGGAGAGGATGCGATGAACATCGAGATGATCGAGGCCGCCGCCGGACGGCTCAGGGGCCATGTGGTGCGCACGCCGCTCCTGTCCTCGCCGTTCCTCGACGAGATCGCCGGGCGGCGGGTGCTGGTGAAGCCCGAATGCCTTCAGCCGACCGGCTCGTTCAAGCTGCGCGGCGGCTGGTCGGCGCTGTCGGCGCTTTCCCCCGCCGACAGGGCAAAGGGCGTGATCGCCTTCTCCTCGGGCAATCACGCGCAGGGCGTGGCCTATGCGGCGCGGGCGCATGGCGCGCCCTCGGTGATCCTGATGCCTGCGGACGCCCCGCGGGTGAAGATCGAGAACACCCGCGCGCTTGGCGCCGAGGTCGTGCTTTACGACCGCGCCACCGGCGACCGCGACGCGATCGGCGCGGCGCTCGCCGAGGAACGGGGGCTGACGCTGGTCAAGCCCTTCGACGAACCGCTGGTGATCGCCGGCCAGGGCACGACCGGGCTCGAGATCGCCGAACAGGCGGCCGAGGCCGGGGTGACGGCGGGTGACGTGCTGGTGCCCTGCGGCGGCGGCGGGCTGACCTCCGGCATCGCGCTGGCGCTCGAGACGAAGGCGCCGGGGCTTCGGGCGCGCACGGTGGAGCCCGAGGGGTTCGACGACACGGCGCGCTCGCTCGCCTCGGGGAGGATCGAGCGGAACGAGCGGATGACCGGGTCGATCTGCGATGCGATCGTCACGCCCTCGCCGGGACAGATCACCTTCCCGATCCTCAGGCGGCTGTGCGGGCCGGGGATCGCGGTCGGCGACGATCAGGCGCTGGCGGCGATGGCCGCGGCCTTCGACCGGCTGCACATCGTGCTGGAGCCGGGCGGCGCGGTGGCCCTGGCCGCCGCGCTCTACCGGCCCGGGGAGGTGACGGGCGAGGCGGTGATCGTCGTCGCCTCGGGCGGCAATGTCGATCCGGCACTGCACTGCAAGGCGATGGACCGGTTCGGCGGGCGCTGAACGTTCAGGGCAGGCGGAGGTCGACGAAGACCAGCCGGTGGCGGGAGGCGGCCGCGGCCTGATCCGCCGCCGGGCCGGGTGCGGGCCACCAGACGCCGGCCCGTTCCACCGCCAGCCCCGCCGAGGGCAGGACGTAGTCCACACGCATGTTGCCCGGACCCGGATCGTCGGGCCAGTCGGCGGTGTCGAGCGCCGCCGGCCCCGTCTGCTGCGCGTTGGCGCCGCCCCGGGCGGCCGTCGCGGCGCCGGGACTTTCGGGACGCATGTCCTGAAGGCGCGCATCGCCCAGGAGCGCCAGAAGCGCCTCGGCCCGGCCTTCCCCGTCCACGGGATCAAGGTTGGCGTCGCCCAGAAGGACGAAAGGCGCGGCGGGCGCGGCGAACGGCAGATCACCGTCGAGGAGCCGGAGCCAGAAGGCCGCCTCGTCATGGTTGCGCCGTCCGTTGCGGTCCTCCGGCCCGTCGAAGACCGGGGGCGTCGCGAGCCAGGCCAGGAGCGTGATCTGCCCGCCCCCCGGCAGGTCCACCGGCACCGCCCAGTGCCCGCTGGTGGAGAGCCGCTGCACCGCCGCGACCTCCTCCGGCAGGCCCGCACCCTCCATCAGGTTCCCCGGCAGGTCGCGCCAGAGAAGGGCGGAATAGTCCACCCCCTGCCCGAGCGGCAGCCGCGACAGCACCGCCATGCCGCCCTCGCCGGCGAAGCGGCCGAACCCCTGCGCGTCGCCGGGCCCGCCCAGCCGCCCGTCACCGTCGAGGTCGAGCCCGGTGGCAAGCCCGGTGTTCGGACGCAGCGCGAGGCGATGCGGATACTCGGCGCCGCCCGCGCCGATCCGCGCGGCGAAGGCGGCAAGCGCCGCCCCGTCGAGGTCGTAATCGATGCCGGTCAGCAGGATCACGTCGGGCGCGACGGCGGCGATGACCCCGGCCGCGGCCTCCACCTGCGGATCCTTCGCGGTGAGAATGTCGCGCAGCAGGAGCCCCGGCCCCTCGCGGGTAAGATCGGCGTTGAAGGTCGCCACCCGCAGCGTCTCGGCGGCGGCCTGGGCCGGAACCAGCGCCGCGAGGATCAGGCCGGCAACAGCTCCGCCTCGGCCGCCGAGTGATTCTGCCGCCGCTTCTCGGCGATCATCCCGGCGATGCGCCCCATCGCGATGCCGCGCATGAAGAGGGAGGCGGGAAGGAAGGCCCATGCTGTCATCGTCCAGATCAGGGTCTGCGGGCTTTCCAGCGTCACCGGCGAGAAGGCGAGCGCCGCAAGCTTGACCGCAGCGGGAATGAGGAAGGGCAGGAGGAAGCCCAGCGCGATGTTGAACCGGGCGTCGCGGCTCAGGCGGTCAACCACGTCGCCGCCCGTCGTCGGATCGAAGGTGGGAAGGTTGATCCAGACGTTGAACGAACCGATCCGGCTCGGCCAGCCGATCACCCGCATCGTCACGACGAAGAGGATCAGGGTGATGAGCGAGATCATGTAGGAGATGCCCGCCGAGGTCCGCACCAGGACCAGATGGCGCAGGCTCATGTCCTCGGGCAGCATCAGGACGACCAGGCGCACCGGGCTGTAGGGCACGTCGATGACCTCGCCGAGCTTGTTGCCGAGCGCCTCGATGAAGATGGTGAGTGTGGTCGGTTCGGTCTGGCCACGCACGATCGTGGACAGGATCAGCACGGTGCCGAACAGCGACAGGAAGCGC
Source organism: Albidovulum sp. (assembly GCA_030837785.1). Taxonomy (GTDB): domain Bacteria; phylum Pseudomonadota; class Alphaproteobacteria; order Rhodobacterales; family Rhodobacteraceae; genus Albidovulum. The sequence goes on from JAUQYA010000069.1 coordinate 26,075, forward strand.
AGCCGGTTGAAGGGTGGCGCGTCGCGGAACTCGACGAGCCCGGGGTAGGTCGAGGCATATTCGAAGAAGGTCAGCGCTGCCGCGAAGAGCGCGACCAGCGCCACGATCTGGGTCGTGTCGGCGGGCACATGGGGCAGAAGCAGCGACGGGGTCGCAATCAGCACCATCACCAGCAAAGCGCGCACGAGCGCCCCTGTGAGTTGAGAAATCACTGCCCCACACCCTCAAACTGGCCGGTACCGGTGCATAGCCGGGCGCATCTGGCCAACTTGGGTCCGCCGATTGTGGCGAACTGCCTCATTGTTGCCCCAATTTTGCCCAATTCCGGCTCCCCATCAACGTTTCGTTAACAGTAACCGCTGCAATTTGGCCTTTTCGTGGAAGAAGTGGTGCGGCTTTGCATCATTTCATGAGCAATTTTCCGCCGATCTTCGCGCAACAAAAAGGCCACCCCGAGGGGTGGCCCAAGATGTTGTATCGCAAGGGTTTTCAGACCCAAGGGCGGCTTTGTGCGGCGCCCGTCTCGAATGTGTCGATGGCCGAAACCTTCTCCAGCGTCAGGCCGATGTCATCGAGTCCGTTCAGGAGACAGTGCTTGCGGAAGGGGTCGATCTCGAAGCTGAAGCTCTGGCCGTCGGAGGTGGTGACGGTCTGCGCCGCCAGATCCACCGTCATCCGCGCGTTCGCGCCCTTCCTGGCGTCCTCCATGAGCACCTCCACGACCCGCTGCGGCATCACGATCGGCAGGATGCCGTTCTTGAAGCAGTTGTTGTAGAAGATGTCGGCGAAGCTCGTGGAGATCACGCAGCGGATGCCGAAGTCGAGCAGCGCCCAGGGCGCGTGCTCGCGGCTTGAGCCACAGCCGAAGTTGTCGCCGGCGACGATGATCTCCGCCTTGCGCCAGGCCGGCTGGTTCAGCACGAAATCCGGGATCTCCCTGCCGTCCTGGGTGAAGCGCATCTCGTCGAAGAGGTTCTTGCCGAGACCCGAACGCTTGATCGTCTTCAGGAACTGCTTGGGGATGATCATGTCGGTATCGATGTTGACCAGCGGCATGGGGGCCGCGATGCCGGTCAGGGTGGTGAACTTGTCCATCTTGATCTCCGGTTGCTGCCTGCCGCGCGCCGAGGCCCGCGCAGGTCAATGATGATTGTGATGATGGGAATGCACGACCGCGTGCCCGCGGCCGCGCCGGATCAGCCAGCGATTGACGGGGAAGGCCGCCAGACCGGCAAGGACCAGCGAAAGCGCGAGACTGCCCCAATGCAGCGCCGTGCCGATGACCATGCCCAGCACCTCGCCGATGCCGCACCCCGTCAGGCAATGCACCGTCGCGGCAAGCGCGAGGCGGTTGAGCGACTGCTCTGCTGTCTCGACTGCCTTGTGATGGTCGGAGTGCATTCCGGCGTCCGCCTGCCTTGTTCAGGACTGTTGTCCTACCTCATCCTCGCCGCGCGAGCGTGCCAAGCGCGACAAGCACTGCCCCCTCGGCGATAAGCTGGATGCCGAGGAGGAACCCCAGAAGCCAGGTCGCCGCCGTGGCGATGTTGGCAAGCACGAGGAACCCGATGAGCACCGACAGCCCGCCCGAAATCAGGAGAAGCCAGTAGTACCTGGTATCCCTGATCCGAAGCGCCACGATCATGCGCCCGCCACCGTTCAGCAGGAACAGGAACCCGACCACAAGCGTCAGGGACAGCGTCCCGGCGAGCGGGTCTGCCAGCAGCATGACGCCGAGGACGAGAGACAGGAGGCCGACGATGCCGTGCCATATCCGATGATCGTCTTGCGGCACCGAGAAGGCCGCCCAAAGCTGCCCGCCCCCGCCGACCAGCAGGAAAGCCCCGACCAGCGTGGTCACGGCGATGGAGGCCGCGAAAGGGTTGGCGAGGGCGAGAAACCCGCCCAGCACCATCAGAACGCCCACAACGATAAATACCACCGGCAGCTTCATCGCCCTACCTCACATCATCTCGCGCACGTCGGTCAGGTGCCCGGTGACCGCGGCCGCCGCCGCCATCGCCGGGCTCATCAGGTGGGTGCGTCCGCCGCGGCCCTGACGGCCTTCGAAGTTGCGGTTGGAGGTGGCCGCGCAGCGTTCGCCGGGCGCAAGCTGGTCGGGGTTCATCGCCAGGCACATCGAGCAGCCGGCGAGCCGCCATTCCATGCCCGCGTCGATGAATATCTGCGCCAGACCCTCCTCCTCGGCCTGCGCGCGCACGAGGCCCGAGCCCGGCACGACCATCGCGCGGATGCCGGGCGCGATGTGCTTGCCCTTGAGGATCGCGGCCGCGGCGCGCAGATCCTCGATCCGTCCGTTGGTGCAGGAGCCGATGAAGACGGTGTCGATCCTGATGTCGGTCAGCTTCGTGCCCGGCGTCAGCCCCATGTAGTCGAGCGAGCGCCGCGCGGCATCGGCCTTGCCGCCGGTGAAGCTTTCGGGGTCGGGCACCGTGCCGGTGATCGGCAGCACGTCCTCGGGCGAGGTGCCCCAGGTCACCACCGGGGCGATGTCCTCGCCCCTGAGCGTCACCACCTTGTCCCACTGCGCATCGTCGTCGGACCTGAGCGTCTTCCACCAGGCGAGTGCTGCTTCCCATTGCGCGCCCTTCGGCGCGTGGGGCCGGCCCATCACATAGGCGAAGGTCTTTTCGTCCGGCGCGATCAGCCCGGCCCGGGCGCCGCCCTCGATCGCCATGTTGCAGACGGTCATCCGGCCTTCCATGCTGAGGTCGCGGATCGCCTCGCCCATGTATTCGATGACATAGCCGGTGCCGCCCGCCGTGCCGGTGGCGCCGATCACCGAAAGGGTGATGTCCTTCGCGGTCGCGCCGGGGCGCAGGTGGCCGGTGATCTCCACCTTCATGTTCTTCGACTTCTTCTGGATCAGCGTCTGGGTGGCCAGCACATGTTCGACCTCCGACGTGCCGATGCCGTGCGCCAGCGCGCCGAAGGCGCCGTGGGTGGCGGTGTGGCTGTCACCGCAGACCACCGTCATGCCGGGAAGCGTCCAGCCCTGTTCCGGCCCGACGATATGGACGATACCCTGGCGGATGTCGTTGACGGGATAGTAGTTGATGCCGAAGTCGCGGGCGTTCTTGTCGAGCGCCTCGACCTGGATGCGGCTTTCCTCGTTCTCGATCCCCTGCACGCGGTCGGGCGTGGTCGGCACGTTGTGGTCGGGGACCGCGATGGTCTTTTCCGGCGCGCGCACCTTGCGCCCCGCCATGCGCAGGCCCTCGAAGGCCTGCGGGCTGGTCACCTCGTGGACGAGATGGCGGTCGATGTAGAGCAGGCAGGTGCCGTCGTCCTGGGTGTCGACGACATGGGCATCCCAGATCTTGTCGTAAAGCGTCTTGCCGGACATGAGTCCTCTCCGCGGGTCAGAAATGGCAGGAAACGAAGGGGCGACAGGAGGCAGCCGGCGGTCAAAGCGCCGCCAGCACCGTCAGCGTCGCGCCGAAGAACCGCCAGGGCAGGCGCGCGCGGTCGTCCATGTCGAAGATGCGTTTCATCGCAAGCGGGATACACGTTCCCCCCGAGTCCCGCAAGCCCGGGCCCCGCAAGCCCGAGGCCCGCACGGCAGCCGGCGCGGGCCGGGGTTCACCGGGGCGCGCGCGACGCCTCACGCCCGCCACAGTTCCGTGCGATCACGGAACCGTCAGGGCACATTGAGATTTGGCCGCCCCGATGCTAGGTTTCCAACATGCCCGGCGCCGGGGCCGTGACGGCGCGCAGCTCAGGAGGACGATGTCCTGTTACCTACCCACACGGCGGCCGGTGTCCGGGCCGCAGGGGCGATGCCGATGACGGCCACGCCCACCGATGTCACCAGCGACGCATTGCTCGCACGGGTGCTTTCCTCCCTCGACGACGACAAGGCCGAAGACGTGGTGGCGATCGACCTCCGCGGCCGGTCCACCGTCGCCGATCACATGGTCATCTGCTCGGGCCGGTCCTCGCGCCAGGTCGCCGCGATCGCCGAGAAGCTGGTGGAGCGGCTGAAGCACGAGTTCGGCCGGACCAGCCGCATTGAAGGCAAGGAGCAGGGCGACTGGGTGCTGATCGACGCCGGCGACGTGATCGTCCATGTCTTCCGCCCGGAAGTGCGCGAGTTCTACCAGCTCGAGAAGATGTGGATGCAGCCGGGCGCGGGGATCGCGGCGGCGCGCAAGGCCTGATGCGGCTGCATCTTTGCGCCGTCGGCCGGCTCAGGGCCGGGCCGGAACGCGCGCTTGTCGACGATTACCTCGAACGGTTCGACCGGACGGGCCGGCCCCTCGGGCTCGGCCCCGCGGCCGTTCACGAGGTGGAGGACCGCAAGGGCGGCGGGCCGGAGGCGGAGGCCGCGCTTCTGGCGCGGGCGATCCCGCCGGGGGCCTTCGTGGTGGCGATGGACGAGCGCGGGCGCGCCCTCGCCTCGCCGGGCTTCGCGGCCGAGCTTGCGCGGGTGCGCGACGGCGGCCGGCAGGACATGGCTTTCCTCATCGGCGGCGCCGACGGGCTTTCGCCCGGCTTGCGCGCCCGGGCCGACCTCGCGCTGTCGTTCGGGTCGATGGTCTGGCCACACATGCTCGCCCGGGTGATGCTGGCCGAACAGCTCTACCGCGCGGCAACGATCCTGTCGGGCGGCCCCTATCACCGTGCCTGAGGCGCGTCAGCCCGAGGCGGCAGCCTCGAAGGCCGGAAGGCTTGCCTCGATCATCGCCGCACTGCCGGTCAGACTGATCCGGAAATCCGCGGGCCGGTCGAACAACGTGCCCGGCATCACGAAGACCCCCTTTGCGGCCAGCCTGCGCGTGAAGCCGACCGAGTCGCCGCCCGGCGCGCGACCCCACAGGTAAAACGTGCCCTCGGGCTTCGTCATGCCGTAGCCCCATTGCGTCAGCGCTCCGTGCAGCCGATCCCGCTTGCGCTCCAGTTCGGCGATGTCGATGCCGATCCTTTCGAGTTCACCGACCGCATATTGCAGCGGCGCATCGGGAAAGTTCCAGCCGCCGCCGACCTGGGAGGTCACGGCGGCGGCACGCAGGGCCTCCCGATCGGCGTCCGGCATCGACGGAGAGAGCGCGAGGTAGCCGATGCGCAGGCCCGGCGCGAGGAGGATCTTGCCATAGCTGTAGTCGATCAGCGTGTGGGGATAGACGGCGGCGGGGCTGGTGAAGGGCGCGCCGTCGAAGCGGATGCGGCGATAGGGTTCGTCCGACAGGATGAAGATCGGGCGGCCGAGCCGGGCCGACTTGCGGGTCAGCATGGCGGCGAGTTCGGCGAGGCGTTCGCGGCTGTAGATGACCCCGGTCGGATTGTGCGGGGTGTTGACGACGACGATCCGTGTGCGGGGCGAGATCGCGGCCTCGATGGCGTCGAGGTCAAGATCGAAGGTTCCCTCGGCGAGCGGGACCGGAACCGGCCGGGCGTTGCGGGCGCTGAGCATGGTGGCGTAGCAGAACCAGCCCGGCAGCGGGATGATGCATTCGTCGCCGGGGTCGAGCAGCAGGGAAAAGGCAAGCGCGATGGCGCCGAAGGCGCCGGGGGTCATGGCGATGTCCTCGGGCAGGAACGGCAGGCCAAGCTCGGCGCCGAGTGCCCCGGCGATCACGGCGCGCGCCTCTTCCTCGCTGGTCTTGTAGGCGAACCAGTCGGGGGTCTGCGGCTGCATCCGCCGCGTGATCGCGGCGACCAGCGCCGGCAGCGGCATTTCATGAGGATTGCCGAAGGTCAGATCGGCGCGCACATCCCTGTCGTCGATCCCGGCGCGATAGCTGCTGAAGAAGCTGAACACCGTGTTGATGGCTTCGGCGGAGGAAAGGGCGCGTGCGGAAAGAATGCTCATGAGTCGCACTCCACGGACGAACGAAGCCTGCATCGGAAACCGGAAAAAAGCCACCGCGCCGAAGGCCGGCGGGATCCTCCGGTGCCACCCGCCCGCCGGTTTCCGCTTACGCGGTTGCCGCCTCGGCACGCAGGGCCTAGAAGATGCGCGAAACCAGCGTGGAGATGCCGATGACCCCGCCGAAGCCCGTCGTCCTGTGCATTCTCGACGGCTGGGGTCTTGCCGAGGCGACCGAGGGCAACGCCGTGGCGCTGGCCCGGACGCCGGTCTTCGACCGGATCATGGCCGAATGCCCGCATGCCCGGCTGGTCACCCACGGGCCGGACGTGGGCCTGCCCACGGGCCAGATGGGCAATTCCGAGGTCGGCCACACCAACATCGGCGCCGGCCGGGTGGTGGCGATGGACCTTGGCCAGATCGACCTCGCGATCGAGGACCGGAGCTTCTTTTCGAATGCCGCCATCACCGCCTTCATCCAGTCGCTGAGCGCGAGCGGCGGCACCGCGCATCTGATGGGGGTGATTTCCGACGGCGGCGTGCACGGGCACATCGACCATCTGATTGCCGCCTGCGAGATGGTGGCGAAGGCGGGCGTGCCGGTCGCGCTTCATGCCGTGACCGACGGGCGCGACGTGGCGCCCAAGTCAGCCGAAGGGTTCGTGGCCGACCTGATGCGGAGGTTGCCGGCCGGTGCGCGGGTGGCCACGGTGACCGGGCGCTATTTCGCGATGGACCGCGACAGCCGCTGGGACCGTGTCGCGCGCGCCTATGCGGCGATGGTGAAGGGCGAGGGGCTGGCCTCTACCACACCCGGGGCCGCCGTGGCCGAAGCCTACGGGCGCGGCGAGACCGACGAGTTCATCCAGCCCACGGTGATCGCGGGCTACGAGGGCGCCAGGGACGGCGACGGATTCTTCTGCCTCAACTTCCGCGCCGACCGCGCGCGGGAAATCCTGCTCGCGGTGGGCGAGGACGCCTGCGCGGGCTTCGAGCGGGGAACGCGCCCGCATTGGGCCGCGCTCCTCGGCATGGTCGATTACTCGAAGACCCACGACACCTTCATGGCCGCGGCCTATCCGAAGCGGCCAGTGGTCAACACGCTCGGGTCATGGGTCGCCAGCCACGGCCGCACCCAGTTCCGTCTGGCGGAGACGGAGAAGTACCCTCATGTCACCTTCTTCCTGAACGGCGGCAGGGAGGCCCCCGAGAAAGGCGAGGACCGCTACATGGCGCCCTCGCCGAAGGTGGCGACCTACGACCTGAAGCCCGAGATGTCGGCGTCCGAGGTGACCGACCACCTCGTCGCGGCGATCGGCGGGGGCTATGACCTGATCGTGGTGAACTACGCCAACCCAGACATGGTCGGCCATACCGGCGTGCTGTCGGCCGCCATCGCCGCGGTGGAGACGGTGGACAGTGGCCTCGGCCGGGCCGTCGCCGCGCTGGAGGCGGCGGGCGGCGCGATGATCGTCACCGCCGACCACGGCAACTGCGAGGTGATGATCGACCCGGTGACGGGCGGGCCCCACACCGCCCACACCACCAACCCGGTGCCGGTGGTGCTTGTCGGCGGGCCGGCGGGGGCGCGGCTGAGGAACGGGCGGCTGGCCGATCTGGCGCCGACGGTCCTCGACCTCATGGGCCTGCCGCTGCCGCCCGAGATGACCGGCCGGAGCCTCATCGAACGGTGATGCGCGCCGCTGCCGTCCTCCTCGCGCTTGCGCTTGCCTTCGGGCCTCCCGCCCGGGCGGCCGACCCGGCCGCCCCCGGGGGCGAGGCGGCGGCGGCGGAACTGCGGAGCGCGATCGAGGCGCTGAACGCGGCCGAGGGATCGCGCGAGCGTGTGGCGGCGCTGACGCGGACGATCCAGGCCTATGAGAACGGGCTTGGGGTCCTGCGCGACACGCTCCGGCGGGCAAAGGCGCGCGAGGCGGCGATCGAAACCTCGTTCGAGGCCGGGCGCGACCGGATCGGCCAATTGCTCGGTGTCCTGGCGATGATGGAACGCGACCCGGCGCCGCTTCTCCTCCTGCATCCCGACGGGCCCCTGGGGACGGCGCGGTCGGGCATGATCCTCGCCTCGGTGACGCCCGCGCTCCAGGCCGAGGCCGAAACGCTGCGTGGCCAGCTCGAGGAACTGAAGCGCCTGCGCGCGCTGCAATCCGACGTCACCGCCACGCTCCAGCGCGGGCTCGACGCGGCGCAGGCCGCGCGCGCCGCGCTCAGCCAGGCGATCCAGGACCGCACCGACCTGCCGCGCCGCTTCCTCGAGGATCCCGAGGAGCTGAAGGCACTGGTCGCGAGCGCCGACAGCCTCGATGCCCTTGCTGCCGGGCTTTCGGCGATGGAAACCGACATCGGCGCGCCGATGGGCGATTTCGAGGGCGCAAGGGGAACGCTTCCGCTGCCCGTCCACGGCGCGCTGCTGCGCCGTGCGGGCGAGGCCGACGCGGCAGGCATCCGCCGCCCCGGCGTCCTGATCGCAACCCGCCCCGGCGCGCTGGTCACCGCGCCCTGGTCCGCGACGATCCGCTACCGCGGCCCCCTTCTCGACTACGGAAATGTGATGATCGTGGAACCCGCCTCGGGCTATCTTCTGGTTCTCGCCGGCCTCGGCACCGTCTTCGGCGAAACCGGCGACGTGCTGGAGGCCGGCGCGCCGCTGGGGCTGATGGGCGGGGGGGGGCCGGGCGGCGCGGATGCGGCCGGCCCGGTCGAAGAAGGCGGTGGCGCCGAACGCACGGAAACGCTTTATATGGAACTGAGACAGGGCAAGGAGCCCGTGGACCCCGCCCCGTGGTTCACCGATACAAGGGAAGACTGAGAGATGCGGAAATTTCTGATGGCTGCCCTTGGCGGCACGGTCGCCGGCGTGGTGCTGACGACCCAGGTGGCGGGGCCCCTGGTGGCGCAGGAGACCGACAAGCCCAATGTCTACGAGCAGCTCGACCTGTTCGGCGACATTTTCGAACGCATCCGCTCGCAATACGTGGAGCCGGTCGACGAGGGCAAGCTGATCGAGGCCGCGATCAACGGCATGCTCACCTCTCTCGACCCCCATTCCAGCTACCTGGCCCCCGACGCCTTCGACGACATGCGGGTGCAGACCCGCGGCGAATTCGGCGGGCTGGGCATCGAGGTCACCCAGGAGGAAGGCTTCATCAAGGTCGTCTCGCCGATGGACGGGACGCCCGCGGCCGAGGCCGGCATCCAGGCGGGCGACTTCATCACCCATGTCGACGGCGAAAGCGTGCTGGGCCTGACGCTCGACCAGGCGGTGGACAAGATGCGCGGGCCGGTCGGATCCGAGATCGTCGTGACCGTCGCCCGCAAGGGGGTCGAGGAGCCGTTCGACGTCTCGATCATCCGCGACACGATCAAGCTGACCGCCGCGCGCGGTCGGCTCGAGGGGCACACCGTCGTCCTCAGGGTCACCACGTTCAACGACCAGACCTATGACAACATGGCCGATGCGCTGAAGAAGTCGGTCGAGGAAGCCGGCGGCATGGACAAGATCAACGGCTTCGTCCTTGACCTCAGGAACAATCCGGGCGGGCTTCTCACCCAGGCGATCGAGGTTTCCGACGCCTTCCTCGACAAGGGCGAAATCGTCTCCACCCGCGGCCGGAACCCGCAGGACAGCGAACGGTTCAACGCCGAGCCGGGTGATCTGGCCGAGGGCAAGCCGGTCGTCGTGCTGATCAACGGCGGGTCGGCATCGGCGTCGGAAATCGTCACCGGCGCGCTTCAGGACCATCGCCGCGCCATCGTCGTCGGCACCAAGTCCTTCGGCAAGGGTTCGGTCCAGACGGTGATCCCGCTCAAGGGGGAAGGTGCGATGCGCCTGACCACCGCGCGCTACTACACGCCGTCCGGTCGTTCGATCCAGGCGCTCGGGATCGCGCCGGACATCGTCGTCGAGCAGCCGAAGCCGAAACCCGCCGACCCGGCCGCCACCACCGAGCCGGAATCGGCGGCGACCCAGTCCCGCTCCGAGGCCGATCTGCGCGGGGCGATCACCAACGACACGATGAGCGATGACGAGAAGCGCGTCTGGGAGGAAGAGCAGTCGAAGGCGGAAGCGGCGGCGAAACTGCGCGAGGATGACTACCAGCTCGCCTATGCGATCGACATCCTGAAGGGCCTCTCGGCCATCGCCGTCGCCGAATGAGCCCCGAGGAGGCCGCCCGCCTGCCCTACCGGCCCTGTGTCGGCGTCGTTCTGATCAACGACGCCGGCCTGGTCTTCGCCGGACGCCGGATCGACGGTCCGGCCTCGGCCTGGCAGATGCCGCAGGGTGGCATCGACGCGGGCGAGAAGCCGCGCAAGGCCGCCCTGCGCGAGCTGAAGGAAGAAACCGGGGTGACGGCGGGGCTTGTCGATTTCATCGCCAAGACCCCCGGATGGGTGACCTACGACCTGCCGGACGAGCTTCTCGGCAAGGTCTGGGGCGGACGGTATCGGGGCCAGACGCAGCGGTGGTTCCTGTTCCGCTTCCGCGGCCGGGATGCGGATATCGACATCGCCACCGAACATCCGGAATTCTCCGAATGGCGCTGGCTGACGGCCGAGGAGCTGCTTTCCACCATCGTGCCGTTCAAGCGGCGGGTCTATGAGGCGGTCATTGCCGCCTTCCGCGAGCATCTGTCGTGACGGGCACCGCGGCCCCCGGCGGATCGTCCGGGGGCCACTGGAAACCTGTAGGACGGGCCTACTCGAAGGCGCTCGCCGGGTAGAACTTGACGTTCTCCCACTTGCCGTCCTTGGCCTGCTGGATCGAATACGACCCGGCGGGCGTGCCGCTTTTGTCAAGCGCCAGCGGCCCCGACGCGCCTTCGTAGTTGATGTCCTTGCCGGCGGCGATCGCCTCCTTGCCGGCCGCGAAGGAACCGACCGGCTCGCCGCCGTCGGCGATGTCGCGGATCACGGCGTTGATCGCCTCGCCGGTGCAGGCATCGGCCTTCTCGAGCGACAGCGCCAGGAGGTTCGCCATGTCGAAGGAGTTCGCGGCGAAGGGGCCGGGCTCTCCGCCCTTCTTTTCCTTGTAGAGGGCCTCGAAAGCCTTGAACTCCGGCAGCGAGGCATCGGCATCGGCGAATTCGACATAGGCGCGGTCGTTGATGTATTGGGCACCGACCGCGTCGAAGACCTCCGGCACCGCGAGATCGGCGGTGAAGAGCCATTCGCCCTCGAACCCGCCGGCCGTCGCCTCCTTGATCACGGTGACGCCGGATTCCTGCCCGCCGGCGAGATAGATCGCGTCAGGCGCGTTGGCCAGGACCGAGACCAGTTCGGCCTGATACGACGGCTGGCCGGGGTTGTAGACGACGTAGTCGGTCAGCTCGGTCCCCGAGGCCTCCAGCTTTTCCTTTGCCACCTGCGCCGGAGAGATCGTCGATTCCTCGTTCTGCACCAGGAAGGCCACGCGCTTGTAGCCCTTGTCGGACAGCCAGAGCCCCGAGGCCGCACCATCGCCAAGGTCCGAGGAGACCGTGCGGTAGACGTAGTCGCCGCCCAGTTCGTTCAGCGTGATCGTGCCGGCATAGGGCGACATGATCACGGTCTTGCTGCGCTTGGCGAGATCGACGAGGGCGACCATCACGCCCGAGGTCGGCCCGACGAGGGCGACGGCGCCTTCCGATTCGATCATCTTCGTGGCTTCGCGGATGCCGGTTTCGGGGTTGCCGCCGGTGTCTGCGACGACGGTGCGGATGGTGCCGCATTTCGTGCCGCCGGCGGCATTGACCTCGGCCACGCCAAGCTCCACCGCCTCGGCGACGATCTTGCCGAATTCGCCAAGCTCCCCGGTCAGCGGCACGAGGATGCCGACCGTCACCTCGTCGGCCTGCGCCGCCAAGGGCGCGGCCGCGAAGGCTCCGGCGAGCAGCGCCGACGTGAGCAGCCTGCCCCTTGTGGTCTTCATCGTCTTCATTTCATTCCTCCCTGTTGTCTTTAGGCGTTGACCTGAAGCAGCACTTCCTCCAGGCGCCCCGGCGCCAGGAGTGACTTCGCATCGACGGTTTCGGAATTGCGCCCGGCGTCGATCACGTAGGCGGTTCCGGAGACCGCGAGGATCTTCTCCGGGTTCTGTTCGACGACCCAGACGACACCCATCCCCTCTTCCGCGAGTTCCCGCACCCAGGACACGATGCGGTCGACGAAGATCGGGGCGAGTCCCGCGGTCGGCTCGTCGAGGATCAGGATGTCGGGCCCGGCGACGAGCGCCATCGCGATGGCGAGCGTCTGGCGTTCGCCGCCCGACAGGGTGGAGGCGGCCTGGTCCGACCGTTCCGCCAGGATCGGAAAACGACGCAGCACTTCCGCCACGCGCTCCTCCGCACCCTCGAAGGCCAGGGACGAGGCGCGCAGGTTGTCCCTGACCGCCAGCGCGGGGAACACGTTGCGGTCCTGCGGGACGACCCCCACCCCCGCCTTGCAGATCGACAGCGCCGAGTGCCCGACAAGGGAGTTCCCGCGATAGTGGATATCGCCCGCCATCACCGGCAGGTGGCCGGCGATCGTCTTCATCAGCGTGCTCTTGCCCGCGCCATTCGGGCCGAGGACGGCGGTGATCTCTTTCGGCGGCACCGTGAGGTCGATCCCGTGCAGGATCTGGACCTTGCCGTAGCCGGATTTCAGGCCGCTGACCTCAAGCTGCATGGCCGGACCCCAGATAGGCGGTGATCACCCTCTCGTCCGCCTTGATCTCGCTCGGCGTTCCCTGCGACAGGAGCTGGCCGTTCTGGAGGACGACGACGGAATCGGCGATCTTCAGGAGGAAGTGGAGGTTGTGCTCGACGACGATGAGGGTGCGGCCCTCGGCGTGCAGGTCGACGAGGATGCGGGAGAGCTTCGCCTGAAGGCTGGGATCGACCCCGGCCGTGGGTTCGTCAAGGAGCAGGATCTTCGGGTCGCGGACAAGCTGGCGGGCGACCTCGAGCATCCTGAGCTCACCGCCCGACAGGTTGCCGACGTGATCGTTGATCCGGTCGGCAAGGCCGACGCGGGCCAGCACCGAGGCGGCCTTGTCGCGCAGCGCGCGCTCGCCCGTCCGCCAGCGGCCGAGGATCGCCGAGCCGATCGTCTCGCCCTCGTTGTCGGCGCCGACGATGACGTTGTCGAGCACCGTCAGCGAGGGGAAGGCGCGCGGGGTCTGGAAGGTGCGGCCGAGGCCGAGCGAGGCGATTTCCGAGGCGCGGGCCTTTGCCAGGTCCACGCCGTCGAGCAGGACCGCGCCCGAATCCGGCTTCAGCACGCCGGAGATGAGGTTGAACGTGGTGGACTTGCCGGCCCCGTTGGGCCCGATCAGGCCGAGGAACGTCCCCTCGGGCACCGTGAAGCTCAGCCCGGTGTCGCCGCCCACGGCTTTAAGCCCCCCGAAACGCTTGATGATCCGGTCGACTACCAGAAGGTCGCGTGTCATGCTGCCTGCCTTCTTCTGGAAAGCGCCTCGAACGGCTGCCAGCGCAAAATGAGGATGAACAGGATGCCGGTCACCACATCCTCGGCCGCGGCGGCGATTTCGGCGGCGCGGACGGATTCGAACGGGATCGCGCGGATCAGTTCCTGGAACCCGACCAGCGCCAGCGTTCCGATGACGACGCCGGCAAGCGTGCGCTCGCCGCCGAGGACCAGCGCGATCCAGATGAAGAAGGTGACCTCGGCCGAGAAGAGCTGGGGGTTCACCAGCGTGGTGATCATCGCATAGAGCGCGCCGGCGATCCCGATCGGCAGCGCCGTGATGACAAAGACCTGGAAGCGCAGGCCGCTCACATCCTTGCCGATCGCCTGCGCCGCGGTCTCGTCGTCGCGGATCGCGTCGACGGCGCGGCCGTAGGGCGAGGCGAGCAGGTGGCGGTAGGCGAGCGCGGTGACGAGCATCAGCAGGAACGCCGCACCGGCATAGACCACATCCTCGGACAGGCCGAAAAGCGCCGCATCGGGCCGTTCGACGTTGGCCAGCCCGACGGTGCCGTTGCCGATGCGCCGCTCGTTCACCAGAAGCGAGTTCAGCATCTCGGCGAAGGCGAAGGTGGTGAGCGCGAGGTATTCGCCGCGCAGCCGGAGCGTCGGCCAGCCGGTCAGCACGGCGAAGGCCATCGACACCAGGCCCGCGGCGATGACCCCCAGCCACCAGGGCTGGCCGAGCCCGACGAGGTACTGGTCAAGGCCGCTCGGCGGCGCCTGGGTCACGATCGCATAGGCATAGGCACCGGCCGCGAAATAGGCGACGGTGCCGAAGTTGATCATGCCGCCGCGCGCGTATTGCACGTTGAGCGACAGCGTCAGCACCGAGAACAGGCTGCCATACATCACCACCGCGGTGACGAACTGCGCGAGGCCGGTCATGACGCCCTCTTCATCGACAGGCCCTCGGGGCGCACCAGAAGCGCGATGATGACCACCGCGAAGGCGATGAGCGGGCGGTATCCGGCGGGGATGAAGAACACCGAGACGTCCATCGCGATGCCGACGATCAGCCCGGCGACGATGACGCTGTAGAGCGAGCCGAGACCGGCCAGGATCGCCACGGCGAGAATCTGGAGGATCTGGCCGAAGGCGATGTCGGTGGAGAGCGTGGCGACGAGCGCGAGCATCACGCCGGAAAGCCCGGCAAGGCCCGAGGACAGCAGCCAGGTGGCGCGCGAGGTCTGGCGGACGTCGATCCCGCGCGAGGCGGCAAGCTCCGGGTTCGACGCCATCGCACGGATCGCAAGGCCGGTCTTCGTCCGGTTCAGGAACAGCGCGAGCGACACCGAACTCAGCGCCGCCAGCGCGACCACGATCATCTGGTAGTTGGTGATCCGCAGGCCGAAGGCCCGGTAGGAGGTGGCCAGCGGGATGTCGAGCGTCCGGATCCCGGTGCCGACAACCATGTGCATCATGCCGGCGATCACGTAGGCGACGCCGACCGAGGCGATCAGCACGACCGCCGGCCCCATCCGGCGGATCGGATCGTAGACGGCGCGGCCGATGAAGAGCCCGACGAAGGCCGTGGCGATGATCGCCGTCACCGCCGAGGGCACGATGTGCCAGCCGGCGGCCGCGTTCAGCCCCCAGGTGATGAAGGCCGAAACGCCGAGCATCTCGGCATGGGCGATGTTGAGAAAGCCCTCCACCTGACGGGTCAGCGAAAAGCCGATCGTCGCCAGGATCAGGAAGCAGCCCGTCACCACCCCCGTCAGGGCATATTGCGCCAGTAAGGTCAAACGGCTCCTCCCCCCTCTCCGGCCGGACGCCATGCGGCCGGTCGATTCCCCCGCAGCCCGGCATCCGTTCCGCCCGGTTCGGCGGCCCTGCCGTGATCGCTGTCTATTTACGAAGTATGCTTCTCTTTACTGCAAACGCAACGGTTTTCTTTGCCGATGGCACTGGCGGGGTATCGGGCGGCCGTCGCAGGCCGTGCGCAGGATTCAGATCGTGCCCATCGGCGCCCGGCTCGCGTCGTTGTTCGCGTCGACCATCTTGTTGATCAGTCGGAACAATTCCTCGCGCTCGTCATCGGTCAGGGGCGCGACGAGCCGATCCTGCGCCCGCGCCATATGAGGCCGGACGCGCTTGATGAACGCCTTGCCCTCGTCGGTGATCTTCACCAGCTTCGCCCGTCGGTCGAACTTCGACGACTGTCTTGTGAGCAACCCGCGCCGTTCCAGCCGGCGGATCACGTCGGCGCCGCTGGTGCGGTCGATTCCGACCGATGTCGAGAGCGTGAGCTGGTCCATTTCCTCGCCGCTCTGGAGCACGGTGAGAATCGCGGACTGCACCGGCGTCACATCCTCGCTGCCGCATTCCTCGGCGAACAGGCCCACATGGATCTGGTGGAGCCGCCGGATCAGGTAGCCCGGACGGGTCCACAGTTCCTCGTAGGTGCGGCTCTTGACCTTGCCCGGCCGGGCGGCTTTCGACGGCAGTTCCGAATCCCTGTTCATATTCCCACCTGGATGCGATCACGCGGCGGCCCGATGCATCGCGCCGGACCGGTTCCAATCCGCAGTTATTGCCCCTCGGGCCCGCGGCGCACAACCTGCGACGTGATGCAGGTGTTGCGCCCGTGATTTTATGCAGTATGCTTCCTTTATGGTCCACCCCCCCTTTTGGGCCGTGGACGACTCTGGTTACATGCCGCCGACCGGCGCGGAGGAGGAAGGCTTGTCCACGGGAATCGGCGAACGGGTCCAGCGCAAGGAAGACCGGAGGCTGCTGACCGGCCAGGCGAGGTTCGTCGGCGACATCCGCCTGCCCCGCCAGTGGGAGGCCGCCTTCGTCAGAAGCCCCGTCGCACACGGCCACATCCGCGCGGTGCGGAAGCCGGAAGGATGCGAATCGCGTGTCTTCACCGCCGCCGACCTGTCGGACGTGCGCCCGATCCGCGCCGAATCGTCGCTGCCGACCTACAACGCCTCGGACCAGCATCCGCTGGCGAAGGACAAGGTCCGCTTCGTCGGCGAATGCGTGGCGATCTGCATCGCCCCCACCCGGGCCGAGGCCGAAGACCTTGCCGAACGTGTCGAGGTGGAGATCGACCCGCTTCCTGCCGTGGTCGATGCGCTGAAGGCGCGCGCGCCCGATTCTGCGCTGGTGCATGAGGAATGGGGCAGCAACCTCTTCCTCACCACCTTCTTCGACGGCGACATCGAGAGCCTGAGGAAGACCGCCCCCGTCGTCATCGAACGGGAATATTCCACCGCCCGTCAGTGCATGAACCCGATGGAGGGCAAGGGAACGCTGGCCCACTGGGACGAGAAGGCGGGCCAGCTCGTCGTCTACACCTCCACCCAGGTGCCGCATCTGATCCGCACCGGCCTGTCGGAATTTCTCGGGCTCGATCAGGGGCAGGTGCGGGTGATCGCGCCGGACGTGGGCGGCGGCTTCGGCTACAAATGCGTGCTCCAGCCCGAGGAGCTTTCGGTCTCCTGGGTGGCGCGCCGGACCGGCCGCCCGATCCGCTGGACGGAGGACCGGCGCGAGCATCTCGTCGCCGGGGCGAACACCCGCCAGCATCACTACAGGATCACCGCCTTCGCCACCGAAACCGGCCGGCTTCTGGGGCTGGACGCAGAGATCACCGTGGACGTGGGCGCCTATTCGGTCTGGCCCTTCACGGCGTGCCTGGAGGCCGCGCAGGCGGGCGGCAACCTGCCGGGGCCCTACGATTTCGGCATCTACCGCTGCCGCACCTGGTCGGTGGCGACCAACAAGCCAGCCTTCACGCCCTATCGCGGCGTGGCGCGCCCCGGGGTCTGCTTCGCGATGGAGCTGACCATCGACGCGATCGCCCGCGCGGTGGGGCGGGAGCCGTCCGAGGTGCGCAAGGAGAACCTCGTGCCCGCCGCGAAGATGCCTTACACCAACGTCACGAAGAAGTTCTACGACAGCGGCGACTATCCCCGCAGCGTGGCCGAGGCGGAAAAGGCAATCGACCTGAAGGGCTTCCGCGTCCGGCAGGCGGCCGCGCGCCAGGCGGGACGCCATCTCGGCATCGGGTTCTCGACCTTCACCGAACAGTCGGCGCACGGCACCAAGGTCTTCGCCGCCTGGGGGCTGCCGCTCGTTCCCGGCTACGACCAGGCGATGGTGAAGATCACGCCCTCCGGCTCGGTCGAGGTGCGGTCGGGCAACCACAGCTTCGGCCAGGGGCTGGAGACGACGCTGGCGCAGGTGGCGAGCGAGTGGCTGACCGTCGATATCGACCGGATCAGCGTGGTGATGGGCGATACCGGCGTGACGCCCTATTCGACCGGCGCCTATGCCTCACGCGGGATGGTCATGTCGGGCGGCGCGGTCTCCAAGGCGGCGGAGGTGCTTGCAGGCCGTGTCCGGCGACATGCGGCGCACCTTCTGCAATGCAAGCCCGACGAGGTGCGGCTGGCCGAGGGAAAGGCCTGGTGCGGCGAGGCGCATGTGAGCTTCGAAGACATCGCGCGGGCCTGGTATCTCCGGCCCGACCAGTTGCCCGACGATGTGGAGACCGCCGGGCTCGAGGTGACCGAGGGCTACAAGCCCGACATCGACACCGGCGTCTTCACCTATGCCACCCATGCCGCCATCGTCGAGGTCGATCCCGACACCGGCCGGGTGGCCATCGAGGACTACTTCATCTTCGAGGATTGCGGCCGCCGGGTGAACCCGCTGATCCTCGAAGGCCAGGCCTATGGCGGCGCGGCGCAGGGAATCGGCACGGCGCTGTTCGAGGAGGTTCTTTATGACGCCAACGGCCAGCCGCTGACCTCCACGCTCGCCGACTACATCCTGCCGGGGCCGGCCGAGCTTCCGCACGTCCGTCTCGGCCATGCCGAGACGCTGTCGCCCTACACCCGCCACGGAATCAAGGGCGTGGGTGAAGGCGCCGCCATCGCCCCCGGAGGCGCCATCGTCAACGCCGTCAACGACGCGCTGCGGCCCTTCGGGGTGGAGTTGAACAGCGTTCCCGCAACGCCCGAAAAGGTGCTCGGCGCAGTGCTGCGGGCCCGCGCCCTGCGGGAGGCCGCGGAATGAAGCCCGCATCCTTCCGCATCATCCGCTGCGCCGATCCCGCTGCCGGAGGCCGCGCGCTTGCCGAGGGGGACGGGGCGGTGAAGGTTCTCGCCGGCGGCCAGTCGCTCGGCCCGATGCTGAACCTGCGCCTCGCCCGCCCGGAAGCATTGGTCGATGTGACCGCCCTGCCCGGCTTGGCCGACATTCGGGAAACCGCAACCCATGTCGAGATCGGCGCCGCCGTCACCCATGCAAGGATCGAGGACGGCGAATGCCCCGAGCCCATCGCCGGGATGCTGGCCGGCGTCGCCGGCGGGATCGCCTACCGTGCGGTGCGCAACCGCGGCACCATCGGCGGCAGCCTCTGCCATGCCGACCCCGCGGCGGACTGGGTCACCGCGATGACCGCGCTCGGCGCGAGCGTCGTCGCGACGGGCCCGAACGGCGGGCGGCGCGAAATCCCGATGACGGAGTTCATGCTGGGCGCCTACCGCACCGCGCTCGGCCCCGGCGAGATCGCCACGCTGGTCCGCATCCCCCGGTATTCGCCCGAGGCGCGCTGGGGCTATCACAAGATCTGCCGCAAGGTCGGCGAGTTCGCCGACGCCATCGGCACCTTCGTCGCCGACCCGGTGTCGCGCACCTGCCGCGCGGTCTTCGGCGCGACCGGTGGCGCGCCGCTGCTGAGCCCGGTTCTGGCGGCCCACGCGGCGCGGACAGGCGCGCCTGCCGATCTGGCCACGGTGAAGGCCGAGCTGGTCCGAAGCGGCCTCGCCCTGTCCGAGGTCAAGATTCACCAGCTTGCCGTCGCTCATCGCCGCGCGGTCGAGGAGGCCCTTGCCGATGCCTGAGACGATCCGCCTGACGGTGAACGGCGAGCCCTGCACGGTGGCCGTGCCCGCGCGCACGCAACTGGCCGAGGTGCTGCGCGACCATCTCGACCTGACCGGCACGCATCTGGCCTGCGAACAGGGGGTCTGCGGCGCCTGCACGGTGATGGTGGACGGCCGGCCGGTGCGGTCCTGCATCACCTATGCCCATGCCTGCGACGGCGCCGTGATCGAGACGATCGAGGGCCACGCGGGCGACGCGGTGATGGGCCGGCTGCGCGACGCCTTTTCGCGCCATCATGCGCTGCAATGCGGGTTCTGCACGCCGGGGATGCTGGCCACCGCCCGCGACATCGTCGCCCGCTTCGACGACCCGGACGAGGCGACCATCCGCCATGAACTCAGCGGCAACCTCTGCCGCTGCACCGGCTATGTCGGCATCGTCAATGCGATCCGGGACGTGATCGGCCAGCGCGGTACCGAAGGCGGCCATGCCGAGCGTTCGGCGCCCGCCATCGCGCGCGCCACTTCGGGCTTCCGGCCGTTCGAGCCGGTGACGGCGGCGGCGGAACCGGCGGGTGCCGTGGCACCCGCCGGCACGGTTTCGGTCGACGCCGGCAAGACGGTCGTCCGGCGCGACTTCCCGCTCCGCCATTCCCCGGCGGCGGTCTGGGCACTTTTCCGCGACCCGCGCCAGGTGGCGCCCTGCATCCCCGGCGCCGTTGTCGAAAGCCTGGAGGGCGACAGGTTCATAGGTGCCGTCGAGATCCGCTTCGGTCCGATCCGGGCACGGTTCGGCGGCCACGGAACCTTCCACAACGACGACGCGCGCCAGACCGGACGGATCAGCGGCCAGGGCGACGACAAGCTGGGCAAGTCGCGGGTGCGGGGCGAATTGCAGTATGCCATTGCGCCCGGCGCCGGCCCCGACACGAGCCGCGTCACCGTCGAGTTGCGCTACGAGATCGAGGGGATGCTGGCGCAGTTCAACCGGCCGGAGCTTGTGACCGGCTTCGTCGACTACATCCTCGGCCAGTTCGCCGCCAATTGCGATGCGGTGCTGTCGGGCAGAGAGGCCGGGCCGGCGCGGCGGCTCAGCGTGCTGGCGATGCTCTGGGCGGTGCTGAAGGCGCGCTTCGGGCGGAGGTGACGGAACGGGGCGGCGCCGCCCCATTCCGCTGCATTGCCGAAGATCAATCGACGAAGGCGCGTTCGACGACGTATTCGCCGGGACGGCTGTTGGCGCCTTCGGTGAAGCCCCGCGCCTCCAGGAGGCGCTTCATGTCGAGGTTGAGCGCCATCGAGCCGCAGATCATCACCCGGTCCTCCGCCGGGTCGAGCGGCGGCAGGCCGAGGTCCGCAAAAACCTGCCCGCTTTCGATCAGGTCGGTGATCCGCCCCATCCGCTCGGAGGGCTCGCGGGTGGTGGTGGCATAGCGGCGGAACTTCACCGCGGCCTCCTCGCCGACGAGCGGGTCTTCCAGCAGCCGCCGGTGCAGGTCGGCGCCATAGTCCAGCTCGCTGTTCCTCCGGCAGGTCTGGGTGAGGATCACGTTCTGGAACTTCTCGTAGGTCTCGGGCTCGCGCATCAGACTGGCGAAGGGCGCCACGCCGGTGCCGGTCGAGACCATCCAGAGCGTCCGGCCCGGCAGCAGCGCATCCAGCACCAGCGTTCCGGTCGGCTTCGTCCGCACGATCACCCGGTCGCCCGGAACGATCTTCTGGAGCCGGGAAGTGAGCGGTCCGTCGGGCACCTTGATCGAATAGAATTCCAGCTCCTCGTCCCAGAAGGGCGAGGCGATCGAATAGGCGCGCAGGATCGGCTTGCCGCTGTCGTCGGGCAGGCCGATCATCACGAACTCGCCGGAACGGAAGCGGAAGCCGGCGGGGCGGCTGACCCGGAAGGAAAACAGCCGGTCGTCCCAGTGGCGGACGCTGAGGACGGTCTGGCCCTCGGCCGGGGCCGCGGCGGCCACGTTCCCGGGCTGTTGCAGCACGTTCATGCGATTCTCCATGTTGGCCGGGTGGCGCAGCGGCGGCCGGCAATGATCCGGTCAGGGTATTACGCGCAGGCCGTCCGTCTCGAACCCGTCGGCCTCGGGCCCGTCGATCGGCGTCAGCACGACGGCGACGGTTCCCTCGCGGGGCTCGGGGAAGGCGACCCTTGCCCCGTCGATCTCGAACCCCTCCTGCACCTCCGGCGTGGGCTCAACGCCCGCGGGATAGGTCGGCTTCTGCGGGTGGGCACGCCGCGAAGCCTCGCCGGTGATCAGAAGCGCGGCCTTGCCGGGCCTGCCGTTCCAGGCATCCGCATCGGACGGAACGGTGCCGATCTCGGTGATGTTCGGCCAGAGCACGGCGTATCTCGCGTTTATCGCCAGCCAATCGTCGAGCCCCGGTTCGGTATCGGCCTTGATCGCGTCCGCAGGGCATTCGGGTTCGCAGACGCCGCAATCGATGCACTCCTCAGGGTGGATCACCAGGAAGTTCTCTCCCTCGTAGAAGCAGTCGACGGGGCAGACGGTCACGCAGTCCTGATACTTGCAGTTGACGCAGTTCTCGGTGACGACGTAGGTCATGGCTCACTCCCATTTTTAGGAAGTATACTTCGTATATTCCGGAAGTGCAATCCTCATCCCACGATTGGGACGGGGATGACGTCGTAGCCGTGGGAGATGGTGCGGTTCAGCACCGGATCGGTCAGCTCCAGCCGGAAGCGCGGGCTGTAGCGCACCCCGCCGATGGCGCCGCAGGTGCCGCCGAACATCAGCACGCCCTCGGCCAGCTCGCCACCCTCCTCGGCCAGCTTCGCCAGAAGCTCGCCGGGCGAGATCAGCCCGGCCACGCCGCCGTCCTGATAGACCACCTCCGCCCCGTCCTCGACGATCACGGACCGAAGGCGGAGCCGATCCCAGTGCGGCTCGACTTCGTCGAGCGGCCAGAACTCGGAGGCGATCGGCTTGTCGCAAAGCTGCTTGGCAACCGAGATGCCCATGTGCTCTACCACCCGGTCGGTATGGTCCGATCCGGCGCCGACCCAGATGCGGCCGCCGCGGTTCAGGAGGACATATTCCACTTCGCCGCTCGACCCGTCGCCGAGCACCTCGATCGCATCCGCAGTGGACAGGCGCGACACACCGACGCGATAGAAGAGCGGGGTCTTCGAAGGCGCCTTCACGCCGATCTTCGCCAGCTCGTCGATATGGTGCTGAAGGGCGGCCTTGTCGCGGCCGGTCCAGCCGCCAACGATCACCTTGTGAACCGTGACTCGGGCGCGTTCCGAACCCGAACGCGAGGTGAAGGTGGCGTCGAATACGACTTGGGCGGGCATGGTCGGTCCTTTCGCTCAGTGGCCGCGGATGGTGCCTTCGAGGCCGCGTGCAATCGAGAGGAGCCGCCGGTCCTTGCCGGTGCGGCCCATCAGCATCGCCCCGACGGGAAGGGCGCCCTCGTCGTGGCAGGGGATCGAGATCGCCGGCAGGTCGAGGAAGTTGCCGACCGCCGTGTTGCGCAGGCAGAGAAGGTTGGTGGGGCCGGAGACCGCGCTGTCGGCAAGGCTCTCCATCGTCGGAGCGACGATCTGCACGGTGGGCAGGATCAGCGCGTCGAACGGCATCTGCCGCTCCGCCACCAGCGCGCGCATCCTTGCCCGCGCCTCGATCACCCGGATGTAGTCCTCGGCCGTCTGCGATCGCCCGGCGCTGAACCGCTCGCGCACCCAGGGGTCGTAGAACTCGGCGCGGGTTTCCAGCAGGGGCGCATGCCAGGCATAGGCTTCGGCGCCGACGAGGCCGCCCTTGGCGTTGATCTTCGGCAGGTCGGCAAGCTCGGCGATGGTCAGCGGCGTCAGCCGCACCCCCCGGCGCGACAGCCGGGTCAGCATCGCCTGGAAGGCAGCACCCACGCCGGCGTCGAGATGTTCGGTGACGTAGCCTTCCAGCACGCCGAGCCGCAGCCCGCCCTCGGGGAACGACGGCACGTCCTCGCCCTCGCCGCCGGCGAGAACGGAATCGAGCACCGCGCAGCACGACACGCTGGTGGCCAGGGGCCCGATGCAGTCAAGCGTCCTCGACAGCGGCACGGTGCCGCCCTTCGGCACCCGGGTGGAGGTCGGCTTGAACCCGACGGTGCCGCAGAATGCCGCCGGGATGCGGCAGGAACCGCCGGTGTCGGTGCCGATCGCCGCCGGCACCAGCCCGGCGGCCACGGCGACACCCGCGCCGGAGGAGGAGCCGCCGGGGATGCGGTCGGCCGTGGTGTCGCACGGGTTCCGCGGCGTGCCGAAATGCGCGTTCATCCCGAGGCCGGAATAGGCGAACTCGGTCATGTTGTTCTTGCCGACGAGGACGAACCCCGCCCGGCGCAGGCGCCGGACGATTTCGGCGTCGGCCGCGGCCGGCGCCTGCGTGTCGAGCACGCGCGACCCCGCGCGGGTCACCTCGCCCTTGACGTCGAACAGATCCTTGATGGCGATGGGAACGCCGGCATGGCGCGGCAGGGCGAGTCCCTTCGCGCGGGCAGCGTCGATCCATTCGGCCTCTGCCAGCGCGGCCTCGCGCCAGGTGGAAAGGAACACCCGCCCGTCCTGGCCGTCGGGGCCGGCGATGCGGTCCAGCGCCTCGGCGACGAGATCGGCGCTGCGGACGGCGCCCTTCTCGAGCTTGCGCGAAAGGTCGGTGATGTTCTGGATCATTGGCCTGACCGTCATGCGGAACGGGCCGCCGGCTGGCGACCCGTGGGGAACCGGTTCACTGCGGATCGTAGTAGTGCTGTTCCAGCAGCAGGCAGCCCTTCTCGGTCCGGAAGGGGCCGTGGGCGACATGCGGCGGGCGCACGCAATAGGTGTACTGGCCGAAGCGCTCGCCGCCCTCGGGCCCGTCGTTGCCGACCCAGAGGTCGCCCTCGATCACGAAGACCTCCTCCCAGTAGTCATGCTCGAACGGAACCGTCGTGTAGGTGCCCGGCTCGAACTTCAGGAGCCTCGTGTGCCCGCCCTGGCGGTTCGCCATGTCGAGCGTGCCGGAGAGGATCTTCTGCTTGATCCCGGCGGGATAGCCCTTCGGGGTCTCCCAGCCGCTGTCGATGTCGACCTGGTAGAACTCGCGGTGGATCTTGTTGACGGCCATTGCCTTCTCCCTATTCGGCTGGTTCCTTGGTGAATTTCGGGCTGTCGGCGCGGATCGTGTCCATGTTGTTGCGCCGGGTCTTGAACTTGTCGTGTTCAAAGACCGTCTCGGGGATGTTGAAGTATCCGGCATCGTACTGCAGCGGCGTCGTCTCGCGCATCTCGATGGAATCGAACGGGCAGACATCCATGCACAGCTCGCAGCCGATGCAGTTTCCGGTATGCACCTCCACCGTGCCGGCCGTGGTCTGCGACAGCGCCTCGTAGAAGCAGACCTGGATGCAGATGTTGCAGGTCGGATTCTTGCAGGTGTCGTCGTTGATGACCGCATGGACCCGGTTGCGGGAGAACTGTTCGGAATAGTCCTTGACCGACCGGCGCGAGGCGAGGCCGATCATCTCGTCGACCGAGGCATAGCCCTTTTCGTCCATGAAGGCCTCGACGCCCTCGATGATCTTCGGCAGCCACTTGATGCCCTTGACCATGAGGATCGAGCCGACCTGCACGATGGTGGCGCCGGCCATCAGGAACTCGATCACGTCGCGGTGGTCGAAGATGCCGTTCGACCCGGAAATCGGAATGCCGAGGTCTTCGTGGATGCGGTGCACCCAGCGCAGCGACAGGGGTTTCACCCAGGTTCCGCCGATCCCGGCCGGCCCGCCGATGCGCGGCTGGCCGGTCTCGATATCCACCACGAAGCCGGTGTGCCGGTTGATCGCCGTCACGCCGGCCGCCCCCCCCTCGCGCACGGCCTTGGCCACGGCGAGCGGCTTGGACTGGTCGGGCGTCAGCTTGACGACCACCGGAATATCGACGGATTCGCAGACCTGCCGCGTCACCTCGAAGGCCACCTCCGGCTCCTGCCCGATCATCGAGCCGCCGTGCACCCCGGGCATCATCGCCGGATGCGGGCAGCCGAAGTTCAGTTCCACCATCGGCAGGCCGCAGTCCTCGATGGTGCGGCAGATGTCCTTCCAGCCGTTGATGTCCTTGGCGCCGGCGCTGCCGATCAGATGGGCGCCGCGTTCGGCGGCGTATTTCTGGGTCTCCTTCAGGTCGGGGATCCAGTCCTTGTAGTAGGTGCTGGAATAGCCTGACCGGCTGTAGAAGACGAAATCCCGCGCGGGCTTTCCGGCGATGATGTCGCCCTTGGAGTTCATCACGCAGTATTTCGAGTTCTCGGTCAGCCGCGCCATGTCCTCGATGTCGGTCAAGGTCTTGATGATGGCACCGGCGGCGCCGCCGTCGAAGCACTGGCGCATCAGGTCGGGACTGTTCGTGGTTTCCAGCGATGCAATGATCACGGGGTTCTTGAACGTCACTCCGCAGAAGTCGACCCGCATATCCGCCATTCATCCCTCCCGCGATGATTCGCTTTCCCGCGCAATCTCATGCACGATTATTAGGCAGTATACTTCTTTTATTTGCGACGGCAAGAGGCTTGGCCGAAAAGCGGTGCGGCCTGCGGTTCGCGGGCCCCCGGGAAGGCGGTGCAGGGACGGCAGGCCTCAGGCACTCGCCATCAGCTTCTGGCCCGGCGGCGGGGCATAGCCGCCCAACCGCGAGGTGCGCAGGCCCAGCCCGACCATCGCCTCGGCCAGGCGGACCGCGCAGGCCACGCCGTCCAGCACCGGCAGCCCGTGCTCGGCCGAGAGCCGCCCGGCCAGATCGGCCATGCCGGCGCAGCCGAGCACGACCGCCTCGGCGCGGTCTTCGGCCAGTGCCCGGCCGATCTCCGCGCTGATCCGGGTGCGGGCGTCCGATCCCGGATGCTCCAGCTCCAGCACCGCCACTTCCGACGACCGGACCCGCGCGCAGCGGGTGGCGAGGCCGTATTTCTGCAGGTTGTGTTCCAGCGCGGGGACGGACCGGGCAAGCGTGGTCACGACCGAGAACTTGTTGGCGAGCATTGAGGCGAAGTGATAGGCGGCCTCACCGATGCCGATGACGGGGCGGTCGGTCAGGCACCGGGCCGCGTCGAGGCCGGTGTCATCGAAGCAGGCGATGATCACGGCATCGGCATCGTCGGCCGACTGGATCACCTTGAGAAGACCCGGCACGCTCATCGCCTCGTCGTAGTAGCCCTCGATCGACACCGGCCCCGCGGGCGGGTTGACCGCGACGATCTCGGTGCCCGGACTCGCCGCGGCGCAGGCTGCGGCGCCGATCTTTTCTGTCATCGAGGCGGTGGAGTTCGGGTTGATGACAAGAAGGCGCATGTCACATGTCTCCGCCGAGATAGGCCGCCTTGATGCGGTCATCGTTCATCAGCTCGCGCGAATTGCCCGACAGCACCACCTGTCCGGTCGACAGCGCATAGGTGCGGTTCGAGATCGACATGGCCATGCGGCTGTTCTGCTCGACCAGAAGCACCGACACCTTCTCGTCACGCGAAATCGACACGATGGCGCGGGCGATGTCCTGCACCAGCTTGGGCGCGATCCCGAGCGAGGGTTCGTCCAGAAGCAGGAGCCTCGGCCGTGCCATCAGCGCCCGGCCGATCACCATCATCTGCTGCTCGCCTCCCGACAGCGTGCTGGCCTGCTGGCCATAGCGTTCGCGAAGCCGCGGGAAGCGGGCCAGGACGCTTTCGAGCGTCTGCGCGATCCCGGCCTTGTCGGTTCGCGTGAAGGCACCCATCAGCAGGTTGTCCCTGACGCTCATCAGCGGAAAGACCCGCCTGCCCTCGGGCACCATCGCGATGCCCCGGCGCACGATTTCGGCCGCAGGCCGCCCGTCCAGACGCTCTCCCATGTAGGTGATCGACCCGGACTTGATCCTGCGCAGGCCAGTGATCGCCCTCAGGATCGAGGACTTGCCCGCCCCGTTCGCCCCGATCAGGGCGACGGTCTCGCCCTCGCTCAGGTCGATGCTGACGCCCTTCAGGGCATAGACGTGGTCGTAGTAGAGTTCGACGGCGTCGAGGCTGAGCATCTTCGGTGCTGCTTCCTGCATGGTCAGACCCCGATCGCGGCATCTTCGCTGCCCAGATAGGCCTCGATGACGCGGGGGTCGGCCTGGATCTCGGCGGGTGTGCCCTCGGCGATCTTCTGGCCGAAGTTGATGCAGACGATCCGGTCGGAGATTTTCATCACCGCCGGCATGTCGTGCTCGACCAGCAGCACGGTCAACCCGCGTTCGTCGCGAAGGCGCCGGACAAGCCCGACCATCCGCATCGTCTCGTCGTGGTTCATGCCGGCGAAGGGTTCGTCAAGCAGGATCACCTCGGGCTCGGTGGCCAGGCCGATGGCCATGCCGAGTGCCCGCAGATGCCCCTGCGGCAGGTTCGACGCCATTTCGTCGCGGATCGGCTGAAGTCCGAGAAAGTCGATGATGTCGTCGGCCGAGCGGGCAAAAGCCATCTCGTCGGCGCGGGCCTGGGCGGAGCCGAGGACGAAGCCGAGAAGGGAGGCCTTCGAGCGCAGGTGATGGGCGACGATGACGTTCTCGCGCACCGTCATCGACCGGAAGATGGTGGTTTCCTGGAACGTCCGGACCACGCCCAGACGCGCCACGCGGTGCGGCGGCAGGCCCGAGATGCGGTTTCCCTTGAACAGCACCTCGCCCGAAGTCGGGGTGACGAAGCCTGCGATCTGCTTGAACAGTGTCGACTTGCCCGCCCCGTTCGGCCCGATCACCGAAAGAATCTCGCGCGGGGCCACGTCGAAGCTGACGTCGCTGTTGGCGGTCAGCCCGCCATAGCGTTTGGTGACACCCCTGACCTGAAGGATCGGCGCGGTCATTTCCCGTCCTCCTTGCGGTCGAAGAGGCTGAGAACACCGTTTGGCAGGAGCAGCATCAGCGCGATCATCGCGCCCGAGTAGATCAGCAACTGGTATTCCCGGGCGACCGACAGCAGGTCCCAGCCGAAGTAGAGCAGGAGCGTCCCGAGCATCGGACCGAAGACGTAGCCGAGACCGCCGAGGAAGCAGTAGAGCATGAAGTTCACGCTGTCGGTGACGACGAAGGACGACGGATAGATCGACTGCGAGATCGCCACGAAGATCGCCCCCGCCAGCCCGCCGAAGAAGGACGAGATCGCATAGGCCAGCACCCTGAGCATCGCCGTGTTCACCCCGATCGAGGCCGACAGCTCCTCGTTCTGCTGCAACGACCGGCAGAGGTGGCCAAGCCGCGAATGCACGATGCGCCAGAGCACGACATAGGTCAGCACCATCAGCGTGACCGCCATGATGTAGAAGGCGAGCTTCGGGTTGCCGAGGGTGGCGAAGTCGGGGATCAGCGTCAGGCCGAGGACGGAAAGCTCTCCGGGAAGCGGGATCGAGGTGATGCCCTTGGCACCGTTGGTGATGGGCAGGGCAAGCGCGGTCAGCCGCGCCACCTCGGTCAGGACCAGCGTCACCATCGCGAAGTAGACGCCGCGAAGCCGCAGGATCGGCAAGCCGATCAGCACCGAGACCAGCGCGCAGAAGATCCCCGCGAGCGGCAGCGTCAGCCAGAAGCTGACCCCGTATTGCGTGATCAGGATCGCCGAGACATAGCCGCCGGTGAGCGCATAGGCGCCCTGCCCGATGTTGATGCGCCCGATATAGAAGGTCAGCCACACCCCCGCCGCCGCGACCGACAGAAGCGCGACCGAGGTCAGCGTGTAGTAGAAATCCCATCGCCCGGTCAGGGCGATGAAGGCGGGCACGAGGACGAAGACGCCGATCAGGAAGGCGCCGGCCCCGGCGAGCTTTGGAAGGGTCATTGCTCCTGTCCCTGTGACGGAATGGGCGGTGGAAAGCTGCGGCGCGGGCGCGGCCATCGTGTCAGCCCCACGGCTTGCCCATCAGGCCCTGCGGCCGGATGGCGAGGAAGACCATGAGCGTGGCGAAGATCACGAGGTAGGTGACGTCGCCATAGGCGGCGAGTGCCGTCAGGCCGATGGATTCCATCATCCCGAGGATGAAGCCCCCGGCAATGGCCCCCGAAATCACCCCGGCGCCGCCGATCATGATCATCAGGAACGCCTTGACCGAGGTCGGCCCGCCCATCCCGAGGTTGATGCCGGTGATGGTGACGAGAAGCCCGCCGACAAGAC
Source organism: Albidovulum sp. (assembly GCA_030837785.1). Taxonomy (GTDB): domain Bacteria; phylum Pseudomonadota; class Alphaproteobacteria; order Rhodobacterales; family Rhodobacteraceae; genus Albidovulum. Next base: position 55,381 of record JAUQYA010000069.1, read on the forward strand.
CGGCGAGCATCGCGCCAAGGGCGAAGCCGATCATCGAATAGCGGTCGACATCGACGCCCATCAGCTGCGCCGCCACCCGGTCCTGCGCCAGGGCGCGCATCGCCCGGCCGGCCCTGGAATACTGCATGAAGAGGATGAAGCCCGCGATCATCGCGATGGCCAGCATCCCGATCAGGATGCGGTCGTAGGGCATGATCACCCGCATGTCCCAGTTGAACACGCCGTTCACGATCTTTGGCACGCCGCGCTGCTTCTCGCCGAACAGAAGCAGGATCACCGCGTCGAGGAAGAAGGCGATGCCGGCGGCCAGCAGCATCGTCGATTCCTCGCGCTTCGACCGGCGGATGACGGGGCGGAACAGGAATTTCTCGATCGCCGCCCCCATCACCGCCAGGACCACAGCCGAGGCGAGAAGCCCCGCGGCGAAGGGAAGGCCCAACTGGCCCACCACCGTGTAGGTCACGAAGCCGCCGAAGACATACATCTGCCCGTGCGCGAAGTTCAGCACGTTCATCAGCGAGAAGATCAGCGTGAGGCCGAGGGCGATGAGCGCATATTGCGCCCCGAGATAGAGCCCGTTGGCGAGGATCTGTTCCATTCCGGAGGTCCTGGTTCGGGAGGGGGCGGGGCGCGCCGCAATGCGCCCCGCCCGATTGTTGTCGACGCGACCGGGGGCGTCAGTCGACCTGGGCCACGAACAGGGTCTCGAACTTGCCGTCCTTGAATTCGTTGACCACGAGCGGCACCGACACCTGCCGCTTCTGGCCGAACGAGGTCGTGCCGACATAGGTCAGCTTGGCGTCGCCCACCATGAACGGGTTCGGCGCGCTGAAGCTGTCCATCGCCTTCTTGAATTCCTCGACGTTGTCGATCGCCGCCGGGTTGGCCTTGAGCGTCTCGATGATGTATTCGAGCGCATAGACCTTGGTGTTCGACTCGTCGTTGTATTCGCCGAACATCTTGGTGTAGCGGTCGACGAATTCCTTCATCGCGTCCGAGGCCAGTTCGGGCGTCGAGGCACCGCCGACCGAGATGAAGCCGTTGGCAAGCTCGCCCGCGCCCTCCTGGAGAACGGTCGCGTCCTGCGCCGTCTCGGTCGAGATCAGGCCGGTGTAGCCCAGTTCCCGCGCCGAGCGGATCAACTGCGGCGCGTTCGCCGGCGAGACGCCCGAGAGGACCAGGAGATCGGGCGCCGCCTGGATCACCGGAAGCAGCACCGGCGTGAAGTCGGTCGTGTCCATCTGGTAGGTCACGCTGTCCGATACGACCTCGAGCCCCAGCGCCTTGGCGGCGACCGAGCCGGAATCGCGCTGGCTCAGCGGATCGGATTCGTTGCCGGCGATGAAGGCGACCTTCTTCACGCCCTTGTTTTCCATCAGGTATTTGTAGATCGCCGGGCCGGATTGGTAGTTCGCCACCATGCCGAGGATCGCGTTCGAGGCAGGCGCGGTGTACAGCTCTTTCGGGAAGGCATAGGGGAAATACATGATCCCGTTCTGCTCGGCCACCGGACGGACCGCCGCCGCGCCGTCATCGACGTTCGGGCCGACGACATAGTGGATGCCGTCCTGCGCCATCTTTTCCATGCCGGCGATGGCGCGCTTGGGGTCCTTCTGGTCGTCGAAGGGCACGATCTCGACATCATAGGTGGTGTCGCCGATCTTCACGCCGCCCAGTTCGTTCAGCCAGGCGGCGCGGGTTTCCATCGAGCGCTGGTTCGAGATGCCCCAGGCCGCCGCGGGGCCCGAGGTCACGCCCACGAAGCCGATCTTGAGCTTGGCGTTTTCGGCATAGGCCGCGGACATGAGGGCAACTCCGGCCGCCGCCGCGAGAGCCGTCGTCTTGAGGAAGATGCGTCGCTTCATGGTGGAACTCCCTGTTGAGCGTGATGGTCGCGGTGATCGGGCGTTCTTCCGGCCCGCTGTTATCAACACGATTGGGTAGTATTGTTAACAATCATGTCAACTGAAATTTGTCACCATGTGCACATAATCGGCACTTGCTGTTCCTCCCGCCGATGAATAATGCTGCCATGCAAGGAGACATCGGCACAGCGCAGGCCATGAACCTTCAGAGCGATCGCCCCATCGAGCCGCCAGAGGCAGACGAACCCGACGAAGAGGACATCGTCGAGCGGATCTTCGAGGCCGTGGTGGAACAGCGGCTTCCGCCCGGCACCAAGCTGTCCGAATCCGCCCTGTGCGAGGCGTTCGGCGTCGGCCGCATGCGGATCCGGCGCAGCCTCCTGTTGCTGTCAAGCCGCGAGGTCGTGGAGCTTCATGCCAACCGCGGGGCCTTCGTCGCCTCGCCCACGGCCGAGCAGGCGCGCGAGGTCTTCGAGGCCCGCAAGGCGCTGGAACCGACGATCGCGCGCCTTGCCGTGCAGCGGGCGACGGAGGCCGACATCGAAGCGCTCGACCGTCATCTCGAGGCCGAGCACCGGGCGCACCTGGCAGGCAACCGGCACGAGGCCATCCGCCTGTCGGGACAGTTTCACACGATGCTGGCGCAGATTGCCGGCAATTCGGTGATGCAGCGCATGATGAAGGAACTGGTGACGCGCACCTCGCTGATCATCGGCATCTTCGGGGCCCCGGGCATCCGGAACTGCCGCGATGACGAACACGCACAGATCGTGTCCGCCTTCCGGCGGCGGTCGCCCGACAGCGCCGCAAGGCTGATGGGCACCCATCTGCGCCATATCGAGGCACACCTGCGCCTGGACCAGCAGGCCGACACCGGCGTGGACCTCATGCGGCTGTTCGGTAAGGCGGCCGGGCCGTGATGACGAACCCCGGCTGAACCCGACGGAGGGACCGGGGCGCGATGAAGGCCCGCGCCCGGCCGGTGCCGCCGGTTGCGTCCCGGGCGGGCTTGACGCAGGCTGCGGGAACGGAGGAACCGATGACCACCGAGCCCAGCCCCCGACCGCATTGGCGCCGCCTTCCTGCCGGCATCTGGGCACTCGGCTTCGTGTCGATGCTCATGGATGTCTCTTCCGAGATGATCCACGCGCTTTTGCCGGTCTATCTCACGCTCGGTCTTGGCGCGACGGCGCTCGCGGTGGGCGTCATCGAGGGTGTCGCCGAGGCGACCGCGGCAATCACCAAGGTGTTCTCCGGCGCGCTTTCGGACCGGATCGGGCGACGCAAGGAACTGGCCGCCATCGGCTACGGTCTTGCGGCGGTGACCAAGCCCGTGTTCCCGCTTGCGCCGACACTCGGCTGGGTGGTTGCTGCACGCTTCGTCGACCGGGTGGGAAAGGGCATCCGCGGCGCCCCCCGCGACGCGCTGGTGGCCGATCTCGCGCCCCCCGGCCTCACCGGCGCCGCCTTCGGGCTGCGCCAGTCGCTCGACACGCTGGGCGCCTTTCTCGGGCCGCTCGCCGCCATCGGCCTCATGTGGCTTTTCGCCGACGACTTCCGCAAGGTCTTCTGGGTCGCGGTGATCCCTGCCTTCCTCGCGCTCGCGCTGATCCTCTTCGCCGTCGAGGAACCCGCGCGGCCCGCCGATCTCCGCCGCGTCCGCAACCCGCTGTCCCGCGGGGAGCTGGGCCTCTTGGGCGGGGTCTACTGGTGGGTGGTCGTGGTCGCCACGCTGTTCACCCTCGCCCGCTTCAGCGAGGCGTTCCTGATCCTGCGGGCGCAGGGCACGGGCGTTCCGGTCATGCTGGTGCCCCTCGTGCTGGTCGGGATGAACGCCGTCTATGCGCTGTCCGCCTGGCCGGTGGGCGCGCTGTCGGACCGGATCGGGCGGGTCGGGCTGCTCCTCTGCGGCCTCGGCCTTCTGGTCGTGGCGGATCTGTGCCTGGCGCTGTCCCCCGGCCTTGCCGGGATCGCGCTGGGGATCCTGATCTGGGGTCTTCACATGGGGTTCACGCAGGGGATTCTTTCCGCGCTCATAGCCGAGACGGTGCCGGCCGAACTCAGGGGCACCGCCTTCGGCATGTTCAACCTGGTGACGGGGGTCGCACTGCTTGCCGCCAGCGTGACCGCCGGCGCGCTTTGGGAAGCACAAGGCGCGGCCGCGACCTTTCTCGCGGGCGCGGGTTTTGCCGCGATCGCGGCGCTCGCCCTCCTGCCCCTCGGGCGGCGGCTCGACGGGCCCGGGGACCGGGGCCGGCAGAAGTGAGGGCGGGGCCCCGTCGCGGGCCGCCGTTTGCAGGCCCGCGGGCGCGGGAAGCGCCCGTGGCGGCAAATCGCCCGTTTACACGGGCGCGCGGCTGCGGTTAGTCAGCCACCGCGGGGGCCGTCCGGGCGAACCGGTCCTTGCGGAGTGGAAGGGATGTCACGGGTCGGTCTGCAATCCATCAAACGGTTCTTCCCGCTTCTTCTGGGTGCGCTCCTGTTCGGGCTGGGGGTCTACGCACTTCACCGCCTGCTCCACTCCGTCGATCCCGCCGACATTGCCGCGCAGATTCGGGCGACGCCCGGCTCCACCCTTGCGCTGGCCCTGGCGGCCACCGCCGTCGGCTATCTGGCACTGATCTTCTACGACTGGTTCGCGCTGCGCTTCATCGGACGCACGCTTGCCCCCGGCATTGTCGCGATCGGCGGCTTTCTCGGCTATGCCTTCGGCAACACGATCGGGGTGAGCCTGGTATCGGGCGGCGCCGTCCGCTACCGCATCTATTCGGCGGTGGGACTGAACGCCTTCGAGGTCGCGGCGGTCTCGGGCTATATCGCGATGGCGCTCGGCACCGGGTTGACCCTGATCGGGCTTGCCGCACTGGCCATCCATCCCGTCGCGGTCGCCGCCTACCTGCCCTATCCCGAGACCACGGTCCGCACCCTCGCCGGTGCGGCGGTCCTGGGGTCGGCGGCGGTCATCCTGTGGCTGTCCGCAACCGGGCGCAGGATCGGCTTTCGCAGCTATGACCTTCGGCTTCCGCCGCCCGGTGACCTTGCCGGCCAACTGGCGGTCACGCTGATCGACGTCGTCGCTGCCGCCTTTGCGCTCTGGGTGCTGCTGCCCGCCGGCAAGCCGGAGTTCGCAACCTTCGTCGCCGTCTATGCCACCGCGATGATGGTCGGTGTGCTCAGCCACGTTCCGGGCGGGATCGGCGTCTTCGAGACCGTCGTGATCGGGACGCTTCCGGCCTCGGTCCCGATCGGCGACGCGGCGGCGGCACTTCTGCTCTTTCGGGTGATCTACTACCTTCTGCCCTTCAGCCTCGGCTTCCTTCTGGTGGCGCTGAACGAGGCATGGATGGCGGGTGGGCTGGCCGGGCGGCTGCTCGCGCGGTTGCCCGCGCCGGTTCAGCCGGCGGTCGCCACGCTGCACGGCATCGCGCCATCGCTCGTCGCCTCGGTCACCTTCGGCTTCGGCGCCTATCTGCTTCTGGTCACCATGATCCCCGCCGTCCGGTCCGACGCGCTCGCCGAGGGCGATCTCGTCGCGGCGCTGCTTCTGGAAGGAGGAACCCTCGGCGCGGCGATCGCGGGCGTGACGCTGCTGATCCTGTCGCACGGGCTCGCGCGGCGGGTGTCGTCGGCCTACTGGCTTGCGATCCTGACCATCGCGATGGCGGTCGGGGCCGCGCTTCTCAACAATTTCGACACCGAGAACGCGGCACTCCTGACACTTGGGGGACTCTCGCTCCTGCCGTTCCGCCGCGCGTTCGACCGCCACGGCCCGCTGACGCAGGGCGTGTTCGAGGCGCGGTGGTTCGCCCTGGTTCTGGCCGTCGGCCTGGCGACGGCCGCCTTCTTCTTCCTCGTCCACCGGACGGTGCCCTATTCCAACGACCTCTGGGCCGAGCTTTCGGCGCGGTCCGGCACGCCGAGGGCGCTCCGGGCGGGGCTCGCGGCATCGGCGGTGGTGTTCTTCTTCTCCATCCACCTGATGACGCGGCCGGTGCAGCGGCGGGTTCCTCTCGACACCGGCACCGAAACCCTGGCCCGCGCGGCCGCCCTTGCAGCCGTCTCGGAAGACCCCCAGGGCTGGCTGAGCCAGAGCGGCGACAAGCGCTTCCTCTTCTCCGACACCGGCCGGTCGTTCATCATGTATGCGGTTCACCGCAGATCGTGGATCGCGCTCGGCGACCCGGTGGGCGACCCGGCGGAGTTCGAGGCGCTCGCCTGGTCGTTCTGGGATGTCGCCAACCGCGCCAACTGCCGGCCGATCTTCTACGAAGTCAGCGCGCGGCATCTGGCGACCTGGGTCGAT
>JAUQYA010000070.1 GCA_030837785.1 Albidovulum sp.
GAAAGCCCCCGGGAACGTCGCTGACGGGCGAGCGTCGATCGGGTTGCAAGATAGGGCGAGAGTTAATGCCGACGATCCAACAGCTGATCCGGAAGCCCCGGGAAGCGAAGCCGCAGAAATCCAAGTCGCAGCACCTGGAATCCTGCCCGCAGAAGCGCGGGGTCTGCACCCGCGTCTACACCACCACCCCGAAGAAGCCGAACTCGGCCATGCGGAAAGTCGCCAAGGTGCGCCTGACCAACGGCTTCGAGGTGATCAGCTACATCCCCGGCGAAAAGCACAACCTTCAGGAACACTCCGTGGTCCTGATCCGCGGTGGCAGGGTCAAGGACCTTCCGGGCGTCCGTTACCACATCCTGCGCGGTGTCCTCGATACCCAGGGTGTCAAAGATCGTCGTCAGCGCCGCTCGAAATACGGCGCGAAGCGTCCGAAGTAAGGAGATCACCAGATGTCTCGCCGTCACGCCGCCGAGAAGCGCGAAGTCCTGCCCGACGCCAAGTATGGCGACCGGGTTCTGACGAAATTCATGAACAACCTTATGATCGACGGCAAGAAGTCGGTCGCCGAGCGCATCGTCTACAACGCGCTGGAGCGCGTCGAGGGCCGGCTGAAGCGTTCGCCCGTCGAATGCTTCCACGAGGCGCTTGACAACGTGAAGCCCTCGCTCGAGGTCCGCTCCCGCCGGGTCGGCGGCGCGACTTACCAGGTTCCGGTCGAGGTCCGCCCCGAGCGCCGCGAGGCGCTGGCGATCCGCTGGCTGATCACCGCGGCCAAGAACCGCAACGAGAACACGATGGAAGAACGTCTGGCCGCCGAGCTTGCCGACGCCGTCAACGGCCGCGGCACCGCGGTCAAGAAACGCGAAGACACCCATAAGATGGCCGACGCCAACAAGGCGTTCAGCCATTACCGCTGGTAACCCGGCGGCAGCGAGGACGAACACGATGGCACGCTCTTATCTCCTCAACCGATACCGCAACTTCGGGATCATGGCCCATATCGACGCGGGCAAGACCACGACGACCGAGCGGATCCTGTTCTACACCGGCAAGTCCCACAAGCTCGGCGAAGTCCATGACGGCGCCGCGACGATGGACTGGATGGAGCAGGAGCAGGAGCGCGGCATCACCATCACCTCCGCCGCCACCACGACCTTCTGGCAGCGCCAGGAGGATCCGAGTGTCGACGGCACCTCGGACACCAAATACCGTTTCAACATCATCGACACGCCGGGCCACGTCGACTTCACCATCGAGGTCGAGCGTTCGCTGGCGGTGCTCGACGGTGCGATCTGCCTTCTCGACGCCAACGCCGGCGTCGAGCCCCAGACCGAGACGGTGTGGCGCCAGGCCGACCGCTACAAGGTTCCGCGGATCGTCTTCGTCAACAAGATGGACAAGATCGGCGCCGACTTCTTCAACTGCGTGAAGATGATCAAGGAACGCACCGGCGGCACCCCCTGCCCGGTCGCGCTGCCGATCGGTGCCGAGGACAAGCTGGAAGGCATCGTCGACCTGATCAAGATGGAGGAATGGGTCTGGAAGGGCGAAGACCTCGGCGCAAGCTGGGTCCGTCAGCCGATCCGCGACGACATGAAGGGCCTTGCCGAGGAATGGCGCGGCAAGATGATCGAGCTTGCCGTCGACCTCGACGACGCGGCGATGGAGGCCTATCTCGACGGCAACGAGCCGGATGAGGACACGCTGCGCAGGCTGATCCGCAAGGGCACGCTGTCCCTGACCTTCTTCCCGGTCATGGCGGGCTCCTCCTTCAAGAACAAGGGTGTCCAGCCGCTTCTGAACGCGGTCATCGACTTCCTGCCGGCGCCGGTCGACGTGCCGGTCCTCAAGGGCTTCGCCCCCGATGACGAGGCCGAGGAGCGCAATATCGAGCGCCCGGCGGACGATGCGGCGCCGTTCTCGGCGCTGGCGTTCAAGATCATGAACGACCCGTTCGTCGGCTCGCTCACCTTCACCCGCATCTATTCCGGTCAGCTCAAGAAGGGCGACCAGATGATGAACTCCACCAAGGGCAGGCGCGAGCGTGTCGGCCGGATGATGATGATGCACGCCATCAACCGGGAAGAGATCGACGAGGCCTTCGCGGGCGACATCATCGCGTTGGCGGGCCTCAAGGAAACCACCACCGGCGACACGCTCTGCGATCCGGCCAAGCCCGTGGTCCTCGAGACCATGACCTTCCCCGAGCCGGTGATCGAGATCGCCGTCGAGCCGAAGTCGAAGGCCGACCAGGAGAAGATGGGCATCGCCCTGGCGCGTCTCGCCGCCGAGGATCCGTCGTTCCGGGTCGAGACCGACATCGAGTCGGGCCAGACCATCATGAAGGGCATGGGCGAGCTTCACCTCGACATCCTCGTCGACCGGATGAAGCGGGAGTTCAAGGTCGAGGCCAACATCGGCGCGCCGCAGGTCGCCTACCGCGAGACGATCTCGCGCGAGGCCGAGATCGACTACACCCACAAGAAGCAGACCGGCGGCACCGGCCAGTTCGCCCGCGTCAAGCTGGTGATCACCCCGGTGGAGCCGGGCGTGGGCTATTCGTTCGAGAGCAAGATCGTCGGCGGCGCGGTGCCGAAGGAATACATCCCCGGCGTCGAGAAGGGCATCAAGTCGGTCATGGACTCCGGTCCGCTCGCGGGCTTCCCGGTGATCGACTTCAAGGTGGCGCTGATCGACGGCGCGTTCCACGACGTCGACAGCTCGGTGCTGGCGTTCGAGATCGCTTCCCGCGCCGCGATGCGCGAAGGCCTGAAGAAGGCCGGCGCCAAGCTTCTGGAGCCGATCATGAAGGTCGAGGTGGTGACGCCGGAGGAATACACCGGCGGCATCATCGGCGACCTGACCTCGCGCCGGGGCATGGTGCAGGGCCAGGACACGCGCGGCAACGCCAATGTGATCAACGCCTTCGTGCCGCTCGCCAACATGTTCGGCTACATCAACAACCTGCGCTCGATGTCGTCGGGCCGCGCGGTGTTCACGATGCAGTTCGACCATTACGAGGCCGTGCCGCAGAACATCTCGGACGAGATCCAGAAGAAATACGCATGACGGTGTGGCGGGGTGAACCCCGCCCTACCACGACCCTGTAGGGCGGGGTTCACCCCGCCGCAACCGAACCCAAGGAGGCCACGATGGCAAAGGCAAAGTTTGAACGGACGAAACCGCATGTGAACGTTGGCACGATTGGCCACGTTGACCACGGCAAGACGACGCTGACGGCGGCGATCACGAAGTATTTCGGCGAGTTCAAGGCGTATGACCAGATCGACGCG
>JAUQYA010000071.1 GCA_030837785.1 Albidovulum sp.
CTCGCCGCGGTGAAGAAGGGCACCGGCTCCCTCACCGGCAAGATCGACAGCTACCTGTCCAGCCAGTCGATCAACTCGACCTTCTGATCCGGCTGACACTGCCATGCGAGCCGCGCCCCCAGGGGCGCGGTTTTGCTTTGCGCGAGGCGGCAACGCATCGTTTCCAACCGGGCGCCGCCTTGCGCGAAAATGCACGACGCGTGCCCAAATCATGCCATCTTGGGCGGCTTGAATGCAGGTAAGGGGCGACCTGTCAGGACAGTTCAATGCCGGTCTTCGGCGGCGGCGAAAGAACGGAGTGTGAGATGAAGATGTGGAAGAGTGTCAAGCGGTTTCACGCCGAGGAGAGCGGCGCCGTCTCCGTTGACTGGGTCGTGCTCACTGCGGGAGTCGTCACGCTGGTGCTTGTGGCGATGGCGGGTATCAAGGGCAAGATGACCACCATCGGCGACCGGACGGAACAGTTCCTGTCGTCGCAGTCGATCAACACGACATTCTGACCGCCGCACGCGGGGCCGGGATGGTCGGGTCGGGCGTCCGCACCAGCGGCGCCCGTTTTCGTTGCGGGGTGGCGACAACGCGCCGAGTGTTTCCGAAGCGGCGGAAAATCCACCCGAGGGGCGTGCTTTGACCACCATTTCGCCGTATTCGAAAACGATATAGACCGTTGGTGAGATCAGGCCCCCGTGCGGATGGACTCTGCGCGACCGGCCTGATGGACGAAAGGATGAACGATGCGACTGGTATTTGCTTTGGTTCTGGTGCTCGGGGTCGCGCTGGCTGGCTTCGCCGTCTACATGGCGCAGGGGTTCATCGCCCAGACCCAGGCCGAACGCGACCGGCTCGCGGCCGAACAGGCGAATGCGCCCAGGCTCGTGGACATCGTCGTCGCCACCAAGGCGCTGAAATACGGCGACCGCTTCACCCGCGACGATCTGGAAGTGATCAAGGTGCAGGAGGGCAAGGTTCCGGCCGGCGTCTTCAATGCGGTCGTCGCGCCCCAGGGTGGCGACAAGACGATCGTGCCCGTCTTCTGGGAAGGCGAGACCCGCGCCCGCGCCGCCCTGCGCAGCTATGAACCCTACGAGCCGCTTCTTCTGGCGAAGATCACCGAACCCGGCGTGGACGCGGGCATCAACGCCAACCTCACCGCCGGGATGCGCGCCTTCGCGATCAACGTCGACGTGACCTCGGGCGTGTCGGGATTCCTGAGGCCCGGCGACCGGGTCGATGTCTACTGGTCGGGCGCGGTGAACGGGCAGGACGTCGCCAAGCTGATCGATTCGGCGGTGCGGCTCATCGCGATCAACCAGAGCGCCGACGCCGACCGCAGCGAGGAGACCATGATCGCCCGCACCGTCACCGTGGAGGCCACGCCCGAGCAGGTCGCGGCGCTCGCGCTTGCCCAGCAGACCGGGCGGCTGACCCTCTCGCTCGTCGGCACCGGCGACGAAGAGAAGGTCAGCGCGATCGAGATCGACCGCAACACGCTTCTCGGCATCGAGGCGCAGGCCCCGGCCCCGGTGGTCGAGGCGCCGAAGGTCTGCACGATCCGCACGAACAAGGGCGGCGAGGTCGTCGAGACGGTCATTCCCTGCACCGACTGATCCCCGGATCATCCGACCTGCTCGAAGCGCCGGCCACTACATCAAGTGGCCGGCGCCTGTCTTTGCACCACAGATTCCCGGGTGTTGCCACTTGTCCACATAAGAAGGGGGCCACAAAGCGTTGATTCTTGCAAAAAAAGCCCAAGTCCCGCATTCTCATGCCAATCTGGGCGCATAGACCCGTGAAGCGGGCGAAAAGACCCATCCTTGAGGCGTGATCGGAGAGGCAGGTCACATGAGCATGAAAAGATCCCTTGCGGCAGGCATGCTGGGCGTTTCGCTCTGCATGACCGCCATTCCGGCCGCCCACGCGGAAACCCTGAAGATCG
>JAUQYA010000072.1 GCA_030837785.1 Albidovulum sp.
GATCCCGAGCTTTTCGCAGAGCCGCGCGGCGTGAAGGGGTGCCGCGCCGCCGAAGGCCACCATGATGTTGTCCGAGATGTCCTTGCCGTTTTCCACCGCATGGACACGGGCGGCGTTCGCCATGTTTTCGTCCACCACCTCCCCGATCCCGAAGGCGGCCGATTGCGACGACAGGCCCAGCCGGTCGCCGACATGGGCCGCGATGGCAGTGGCGGCAAGCCGGGTCGACAGCCTGATGGCCCCGCCGGCGAAATTGTCGGGATCGATCTTGCCGAGGATCAGGTCCGCATCGGTGATGGCGGGCCGCTCTCCGCCGCGCTGATACGAGGCCGGCCCCGGTTCCGAGGCAGCACTTTCCGGCCCGGTCTGGATGCGTCCCATCGCATCGACCCAGGCGATGGACCCGCCGCCCGCGCCGATCTCGATCATCTCGATGACCGGAATCGAGATCGGCATCCCCGATCCCTTGGCAAAGCGCGTCGTCCGCGCCACTTCGAAACTGCGCGCGGTCTTCGGGGCGAAATCCTCGATCAGGCAGATCTTGGCGGTGGTGCCGCCCATGTCATAGCTGACGACTTTCTCCAGCCCGAACCGCCGCGCCACGTCGGCGGCAAAGATCGCCCCCCCCGCCGGACCGGATTCCACCAGCCGTACCGGGAATTCGGCCGCGGTTTCCACCGAGACCAGCCCACCGCCCGAATGGATCATGAAGACCGGACAGGACGCGCCCTTGTCCTTCAGCCGCACCTGCAGCCGATCGAGATAGCTGGCCATCTGCGGCCGCACATAGGCATTGGCGCAGACGGTGTTGAAGCGCTCGAACTCGCGCATCTGCGGCGAGACTTCCGAAGAAACCGAGATCGGAAGATCGACCTTTGCCGCGATGATCTCGCGCGCGCGGACCTCATGCGCGGGATTGAGGTAGGAATGGATGAAGCCGATGGCCACCGCGCCATAGCCCCCTGCGGCGATGCGGTCGGCAATCGCCTCCAGCCCGGCCTCGTCGAGCGGGGCCAGTTCCTGTCCCTCGGCGCCGATCCGGCCGGCCACGGTGATGCGGTCCTCGCGCGGCACCAGCGGCGTCGGAAGCGTCAGGTTCAGGTCATACTGGTCGAAGCGGCTTTCGGTCCGCATCTCGATGACATCGCGGAAGCCCTCGGTCGTCACGAAGGCGGTTCTCGCGCCACGGCGTTCGATCAGCGCATTGGTGGCCAGCGTCGTGCCGTGGATGACGATCTCCAGATCGCCATAGCCGATGCCGGCTTCCGCCAGCACGACGTCGATGCCATCGAGGATCGCCTGTTCGGGCGCGGTGTAATTGGTCAGGACCTTGGTCGAGTGCATCCGCCCCCGGCATTCCAGTGCGATGTCGGTGAAGGTGCCGCCGATGTCGGCCCCAAGTCGGATCGAGGAGGTCATTCGATTTCCTTTGCTTTCAGCGCGGCCGCGCGTATCTGCGACAGCGTCTGCCGCGGGGTCAGCGCTTCGGGCGAAATGTCGAGGTCAAGCACTGCCCCGGTGCGCGAGGCGCGGGCCCGGGCGAAGGCGGCAGGGAAATCCGTCGTCCGTTCCACCCGTTCGGCATGCATCCCGTAGGCGCGCGCCAGCGCCACGAAATCGGGGTTCACCATCCCGGTGCCGGAGACCCGGGCGGGATACTGGCGTTCCTGATGCGCGCGGATCGTGCCGTAGATGCCGTTGTTCAGAAGAAGCACGATCGGCTGCGCGCCATATTGCAGCGCGGTGGCCAGTTCCTGGCAGTTCATCTGGAAATCGCCATCGCCGGCGAAACAGACCACCATGCGGTCGGGATCGGCGATCCTGGCAGCGACCGCGGCGGGCAGGCCATAGCCCATCGCTCCCGATTGCGGCGCCAGAAGCCGCGCCTTCGGTCCGAACCTGTAGAACTTGTTTGGCCAGACGGTGAAGTTGCCCGCACCATTGGTCAGGATCGCATCCTCTGGCAGCACATCGCGCAGATGCGCCGTGACGATTCCCATGTCCACCGGCGAGGGTTGTGGCGGCAGGTCGAACCCCGCCTCCCATTCGGCGCGGGCGCGCGCGCGCCACCCGGCCCAGTTCCCCTTGACCGGGGCAAGGGCCGCGGCAAAGGCATTCGGCCCCGCCTGAATGCCTAGTGTCGGCTGATAGACCTTGCCGATCTCGCGGTCCGAGGCGTGGACATGGATCAGCTTCTGCACCGGCACGGGCACCGACAGGAGCGTGTAGCCATCGGTCGTCATCTCGCCAAAGCGGGTATTGATCGCAAGGATCGTGTCGGCGTCGCGGATCAGCGCCTTGACATGCGCCGACATGGCAACCCCGGCCTCGCCGGCATAGACGGCCGAAAAATTGTCGAACTGGTCCTGATAGCGGAAGGCGGCGATCACCGGGATGTCCGACTGTTCGGCAAAGTCCTGCAATGCCTTCCGGCCGGCCTCGGTCCAGTTGCAGCCCCCCAGTAGGATCAGCGGGCGGGCCGAGGCCGCCAGCATCGCGCGCGCCTCCTCCAGCGCGGCGGGTGCTGGCGCGGGTTCGACGATCCGGGCCGGTCCGGTCAAGGGCGCGGCATCGGTCAGGCTGGTCAGCATGTCCTCGGGCAGCGCGATGACCACCGGGCCGGGGCGGCCGGTCAGGGCCGTGGTCCAGGCGCGGGCAAGGATCTCGGGGATGCGGTCCGCATCGTCGATCTCGACCGCCCATTTCGCCACCGTGCCGAAGACCGCACGGTAGTCGATTTCCTGAAACGCCTCGCGGCCCTTCATATCCGTGCCGACCTGCCCCACGAACAGGATCATCGGCACGGAATCCTGCATTGCGGTGTGCACCCCGATCGAGGCGTTGGTCACCCCCGGCCCGCGGGTCACGAAGCAAAGCCCCGGCTGCCCGGTCAGCTTGCCCCAGGCGGCGGCCATGAAGGCCGCGCCGCCTTCGTTGCGGCAGTTCACAAAATCAAGGCGACCTTTCGCATCATGCAGCGCGTCCAGCACCGCGAGGTAGCTTTCGCCCGGCACGCCGAATGCCTTGGCGGCGCCAAGCGCCACCAGACTGTCGACAAGCAGCCGTCCGCCATTGCGTTCCATCCATTCATCCCCTTCTTGATCGCTGGGCGGGCCAGGGCGCGGGAAGTCCTGTTCGGCATAGTGGCGGTCACCGGCGCGGCGGAAAACAAAATTCGCCCAGAAATGCGAAACCTTTTCTTTGCAATGATGCCGACCGGAACCCCGTCCGGCACAGACATGGACGGTCTTGACGGCGGGATGGACTCCGTCGCCATGCGAGCCCGTCGCGCCCCCGGAGGACCCACGCTCCACGCCACCGAACAGCGTATGGCAAGCCGCACCGGCTGCCCCGGCCGGGCCGGCCGCGAGCACGATTCCGGCCGGTCACGCGATCAGGATGGCCCGGAAATCGTTGACATTGGTGCCCGTCGGGCCCGGCGAGAAAAGATCGTCGAGCGCCGCGAAGGCCGTGCGGCTGTCGTTGTCGGCCAGACAGGCGTCGATCCGGACGCCCCGGTCCAGGAGCCGCTCTGCGGTCTTGCCATCGGCAAAGGCGCCGGCATTGTCGCCGGTGCCGTCTATCCCGTCGGTATCCGCGGCCAGGGCATGGATATGATCCTGTCCGGCGATCCGGGCGGCAAAGGCCAGCAGGAATTCGGTATTGCGCCCCCCTGCACCGGTACCGCGCAGCGTGACCGAGGTTTCGCCACCCGACAGAAGCGCCACCGGCTTGCGAAAGGGGCGATTGCGGCGCGCCACTTCCAGCGCGAGATCGGCGTGGAACCGGCCGGCCTCGCGTGCTTCGCCCTCCAGACTGTCGGACAGGATCACCGCATCAATTCCCTGACGGCGGGACTGCGCGGCGGCAGCTTCCAGCGAGCGGCTGGCCGAGGCGATCACCCGAACCTTGTCACGGGCGAAACCCGGGCAACCGGGATCGGGCCCCCGATCCGCTGCCATGTAGGCACGTTGCGCGTCGGTGAGCGCGATCCGGTACCGGTCGGCGATGGCAAGCGCCTCGGCCGGAGACCCCCTGCGCGCGACCGTCGGGCCCGAGGCAACCTCGGCGGGATCGTCGCCCGGCACATCGGAGACGACCAGGCTGACCACGCGCGCCGGATGCGCCAGCGCCGCCAGACGGCCCCCCTTGATCATCGAGAAGTGCCGGCGAAGCGCATTCATGGCGGAGATGGGCGCACCGGACGCGAGCAGCGCCTTGTTCAGCGCGATCTCGTCTTCGAGCGTGAACCCGGGCGGCGGGGCCGGCAGCAAGGCCGAACCGCCGCCGCAGATCAGGGCGATGACCAGATCATCGGCCGACAGACCGCGCACCAGCGACATCAGCCGCTCGGCGGCCTTCAGGCCCGCCCGATCCGGCACCGGATGCGACGCCTCGATGACGTCGACATACCGGCAGGGCGCGCCGTGGCCATAGCGGGTCACCACCGCCCCTTCCAGAGGGCCGGGCCAGAGCGTTTCAAGCGCCAGCGCCATCTGCGCCGCACCCTTGCCGGCCCCGATGACAATCGTCCGGCCAGGCGGCGCGTCGGGCAGATGGGCGCGAAGGCATTCGAGTGGATCCGCCGCCCTGACCGCGGCATCGAAGAGACCGGTCAGGAATTCTTTCGGATGCGGTTGCGGCATGGATCAGCGCGGCTTGAATCGCGCGACCAGATCGTCCGACCCGCGCGCCAGCAGACCAAGGTCCGACCCCACGGCAACCATCGTGAAGCCGGCCTTCAGATAGCGCTCCGCGTCGGCGTGCTGCGGTGCCAGGATTCCCGCCGCCTTGCCCTGCGATCGCGCCGCCTTCAGCACCTGGGCTATGGACGCCTGAACCTGCGGGGCAGAGGGATTGCCCATCGCCCCCATGTTGGTCGACAGATCGCCCGGCCCGACAAAGAGCGCATCCACGCCCGGCACGGCCGCGATGCCGGCGGCATTGGCAACACCCGTCTCGCATTCGATCTGCACCGCCAGAAGCTGCTGTTCGCGGGCGGTGGCGTGGTAATTCTTGATCCGGCCAAAGGCATTGGCGCGGTGGCCGACAGAGAAGCCGCGGAAACCGTTCGGGGCATAGGTCATGGCGGCGACGATCGCCCTTGCCTGATCGGCGGTGCGCACGTTCGGCACCATCAGGCTGCGCGCGCCGCCATCCATCATCTGCTTGATCAGATTGGGATCGTCCGATGGAAGACGGACCGCCGGCTCGCAGGTCGGATAGGTGCCTGCGGCCTGCAACTGGGCCACGATGCTGCGCAGGTCGTTCGGGCTGTGCTCGCCGTCGATCAAAAGCCAGTCGGCCCCCGATCCCGCGACGACCTCGGTGGTGAGGGGGGTTGCAAGTGAACACCAGACACCGATGGCCGGGGTGCCGGCGGCCAACGCCCGTTTCAGCACATTGACTCGTTCCAGCATGGTCGCCCCTCTTTCAAGACATCTTGTCAGTTGTCATACATCGTATAAGTTAGGCGGGCAAGCGAAACGAACTATCGGGGGACAGGACATGCAGATCGGCTTCATCGGGTTGGGGGTCATGGGTGCACCGATGGCCGGGCATCTGGCCGCTGCCGGTCACAGCATCTTCACCACGCTCAACCGTTCACCCCTGCCCGAAGGTCTGGCCGCCGAGGTGCTGCCGAACGCCGCCGCCGTCGCGGCAAGGTCGGAGGTGGTGATCCTGATGCTTCCCGACACGCCGGACGTGGAGCGGGTTCTGCTGGGTGCCGGGGGAGTGGTGTCGGCCCTTCGCCCCGGCGCGCTGGTGATCGACATGAGCACGATCAGCCCGATCGAAACGCTGCGCTTTGCCGAAGCCACCCGGGCCGCAGGCGGCAGCTATCTGGATGCGCCGGTGTCGGGCGGTCAGGTCGGGGCACGCAATGCCAGCCTGACGATCATGGTCGGCGGTCATTCCGGCGATTTCGACCGTGCGCTGCCGCTGTTCCGGCTGATGGGCAAGAACATCACCCTGGTGGGCGAGGCGAACGGGACCGGCCAGACCTGCAAGCTGGCCAACCAGATCATCGTCGCCCTGAACATCGAGGCGGTTGCCGAGGCGCTGGTCTTCGCCAGCAAGGCCGGCTGCGATCCGGCGAAGGTGCGCAGCGCGCTGATGGGTGGCTTTGCCGCCAGCCGCATCCTGGAGGTTCACGGCGAGCGGATGATCGCCCAAACCTTCGAGCCGGGATTCCGCATCCGCCTGCATCAGAAGGATCTGGCGCTGGCGCTTGCCAGTGCCCGCAGCCTGGGCGTGGCGCTCCCGAACACCGCCACCGCGCAGGAACTGATGAACGGCTGTGCCGCCCAGGGGCTGGAGGAGGCCGACCACTCCGCCCTCGTCCGCGCGCTGGAGGTGATGTCGAATCACAGACTGTCCGGCGCCTGAGCCTCCTGCCAGTCCTGCTCCAACAGCCAGCGATGCAGGGCCGCGACATGCTTGGCCCTGAGCCTCGTCTTCGTGGTGATCAGGTAGAAGCCCGGCACGTTTTCGGGCGGCATTCCGTCAAGGACGTTGCTGCCAAGCGGGGCCACCAGCTTGCCCGAGGCAATATCCTCTTGCGCATCGAGCACCGAGATCAGACCGACGCCAAGCCCCTGATAGGTCGCCCGCCGCATCGTGGCGGCGTCATCGAAGGTGAGGCTTCGGTCAAGCTGGGGCGCATCCACACCAAGGAACCGCAGGATGTCCGGCCAGAGCCGCTTTGACCGGGCGGGCTGCAGGAGGTTGAACTGGAGGATGTCGGCAGGCCGCGTGAGCCGCTCGGCCATCTCGGGCCGGCAGCAGATGATCTTGGGGTCGCGCATCAGAAGGTGGCTTTGCACATCCTTGCGTTCGCCATAGCCCCATTGCACGGCAACGTCGATCTGGTCGCGTTCCAGATCCACGAGGTCGATCATCGTCGTCAATCCGATCTCGGCATCGGGAACGGCGGTGCGGAACGCACCCAGCCGGGGCATCAGATATCTTGTGCCGAAGTAGGGGCTGACATTCAGGTTGATCCGGTCCCGCTCGCGCGGGCCGGTCACGCGACGGATACCCTCCTCGAATTCCTCGAAACCGGCATTGACATAATGCGACAGCGTGATCGCCTTTTCCGTCAGGCGAATGCCCCGCCCCTCGCGCTCCATCAGCACGACGCCAAGGGCTTCCTCCAGAAGCCTGATCTGTTGCCCGACCGCTTGCGGCGAGACGTAGAGCTCCTCCGCCGCTTCGCGCAGCGACCGATGCCGGACGACCGCATGGAACACGCGCAGCGAATTGAGGGGGGGCAGCCGGAAACGATCCGCCATGTTCCACGCTTTCACGGGTTCCTTCGCGGCGGAGCCTATCATCCCGCGGGCCGTCTGGAAAATGCAACTTTCCTGTCAGCCAGGCATGCGCCCGGCCGCCACCTTCAGGGCATCGACAAAGACCCGCGCCGGGGCGGACAGCCGCCGTCGGGCGGGGGCCAGAAGATACAGCACCCGCCACAGGTCGAGGTCGTGCAGCGGCACAAAGCGCAGCGAGGGATCGCCGAACACCATCAAGGCATTGCGCGGCAGAAGGGCGACGCCGAGGCCGGCTCGGATCATGCAGAGCTGCGACACCGTCGAGTGCGCCTCGATCGCGCCGTTGCGCAGCGCGGCAGGCACCGCCTGACAGGTGGCCAGCAGTTGCTGCGTCCCTGTCCCGGGATCAAGGACGATCACCTCGGCGGGGTCGATCTCCTGCAAACCTGCACTTTCCCGTCCCGCCAGCCGGTGCCCGACCGCACAGGCCAGACCGAACGGATCGCGCAGGATCTCGGTCTGGCGCAGATCATCCGAATGAAGCGCGCGGCCCGCCACGGCGATGTCCAGTTCGCCCTCGACCACGCCGCGCGCCAGATGTTCGGCGATGTCGTCATGCACGCGGATGCGCAAGCCGGGGTGCGACCGCCGCATATGGCCGAGCACCGGGGCGACAAGTCCGGAAATCGCCGAAGGCGTGCAGCCGATGGTCAGGAACCCCTGCGCGGCCTCGCCCCCCGTCCGAAGACGGAGAAGCGCCCGATCGAGCCCTTCGATCAGGGGTGCCGTCTCCTGAAGAAAGGTCAGGGCCAGCGCCGTCGGGGCGGGCGGCCGCTGCGACCGATCGAACAGAAGACCGCCTGCCTCCGCCTCGAAATGGCGGATAGTCTCTGTCAGGGCCGAGGGCACCACCCCCATCTCTTGGGCGGCGCGGGCAAAGGTGCCGTGGGTCCAGATCGCATGAAGCGCGCGGATATGGCGAAGATTGATGTTCACGAAAATCGCACCCAGGTTCATCGAGTTCTAATTTTACGAACTTGTGTTTCGTGCTTCAAGGACCCCGGCAACAGGGGGACGCAATGACGCAACACGGCCCGATTCTGGATACTCGCGCCCTGACGTCGCAGTTACGTGCAGTCGGCTTCGCGGGGGAAATCGAAACCGATCACGCGCTGCGCGCGGCGATGTCCACCGACAACTCGGTCTACACGATCACCCCCGACCTGATCGTCGCACCAAGGGACGCGGCCGATCTGGTACGGTTCCTGCAGGTCATGGCCCTGCCGCAATGGTCGGGGGTTCCGCTGACCGCCCGTGGCGGCGGCACGGGCACGAACGGACAAAGCCTGAACCGCGGCGTCATCCTGGACCTGCGCCGTCACATGCACCACCTGCTTGCGGTGAACCGGGACGAGGCCTGGGCCGATGTCGAACCCGGCGTGGTGCTGGACGACCTCAATGAACGGCTGCGCCCGGAAGGCCTGTTCTTCGCGCCCGAAACCTCGACTTCAAGCCGCTGCACCATCGGCGGCATGGTCTCGACCGACGCCTCGGGCAAGGGCTCGCGTGCCTACGGCAAGACCAGCGACAATATCCTCGCGCTGGAAATCGCCACGCCGGCGGGATTGCTGGCGAGTGATGCCCCCGCGCCCGGCTGGGCCGCCGCCATGCTCGCCAGCGCGGAAGCCGCCGCGCGTTCGGGCCGGGAGGCGTTCATCGCCAATACCCCCCGGCTGAACCGCCGCTTCACCGGCTATGATCTGGAGCGGGCCTGCCCGCCGGGGGGCGGGTTCGACTGGTGGCGCCTGTTCCTCGGGGCAGAGGGAACGCTTGGCCCCGTCACCCGCATCCGGGTGAAGCTGCGCCGCATCGAGGCGGAAAAGCGCCTGCTGGTGGTGGGCTTCGACACCTTTCGCAACGCGCTGGCGGCGGCCCGGCCGCTTCTGCAGGTGGAGCCGACCGCCGTCGAGGTCATGGATGAAACCGTGCAGGAGATCGCGGCCAAGGCGTGCCTTCTGGCCAAGCTGCCGTCACCGCTGCAATCACCCGAGGGACGGCCGCTCGCCTATGCGTTCATCGAATTCAACGGCGACGATGCGGCAACGCTGGCCTCGCGCGTTTCGGCCTGTCGCGCCCTTCTGGCGGGGCTCGCCGGGGCCAAGGCCATCCACGAGGCCCGCGACCTGGCCGAGATCCGCCAGCTCTGGTCGATCCGGTCGGCGGCGGTCGGGCTTCTGGCCAAGGTCGATGGCGCGGCCCGCCCCGTCGCCTTTGTCGAGGACTGCGTCGTCCCGCCCGAGAACCTGCCCGCCTTCGTCGACGAGTTCCTGGCCGTGCTCAAGGCCAACGGCCTCGGCTTCGGCATCTATGGCCATGTCGATGTCGGCTGCCTGCACATCCGCCCGGCGCTGAATATCGACGCAGCGGCGGACCGGGCCAAGCTGGTCGCGGTGTCCGATGCGGTCTTCGCCCTGACGCGCAAGCATGGCGGCATCTTCTGGGGCGAGCATGGCAAGGGCATGCGTGGCGCCTATCTGCGCGACTGGATCGGGGAAGAGGCCTATCGCGCCCTGAAGGGCGTCAAGGCCGCCTTCGATCCGGCCGGGCGCTACAACCCGGGCAAGCTGGTCGGCCCGCAGGGCGAAATCATGGGCATTGCCACGACGCCTTTTCGCTCCTTCAACGCACCCGAGGGAGACGCGCTGGCCAAGGCCTTCCGATGCAATGGTAATGCCCAGTGCCTCAGCTATGCCGCAGCGACCCCAATGTGCCCCTCGTTCAAGGCGACGGCCGACCTGCGCCACAGCCCCAAGGGCCGGGCGGATGCGCTGCGCGCCTGGCACCGCGCCTACGCCACGCAGAGCGTGACGCCCGGGATGGAGGCCGACCTCGTCTCGGCGCTTGACGGCTGTCTGGGCTGCAAGGCCTGCGCCTCGTCCTGCCCGGTGCAGGTCGACGTGCCGACGATGCGGTCGGCCTTTCTTGCCGACTATTACCGTCGTCACCGCCGGCCCCTTGCGGATCGGCTGGTGCTGGCGGCGGAACGGCTCAGCCCGCTTGCCCTTCGCGCGGCGCCGCTTCTGGCACCTGTCTGGCCCATCGCCGCCCGGCTTGGCGAAGCGCTTACCCATACCACCGCCCTGCCCCGCCGCCTGTCGGGACGCCCTTCGCGCGGCTTGCGACTGGCTCGGGGCAACCTGCCCCCGAATGCGGTCGTGCTGGTCGATGACTGGTTCACCGCCCTCTTCGATGCCGATCTTCGCGGCGATGCGGTCGCCGGTTTTGCGGCGCTCGGCTACGCCCCGCGCATCCTGCGGCTCAGGCCTTCGGGCAAGGCGGCGCTGAACCTGGGCGACATGCGCGGCTTCGGCGTGATGGCGCGGGCCCTGATCCAGGACCTTCAGGCCGTGGCAGACAAGGGCATTCCCCTGGTCGGCCTTGACCCGGCGTTGGTGATGGTCCTGCGGCAGGACTATCCCAAGCAGGGCCTGCATCCCCCGCGGGTTCTGCTGCCGCAAGAATTCCTTGTCGAGGAGATCGCGAAGGGCAGAGCCCTGCCGAAGGCCTGTCGGACAGGCGCGGCCCGTCTCCTGTCGCATTGCACCGAGACAACGGGCCTTCCCGGCGCGGCGCAGATGTGGTCCGAGGTCTTTGCCGCCATCGGCCTGCACCTTGAAACACCGGCCAGCGGATGCTGCGGCATGGCGGGGCTGTTCGGCCATCAGAAGCGCCATCAGGAGGTTTCCCGAAAGCTCTTCGACCTGTCGTGGCGCGACCATGTGCAAGGCGCCCTGCCCATTGCCGCGACCGGGTTTTCCTGCCGCTGCCAGACCGAGCGTCTTGGCGGAAAACCAGCACGCCATCCGCTGGCGATCATTGCAGAGGCCCTTCGGAACGGCTGATCCCGGGGGAGCGCCGGCGCACCATGCGGATCGCAGTCTTCCGCATGGATGGCAGACGCCCGCCTCACGCTCAGCGCTGCGCGGCAGGACGCTCAGCTGTCCTGAACGATCAGAATCGCCCGCGCAGCGCCATCGACGGCCTCGATGCTGTGCGACCGGTCGGCGAAATATCGGGCGGTGTCACCGGCATGCAGGGTCTGCGATTCCCCGCCGGAGGTGACCCGCAGGGAGCCCTCCAGAACAGTCAGATGTTCCCGGCAACCGGGGCTGTGCGGGTCGCTCGCAAGCTTCGCGGCCTCGCTGAAGACCAGGTCATAGACCTCATGCTCACCCACGGCCTCGGCCGGGGAAAGGATGCGAATGGTCACGCCCTGGCCTCGCCCGCCGATCACCGGGGCGGCTTCTGCCCGGACGATCTCGATCCTCGGCTCGGCGCGCCGTTCCAGGAGCCCGGCGAAATCGACCTGCAACGCCTGCGTCAGGTTCCAGAGGGTGGCCACGGTGGGACTGGATTCCCCGCGTTCGATCTGGCTCACCATCGACCGGCTGACGCCGGACAGCCTTGCAACGGCGTCGAGGCTCAGCCCCTTGGCCTTCCGCGCCTCCTTCAGAGAGGCAGCCAGCCGGTCGTGGATATCGGAACGGTTGTTCATGACGCCATCCGCAAAGTCCCGACGGAAACCATCCGCCGCCCGGGCCGGTCGGGGATGCGATCACCTGCCGCGCGCAATCCATGACAATCCCGTCAGGCAAGGCAAGGCAAATCGTCATGCCCCGCATCCGGGGCGCAAGGGCGGTCTTCCCACCCCATCACGCCCCCCGGGGCCCGCTGCGGCCCCGTCAGGGTCTTCGGTGAATAGGGGCTCGGCGCCGGGCAGCGTGGGCGCGTCGGCCCCCGCCTGACGGCTGCACGGCGTTCGTGCGGCGGCACCGGTTGAACGGGATGCGTGGCGGCCCCGACAGGATTCGAACCTGTGACCTACCGCTTAGGAGGCGGTCGCTCTATCCCCTGAGCTACGGGGCCGTTGCGGCATCGTCTGCCAGCACAGGGTCTGGATAGAGACGCGCCCCCGGTTTGGCAAGCGCGGCAGTCATTCCGGCGCATCCGGGGGCACCTCGGCCATGAGACGGATGACCTCGTCGTCGGAGGTCTGGTCGAAACGGTCGTAGAACGCGCCGACCGCGCCGAACCAGGCCGGAACGACAGGGCAGATCACCTCGTCCACCTCGCCGCGCAAGAGCGCGAGCGAATCGGCAGCGGCGACCGGCACGGCAAGGACGACGCGCCGGGGCTTCTGCCGCCGGACGGCACCCAGGGCGGCGCGCATGGTCGCGCCCGTCGCTATGCCGTCGTCGACGACGATGGCGCTGCGCCCGGCCAGATCTACGGAGCTGCGCCCCTTGAGGTAGATGGCGCGGCGCTTCGCGATGGTTTCGAGTTCCGGTTTCGACAGGCGCTCGATATCCTCGTGCGTCAAGCCCATATGGCGGGCGACGTCCTCGTTGACGACGATCTCGGGACGGTCGCCGTTGACGACGGCTCCGGCTGCGAGTTCGGACTGCCCGGGAACGCCGATCTTGCGCACCATGATGAGGTCCAGCGGCGCGCCGATCGCCCGGGCGACCTCGGCGGCGACCGGCACGCCCCCACGCGGCAGGGCGAGAACGACCGGGCGATCATAGTTGCGTGCAGCAACGAGGTTGCCAAGCACCTGTCCCGCCTCGATCCGATCCCGAAACCGGTCCATGGACTCCTCCCGCGTTCCTCGTCCACGAGCGTGCGCGCGAACCGGGGGGCGAGCCTTGATCGCGGTCAATTCCCCGGCCGGCGACGGGCGACACGGCGCTTGATCGGCGTCAGTCCCGAGGTCGCCCGTGCAGCTATGATCGAAGGGCATTGGGCATACCGGACGCGGAGGCCGGGTTGATGTTCTCGAGGGCTGTCCGAATCGTCGATATCCTCGGCTTCCAGATCAAGGTCGATCCGAGTTGGCTGCTGATTGCGATGCTGGTGGTGTGGACGCTGTCCAGCGGCTATTTCCCCGAACGCGTGCCGGGGCTCCGCCGGGGCGACTACCTCGGGCTCGGGGTCGTCGCGGCCTTTGCGTTCTTTGCCGGCCTCATCCTGCACGAGCTTGCGCATTCGCTGGTCGCGCGGCACTTCGGCCTGAGGATCGGGGGCATCACGCTTTTCGTTTTCGGCGGTGTCGCCGAGCTTGACGAGGAGCCGGCAGACGCCCGGTCGGAATTCTGGATCGCCATTGCCGGGCCGGTAATGAGCCTGCTTCTGGCCGGAATCTGCTGGCTGGCCACGGTGATGCTGCAAGAAGCCGGTCTGTCGGCGGCGACACAGGCCGTTCTGGAATACCTCGCGCTCATCAACCTGATGCTTGCGGTCTTCAATCTGCTTCCCGCCTTTCCGCTCGATGGCGGGCGCGTCCTCAGGGCCGGGCTCTGGCAGCGGTCGGGCGACGTGCTTGGCGCCACCCGCAAGGCGAGCATGGTGTCCGAACTTCTGGCCTATGTGATGATGACGCTCGGGCTTCTCGGTCTCTTCTCGGGCAACACCGCAAGCGGACTCTGGCAGGTGCTGATCGGAATGTTCCTTCTGTCGGCCGCCCGCAGCACCTACCAGCAGCTCGTCCTGAAGACCGCCCTCGGCGGCCGGACGGTGAATTCCATGATGACCCCCGCTGTCATCCGGACCCACCCGGAAGACAGCCTTGCCGATGTCGTGGACAAGCTGATGCTGCCCAATGCACGGAGTTTCATACCCGTAAGCGAGGGCGAGCACCTGCTTGGCTATGTCGACACCGCGCTGATTCGGGGGATCGATCGGGAGAACTGGGACAGCACCCATGTGAACGACATCTTCATCGCCAGCGACGGGACGAACACCGTGCCGCCCGACCTTCCGGCAGAGTCGCTGCTGCGGCGGATCGCCGAAACCGGGCGGCGCAAGTTTCTCGTGGCCGAGGGCCAGCGCCTTCTCGGCGTCATCACCCTGTCCGACCTTCTGTCCTATCTCGCCGTCCTGCAGGAAATCGGCGCCAATCCCCGGACGTTTTCGCACAGGTCGGTGCCACCCGCGAAGCCACGTTGACGGCGACACCTGCGGGGGCAAGATTGCAGGCGGGCGACACGTCGTGCGGTGCGGGGATGAGCGGCAAGGACTTGAGCGAAGGGCTGCTCGGCGCAATTCTCGAAGCTGCGATGCACGGGATCATCGTGAGCGATGCCGCGGGCGTCATCGTACGTGCAAACGCGGCCGCGGGGCGGCTGTTCGGCTACGACACCGCGGATCTGGTGGGCCAGCCGGTCGACCGGCTGATGCCGGAAAGCGAACGACCGCGCCACCGCGAGGCAATGGCGCGCTATCTGCGCACCGGCGAGGCGCGAGTCATCGGCATCGGCCGCGATGTGGAGGGCCTGCGCGCGGACGGCAGCCTTTTTCTGGTCCACCTGTCGGTTGGTCATGCGCGGATCGACGCGCAGGATTTCTTCGTGGCGGTCCTGCATGACCTCTCTCGACGGCTGGAGGCCGAACGCACGCTCGAGCAGGCCCACCGGCTCGAGGCGCTGGGGGAACTGACCGGAGGCGTCGCGCATGATTTCAACAACCTCCTGACGGTGATCACCGGCAACCTTGAACTGCTGGAACAGTCACTGAAGGACGACCGCCGCCACGGTCTGGTCCGCGATGCGCTGGACGCCGCGGAACTTGGCGCGGACCTGACGACCAAACTCCTTGCCCTTGCGCGCAGAAGCGTGCTGGCCCCCCGCCTTGTCGATCCGGTCACGTCGGTCGAGGCGGCGCTGTCGCTGCTGCGGCGGACGCTCGGGCGGGGCGTCGAGGTGCGATTGAATGTCGATGGCGATATCTGGCCGGTCAGGCTCGATCCGACGCAGTTTCAGACCGCCCTCATCAATCTCGCGCTCAACGCGCAGGATGCCATGCCGGAGGGCGGCGAGATCGCCGTCACGGTTGCCAACGTCTCGATCGACGATTCCTATCTCGCCCGCGATGTGAGCATCAGCGAGGGCCGGTATGTCCGTATTTCCGTGACCGATACCGGCACCGGGATGGGTGAGGAGGTGCGAAGGCGCGCGTTCGAGCCGTTCTTCACCACCAAGGCGACGGGCAAGGGCACCGGGCTCGGCCTGTCGATGGTCTATGGCTTCACCCGGCAATCGGGAGGACACGCGACGCTTTACAGCGAGCCGGGCATTGGCACGACCGTCAGCCTCTATTTCCCGGCGGCGGCGGCTCCCGAGGCCAGGGCCGAGGTCGACACCGCCGGAGAGGCCCCCGCGCCGGCGCCGTCCGGCGAGACGCGGGTGCTCATCGTCGAGGACGACAACGCGGTGCGCCGTCTCTCCGTCTCGCGCATCGAGGCCCTCGGCTATCGGACGCTGGCGGCGGGCAATGCCGCAGAGGCGCTGGCCATTCTCGGCGCCGAGCCGGACGTCGACGTCCTTTTCGCCGACATCGTCATGCCCGGTGCGATGAACGGCCACGATCTGGCGCGAAAGGTCAAGGCCGACTATCCGCAGGTGTCGATCCTGCTCACCTCCGGTTTCGCCGGCGGGATCGGGGCCGCCGCCGCGGCCGAATTCCCCATTCTTCACAAGCCCTACCGGCAGAACGATCTGGCCATGCGGTTGCGGCTCCTGGTGTCACGCCGGCGGGAGTGAGGCGGCCCGCGTCACTTCCGGCGTGAAGATGTAGCCCACCCCCCCGCACGGTCTTGATCAGTTTCGGATCGCCCGGAACCGCCTCGATCTTCTTGCGCAGCCGCGCCACCTGGTTGTCGATCGTCCGGTCGAGCGGCGACCATGTCTGGCCGTTGACCAGATCCATGATCTGTTCGCGCGAAAGCACCCGGCGCGGGCGTTCGAGGAAGACCTGAAGAAGCCGGAAGTCCCCGGAGGTCAGCTCGATGGCGGCACCGGCGGGATCGAGCAGTTCCATCGTCTCGGTCGTCGCGACGAAACCGGCGAAGCCAAGCTCCGTCACCGGCCCCGCCGCCGGCGCCGCGGGTTCGGGTGCCGGCACTGCGCCGCCGGTGTCCGCCGTCGAACGGCGCAGGACGGAATGGACGCGTGCCAGCATTTCGCGAATGTGGAGCGGCTTGGCGATATAGTCGTCCGCACCGACCTCGAGCCCGACGACGCGGTCGATCACGTCGCCACGTCCGGTTACCATGATGATCGGCACGTGGGAGTCGCGCCGGATTGTCCTGGCGACGTCGATGCCGCTTTCGCCGGCAAGGTTGAGATCGAGCGTGATCAGGCCGATGCCGCCCCGCCGCAGCAGGTCGAGCGCCTCGGTCCCGGCGCGCGCCTCCTCGACACGGTATCCGTCGCCCTCCAGACAGCGGCGGAGAAGCGTCCGCACGGCTGGATCGTCATCGACAACGAGTATGGTCGTTTCGGCCATGCCCGATCCCCAAGTGTCTGGCCCGGTTCAGCCACCCAGATAGGCGGCGGGCGTCTGGATCAACACGCGCCCGTCAGGATGCGCCTGGTTACAAATTGATACAGAGACGATGATACGGATGCGACATTACTTTGGAAGGCTGCGATTCAGCAACCGTGGGGGTCGCCATGCACGCAGCCTATCTCAAACCGGTGGAGCCGTCCGAGTCCGCGATCCGGCTTCGCCTGCCCGAACGCCGGACCGGCCCCGAACCGGTCCAGCGGCGCATCCGGCCGGGCCAGCCGTTGTTTCACGAAGGCGACCACGCCGATTGTGTCTACAGGATCGTCTCTGGCGTGGTGCGCCTGACGCGATTGCAGCAGGACGGCCGGCGGCAGGTGATCTCGTTCGGCTTTCCCGGCGATCTCGTGGGTCTTCCCGACGATGACCGCCACACCACGGAATGCGAGGCGATCACCACCTGCGACATTCTGGCGCACCGTTGCCCGCGCCCGACCGGTCCCGACCGGAACCCGGACATGCAGCGGTTCCTGATGGACGCGGCGCTGCAGGAGATACGCGCGTTGCAGGACCATTTCCTGCTTCTCGGCCGCAGGCTTGCGCTCGAGAAGACCGCGGCATTCCTCCTCCTTCTTCTTGACCGCCTTTCCGAACCGCCGGGAAAGTGCCGGGCGATCCGGCTGCCGATGAACCGCACCGATATCGCCGACTACCTGGGGCTGACGCCGGAAACCGTCAGCCGATCGTTCACCGAATTGCGCGGACGGCGGGCGCTGGCGCTCGACGACGCCAAT
Source organism: Albidovulum sp. (assembly GCA_030837785.1). Classification (GTDB taxonomy): domain Bacteria; phylum Pseudomonadota; class Alphaproteobacteria; order Rhodobacterales; family Rhodobacteraceae; genus Albidovulum. The sequence continues at coordinate 17,411 of JAUQYA010000072.1, forward strand.
ACGGTCATCGTTCTCGACCCGGCGCAACTCCGCGCCATTGCCGAAGGCGGCGTGGAGGCGTGAGGCGGGCGCGGGCGCCGTTATCGCTAAACCATGACCCGCATCCGGGCTTGGACAAGCCGGGGTTTGGCGCTAATCGTTAGAAAATTGCGCCGCGGGAGGGATTTCGGGCATGAACGGGCAGGTCGGATCGCGCCGGACACTCACGCTCAGGGATGTCTCCGAGGCCTCGGGTGTCTCCGAGATGACGGTGAGCCGGGTTCTGCGCAACCGCGGCGATGTTTCCGAATCGACCCGTGAGCGGGTGCTGGAGGCGGCCCGGACGCTCGGCTACGTGCCGAACAAGATCGCGGGCGCCCTTGCCTCGCAGCGCGTGAACCTCGTCGCCGTCGTCGTGCCGTCGCTGTCCAACCTCGTCTTCCCCGAAGTGCTGAGCGGGATATCCGAGGAACTGGAAGACAGCGGGCTTCAGCCTGTCTTCGGCGTGACGAACTACTCGGCCGAGCGCGAGGAGGCCGTGCTTTACGAGATGCTTTCCTGGCGGCCCTCCGGCGTCATCATCGCCGGGCTGGAGCACAGCGACTCGTCGCGGGCGATGCTGCAGAACGCAGGGATCCCGATCGTCGAGATCATGGACGTCGATGGTGAGGCGATCGATTCCGTCGTCGGCATCTCGCACCGCCGGGCGGGCCTGGAAATGGCGCGGGCGATCGTCAAGTCGGGCTATCGGCGGATCGGGTTTCTCGGCACCAAGATGCCGCACGATCACCGGGCGCGGAAGCGGATGGAGGGGTTCGAGGCGGGGCTGGCCGAGGCGGGACTGGTGCTTGCCGACCGCGAGTTCTATTCCGGGGGATCGGCGCTCCTGAAGGGGCGCGAGATGACGGAGGCGATCCTGAAGCGGACGCCCGATCTCGATTTCCTCTACTATTCCAATGACATGATCGGCGCGGGCGGGCTTCTCTACTGCCTGGAGAGGGGGATCGACGTGCCCGACAGGCTGGGCCTTGCCGGGTTCAACGGGGTCGACCTTCTTGACGGTTTGCCGCGGCGGCTGGCGACGATGGATGCCTGCCGGCGCGAGATCGGACGGCGCGCGGCGGCGATCATCGCCGGGCACAGCGAGACCGGGCTGATCGGCGGCGAGAGGGTGGAGTTGACGCCGGTCCTGCAGCCGGGCGACACGATCCGACCGGCGTGAGCCTGCGCGTCAGGCGCGGCGCAGGATGTAGATGTCCATGATCCAGCCATGGCGTTCGCGCGCGGCGGCCCGGGTGGCGATGATCCGTTCGGCGGTCTCGGCCAGCGGGCCGGACAGGGTCAGTTCGTCCTCCATGCCGAGATAGGCGCCCCACCAGATCGTGACGCCTTCGGGCGCGACGCTTTCGAACGAACATTCGCCGTCGAGCATGACCGCGACTGTGCGCACCCCGGCGGGCCAGCCGTGGTCGCGCAACTGGCGACCGGTGGTGACGATGAAGGGCTCGCCCAGTTCGTTCAGCGGAATCGCATGGGCCGCGGTCAGTGTCTGGAGCGAAGTGATGCCCGGCACGACACGCACGGCAAGCGGCAGGGTCCGGCCGACGCGGCCGGCGATGCGCAAGGTGCTGTCATAGAGCGAAGGGTCGCCCCAGACCAGAAGCGCGACGCGCCCGTCATGACCGATTTCGGCAAGAATCGTCTCTATCCACACCCCCGCGATCGCATCGTGCCAGTCGTCGACGCCGGCCCGGTAGCTCGGGTTCTTCGCATCGCGCAGGGGCAGGTCGAACTCGGCGATCCGCGTGGCCGGGTTGGTCAGCACCTCGGCGCAGATCGCACGGCGCAACTCCGCCAGATCGGCCTTGGTTTCGCCCTTGCGCGGGATCAGCACCAGATCGGCCGCGTTCAGCGCCTTGATCGCCTGAAGCGTCAGATGGTCAGGATTGCCGGTGCCGATGCCGATGAGGTGAAGCTCGATCATGGGGCGCTTCTTCAACAAAATGGCGCGGCCCGCAAGCCGGGCCGCACCGGATGGGTCGCAGGCCGGCTCAGGCGGCCCGGTGCAGGCGATGTTCGAACAGCCGGCCGCCGGTCAGGTCGCGCAGCGATTTCGCCGCGGCCAGCACGGCAAGGTCGGCCAGCGGCTCGATCAGCACCACCATCATGTAGGCCGCGCCGAAGCTGGCGACCGCGGCAATGTTCGCGGCGCCGAAGCCCTGGCCATAGAAGGCCCAGAACCCGACCCAGGCGACGACCCCGGCCTGATAGGCGGTCGAAAGCGCCAGCGCCTGGCCGTAGCGCAGATCGACATAGGCGGTGTCGGGCGCGATGATCCGCCGGGCCAGCATCTGAAGCGCGAAAAGCGGCACCAGCAGTGTGGTAACGTTCATGCCGTGTTGCGGCAGATCGAACGGCGCGAAGAACAGGCCCTGAACCAGAAGCCCGAGCCCGAGTCCCAGCGCGGCCGGCGCCGCCCCGAACAGCAGGAACAGTGTCGACCCGAGGATGAAATGCACCTCGGACACGCCGACCGGGAAGTGCGGCAGAAGCTGGAAGAAAGTGAAGACGAGCCCCGTCGTGAGGACGGTGCGGCCCGCGAACGGCAGGGCGCCGGTCGTGCGCAGCATCTTCAGGCTTTCGCGCAGCGTGACGGCGCCGACGGCGGCGCCGGTGGCATGGCCCAGCACGATCTTGGCACCGTCGACGATGCCCGGTTCGATATGCATGATGATTTCCTTCGAGAGGTGATGAGGGCACGCGGAGCGCCGGCGCGGCGGCTCCGCGTCTTCGTTCAGGCGAGCGTCTTCGACCAGAACCGTCCCGCGAGCCAGCCGAGCGCGGCCCAGACCACGAAGCCGACACCGAGCACGCGGGCCGCGAACGCGGCAGCAAGCTCGGGCGGGGCAATGCCGTAGAACTGGTCGAGTTGCGGCGCGCCGATGACATGCGGCGCGGCCAGAAGCGCGCCGCCCAGGGCCGCGGTCAGCGCCGTGCGGCCATAGGCCAGAAGGGCAAGCCCCCCGCCGGTGGCAACAACGGTGCCAAGCCACCAGAGCTGCCGGGCGCCAAGATCGGCCGCGACCGACCCCGGAAGCTCGGGCGGAAGGCCCATCGCCGGGGCAAGCTGAAAGGCGGCAAACCCGGCAAGGCCCCAGAGCATGCCTTCGCCCGACGAGATCGTCCGGCCGAACTGTTCGGCCACGGCGAAGCCCGCCATGAGAAGGATCCCGTAGGATGCGTAGATCAGCGTGGTGAAAAGCACCGTCAGCGCATTGCGCTGGAAGCCGCTTTCCCCACCTGTCTCTGCGGCGCCGTGGTCGTGATCCGCAGCGGCTTCGCCGGCGGCATGGTCATGCCCCGTTACCGCCGGTGCCGTGGCCGAAGCCTCGAAATGCACGAGCGCGCCGGATTCATATTGCTCGCCCAGAAGGATCAGCTGCTGGACGAACGCGAAATGCAGCAGAGCCGCAATCAGCCCTGCCGCAAAGCCGGCGATGATGCCGCCGGCCAGCATGCGTTTGATCATGAGGTCAGACCGTCTGCCCGCTCAGTGGCAGGGGAACCCGGTCGCGTGGCGCATGTCGTGCGCGGCGTCGTGCAGCGTGGCCGATTGGGCATGGCCCGCCACGAAAAGGACGGTGGCGCCGATCAGCGCAATAAAGACGATCGAAAGGGCGGCCGAACCGGTCTTGGCGGCGGCTTTGGTCATCGCGGTCATGTTCATCTCCATGCCGTCACACCCGACGGCGTTCGCGTTGCCTTGCTCGCATGGCCGGTCTCCTGACTTGCGGGTCTCAGCGGCTTTTCCGCCTTCCCGGGGCCGGTGCCCCAGTGGCATCTGGAAAGCCGCTCGCCGCTTACAGTCGCGGGGGCGGTTGAGGCTTCGGGTGCCGCCTTTGGTCCACCCTACCCCATTCCCGTTTCAGTCCGGGCGCTTTGCGCCTGCCGGACACCATACGCC
>JAUQYA010000073.1 GCA_030837785.1 Albidovulum sp.
ACCGGCGTGGCCCCCGTCGCCTGGGTGTAGATGCGATACATCAGGAAGCCGTGCTCGGTGAACACGACCTCGTCGCCCGGCCCGGCATAGGCGTGGCAGAGAAGGCCGATGATCTCGTCGGAACCCACGCCGCAGATGATCCGCGAAGGGTCGAGCCCGTGGGTATCGCCGATCGCCTGCCGGAGGCGCGCATGATCTGTCGAGGGATAGCGGTGAAGCTGATGCACCGCCCGAAGATAGGCCTCCTTCGCCTTTTCCGAGGGGCCGAAGGGGTTTTCGTTGGAGCTGAGCTTCACCGCGTCGGTGATGCCCGCGACATGGGCGGCCCCGCCCTCGTAGAGCGCGATATCCATGATCCCCGGCCTGGGGCGGATCTGATCGGTCATGGCGGGCCTCCGGCAACTTCGCGCTTTCTAGCCGCCCGTCTGACGCAACGCCAGCGGCGATTTCCTGCCGATGCCGCAGGTCAGGCGCGGCCCCATCCCGAATCGCCGGCCGCGCCGCGCGGCACCAGCGCCGCGACGAGCATGAGAAGCGCTCCCCAGGTGGCCAGCGTGGTGCCGGGGAAGAGCGAGACCGGACCGCCGTTCACGAACCATATCTGCAGGTCGCTGGGCCGCAGGCAGAGCGCCGCGCCCAGAAGGCCGAGCACCAGGCCGAACCCCCGGCTTCCGGCGAGGGTGAGAACGACCACGCCGAAGAGCGTGAAGTCGTAGATGTGAAGCGGCGCGAGCGCGAGGACGACGAGAAGGGCGATGACGGCCTGGTCGCCGGCGGCCAGACCGCTCTCCCGATACTCTGGCGAGACCGGCCTGCGGCGGTGAAGCGCAATTGCGGCGCCGACGATCAGGGTCACCGCCATTGCCGCAAGGTTGCCCATGTCGAGCCCGACCGCGGCCCATGCAAGATGGCGGATACCGCTCATGGCGAGAGGCAGATTGGCGAAGGCCACCCCGTCGTAGTTGCCGACCGACTGGAGCCAGTCGAGGATCACCGTCGGCTTCGCCAGCATCGGCGGAATGGTCAGGAGTGTGCAGACCACCACGGTCCGGACCGCCAGCCGCAGCCCGCCGCGGCCCGAGATCATCAGCGCCAGCATCACCACGGCGCCGATCTGGGGCTTGAGGCAGAGGATGGTCAACCCGGCCACGGCACGGCCGCCGCGTCCTTCGGCAAGGCCGGTCACGAGCAGTGCGGCACCGAGATAGAGGAAGATCGAAGCCTGCCCGACATAGAGCGAGAGCTGGATCGTCTCGATCGTCGCCATCAGAGCCACATGCAACCCGAATACTTCGAGCCGCGTGAGCCGTAGCGCCAGCCACCCTCCGCCGCCCGGCAACTGCCCGGACGGCAGGCCGAAGGCAAGAAGCGCGCTCGCGGCCGCCAGTGCCGCAAGGTCGAGGCAGAGCCACAGATGCCATGCCGTCTGAAGATCGAATGGCGCGAGCAGCAGCGTTGGCAGCCACAGATTTGGCGGATAGGGCCAGATCAGCGGCACATGGCCCTCGGCGATCAGCCGCGCGCCGGCATCGGTGAACGTGGACCCGTAGGGGGAAATCCCGTCGGCCCAGATCTGCCCGGCAAGCCAGAAATAGCGGAAATCGAACCCCGGCTCTGCCGAACGCTCAACCGCCATCAATGCCGCGAGCCCGAAAGCGACGAGGCCGAGCCACAGACAGAGGGCGGCGAGCACCCGCCCGCTCCACCTGCTCCGGCCCGGCGGCATGACCGCGACGAGATGTGCGCCTTCCGCCATCCGCTCTTCCGTTCATTCGACACGGGATGTTTCCCGCCGCGCGACGATCGCGGGCCTTTGCGGCGCGTTGGGGGAAGGGATGTGGCGGTTTCGTGGTCGGGGTGCTGACGGAAAGGGCCGCCGCGGTTGTCCGCGACGGCCCCGGAACGTCACGCCGACAGGGGCGTCAGCCGTTCTTGGCGTAGTATTCGACGACGAGGTTCGGTTCCATGTGCACGGCATAGGGCACGTCGCCCAGCGCCGGGGTGCGCACGAAGGTCGCGGTCATCCTGGAATGGTCGGCCTCGATGTAGTCGGGCACGTCGCGTTCGGCCAGGCCCACCGCCTCGAGGACGATGGCGAGCTGGCGCGACTTGTCGCGGACCGCAACGATGTCGCCTTCCTTGACGCGGTAGGAGGCGATGTTGACGCGGGCGCCGTTCACCGTGACATGGCCGTGGTTGACGAACTGGCGCGCGGCAAAGATCGTCGGCACGAACTTGGCGCGGTAGACGACCGCGTCCAGCCGACGCTCCAGCAGGCCGATGAGGTTCTCGCCGGTGTCGCCCTTCACCCGGGCGGCTTCGGTGTAGATGCGCTTGAACTGCTTCTCGGTCAGGTCGCCGTAGTAGCCCTTGAGCTTCTGCTTGGCGCGCAGCTGCGTGCCGAAGTCGCTGAGCTTGTTCTTGCGGCGCTGGCCGTGCTGGCCGGGGCCGTATTCGCGCTTGTTCACCGGGGATTTCGGACGGCCCCAGATGTTCTCGCCCATGCGGCGGTCGATCTTGTACTTGGCAGAGGTGCGTTTGGTCACCGCTGATCTCCTTCGTTCGTGCGCCGCCGGGTGGCGGCTATGAAGGGCGTTGTCCTTTCCCGTTGCCGGGCGACAGGTTTCCCCTTGCGGGGTCCGCCAACACCAATGAAAACCCCGGGGCGCTTTGGTCCCGGGACGGGCGGCTTATAGCGGGGCGCGCGGCAGAGTCAACCACCCTGAGCGGGGGACGAGTCAGGCATCGCGGCATGGCCCTTTATGCGGCCGCGTGGCGCAGCAGCGCGGCCTCCGGCGCCGACAGGCTCCGGCGCGCGAAGCCGCCATAGCACGACGGGTCGCGGGCCAGCCCCTCGACGACCGCCAGAAGCCCCGCGCGCTGGCCGGGGTCGAGCGCATCGATATCCGCCGCCGCGGGATGGAAGGTCTCGGCCGCGAGCCCGTTCGCCCAGGTCACCTCGTGCCGGGAGGTGAGCAGGTGCAGGTAGGTCACCTCGCGGGAGGAGCTGTCGGTCACGATGGCGCAGCCGTCGATCAGGTCGCGGGCGGCAACAAGCACCTCGGCTTCGCCGAAGAGCGCGCGCGCCGGCGCGCCCGAGACGAGAATCCGGTGGTCGGGCGAGACCAGAAGGTCGTCGTCCGGCCATCCCGGCCCGAAGGCGCCGGCGCGGATCCGGACGGGCCTGAGCCGGGGCATCGCATGCAGCCGCGCCCCGCTGATCCGCCGCGTGCCGGTCCAGAGAACCGCCTGGCCGTCCCCGTCGCGGGTCGATACCCGGTCGCCCGGCCGGATATCCTCGACGGCGCGCGGCCCCTCCGGCGTGGCGATGCAGGTGCCGGAGGTGAAGCAGACGACCCCGCCCTCGACCGCCCGTGCCGCCCCCGGGGCGCACCCGATCCGCAGGTCGACGACGGCAAGCTCCACGCCCCGCGGCGGCAGGGCGCCGGTAACGCTCAGGAGCCCCGGCCCGGCCGGCACAAGGTCGAAAAGCCCGGTCCCGTCCGTCACCGTGAAGCCCGCGCCGGAGTCCTCCTGCCGCGCCTCCGCCCGCCGTGCCAGGCCCGCCGCACCGCCGGTGCCGGCAGCGCCGAGAAGGCGCGCCGCCGAACGTGCCGCGCGCCGGTGCAGATCCGCCCGCGCCGCCGCGCCGTCGAGCAGGAGAACCTGCGCAGGCCCGTCGACCCGGACCGCCTCGCCCCACCAGACCCAGACCGACCCGACCGCGAGCACCTCGACCGGCGCCGCGCGCAAACCGTCGCTTTCGGTCTGGTCGACCGGGATCACGAAGGTGCCCCGATAGCCCGCTGTCATTTCTGTCTGCCCACCCGCCCGGCATTCTCGTTGGGCGCCCGCATGGCGCCAGCGACCGAATCTAGCACCGCGCGGCCCGCGGACCGAAGCGCTTGCCACCAGGCACCACCGCGCCGGCGAAAGATGTTGCGGAAAAGACTCTCGGCCGCCGGGCCGGCGGCGGTCAGCCGCGCCCGGTCACGCGCATTTCGAATGGCCGCAGCTAGGGCAGGTCATGCAGCCCTCGATCATCTGCATGCCGTATTGCCCGCAGGACGGACAGGCGGGGCCGCGCGGGGTCTCGCCCACCGCCACCACCTGCGCCTTGGGGTCGGACTTCAGCCCGAGCCCCTCGCCCTCGATGAAGCCGATCGAGATCATGTGGCGTTCGATCACGCCGCCGATCGCGGCAAGGATCGAGGGGATGTAGCGCCCCTGCATCCAGGCACCGCCGCGCGGGTCGAACACCGCCTTCAGCTCCTCGACCACGAAGGAGACGTCGCCGCCCCGCCGGAACACCGCCGAGATCATCCGGGTCAGCGCCACCGTCCAGGCGTAGTGCTCCATGTTCTTGGAGTTGATGAAGACCTCGAATGGCCGGCGGTGGCCCGCCTGCACGATGTCGTTGATGGTGATGTAGATCGCATGCTCGCTGTCGGGCCACTTCAGCTTGTAGGTCGCCCCTTCCAGCGCCTGCGGCCGGTCGAGCGGCTCGGAGAGGTAGACGACCTCAGCCCCGCGGTCAGCCTCGGGCGCCTTCTCGCCGGCCTCCGAGACGGTGAGGACCGATCCGGTCACCGCGTTCGGCCGGTAGGTCGTGCAGCCCTTGCAACCCATGTCCCAGGCCGCCATGTAGACGTCCTTGAACGCCTCGAAGCCGATTTCCTCGGGGCAGTTGATGGTCTTCGAGATCGACGAATCCACCCATTCCTGCGCCGCCGCCTGCATCCGCACGTGATCCATCGGCGGCAGTGTCTGGGCGTTGACGAAGTGATCGGGCAGGGGCTTGTCGCCGAAGCGTTCGCGCCAGAGCCGGACGGCGTAGTCGACAACCTCCTCCTCGGTGCGCGAGCCGTCCTTCTGCAACACCTTGCGCTTGTAGGCATAGGCGAAGACCGGTTCGATCCCTGACGACACGTTGCCGGCGTAGAGGCTGATCGTGCCGGTGGGCGCGACCGAGGTCAGCAGCGCATTGCGGATGCCGTGGGCACGGATCGCCGTGCGGACGTCCTCGTCCATCCGCATCATCGTGCCGGAGGCGAGATACTTCTCGGCGTCGAACAGCGGGAAGGCCCCCTTCTCCCTCGCGAGGTCGACCGAGGCGAGATAGGCCGCGCGGGCGATGCGATGCATCCAGACCCCGGTCTGCTTCGCCGCCCTTTCCGAGCCGTAGCGCAGCCCCACCATGAGGAGCGCGTCGGCAAGCCCGGTGACGCCAAGCCCGATGCGGCGCTTGGCCCGGGCCTCCGCCGCCTGCTCGGGCAGCGGGAAGCGCGAGACATCGACGGTGTTGTCCATCATCCGCACCGCCACCCGGGTGAGGTCGTCGAGTGCGTCGAGATCGAGGCCCGCCCCCTTGCCGAAGGGATCCGTCACCAGCCGGGCGAGGTTGATCGAGCCCAGAAGGCAGGCGCCGTAGGGCGGCAGCGGCTGTTCGCCGCAGGGGTTGGTCGCCGCGATCGTCTCGGCATAGGCGAGGTTGTTCATCGCGTTGATCCGGTCGATGAAGATCACGCCGGGCTCGGCATAGTCGTAGGTCGCCCGCATGATCCGGTTCCACAGGTCGCGCGCCGCGACGGTGCGGTAGACCTTGCCGTCGAAGGTCAGCTCCCAGGGCCCGTCGGCCTTGACCGCCGCCATGAATGCATCGGTGACGAGGACTGAGAGGTTGAACATCCTGAGCCGCGCGGCGTCCTGCTTGGCCTCGAGGAAGGCCTCGATGTCGGGATGGTCGCAGCGCATCGTCGCCATCATCGCGCCGCGGCGCGACCCCGCCGACATGATCGTGCGGCACATCGCGTCCCAGACATCCATGAAGCTCAAGGGCCCCGAGGCGTCGGCGGCGACCCCGGCGACCGGCGCCCCGCGCGGCCGGATGGTGGAGAAGTCATAGCCGATGCCGCCGCCCTGCTGCATCGTCAGCGCCGCCTCCTTCAGCGCGTCGAAGATGCCGGCCATGCTGTCGGGGATCGTGCCCATGACGAAGCAGTTGAAGAGCGTGACCGCCCGCCCCGTGCCCGCCCCGGCGGTGATGCGGCCGGCGGGGAGATAGCGGAAATCCTCGAGCGCGGCGTAGAAGCGGTCCTCCCAGCGGGCGGGGGCCTTCTCGACCGCGGCGAGCGCGCGGGCGATACGCCGCCAGGTATCCTCGACCGTGCCGTCGACCGGTGTGCCGTCCTCGGTCTTGAGGCGATACTTCATGTCCCAGATCTGCTCGGCGATTGGGGCGGCGAAACGGGTCATCGGCGCAATCCTTGGGCGTTTTGCAGGACGAAGGCCCAAGATACGCCCCCCCGCCCCCCGGGTCAACGGCACCGCTTGCGCCCGACGCGGCGCGGCCTATGTTCACGGGGGGCGCGCACGGGGGGCGCACGGGGGGGCGCACGGGGGGCGCACGGGAGTCCGCATGGCGAAGCCGGTCCATCTTCTCAAGCTCTGCGTCGGCGCGGACAGCGTCGAGGATCTGGTCGAGTGGTACCGGGCGCACCCGTCGGCGGCCGAGCGGCGCCACGTGACGCGGATGTGGCCCCGGCGCGAGGCCGAGGTGCTGGCGGGCGGCTCGCTCTACTGGGTGGTCAAGGGCGTCATCCTCTGCCGTCAGCGCATTCTGCGGCTCGAGGAGGTGCGGGGGGCGGATGGTATCCTGCGCTGCGGGATCGTGATGGCCCCCGAGGTGATCCGCACCGAGGCCGCGGCGCGGCGCCCGTTCCAGGGCTGGCGCTACCTTGACCCGGCCGACGCGCCGCGCGACCTGCCGGCGGAGCGGGTGACGGACAGCGCGCTGCCGCAGGCGATGGCGCTGGCGCTGGCGGAGATCGGCCTGCGCGGACCCCGCCGCCCCCCGGGGGCCTTGCGCCCCCGGACCCCCGCAGGGTATTTCGCCAACGAAGACGCCTTGGGCAGCCCGGGTCAGAGCGCGGGTGGCGTGACCCCGAGCCGCGGGGCCAGCGCCGCGAGTGCCGCGGCGGCGCCACCCGCCCAGTCGGCCGATCGTGCCGCATAGAGCGTCGCCTGGCTTTCGTGGACCAGACCGTCGGAGAGTATCTTCAGGTGGTTGGCCCTGAGCGTCTCGCCGGTCGAGGTGATGTCGGCGACGGCCTCGGCGGTCAGGTTCTTCACCGTGCCCTCGGTTGCGCCCTGGCTGTCGACGAGCTGGTAGTCGGCGACGCCGTGCAGCGTGAGGAACTCGCGCACCAGCCGGTGGTATTTGGTGGCGATCCTCAGCCGGTGGCCGTGGGCGCGGCGGAACTGGGCGGCGGCGGCGTCGAGATCGTCGAGCATGTCGACGTCGACCCAGCCGGCGGGAACGGCGACGACGAGGTCGGCCCGGCCGAAGCCGAGGGGCGCAAGCTCGGCCACCTGCCGGTCCCAGTCGGCGAGCCGGTCGCGGACGAGATCCGACCCGGTGACGCCCAGGTGGATGCGCCCCGCCGCCAGCTCGCGCGGGATCTCGCCCGCCGACAGGAGGACGAGGGCGAGCCCCTCGGCCCCCCCGACGCGGCCGGCGTAGTCGCGGTCGGAGCCGGCGCGGCCAAGGGTGATGCCGCGCGCGCCGAACCAGTCGAAGCACTGTTCCATCAGCCGGCCCTTGGAGGGCAGCCCGAGCTTCAGCATCGCCGCGCCTCCCTCAGGTCGGCGACGAGGCCGGGGCGGATCACGCCCCCCACGGCCGGGATCGACCGGCCCTGCCCCGGCACCGCCGTCAGCGCGTCGTAGCGCCCGCCGGAGGCGACGGGGGGCAGGCCCGGGTCGGCCGCGTGGAAGGAAAAGACGAAGCCGTCGTAGTATTCGAGCGTGGTGCGGCCGTGGCTCGCCTCGAAATCCAGCGCCGCGACGTCGACGCCGAGCGACGCGAGCGCGTCGAGCCGCGCCTCCAGCCGGTCGACGGTGGCGGCGATCGCGGGCATGTCGCGGGCCATGTCGCGCAGATGGGCGAGCGCCTCGGGGCCTTTCGCCGAGAGGTTCAGCAGGTCGTCCAGCCGGGCGACCTCCTCGGCCGAGATCGGCGCCGCCGCGGCGTCCTCCTTCAGCGCGGCGAGGCGGGCGGCGATCTCGGTGGCCGAGCGCAGGCCGACCAGCGGCGCCCCCGCGGGAGCCTCGCCGCGGGCCAGCGCCGAGAGAAGGCGCGCGCGGGGTTCCGGCACCGGCGCGCGGCCGCCGTAGCGGTCGAGAAGCTCGGTGAAGCGGCGCGGCCGCCAGATGTGGCGCAGCAGCGCGGCCTTGCGGCTTTCGAGCGTACGCAGCCCGCGCACCGCCGCCATCAGGATGGCGATGTCGCCGGTCGCGGCGCGCAGGGCGAGATCGGCGAGGAGACCGGCGAAGAGCGCGAAGACCTCGGCGTCGGCGCGGTGGGGGTTCTCGCGGGTAAAGACCTCATAGCCGACCTGGACATATTCGGACTTCCGCACCGTGAGATGTTCCTGCTTGCGGAAGACCTCGCCCGCGTAGCAGTAGCGCGCGGGCTCGGCGCCCTCGGACATGTGCTTTTGCACCACCGGTACGGTGAAGTCGGGGCGCAGCATCATCTCGCCCCTGAGGGGATCATTGGTCACATAGGCGCGCGCCCGGATGTCCTCGCCGTAGAGGTCGAGCAGCACCTCGGCCGGTTGCAGGATGTCGGCCTCGACCGGCACGGCGCCCGCGTCGCGGAAGGCGGCCATCAGGCGTTCCGCCTCGGCCCGCGCTTCGGCCTTCGGCGCCATCAGGCGGACCCGAGAAGGCGCTTGACCCCGGCCACCAGATCGCCGCGCGCGACCTCGGTCTGCGCGGGCTGGCTTTTCCATTCCTCGTGGGAGGCTTCGGCCGCGATCCTGGCGCCGAGGTAGAGATCCTTGAGCTGGACGACACCCTTCGCGGCCTCGTCCGCGCCCTGGATCACGGCGACGGGGGAGTTCCTTTTGTCGGCGTATTTCAACTGGTTGCCGAAGTTCTTCGGATTGCCGAGATAGACCTCGGCGCGGATGCCGGCGCGGCGCAACTCGGCGGCCATCGCCTGATACTCGGCCATGCGGTCGCGGTCCATGACAGTGACGACGACGGGCCCGCGCGTGTCGGCCTGCATCCGTCCCTTGGCGCGAAGCGCGGCAAGCAGGCGGTCGACGCCGATGGAGACGCCGGTCGCGGGGACCGACTGGCCGGTGAAGCGTTTCACCAGATCGTCATAGCGCCCGCCGCCGGCGACCGAGCCGAACTGGCGCTTCTGGCCTTTTTCGTCAAGGATTTCAAAGGTCAGCTCGGCCTCGAAGACCGGACCGGTGTAGTAGCCCAAGCCGCGCACGACCGAGGGGTCGATGACGATGCGGTCGGGGCCGTAGCCCTGGGCGGCGAGGAGTTCGACTATCTGTTTGAGTTCCTGCACTCCCTCCGTGCCGACCTCAGACGTGCCAGAGACTATTTTCTCTAGATTTTCTAGCGTAGCCTCGTTGTTTGCACCTCGGGATGTCAGAAACGAAACGACTGCATCGATCTGGTACTCGACCAGTCCCAAACCTTTGATAAATGCCCCTGACGCGTCTAGGCGGCCCTCACCCAGAAGTTGTCGAACGCCAACTTCGCCCACTTTGTCAAACTTATCGGCAGTTCTAAGTATCGCTTCTTCGACGTCGCGGTCATAGATCTCCGCGTACGTCTCGCCTTCGGCCCAACTGGGTTGCTGCATATCACCAACAATTTCTAGCACCCCGTTCAGCACCTTGCGATTGTTTACCCGCACCACGTAGTCGCCGCGCGGGATGCCGACCTCCTCAAGCGCATCCGCCAGCATGGCGCAAATCTCGGCATCCGCCGCCACCGAGGCGGCCCCGACCGTATCGGCATCGCATTGATAGAACTGGCGGAATCGCCCCGGTCCCGGCTTTTCGTTGCGCCAGACCGGGCCCATCGCGTAGCGCCGGTAGGGCATGGGCAGGTCGTTGCGGTACTGCGCCGCCACCCGTGCGAGTGGCGCGGTCAGGTCGTAGCGCAGCGCCAGCCAGTCCTTGTCCTCGTCGGCCCAGGCGAAGACGCCCTCGTTCGGGCGGTCCACGTCGGGCAGATATTTCCCAAGCGCGTCAAGGGTTTCGACGGCGGAGGTCTCCAGGGGATCGAAGCCGTGGCGATGGTAGACCTGGGCGATGGTGTCGAGCATCGCCTTCCTTTCGCTCACCTCCGCGCCGAAATAGTCGCGAAAGCCCTTGGGCGTTTCCGCGCGCGGTCGTCTCGGCCCCTTGTCCCCGGACATGGCTTGACCCTTCACTTGTCTGCGGGCGCGGGTGTAACGGATGGGGGGGCGGGGAACAAGCGGCAGCATTGCCCCCGGCCCGGATATGCGCCGGGTTTTCGGAGGGCGGAAGGGAAGGCGGATGGGGGACGATCGGCTGGAACGGGCGGAGGAGGAACTGGCGCATCTCAGGCGCGCGGTCGACGACCTGTCGGACGTGGTCGCCCGCCAGACCCGCGAGATCGAGGCGCTGACCCGGCGGGTGGCGATGCTGATGGACCGCGCGGCCGAGGCCGAGGCGGCGGCAGGCGGCGCGGTGCCGCTGGCCGACCAGAAGCCGCCGCACTGGTGATGCCGCGCTTGGACGAGCCGGGCGGAGGAACGCAGCCGACAAGGCGGGCATCGGTCATGCCCCGCCCATCCAGATGACCTATCGCCTTTCCAGCTTTTTCGGCGCGCCGCACTGGCCGACAGTGATGCTCACCTATGCCATCGGCGGCGCGGGCGGATTTGTGGCCAGGGCCCTGCACCTGCCGCTGCCGATGCTGCTCGGCTCACTCCTTGCCGTGGGGGCGGCGGCCATCGCCGGCCTCAGGCCGATGGGCCATCTGCCGCAGGCGCCGCAGGCGCTGCGGATGATCTTCGTCCCGGTGATCGGCATCGCCATCGGCGGCGCGGCGCGGCCCGAGATTCTCGCGCAGGTGCCGCAGTGGATCCCGTCGCTTCTGGCGCTGTGCCTGTTCGTCCCGTTGGTCCACTACGCGGGCTACCGGCTGCTGTGCGCGACGGGGCGGACCGATCCGGTAACCGCGTTCTACGCCACCGCGCCCGGCGGGCTGGTCGAGACCGTGCAGATGGGCGAGGAGGCGGGCGCGGACATCCAGATGCTGGCGATGCTGCAATTCCTGCGGCTGATCATTACCATCGTCTTCGTCCCCCTCGCCTTCACCTGGATGGAGGGGCACGCGGTGGGATCGGCCGGGGGCGCGCGGGTTGCCGGGGCCGGGCCCGGCGCCGCCGATGTGGCGCTGCTTGCCACCTGCGGGATCGTCGGCGCGGTGGCGGGCCTCAGGCTCAGGCTGCCCGCGGGCCATGTCCTCGGGCCGATCCTGATGTCCGGGGCGGCGCATGTCTCGGGGCTGACGCAGGCGGTGCCGCCCGGTTGGATGATCGCCGCGGCGCAGGTGGTGATCGGCACCTCTCTGGGCGTCCGCTTCGCCGGAATGCCGAAGCGGCGCATCCTCGTGGCGGTTCGCCTTGCCGCGCTGAATGCCGCCGTGACCATCGGGACGGCAGTGGCCTTCGCCTTCGCGGTCGCGCCCGTCACCGGCCAGCCGGCCCGCGCCGTCTTCCTCGCCTTCGCGCCGGGCGGGCTGGTCGAGATGGGGCTGATCGCGCTCAGCCTGAAGATGTCGATCCTCTATGTGACCGCGCATCACCTTCTGAGGATCATCCTCGCCGTCAGCATGGCGCGGACGTTGGGGAGGCGGGTGGGGTAGCGGCGCCCCCCCCTTCAGACCTCCTCGACCAGCACCACCCCGGCCATCGCCTTGATCGCCCCCTTGATCTGGGGATTGACCGGGTAGTCGCGGCCGACGGAGACCTCCACCTCCTCGCCGGTCTCGCGGTTGGCGATGCAGAAAAGGACGGGGCCGCGGGTGCGGATCTTCGCCTCCTCGGCGATGCGGTGAAGAAGCGCCGCGACCGAGGCCACGGCCTCGGCACCGTCGATATGGATGCGCAGCCCCGCCGCGCCGGCATCGGCCACCACGCCCTCCATCGCGGCGACGGAGCGGGCGACGGGGTCGAACTGGCCCTCGTTGAAGCGCGCCTCGAGCGTGAGGACGACATGGGAGGTCTGGTCGAAGACCCTGCGGCAGGCGTCGAAATCCTCCGCAAACAGCGCCATGCCGGCGACCTGCCCGGTGGGGTCGGAGATGTTCATGCGGAAGAAGCGCGTGCCGCGGGCGGATTTGCGTTCCTGGAGCCCGGAGACGAGCACACCGACCCGCGCCACCGCCGCGCCGTCGCGTTCCGCCCGTGCCTGAAGCTCTGCCAGCGTCATCAGCCCCTTGCGCTTCAGCGCCGGGGCGTAGTCGTCGAGCGGGTGGCCGGAGAGGTAGAAGCCCACTGCCTGGTGTTCCTGCGCCAGCCGGTCGGCGGGCAGCCAGTCCTCCGCCTGCGGCAGGCGCGGCTCTGGCAGATCCTCGCCCGCCTCGCCGAAGAGCGACACCTGCGCCGAGGCGCGGCCCTCGTGCACCGCCGCCGACCAGGCGACGAGCGGGTCGAGTGCGGCGAAGACACGGGCGCGGTTGCGGTCGAGCTGGTCGAAGGCACCGGCGCGGGCGAGCATCTCGAGCGGCCGCTTGCCGATCCGCTTGAGGTCCACCCTCCGGGCGAAATCGAAAAGCGTGGCAAAGGGCCGCTGCCCCCGACCCGCGACGATCAGGCGCATCGCATCGACGCCGACGTTCTTCAGCGCGCCGAGACCGTAGACGATCTGGCCGTCCGCCACGGAAAAGGTCGCCGCCGACCGGTTGACGCAAGGGGCCACGATCGCCACCCCCAGGCCGCGCCGCACCTCCTCGGCATAGACGCCGAGCTTGTCGGTCAGGTGGATGTCGCAGTTCATCACCCCGGCCATGAATTCGACGGGGTGGTTGGCCTTCAGCCAGGCGGTCTGGTAGCTGACCACGGCATAGGCCGCGGCATGGCTCTTGTTGAAGCCGTAGTTGGCGAATTTCTCCAGAAGATCAAAGACTTCGCCTGCCTTCTTCCGGTCGACGCCGTTCGCTGTCGCACCGTCGATGAACTTCGGCCGTTCCTTCGCCATTTCCTCGGCGATCTTCTTGCCCATCGCCCGGCGCAAGAGGTCGGCGCCGCCGAGCGAATAGCCGGCCATCACCTGGGCGATCTGCATCACCTGTTCCTGGTAGACGATGATGCCCTGCGTCTCGGCCAGGATGTGGTCGATGGAAGGATGAATGGATTCAAGTGCCTTCACCCCGTTCTTCACGTCGCAATAGGCCGGGATGTTCTCCATCGGGCCGGGGCGGTAGAGCGCCACCAGCGCGACGATGTCCTCGATGCAGGTGGGCTTCATGCGCCGCAGCGCATCCATCATGCCCGAGCTTTCCACCTGGAAGACCGCGACGGTGCGGGCCGCGGAATACAGATCGTAGGTCCGCCGGTCATCGAGCGGGATCGCGCCGATGTCGTCCGCCGCGCCCTCCGGCGGGTCGTAGAGCCGGCGGCCGTCGGCGGCAATGTTGAGATGCCGGCCCTGGGCGCGGATCAGGTCGACCGCGTTCTGGATCACGGTCAGCGTCTTCAGCCCGAGGAAGTCGAACTTCACCAGCCCCGCGGCCTCGACCCATTTCATGTTGAACTGGGTCGCCGGCATGGTCGATCGCGGATCCTGGTAGAGCGGCACCAGCTCGTCCAGCGGCCGGTCGCCGATCACCACGCCGGCGGCATGGGTGGAAGCGTTCCTCAGAAGCCCCTCGATCTTCTGGCCGTAGTCGAGAAGCCGCCGCACCACCTCCTCGGCGCGCGCAGCCTCTCTGAGCCGCGGCTCGTCGGCCAGCGCCTTCTCGATCGACACCGGCTTCACGCCCTCGACCGGGATCAGCTTGGAAAGCCGGTCGACCTGGCCATAGGGCATCTGCAGGACGCGGCCGACGTCGCGCACCGCGGCCTTCGACAGCAGCGCACCGAAGGTGATGATCTGCGCCACCCGGTCGGCGCCGAAGCGTTCCTGGACGTAGTGGATCACCTCCTCGCGCCGGTCCATGCAGAAGTCGATGTCGAAGTCGGGCATCGATACCCGTTCGGGGTTCAGGAACCGCTCGAAGAGAAGCGAGTATCGCATTGGATCTAGGTCGGTAATCGTCAACGCATAGGCCACCAGCGAACCCGCGCCAGACCCGCGCCCGGGCCCGACCGGGATGCCCTTCGCCTTGGCCCACTTGATGAAGTCGGCGACGATCAGGAAGTAGCCCGGAAAGCCCATCTGCTCGATGATGCCAAGCTCGAAGTCGAGCCGCCTGCGGTAGTCCTCCACCGGCACGGCATGGGGGATGACGGCGAGCCGCGCGCCAAGTCCCCCGGTCGCCTGGCGGCGCAATTCGTCGACCTCGTCCCCGGCGAAGCGCGGCAGGATCGGCTTGCGCTTGGACACGGCGAAGGCGCAGCGGCGGGCAATCTCGACGGTGTTCTCCACCGCCTCGGGCAGGTCGGCGAAAAGCGCGGCCATCTCGTCGGGCGATTTCAGATAGTGCTGCGGAGTCAGACGGCGGCGCGGCTCCTGCTGGTCGACATAGGCGCCCTCGGCGATGCAGATCAGCGCGTCATGTGCCTCGTAGATGTCCGGCCCGGGAAAATGGACATCGTTGGTGGCGACGAGCGGCAGGCCGAGACCATAGGCCATCTCGACATGGCCGCGCTCGGTCAGCCGCTCGGCCTCGGTATATTGCCCGCCCTCGCCGGGGTGGCGCTGCAACTCGAGGTAGAGCCGGCCGGGAAAGGCGGCGGCGAGGCGGCGCAACATCGCCTCTGCCTTGGCCCCCTGCCCGGCCCGGAGATGGCGACCGACGGGGCCATCCGGTCCGCCGGTGAGGCAGATCAGGCCGGCCGAATGGTGCTCCAGTTCCTCCGGCGTCACGTGCGGCGCCGCACCGTCGCCGCGCAGGTAGAGGCGGGAGTTGAGCTTCATCAGATTCATGTAGCCCGCCTCGGACTGGGCGAGGAGGACGACGGGCGCCGGCGGGCGGGCGCGTTCGCCGGGCTGGGCCGGGTCGTGGTCGAGCGCGATCTGGCATCCGACGATCGGCTGCACCCCCGCCGCCTTCGCCAGGACCGAGAATTCGAGCGCCGCGAACATGTTGTTGGTGTCGGTCACGGCGACCGCGGGCATATTCATCGCCTTGACAAGGCTCGGGACCAGTCTCTGCTTCTTGGTGATCGGATCTTCGACATATTGGTCGCCCACGAGTTTCTTCACCGGCACCGCCCCTTCGAGGAGCGAATATTCGGTGTGCACGCGCAGGTGGATGAATCGGGGGCTCGCCGGCATGGGGCGACAGTAGCGGAGCCGCCCGGCGGGCGGAAGCGGCTCCCCTTTCTGTCGGGAAATACTCCGGGGGTCCGGGGGCAGCGCCCCCGGCCGCCGGTCAGGGCGCGAGGTGGTAGTCGCGGATGCGGCCGCGGAAATAGGGCTCGTAGCCGAGCCCCGGCCAGACATAGCCGACCTCGCCGTACTCCGGCAGGCGGCGCGGTCCGATCTGGCGGTAGTCGCCGAAGCGGCCCCGCCAGTCGAGCCTGGTCATCCGGCCGCTGCCGTCGCGCGCCGGACGGTCCTTCGCCTCCATGCCGATGATATCGCCCGTCGCGTCGAAGGCGAAGGTGACGCGGGCGGTGCCGGCCTGCGTGGCCAGCCGCACCTCGACCCGGTCGGGGCCGGTGACCCGCCAGACGAGATCGGGGTTGCCGAGGATCGCGTCGGGCGCCCAGGGCAGTTCGGCCAGGTAGCGGAAGGCCTCGCCCAGCGTCAGCTCGCGCCCCGACAGGCGCGCGACGGGGACCGAGCCGAAGAGACGGGCCTGAAGCACGCCCTCGGCGCCGACGAAGGCGTCGATCACGCGCAGGGTCTCGACCGGGCCGAAGGATTGCCGCGCGTCCCACAGAAAGCCCGCACGGCCCAGAGCCACGAGCTGCCAGGCGACGGTGGGCGCGAACCGCCCGCCCTGCCGCAGCCGCAGTTCGCCATCCTGCAAAAACGTGGCGACGCGCAGCCCCGCGCCGGGCTCGGCGCCGGCGCGGCGGGCGAAGTCGGCGACGATCGGCGGCAGGCGATCCTCGACGTCGCGGGTGGCCGGCGTGCCGTGGAGGCGGGCCGCGAGCCCCAGGATGCGGGCGCGGAAGCGCGCCGCCGCGACCATCTGCACCGCGCCGAGCCCGAGGGCCGCGAGGATGAAGGCGGCGATCCAGCTTTCCATCGGGCCCCTCCCGCTGCCGCCCAGCTATCGCTGTCGGGTGCATGATAGGCCGCCTCGGGCAGGTGATTCCAGTGCCTTGGCCGGTCCCCGGACCCTCGCGGATTATCAGGAAATACCGACACCACCTTTCGCTTCCCGCTGAAAGGTTCCGCTTGCGTTGTGACCGGGAACCGCGCTTGATGGCGCGAGGGAGCGAACGCGTGGACCCGCTTTACGCCGCATCGGGCGGGCACGCAGGGGCAAGGCCCAGGTTCGGGACGGGGAGAAGGCGGCGGGACATCTTGATGGCTGAGATCGGGTTTGTCCTCAATGGCGCACCGGTCCGGATATCCGTCGATTCACCGACACGGACGCTTCTCGACTGGCTGCGCGAAGAGCGTGGCCTGACCGGCACCAAGGAGGGCTGCAACGAGGGCGATTGCGGTGCCTGCACGGTGATGGTGACCGACGACCTGGGGACGCGGGCGCTGAACGCCTGCATCCTGTTCCTGCCGCAACTGCACGGCCGCGCGGTGCGCACCGTCGAGGGGCTGACCGGCCCGAAGGGCGAGATGCACCCGGTGCAGGCGGCGATGGTCGCGCATCACGCCAGCCAGTGCGGCTTCTGCACGCCGGGCTTCGTGATGTCGATGGCGGCGGCGCATCTGAACCGGCGGACGGACCACGACGACTGCCTCGCCGGCAACCTCTGCCGCTGCACCGGCTATGCGCCGATCATCCGCGCGGCGCAGGCGGTGGCCGACGCGCCGGTGCCCGGCTGGCTGCGCGACGCGCCGGTGGAGGCCGCGCCCGCGCCCTTCGCACCGGCGTCCGCGGACGAGCTGGCGGCGTGGTATGAGGCGCACCCGGACGCGGTGCTGGTCGCGGGCGCGACGGATGTCGGGCTCTGGGTGACCAAGCAGTTGCGCGACCTGCCGGAGGTCGCCTTCCTTCATGCCGCGCGCGACCTGCAACGGATCGAGCCTGTGGCGGAGGGCTTGCGGATCGGCGCCGGCGTCACCATCGCCGCCTTGCGCGCCGCGATGGCGGAGCCGCATCCGGCCTTGGCGGAACTTCTGCGCCGCTTCGCCTCCGAACAGGTGCGGGCGGCGGCGACGATCGGCGGCAACATCGCCAACGGCTCGCCGATCGGCGACGCGCCGCCGGCGCTGATCGCGCTGGGGGCGCGGCTGGCGCTGCGCAAGGGCGCGGCGCGGCGCGAGATCGCGCTGGAGGATTTCTTCCTCGACTACGGGCGGCAGGACCGCGCGAAGGGCGAATTCGTCGAGGCGGTGACAATCCCCGCCGCGGCGCCGGGCCTTGCCTGCTACAAACTGTCGAAAAGGTTCGATCAGGACATATCGGCGGTCTGCGGCTGCCTCAACCTGACGGTGGAAGGTTCGAAAATCACAGGCGCGCGGATCGCCTTCGGCGGCATGGCCGGGGTGCCGAAACGCGCCCGCGCGGTGGAGGCGGCGCTTCTGGGCCGCGCCTTCACGCGCGAAACGGTAGAGGCGGCGTTGCCCGCCTTCGCCGAGGATTTCACGCCGCTCAGCGACATGCGGGCCTCGGCGGGCTACCGGCTGGAGACGGCCGCCAACATGCTCCTGCGCTATTTCCTCGAGCGGACGGGCGCGCGGGTGGACGTGCTGGAGGTGGCGCCATGAGCGTCGCGAAACCGCTGCCGCACGATTCGGCGCATCTGCACGTCACCGGCGCGGCGCGCTATGTCGACGACATCGCCCTGCCGGCCAACGCGCTGCACCTGGCCTTCGGGCTCTCGACGGTGGCGCATGGCGAGATCCTGTCGCTGGACCTCGCCGAGGTCCGCGCCAGCCCCGGCGTGGTCGCGGTCCGGACGGCCGCAGACCTGCCCTTCGAGAACGACGTCTCGCCCTCGATCCATGACGAGCCGCTCCTCGCGACCGACCGGGTGCATTACCTCGGCCAGCCGGTCTTCCTCGTCGTGGCGGAAAGCCATCTCGCGGCGCGGAAGGCGGCGCGGAAGGGCAGGATCGGCTATCGCGAACTGCCGGCGATCCTGACCGTGGAGGCAGCGATTGCCGCCGGCAGCCGGTTCGAGGGCGGGCCGGTGATCTGGTCGCGGGGCGACCCGGAGGGCGCCATCGCCCGCGCGCCGCGCATCGTCGAGGGGCGGATCGAGATCGGCGGGCAGGAGCATTTCTACCTGGAAGGCCAGGTCGCGCTGGCGCTGCCGGCCGAGGGCGGGGTGACGGTGCAGTGCTCGTCGCAGCACCCGACCGAGGTCCAGCACAAGGTGGCCGCGGCGACCGGCCTGCCGATGAACGCGGTCCGCGTCGAGATGCGGCGGATGGGCGGCGGCTTCGGCGGCAAGGAAAGCCAGGGCAACGCGCTCGCCGTCGCCTGCGCGGTGATCGCGCGGGCCTTCGGCCGCGCCGTCAGGATGCGCTACGACCGCGACGACGACATGATGATCACCGGCAAGCGCCACGACTTCCGCATCGACTACCGCGCCGGGGTGGACGTGGGCGGCCGCATCCTCGGGCTGAGCTTCCGCCACCTCGTTCGCTGCGGCTGGAGCCAGGACCTGAGCCTGCCGGTCTGCGATCGGGCGATGCTGCACGCCGACAACGCCTATCTGCTGGAGAACGTCCGAATCGAGAGCCACCGGCTGAAAACCAACACCCAGTCGGCCACCGCCTTCCGCGGCTTCGGCGGCCCCCAGGGGATGCTGGGGATCGAGCGGGTGATCGACCACGTGGCCCATGCGCTGGGGCTCGACCCGCTGGCGGTCCGGCGGGCGAATTTCTATGCGGAGAGTGCGGGAGCCTCCGGCGGGGATATTTCGGGAACGGAAGATTCGGGGGCGGAATCCCCCCTGCCGCCGGGGGCGGACGCCTTCCCGCGCGGGGCGGCGGCGCTGGTGGAGAGCGCGGCGCCGGTGCCCGAGGCGAAGGGGCGGCAGACCACGCCCTACCACATGCCGGTGGAGGACTTCATCCTCGGCGGGCTGGTGGCACGGCTGGAGGAAACCAGCGGGTTCCGGGCGCGGCAGGCGGCGGTGGCGGAGTGGAATGCACGCGAGCCGGTGCTGAAGAAGGGGATCGCGCTGACCCCGGTGAAGTTCGGGATCTCCTTCACGCTGACGCATCTGAACCAGGCCGGCGCGCTCGTCCATGTCTACCAGGACGGCTCGATCCATCTCAACCACGGCGGCACCGAGATGGGCCAGGGCCTGCATCAGAAGGTGGTGCAGGTCGCCGCCGCGGCCTTCGGGGTGGACGCGGGCCTCGTGGCGATCAGCGCGACCGACACCGGCAAGGTGCCGAACACCTCGGCCACCGCAGCCTCGTCGGGGTCGGACCTGAACGGGATGGCGGTGAAGGCCGCTTGCGACACGATCCGGGCGCGGATGGCCGCGTATCTGGCGGCCGAGCACCAGACCCGTCCGGCGGAGGTGCATTTCGAGGACGGCCGGGTCTTCGTCGGCGCCGGGGAGATGAGCTTCGCCGAGGCGGCGGCGCGCTGCTACCAGGGCCGGGTCAGCCTGTCCTCGACCGGGTTCTACGCCACGCCGAAGATCACCTGGGACCGGCTGGCGGGGCGCGGGCGGCCGTTCTTCTACTTCGCCTATGGCGCGGCGGTGAGCGAGGTCATCATCGACACGCTGACCGGCGAGCACCGCATCCTCAGGGTCGACATCCTGCATGACGTGGGGGCGAGCCTGAACCCGGCGATCGACCGCGGCCAGATCGAGGGCGGCTACGTGCAGGGCGCGGGCTGGCTGACGACGGAGGAACTGGTCTGGGACGAGCGCGGCCGGCTTCGGACCCACGCGCCCTCGACCTACAAGATCCCCGCCTGTTCCGACCGGCCGCGCATCTTCAACGTGGCGCTCTGGGACGGTGCCAACCGCGAGGAGACGATCTACCGGTCCAAGGCGGTGGGCGAGCCGCCGCTGATGCTCGGAATCTCGGCTTTCTCGGCGCTCGCCGCGGCCTGCGCCGCCTGCGGGCCGCACTGGCCCGACCTGCGGGCGCCGGCGACGCCGGAGGTGGTGCTGGCGGCGGTCAACCGGGCGCGGGGAGAAGGGCGATGAGCTTCGACCGCGACGCACTTTCCCGGACGATCGCCGCGCATGGCGCGGTGGTGCGTATCGTGGTGGCCGGCGTGGCCGGATCGGCGCCCCGCGAGGCGGGGGCGGCGATGCTGGTCTGGGCCGGCGGCCAGGCGGGCACGATCGGCGGCGGGGCGCTGGAGTTCGAGGCCGCCGGGCGGGCGCGGGCACTCCTGGCGCGGGGCGGGCCGGACCGGATCGACCGGGTGCCGCTCGGCCCCGGGCTCGGCCAGTGCTGCGGCGGGGCGGTCACGCTCCTGTCGGAGGTCTGGACCGTGGCGCGGCTTGCCGCGCTTGGCGAGGCGCCGATGGTGGCGCGGCCACTGCCCGGCACGGGCGGCGACATGCCGCTGGCGGTGAAGCGCCTCCTGGCGCGGGCGCGCGGCGAGGGGGTCGCGGCCCCGGAGGGGATCGTGCAGGGCTGGATGGCGGAGCCGGTGAAAGCGCCCCGGCGCGAGGTCTGGGTCTGGGGCGCGGGCCATGTCGGGCGCGCGCTGGTGGCGGTGCTCGCCCCCCTGCCCGGCCTGCGGCTGACCTGGGTGGACACCGACGCGGCCCGGTTCCCGGCGGTACCCGAGGGCGTGGCGCAGCGGATCGCGGCGAACCCCGCCGATCTGGTGGCCGGGGCGCCGCCGACGGCGGAGCACCTGGTCGTCACCTTTTCCCATGCGCTCGACCTCGAGCTGTGCCACCGTCTTCTCGGCCACGGCTTCGGGGCGCTGGGGCTGATCGGGTCGGCCACGAAATGGGCGCGGTTCCGGGCGCGGCTGGCCGCGCTCGGGCACGGCGAGGCGCAGATCGCGCGCATCCGCTGCCCGATCGGGGAGCCGGCGCTCGGCAAGCATCCGCAGGCGATCGCGGTGGGGGTGGCGGCGGAAATCCTGCGGCAGAGCGGCGCGGAGCGGGCGCCGGAAAGGGAGCGGAAGGCGTGAGGGGGGAGGTGCTTCTGGGCGTCGAGGGGATCGGCAAGAGCTATCCCGGCGTGCGCGCCAACGACGATGTGTCCTTTGCCATCGGCGCGGGCGAGGTCCATGCGCTTCTGGGCGAGAACGGCGCGGGCAAATCGACGCTGGTGAAGATGATCTACGGCCTCGTGAAGCCCGACGAGGGGCGGATGAGCCTGCGCGGCGCGCCCTATGCGCCGGCAGAGCCGCGCGCGGCGCGGGCGGCCGGCGTGGCGATGGTGTTCCAGCATTTCTCGCTCTTCGACGCGCTGAACGTGGCCGAGAACGTCGCGCTCGGGATGGACGCGCCACCGCCGATGCGCGAGCTTGCGACCCGCATCCGCGAGGTCTCGGAAGGCTACGGCCTGCCGCTCGACCCCGGCCGGCTGGTGGGCGACCTGTCGGCAGGCGAGCGGCAGCGGGTGGAGATCGTGCGCTGCCTGCTCCAGAACCCGAAGCTCCTGATCATGGACGAGCCGACCAGCGTGCTGACGCCGCAGGAGGTGGCGATCCTCTTCGCGACGCTCAGGCAACTGGCGGCGGAGGGCACCTCGATCCTCTACATCAGCCACAAGCTGGAGGAGATCCGCGCGCTCTGCGACGCGGCAACGATCCTCAGGCGCGGCAAGGTCGTGGGCGCCTGCGTGCCGCGTGAGGTCTCGGCGCGCGAGATGGCGGAGCTGATGGTCGGCGCCTCGCTCAAGGCGCCGGCGCGGGCGGCGGGGGAACTCGGCCCGGTCGCGCTCAGGGTCGAAGGGCTTTCGGTATCCTCGCCGTCGGCCTTCGGGACCAGCCTCAAGGCGGTCGGCTTCGAGGTGCGGCAGGGCGAGGTGCTGGGCATCGGCGGGGTCGCGGGCAACGGGCAGGACGAACTCATGGCGGCGCTGTCGGGCGAAATTCGCTGCGACGAGGGGGTGATCCGCCTCCACGGGCGCGGCATCGGCCATCTGGGGCCGAACGAGCGGCGGCGCGACGGCATCTGCACCGCGCCGGAGGAGCGGCTGGGCCATGCCGCCGCGCCGGACATGAGTCTCACGGAAAACGCGCTTCTGTCCGGCGCAGTGCGCAAGCGCCTGGCCCGGCATGGCTTCATCGACTGGCAGGCCGCCCGCGCCTTCGCGGCGGAGGTCGTCAAGACCTACGACGTGCGCACGCCGGGGATCGCCACGGCGGCGCGGGCGCTCTCGGGCGGCAACCTGCAGAAGTTCGTGCTGGGGCGCGAGATCTTGCAGGAGCCCGAAGTCATCGTGGTGAACCAGCCGACCTGGGGCGTGGACGCGGCGGCGGCGGCCTTCATCCGCCAGGCGCTGCTGGACCGGGCGGCGAAGGGGGCGGCGGTGGTGGTGATCAGCCAGGACATCGACGAGATCATCGAGATCGCCGACCGCTTCGCCGCGCTGAACGAGGGGCGGCTGTCGGCGCCGGTGCCGGTCGCCGGGCTGACGCTCGAACGGATCGGGCTGATGCTGGGCGGCGCCCACGGAATGCACATGGCCGAGGGGGCGATCCATGCTGGTGCTTGAGAAACGTCCCGCCCCGTCGCGGGCCTGGGCCTGGGGCACACCGTTCCTCGCCGTGGCGCTGACGATGGTCGCGGGGGGGCTGCTGTTCGCGGCGCTCGGCAAGGACCCGTTCGCGGTTGTCAGGACGATCTTCTGGGATCCGCTCTTCGGCGAGTTCGCCTGGTATCTGCGCGGCCAGCTTCTGGTCAAGGCGGGGCCGCTCGCGCTGATCGCGGTGGGCCTCGCGCTCGGCTTCCGCGCCGGCATCTGGAACATCGGCGCCGAGGGGCAATACATCATGGGCGCTATCGTCGGCGCCTCGATCGGGCTGGCCGCCTATCCGACGGAAAGCCGGTGGATCTTTCCCCTGATGATCCTCGGCGGGGCCTTCGGCGGCTGGGTCTGGGCGATGATTCCGGCGATCCTGAAGACGCGGTTCAACACCAACGAGATCCTCGTCTCCCTGATGCTGGTCTACGTCGCCGAGACGATCCTGTCGAAGGCGGCGACCGGGTTCCTGCGCAACCCCGAGGGCGCGGGCTTTCCGGGCAGCCGCAACTTCAACGCCTACAAGGCGGCATCGAACCCGGAGCTTATCGCCGGAAGCGGGGTCCACTGGGGCGTGATCGCGGCGGTTGTCGTGGTGATCGCGGCCCATGTCCTCCTGCAGCGCCATCTCCTCGGCTTCCAGATCAAGCTTGCCGGCCAGGCGCCCCGGGCGGCGCGTTTCGCGGGCGTCAGCGCCGAGCGGCTCGTGGTATTCTGCATGGGAACGTCGGGGGCGCTCGCCGGCCTTGCGGGGCTTTTCGAGGTAACGGGGCCGGCGGGCCAGATCTCGATCGACTTCAACACCGGCTACGGCTTCACCGCGATCATCGTGGCCTTCCTCGGCCGGCTCAACCCGGTGGGCATCCTGCTCGCCGCGCTTCTCATGGCGCTGACCTATGTCGGCGGCGAGATGGCGGCCACCAACCTCGGGCTGCCGTCCTCGGCGATCCGGGTGTTCCAGGGGATGCTGCTGTTCTTCCTGCTTGCCGTCGACGTCCTGTCGAACTTCCGCATCCGGTTCGCATCCCTGTCGAAGGAGACCCGCTGATGGACTTCTACGGCATCAACCCGGCGGTTCTCATCGCCTCGCTGATGGTGGCGGCGGTGCCGATCATGCTGGCGGCGATCGGGGAACTGGTGGTGGAGAAGGCGGGCGTGCTCAACCTCGGCGTCGAGGGGATGATGATCATGGGGGCGATCACCGGCTTCATCACCGCGGTCCATACCGGCAGCCCCTTCCTCGGCTTTCTCGGCGGGGCGGCCGGCGCGATGGTGCTGAGCCTCGTCTTCGCGCTCTTGACGCAGGTGTTCCTCGCCAACCAGGTGGCGACGGGGCTGGCGCTGACGATCTTCGGGCTGGGGCTCTCGAGCCTGATGGGCCAGGGCTACAACGGCATCAAGCCGCCGCGCACGCCCGACCTGCCGTTCGGGCCGCTCGGGGACATCCCGTTCCTCGGCCGGGTGCTGTTTTCCCATGACGCGATGGTCTACCTTTCGGTCGCCATCGTCGCGGCGGTCTGGGCGGTGCTCAGATACAGCCGCGCCGGGCTGATCCTGAGGGCGGTGGGCGAAAGCCACGACGCGGCCCATGCGCTCGGCTACAAGGTGGTGCGGATCCGGGTCATGGCGATCCTCTTCGGGGCGGCGATGGCAGGTCTCGGCGGGGCCTACATCAGCCTCGTGCGGGTGCCGCAATGGACCGACGGGATCACCGCCGGCGCGGGCTGGATCGCGCTCGCCATCGTCGTCTTCGCAAGCTGGCGGCCCTGGCGGGTGCTGGTCGGCGCCTATCTCTTTGGCGGCATCACCGTGCTGCAACTGAACCTTCAGGCGGCGGGCGCGCGCATCCCGGTCGAGTACTTGTCGATGTCACCCTATCTGATAACCATCCTCGTGCTGGTCATCATGTCCTCGGGCCGCGGCCGGGCAAGCCTCAACGCGCCGGCGAGCCTGGGGCAGAATTTCCACGCCGCGCGCTGAGGCGAAACACCAACCGGGGCGGTCAAGCCCCTTCCAACGGGAGAGTAACGATGAAACGAAGAACGCTACTGGCAACCGCTGCGGCCGGGTTCGGCCTGTCGCTGGGCGGCGGCGCCCTTGCCGCGGGCATGGATCACGTGAAGGCCTGCTTCGTCTATGTCGGGCCGATCGGCGACGGCGGCTGGACCTATCAGCACGACCAGGGCCGGCTCGCCGTGATCGAGAAGTTCGGCGACAAGGTCGATGCCACGACCTATCAGGAAAGCGTGCCCGAGGGCGCGGACGCGGAACGCGTGCTGACCCAGATGGCGCTTTCGGGCTCCAACATCATCTTCACCACCTCGTTCGGCTACATGGACGCGACCAACGCGGTGGCGGCCAAGTTTCCCGACGTGAAGTTCGAGCACGCCACCGGCTTCAAGCGCGACAGCGCCAACGTCTCCACCTACAACGCGCGTTTCTACGAAGGCCGCGCCGTCGAGGGGCTGATCGCGGGGCGGATGACCAAGTCGAACAAGATCGGCTACATCGGCTCGTTCCCGATCCCCGAAGTGATCATGGGGATCAATTCCTACTATGTGAACGCCAGGAAGGTGAACCCGAATGCCGAGCTGACGGTGGTCTGGGCCTACACCTGGTTCGACCCGGCGAAGGAAGCCGATGCCGCCAAGGCGATGATCGAACAGGGCGTCGACGTGATCGCGTCGCACACCGATTCGACCGCACCCCTGGCCGAGGCCGCCAAGACCAACGGCGCCGTGATCGGCTTCGGCCAGGCCTCTGACATGGCGGTGCCGGAATACATGCCGACCCCGCGCGTGACCTCGATCATCGACAACTGGGGTCCCTATTACGTCGAGCGGGTGGGCGCGCTCCTGGACGGCAGCTACCAGCAGGCCGACATCTGGGCCGGCATCAAGGGCGGGGAAGTGCTGATCGGCGAGATCACCGAGGCGGTTCCTGCCGAGGTGAAGGCCGAGGCCGAGGCGCTGCGCGACGCGATCGGGGCAGGCAGCTACCATCCGTTCACCGGCCCGCTGAAGAAGCAGGACGGGTCCGACTGGCTGGCCGAAGGCGAGACGCCCGACGACGGCACGCTTCTGGGCATGGACTTCTACGTCGAGGGGATCAAGGGCGACATCCCGAAGTAACGCCCGCGCCCGCCGCGGCACGGATCGGCCGGCCCGGGGTTCCGGGCCGGCCTTTTCTTTCGCTGGCGCGGCCGGAGCCGAATCGCGGCGTCCGCGCCACCCGCCGTCGCGTGGCAACAATGCGGCGGAAATACGGCCGCGCAACACGAAGCGGAAACGCCTTCGCGGCGGACGCCCTCCGCGGACCGCTCGTGTTGCGCCCACCACAGCCGTCGTGCATTCCCGCCCCTCGCGCGGAAACAGTGTCGGCCGATTTCCGTCCGGTGTTTCCGTTGATCGCGGATTTCGGCACGATCCTCGCCTTCCGGACGGCACAGGGCGCCGGGCAACTCCGCTTCAAAACGGGGGCGCCGCCGGCAGCACGCCGATGTGGCGGGGCTGTGCCGGAAGATCGAATTGCGGCAGACTCCGGGCAAAGGTATGGCGGTGGCAACGGGTAAATGGTGAGAGGTGAGATTCAGATGCGTGGACTGAAGAGGATGCTCGCGGCGGTGGCGGCAACCGCGGTGATGGCCGTGGCGCCGGCGGGCGCGGCCACCGTCAACGTGACGATGCAGGGCAAGAACGCCTTCCAGGACGCGAAGGGGCAGAATGCCTGGTATCAGACCGCAAGCTACAGCCTGAACGGCATCAACCGGACCGCCGCCGCCGGCATGTTCCGGCTTTCGGCCACCGGGGCCAACGGCAGCGTGCAGGATTTCCTGGCCTTCTGCCTCGAACCGCTTGAGACGCTGACGCTGCCGCGCGACCATACCGTCGGCAGCAGCCTTTCGACCCCGATCCTCGACCGGCTCGGTGCGCTGATGGGCAACGGCTTCGCCCTGGTGACCGGGGCCACCTCGGCGGCGGCGTTCCAGCTTGCCGCCTGGGAAATCGCCAACGAGGGGAGCGGTACGCTCGACCTTTCCAGGGGCGCGTTCCGCGTCACCTCGGCGACCAGCGCCGCGCGCACTCTCGCCCAGACCTGGCTGAACGGGATCACCTCGGGGCAATGGGCCTCGTCGGGCCCGGTCACGATCCTGTCCGCCCCCGGCACGCAGGATCTGCTGACCGACATCGCACCGGTGCCGGTGCCGGCGGCGGGTGTTCTGCTGCTTGGCGGGCTGGCCGGCCTTGGCGCGATCCGCCGGCGCCGCAGGGGCTGACGCCCCGCCCGCACCGCCTGCGATCATTCCTTGCGGCCCCGCCCCTCCCCGGAGGCGGGGCCGTTTCGTTTTGCCGGAAAAATTCTTCTGCGTGACTTTGACGCAGATCAGAAACGTATTCTAAAATTTATATATGAATCGAGTCGCTGCCGGGAGGGCAACGCGACCGCGTGGGGAGAGAGGCATGGCACATATCGTAATTCTCGGCGCCGGACTCGGCGGGTCGATCATGGCCTACGAACTGGCCGACCATATCCGCAAGGAAGACAGGATCACCGTGGTCACCAAGGACCCGGTCTACCACTTCGTGCCCTCGAACCCGTGGATCCCGGTGGGCTGGCGCAAGCGCGACGACATCACCGTCGACCTTGCCGAGACGATGCGAAAGAAGGGGATCGAGTTCCGCACCGTCGCGGCCGAAAAGCTTCACCCGGAGGAGAACCGCATCGCACTGGTCGACGGCACGTCGATTTCCTACGACTACCTGATCATCGCCACCGGGCCCGAGCTTGCCTTCGACGAGATCGAGGGATTCGGGCCCGAGGGGCACACCCAGTCGATCTGCCACATCGACCATGCCGAGAAGGCACAGGTCGCGTTCGAAGCGTTCTGCAAGAAGCCGGGGCCGATCGTCGTCGGCGCGGTGCAGGGGGCATCCTGCTACGGCCCGGCCTACGAATTCACCTTCATCCTGGAAACCGAACTGCGGCGGCGCAAGCTCCGCGACAAGGTGTCGATGACCTTCGTCACCTCGGAACCCTACATCGGCCATCTCGGGCTGGACGGCGTGGGCGACACCAAGGGCCTGCTTGAAAGCGAGATGCGCGAGAAGCACGTCAAATGGATGACCTCGACCCGCGTCAAGCGGGTGGAGGCAGGCAAGGTGGTGGTCGAGGAGATCGCCGACGACGGCAGCGTCAGGGCCGAGAAGGAACTGCCCTTCGACTTCGCGATGATGCTGCCGGCGTTCCGTGGCATCAAGCCGATCATGGGGCTCGAGGGGCTGGTCAACCCGCGCGGCTTCGTCATCGTCGACGAACACCAGATAAACCCGAAATACCGCAACATCTTCGGCATCGGCGTCTGCATCGCCATCCCGCCGATGGGTCCGACGCCGGTACCCTGCGGCGTGCCGAAGACCGGCTTCATGATCGAGAGCATGGTCACTGCGACCGCCCACAACCTCGGCAACATCCTGCGCGGCAAGGCACCCGATGAGGTCGGCACCTGGAACGCCGTCTGCCTCGCCGATTTTGGCGATTCCGGCGTCGCTTTCGTCGCCCAGCCGCAGATTCCGCCGCGCAACGTCAACTGGGCGTCCTCGGGCAAATGGGTGCATCTGGCCAAGGTGGGGTTCGAGAAATACTTCATCCACAAGGTCAAGAAGGGCACATCGGAGCCCTTCTACGAGAAGGCGACGATGAAGATGCTCGGGATCGACAAGCTGAAAGAGCCCCGGAAGGGCTGAGACGGCGCGGGCGTGATTGGGGCGGGGGCCCGCGGTCGCCGGGGGTGGCTAGTTGCGGATTTCCTCCGCCTCCACGCCCCAGAGGGCGGCCTTGGCGACCCAGCCCTTTTCGCCGTCGGCGGTGATGCGGCACCAGTCGTGCTGGCATTCGCCCAGCCGGGCGATCACGCCGGCCTCGGCCTCGGCCACCACCGGCGCCTCGGGGTCGGGGTGCGACCGCAACGCAGTGCCGTCGGCCTCGACCAGCACGGTGCGCACGCCCGACAGGAGCGTGTAGTAGATCCAGCCCCCCTGCCCCTCGTTGTCCTCGACCCGCCGCCAGTGGCCGAACTCGGCGGTGACGCGCAGCGGCATGTCGCGGTGGCGGAATACCCAGTCGATCCGGTGTTCAAGACTTGGGCCGCGACGGACATTGGCCTCGGACGCCTTCAGCGACACGAAGCGCGGCAGGGGCAGATTGGTGACCGACCCCTGGGTGGCCGCCCCGTCGGTCTCGGGCGTGCCGGCGGCCCCGGCCATCCCGGCCGCGAGAAGGCCGATTGCGGCCACGACGACAAGGCGTCGCGTGAGCGATCGCCGATTTCCAAGTGGTTTCATCTAAAGCCTGTTTCTGCCGCCATCGCCGCACGCCGCGCGTTTCGGGGCTTGTCGCCGCCCCGCTTCGGCCCGTAGTTTGCCAAGAGGAACCGGCGTTTGGAAGAGAGGAGACCCGCCC
>JAUQYA010000074.1 GCA_030837785.1 Albidovulum sp.
TCTTGCCGCGCCATCCGCGCTTGCGCAAGCGCTTCCCCCGTGGCGCGATTGGCGCTAGAGGAGTCGCTTCAGCCAGCCGGGGGCCAGGACCATGACCGACGAGACCGCAACGGGCGAACGCATCGCCAAGGTGATGGCCCGCGCCGGCGTCGCCTCGCGCCGGGACGCCGAGAAGATGATCCTCGCCGGCCGCGTCGCGGTGAACGGCGCGGTGGTCACGAGCCCGGCGCTGGACGTGATGCCCGCCGACCGGGTGACGCTCGACGGCAAGCCGATCGACGCGCCGCAACCGGCGCGGCTCTGGCTTTACTACAAGCCGGTGGGACTCGTCACCTCGGCGAAGGACGAGAAGGGCCGCCAGACCGTCTTCGACACGATGCCCGAGGGGATGCCGCGGGTGATGAGCGTGGGCCGGCTCGACCTCAATTCCGAGGGGCTGCTGCTTCTGACCAACGACGGCGAGCTGAAGCGGCGGCTGGAGCTTCCGTCGACCGGCTGGCTGAGGAAATACCGGGTGCGGGTGAACGGGCGGCCGAACGAGGCGACCTTCGATCCCCTGCGCCGCGGCATCACCATCGAGGGCGAGGATTTCCAGCCGATGGAGGTCACGCTCGACAAGCAGCAGGGGGCGAATGCCTGGCTGACGGTGGGCATCCGCGAAGGCCGGAACCGCGAGGTCCGCCGGGCGATGGCCGAGGTCGGGCTCACGGTGAACCGGCTGATCCGGGTCAGCTACGGCCCCTTCCGGCTGAACACGATGAAGCCGGGCGATGTCGTCGAGGTGAAGCACAGGGTGCTGCGCGACCAGCTCGGCCAGAGCGGGGATGCCGAAGCCGGGGCCGCCCGCTCCGGCGCGGGACAGGCGCCCCGCAAGCCCCG
Source organism: Albidovulum sp. (assembly GCA_030837785.1). Lineage (GTDB taxonomy): Bacteria > Pseudomonadota > Alphaproteobacteria > Rhodobacterales > Rhodobacteraceae > Albidovulum. The sequence goes on from JAUQYA010000074.1 coordinate 880, forward strand.
CGCCGGCGGGGCCGCGCCCGGCAAGGGCCGCGCGCCGAAGCCCCGGCCGCTGGGCGAGGATCGACCGTCCCGCGCCGGCAGCCGCTTTGCCGGCAAGGGCGCACCGCGGCCGCGTCCGCTGATCGAGGAGGAGACCGGCGACCGGCCGCCCCGCTCCCGACACGGCGAGGCATCCCGGCCGCCGCGCAAGGGTTCCGGCGAGCGGCCGTTCAAGCCTCGGGCTCCGCGAGGGGACGATGAGTCCCGGCCGCCGCGCAAGGGTTCCGACGAGCGGCCGTTCAAGCCTCGGGCCCCGCGCGGGGAGGACGACTCCCGCCCGCCGCGCAAAGGCTCCGGCGAGCGGCCTTTCAAGCCTCGGGCTCCGCGAGGGGAGGATGAGTCCCGGCCGCCGCGGAAGGCTGGCGGCGAGCGGCCGTTCAAGCCGCGGGCCGCGCGAGGGGAGGACGAGGCCCGGCCGCCGCGCAACGGCTCCGGCGAGCGGCCGTTCAGGCCCCGCACACCGCGCGGGGAGGACGACTCCCGCCCGCCGCGCAAAGGCTCCGGCGAGCGGCCTTTCAAGCCTCGGGCTCCGCGAGAGGGGGACGATGCAAGGCCGCCGCGCAAGGCGGCGGCAGGAAGCGCCGATGGCGGGCAGGCGTTCCGGGCGCGCGGCCCGCGCCCCGAACGCGACAGCGCCCCCGGTGACAGGGGCGGCGACAGGGGCGGCGACAGGGGCGGCCGCGAGGACCGGCGCCCGTTCAAGCCGCGCGCCGCGCCGGCGGGATCGGGCCCGGCCGGGACGCGCAGCGACCGGCACGAAGGGCCGCGCGGGCCGAAACCGGGCCCCAGACCCGGCTCCAAGCCCGGCCCCGGGCCGGGCGGGAAGTCCGACCCCAAGTCCGGCCCCAAGTCCGGCCCCAGGTCCGGCCCCAAGTCTGGCCCCAAGTCCGGCCCCAGGCACGGCGGCAGGCCCGGCCCGAAGCCGCGCGGTCGCGGCTGAGGCCACTGCCGTCACGTCACGCGCGTTTTCCCGCCGCAGGATGCGGCAGGAACCGTTTTCAGGTCTTGGACATTCCACCCGCGCCGTGCCAGTCTGTTTCGCGTGGTGTCGGGGGTGTCGGATGACGGAATCCGGGTTGCAGCGGCTGGCCTTCAATCTCCTTCTGGCGCTGACGCTCTATGTCGCGCTGACCGGGGGGGCATGATGGCCGAGAGGTTCGGCGGCAGGTTCAGCCCCCCGCCGCACGGCGCCGATGCGGCCCCGCCGCCGCGGCCCGCCGGCCCGAGCCGCGCCGAACGGCGCACCGGCTGGCTTTATGCCGCAGCGCTCCCCTTCGCGTTCAAGGCCTTCTTCCAGGATCCCACCGGGCTTGCCCGCAACCTCGCGGCCTTCGGCCTTCTGGTTGCGGCCGCCTGGCTGACGCGCGAAGGCGTGCGCGCGGCCGAAGCCTATGCCGGCCGCCGCAGCGCCCGCCGCCCCGCCTTCCCGCGCAAGATCGCGGGCTCGGCGCTGACCGCGGGGGGCCTTTTCCTCGGCGCCTGGGGCACAAGCGACCTCGCCGCGCCGGTGCTTCTCGGCCTGGTCGGGGCGGCGCTGCATCACCTTGCCTTCGGCTCCGACCCCCTGCGCGACAAGGGCATGGCCGAGATCGACCCGTTCCAGCAGGACCGAGTGGCGCGCATCGTTGCGGAAGGCGAAGGCTACCTGTCCGAGATGCATCTGGCCGCCGAACGCACCCGCGACCGGATGATCGTCGCCCGCGTCGAGCGCTTCGCCGTCACCGCGCGCGCGCTCTTCCGCACCGTCGAGGAAGACCCGCGCGACCTGACCGCCGCGCGTCGCTGGCTCGGCGTTTATCTGATGGGGGCGCGCGACGCGACGATCAAGTTCGCCGACCTCTGGGCCAAGACCCACGATCCCGGTGCCCGCGCCGACTACGAGGCGCTGCTCGACGATCTCGAGATCAATTTCGCCCGCCGCACCACTGCGCTCCTGGAGGACAACCGCACCGACCTCGACATCGAGATCGGGGTCCTGCGCGACCGCCTGAAGCGCGAGGGTGTGCGCCTTGCCGACCCAGCCCCAGCCACCTTGGAGAGTGACAATGTCCAGCGTCCGTGAAGATGCCGCCCGCGCCCTTGCCGCCGTCGAGGAGGTAACCGCCGCCGTCCTGCCGGAACCGGCCGGAGAGGTGGTGCCGCTGGAGAAGGCGCCGGCGCCGCTCGCCGGGGAAATCCGCAGGCGCATCGCCGAACTCGACATGACCGACACCGGCTCGATCGTCAACTTCGGCTCGGCCGCGCAGGCGGAGTTGCAGCAGATCAGCCAGGCGATGCTGGCCGACGTGCGCAACAAGGATGTCGGCCCGGCAGGGGATTCCCTGCGCGAGATCGTCACCACGATCCGCGGCTTCTCGGTGTCGGAGCTTGACGTGCGGCGCGGGCTGTCGTGGTGGGAGCGGCTTCTGGGCCGCACCGCGCCCTTCGCCAACTTCCTCGCCCGGTTCGAGCAGGTGCAGGGCCAGATCGACCGGATCACCGGCGACCTGCTCGGGCACGAGCACAAGTTGCTCAAGGACATCAAGTCCCTGGACGTGCTTTATGACAGGACGCTGAACTTCTATGACGAACTTGCGCTCTACATCGCCGCGGGCGAGGCGAAGCTTGCCGGTCTGGACGCGACGGAGATTCCGGCGAAGGTGGCGGCCGTCGATGCCGCCGCCGAGGATCACAAGGTGATGGCGGCGCAGGAACTGCGCGACCTGCGCTCGGCCCGCGACGATCTGGAACGCCGGGTGCACGACCTGAAGCTGACCCGGCAGGTGACGATGCAGTCGCTGCCCTCGATCCGGCTGGTGCAGGAGAACGACAAGAGCCTGGTGACCAAGATCAACTCCACCCTCGTCAACACCGTGCCGCTGTGGGAAACCCAGCTTGCCCAGGCGGTGACGATCCAGCGGTCGTCCGAGGCCGCCACGGCGGTGCGCGAGGCCAGCGACCTGACCAACGAACTCCTTACAGCCAACGCGAAGAACCTTCGTCAAGCCAATGAAATCGTTCGGACCGAGATGGAGCGCGGCGTCTTCGACATCGAGGCGGTGAAGGCCGCCAATGCCGAGCTGATCGGCACCATCGAGGACAGCCTGCGGATCGCCGACGAGGGCAAGCGCAAGCGCGTGGCGGCCGAGGCCGACCTGAAGAAGATGGAGGCGGAACTGCGCACCGCGCTCATGGCGGCGAAGGCGCGCGCGACCGGAACCGGCGCCAATGTCGGGACCAGCGTCTGAGATCATGCGCCCCGGCCCCGCCTCGCGGCTTCTCCTCGTGCCTCTCCTCCTGGCCGCGCTGGCGGCCTGCGAACCGGCGGGGCTCGTCCCGGCCGTGCCGGTCCAGCCGCCGCGCGACGTGGCCCCGCCCGAACCGCCGGTGAGCGACGCAAGCGCCGCGACGCTCGCCGCCCGCGCCTACTATGCCCGGGTCGAGGCCAACTACCTTTCCCAGGACCTGCTCAGGACCGATGGCGGCGGGGCGGATGCGCCCTTCACCGCCCGCGACCTGGCCGAGAACTTCATCCATGTCGCCTTCTACGACGAATTCGCCGAACGTGGCGGGCGGCTGGTGCCGCAGGCGGTGGAAAACCGGCTGCACCGCTGGGCCGATCCGGTGCGGGTGAACGTGGAATTCGGTGCCTCGGTCCCCGCCGCCCAGCGCGCCACCGATCGTGCCGCGATTGCGGGCCATGTCGCCCGGCTGTCGCGGCTCACCGGGCTGCCGATGCGGATGACGGCCTGGCGGGCGAACCACACCGTGCTCGTGCTGAATGCGGACGAACGCCAGGCCGCAGCCCCGCGTATCGCCTCGCTCGCCCCCGGCATCGGCAGCGCCGCGATCGATTCGGTGACCCGGATGGCGCCAGAGACCTACTGCACGGTGTTTTCCTTCACCACCGGCATGAGCGCCGTCTATACCCGCGCCCTGACGGTGATCCGGGGCGAACTGCCGGAACGGCTGCGGATGGCCTGCATCCACGAGGAACTCGCCCAGAGCCTCGGCCTGGTGAACGACTGGCCCCGCGCGCGGCCCTCGATCTTCAACGACAACGAGGAATTCGCGTTGCTGACGACGCAGGACGAGATGATGCTGAAGATGCTCTACGACCCGCGGCTGAGGCCGGGGATGACACTTGCCGAGGCAAGGCCGATCATCGAGACGATGGCGGCGGAGCTGATGGGCGGCGAGAGCTGACGACAGGAGGTGACCATATGGGTATTCTCGATTTCCTCACCGGCGAATTCATCGACGTCATCCACTGGACCGATGACACCCGCGACACGATGGTCTGGCGGTTCGAGCGCGAGGGCCATGCGATCAAGTACGGCGCCAAGCTGACGGTGCGCGAGGGGCAGGCGGCGGTCTTCGTCCACGAGGGCCAGATCGCCGATGTCTTCACCCCCGGCCTCTACATGCTGGAGACCAACAACATGCCGGTGCTGACCACGCTCCAGCACTGGGACCACGGCTTCCGCTCGCCCTTCAAGTCGGAGATCTACTTCGTCAGCACCACCCGCTTCACCGACCAGAAATGGGGCACGAAGAACCCCATCATCGCCCGCGACCCGGAATTCGGCCCGGTGCGGCTCAGGGCCTACGGCACCTATGTGATGCGGGTCTCCGATCCTGCGAAATTCCTCTCGCAGATCGTTGGAACCGATGGCGAATTCACCGCCGGCGAGATCAGCTTCCAGATCCGCAACATCATCGTGCAGGAGTTCAGCCGGGTGATCGCGTCCTCGGGCATCCCGGTGCTCGACATGGCGGCGAACACCGCCGATCTCGGCAAGATCGTCGCCCGCGCCATCACGCCGTCGGTCGCGGCCTACGGCTTGGAGATTCCGGAATTCTACATCGAGAACATCAGCTTGCCGGAGGCTGTTGAGGCGGCGCTCGACAAGCGGACCTCGATGGGGATCGTCGGCGACCTCGCCCGCTACATGCAGTATTCGGCGGCCGAGGCGCTCGGGCGCGGCGAGGGCGCGGCGGGCTCGGTCATGGGCGCGGGCGTCGGCGCGGGCGTCGGCGCGGGCATCGGCATGGCAATGGGAAGCCAGATCGGTCCCTGGGGCGCCACTCCCGGCCAGGCGGCGCAGGTGCCGCCGCCGCCGCCGCCGGTGGAGAAGGTCTGGCACCTCGCGCGGGCGGGCGCGGTCGAGGGGCCCTACGGCCGCGGCCATCTCGGCCGGTTCGTGTCCGACGGCAGCCTGACCCGCGAGACGCTGGTCTGGGCGCCGGGGCAGGACGGCTGGAAGCCCGCGGGCGAGATCGCCGAGCTTGCCCAGCTCTTCACCGTGATGCCGCCCCCGCCGCCCGCGCGCCCCGCGGGGAGCTGACCGCCGCGGCCCGCCCAGCGCCCCATGACCCCTGCCGAGGAACACCATTTTTCCTGCCCGCAATGCGGGGCCGAGTTGCGCTTCAGCCCGGGCGAAGCGCGGCTCATCTGCGACCATTGCGGGCACACCGAGTCTGTGGGCTCGGCCGGGCCGCACCACCGGCCGGTCCCCGAGACCGACTTCCGCAAGGGGCTGGAAGCGGCGCTGCCCGACACCGAGGTCGAGGTCGCGCGCTATTCGAAATGCCCCAACTGCGGCGCCGAGGTGCAGTTCGACCCCGCAGTCCACGCCACCGAATGCCCGTTCTGCGCCACGCCGGTCGTCGCCGACACCGGGGCGAGCCGGCACATCAAGCCAAGGGGCGTGGCCCCCTTCGTCCTGACCGCGTCGGAGGCGCGCAGGGCGATGACGGACTGGCTCGGCGCGCTCTGGTTCGCGCCCTCGGGCCTTCAGGGCTACGCCCGCAAGGGCCGGGCGATGGAGGGGATCTATGTCCCCTACTGGACCTTCGACGCCGACACCCGGTCGAGCTACGCCGGCCGCCGCGGCATCGTCTATTATGAAACCCAGCGCGTCCAGGTGCGCGACGCGCAAGGCCGCGTCCACTGGCAGGAACGGCAGGTGGCGCGAATCCGCTGGACGCCGGTGGCGGGCCGGGTCGCGCGGTTTTTCGACGACGTGCTCGTGCTCGCCTCGCGGTCGCTGCCGCAAGGCTACACCGAGGCGCTGGAACCCTGGGATCTGACCCTGCTCGAGCCCTATGCGCCCGAGTTCCTCGCGGGCTTCCGCGCCGAGGGCTATACGGTCGGCCTCGAGGAGGGGATGGTCGAGGCGCGCGGCTACATGGACCGGATGATCGAGCGCGACGTCCGCTTCGACATCGGTGGCGACCGGCAGGAGATCCATGCGATCGAGACGCAGGTCTCCGCCGTCACCTTCAAGCATATCCTCCTGCCGGTCTGGACCGCCGCCTACCGCTACCGCGGCCAGAGCTACCGCTTCGTCGTCAACGGCCAGACCGGGCAGGTGAAGGGCGAACGGCCGTGGTCGACCTGGAAGATCGCGGCAGCGGTGGTCTTCGGCGCGATCCTCGCGGCGGCGATCGTGCTTGGCCTGCAATATGCCGACCAGCAGGGCTGGATCGAGTTGCAATACTGAGGCCAGGACCGGGGGCGCTGCCCCCGGACCCCCGGAGTATTTCCCGACAGAAAGGGAGGCAGGAAAGGAGGCAGGGCCGGGCGGAGGGTCCGCCGGCCAAGGCGCCCCTAGCCCCTGGCCACCGGCACCTTGCGCGCCCTTGCCGCCTCGGGGGCCGCACGGGCGACCGTCAGGGTCAGCACGCCGTCCTTGAGGTCGGCGCTGACCGCGCCCTGATCGGCGTCGGCGGGAAGGCGGAACGACCGGCTGAAACTGCCGTACTGGCGTTCGCTGAAATACCAGGTCTCACCCTTTTCCTCGCGGCTCTCCCTCTTTTCGCCCTTCACCGTCACCATGCCGTCGTCGACGGTCACCTCGACATCCTTGTCCTCGACGCCCGGAAGCTCGATGGCGATCCGGTAGCTCTTGCCGTCCGAGGAAGCCTCGGAGGCGGGGGCGAGCCATTCCGAAAGCCGGGTGCCGAAGTTGCGGAAGGGTTCGTAGAACGAGGGCCAGAAGCTCGTTGCCGGGGTTTTCTCGACCATGACGTCTCTCCTGCGAAAGGGTGCGGGACCAGCCTGCCGCTTGTCCCGTGAGTCGTCCCTGACCGGCGTCAACGGGCGCTTGGCCGTTGCGGGAAAATCGAGGTTCGTCTAAGGGGATGCCGTTTACGCCAACGGAGGGGCGGATGATCCTGAGTTGCGGCGAGGCGCTGGTCGACATGCTGCCGCGGCGGACCGAGGCGGGCGAGGACGCCTTCGCCCCCTGCCCCGGCGGCGCGGTCTTCAACACCGCCGTGGCGCTTGGCCGGCTCGGTGTGCCCGCGGGCTTTCTCTCGGGGCTTTCCACCGACCTTTTCGGGCAGATGCTGGCCGGTGCGCTCGACGCCTCGGGCGTCGATGCCGCGCTCTGCCTCCGCTCGGTCCGGCCGACCACGCTCGCCTTCGTGACGCTCGAGGGCGGCCAGCCGCGCTATGCCTTCTACGACGAGAACACCGCCGGGCGGATGATCCGCGCCGCCGACCTGCCGGCGCTGCCCGAGACGGTGGTGGCGCTTTTCTTCGGCGGCATCAGCCTGATGGTGGAGCCGGCGGGGGCCGCCTATCAGGCGCTGATGGAACGCGAGGCGGGATCGGGCCGGGTGATGATGCTCGACCCCAACATCCGCCCCTCGTTCATCGCCGACGAGGCTGCCTATCGCGCGCGGATCGCCCGGATGATCGCGCTTGCCGACATCGTCAAGCTGTCGGACGAGGACCTGCGCTGGCTCGAAGGCCGCCGCGGCATCACCGGCGGCGCCGAGGCGGTGCTGGCGAAGGGGCCGAAGGTCGTCTTCGTGACCGAAGGCGCCGCCGGGGCGCACGCCTTCACCGCGGCGCGGTCGGTCTTCGTGCCGGCGCGGCGGGTCGAGGTCGTCGATACCGTGGGCGCGGGCGACACGTTCAACGCCGGCGTGCTGGCAGCCCTTCACCGCGCGGGGGCGCTGACCAGGGCGGGCGTGGCGGCGCTGTCGGACGATACCCTGCGCGCGGCGCTCGCGCTTGGCATCCGCGCGGCGGCGGTCACGGTTTCCCGCGCGGGCGCCAACCCGCCCTGGGCGAAGGAGCTGTCCTGATGCGTGCGCTTGTCCAGCGGGTCCGCGAGGCGCGGGTGACCGTCGCGGGCCGGGTCACCGGCGAGATCGGCGAGGGGCTCCTGATCCTCGTCTGTGCGATGCAGGGGGACACCGGGGTCGAGGCCGATGCGCTCGCGCTCAAGATCGCGCGGCTGCGCATCTTCAAGGACGATGCCGGCAAGATGAACCGGTCGCTCCTCGACACCGGCGGTGCCGCGCTGGTGGTCAGCCAGTTCACGCTGGCCGCCGACACCTCGCGCGGCAACCGACCGGGGTTTTCCACCGCCGCGCCGCCGGCCGAGGGCGAACGGCTCTACCTGCTGCTCTGCGACCGGCTCCGGGCCGAGGGCCTGAGGGTGGAGACCGGCGAATTCGGCGGCGACATGGACGTGGCGCTGGTCAACCAGGGGCCGGTGACGATCTGGCTCGATACGGCGAGGTGAGGGCAGCGACGGCATCCTCCCGACCCTTCGCATGGCGAAGGGCGTTCGGCGCTGAAAATGCCCCACCGGAGAGTTTCCTGGTCCGGCCGTCCCGGCCCTCCGCTTGCGCTTCGGGCGTTCGGCGCTGAAAACGCCCCACCGGAGAGTTTCCTTTTCCGCCTCACCCCTGCGGGGTCATCGACTTGCGCTGGCGTTCCCGGTCGAGGCCGAGCCTTCCCTCGCGCCAGATGATGAGAATCCCCGCGACCACGACCAGCGCCGCACCCGCCAGGACCGCCCTGCCCGGCACCTCGCCGAAGACGAAATAGCCGACGGCGATGGCCATCAGCATCGAGGCGTATTCGAAAGGCGCGATCACCGAGGCATCGGCGTGGCGGTAGGAGGAGGTGAGCAGCACCTGCCCGATCCCGCCCAGAAGGCCGGCCGTGACCAGCATCGCCGCGGTCCCGGCGTCCGGCATCACCCAGCCGAAGGGGACCGTGATCAGCGAGAGAAGCGCGGAGTTGACCGAGAAGTAGAAGACGATGGCCGTGGTCTTCTCCTCGCCGACGAGGCGGCGGACAAAGACCTGGGCGAGCGAGGCGAAGACCGCGCCCACCAGGACGACGATCGCGCCCAGCGCCTCCTCGGCCCCGATCTGGCCGGACCTGAGCGCGGTGAGCCTCGGCGAGAGCACGATGAGCACGCCAGCCATCCCGAGTGCCACCGCAAAGATCCGGAAGGCGCGCACCTTCTCGCCAAGGAACATCGCCGCAAAGACGACGGTCAGAAGCGGCGCCGCGTAGCCGATCGCGGTGACCTCGGTCAGCGGCAGGAGGCCAAGCCCGGCAAAGCCGAAGCCCATCGCCGCCGTGCCCATCAGCCCGCGCCAGAAGTGGCCGAGCGGATTGCGCGTGGCAAGCCCCGCGCCGAGGCCGCGCGTGGCGACGAGCCAGACGAGGATCACCGGCACCGCGAAGGTGGAGCGGAAGAACACCGCCTGCCCCGGCGGCACCGCATCCGAGGCCGCCTTGATCAGGCTGGCCATCGCCATGAAGACGGCGACCGAGGCGACTTTCAGCGAGATGCCGCGCAGCGGGGTCATCGGCCCTTCCCTTCGCCGGCCAGAAAGGCGCAAAGCGATGGCGCCGGCAAGGCGAAAGCGTCAGTCGGGACGCACCCTTGCCCCGCTCTTGTCGGCGAAGGCGGCCAGCCTGCCCTTCGCCGCGGGCTGGGTGTTGACGATCCCCGCGACCATCGATTCGGCATAGGCCGCATCGAGCGCCGACATGTTCTGCATGTGGCTGATCGCCGAGCAGACGGCGAAGTTGGCAAGCGGCGTGTTGGCCGCGATAGCGCGCGCCAGTTCCATCGCCCTGGCCTCGCTGTCATCGACGAGATACTGGCAAAGGCCGACCGACACCGCCTCCTCGCCCTTGTAGATGCGTCCGGTCAGCATCATGTCGATCATCCGCGCCTTGCCGACGAGGTCGGCGACCCGGATCGTCGCGCCGCCGCCGGTGAAAAGGCCCCGCTGGCCTTCCGGCAGGGCGAAATAGGTGCCGTGGTCGGCCACCCGGATGTGCACGGCCGAGGCAAGCTCCAGCCCGCCGCCGACCACCGCGCCCTTCAGCGCGGCGATGATCGGCACGCCGGAATATTCCATCTTGTTGAAGGCCTCGTGCCAGCGCAGGCAGATCTGCATGAACTCGGCCGGGGTCCGTTCGGCATTGAGATGCTCGACCAGATCGAGCCCGGCGCAGAAATGCGCGCCCTCGGCCCTCAGCACCACGGCGCGGATGCCGGCGCGCGGGACGGCGGAAAAGAGCGTGACCAGCTCGTCCACCGTGGCCGCGTTCAGCGCATTGCGCTTTTCGGGGCGGTTCAGGGTGACGGTGGCGATGCCGTCGGCATCCGTCGACACCTTCAGAAGCCGAAGCGGCAGATCGTCGATCGCGGTCATGGCAGGTCTCTCCCTGTCGGCGGGATGGTGCGGGGCGGCGGCGCGGTGGCCCCGCCGCCCCGGTTCTCGGTGAACGCGGGCGCGCTCAGAGCCCCTTGGACCGGTAGGTCGCGGCAACCCGGCTGATCGCCACGATATAGGCCGCGACGCGCAGGTCCTCGACATCGTTGCGGCTGTGCCAGACCTCGCGCATCGACTGGTAGGCGGTCCGCATCGTGTCGTCGAGACCGGAGCGCACCAGCATCAGCTCGTCGGAGCCTTGCAGGAACTTCTCCTTGAAGTCGGTGGCAAGCGTCCAGCCGAGGCCCTTGTCGGAACTCAGCCGCTCAAGCTCCTCGACAAGAAGCCGCGACCGCGATTCCTCGGCGCGGCGCTGCATCCGGCCGAACCGGATGTGGGAAAGGTTCTTCACCCATTCGAAATAGGACACCGTCACGCCGCCGGCGTTGGCATACATGTCGGGGATGATGAGGACACCCTTCTTGCGCAGGATCTCGTCGGCGCCGAAGGTGATCGGGCCGTTCGCCGCCTCGATGATCAGACGGGCCCTGATCCGGTCGGCGTTGCCCTTGTGGATCACCCCCTCCATCGCCGCGGGAAGGAGAATGTCGCAGTCCTTCTCCAGAACGCTCGCACCGTCCTCGACGAAGGTCGCCTCGGGGTAGCCCTTGACGGTGCCGTGCTTGCGGATCCACTGGCGCACCTCCTCGACCTTCAGGCCCTTGTCATCGACAAGTGCGCCGTCGCGTTCGATGATCGCCGTGATCACCGCGCCATCATCCTCCGACAGGAACTTCGCCGCGTGATAGCCGACGTTGCCGAGGCCCTGCACCACGATGCGCTTGCCGCCGAGATCGCCCGACAGGCGCGCCAGCGCCGCATCGTCCTTGTGGCGGAAGAATTCGCGCAGGGCGAACTGCACCCCGCGCCCCGTCGCCTCGACCCGGCCCTGGATGCCGCCGGCGTGCGGCGGCTTGCCGGTGACGCAGGCCTTGGCGTTGATCTCGGTGGTGTTCATGCGGGCGAACTGGTCGGCGATCCAGGCCATCTCGCGCTCGCCCGTGCCCATGTCGGGGGCGGGCACGTTCTGCGCCGGATGGATCAGGTCGCGCTTGATCAGCTCGTAGGCGAAGCGGCGGGTGATCTGTTCCAGCTCGTGCTCGTCCCACTGGCGCGGATCGACGCAAAGCCCGCCCTTGGAACCGCCGAAAGGCGCCTCGACGAGCGCGCACTTGTAGGTCATCAGCGCCGCCAGCGCCTCGACCTCGTCCTGGTTCACGGCCATGTCGTAGCGGATGCCGCCCTTGACCGGCTCCATGTGCTCGGAATGGACCGAGCGGTAGCCGACGAAGGTCTCGATCTTGCCGCGCAGGCGCACGCCGAAGCGCACCGTGTAAGTCGAGTTGCAGACCCGGATCTTCTCCTCGAGACCGGGGCTGAGATCCATCAGCCGCGCGGCGCGGTTGAACATCAGATCGACGGATTGGCGAAAGCTCGGTTCACCGGTGGTGGCCATTGGGTTCCTCCTTGGCTGGCCCGTCCGGCCTTGCGGCCGAAATGCCGGCGCCCGTCGGTCGGACGGACGGGGCGTTGATGATGCTCTCCCTCGCTCTGTTAGCAGACGGCATCGGAAAGGCAACCCGGGGCGCGGCCAGGGCGCGGCGCGGGCGGCTCGGACAGAATCACCCGCGCGGCATTGTTCCGGCCGCCTGCACAGTCTGGCAACGGACGGCCGGCATGTGCATGGCCCGGCGTCAATTCGCCCCGCGAATTTGTCCTGCCTCAATTTTGCCGCAAGTCGGACCCCAGTTTTGCCGCAAGAGTCTCTGAGAACCGATGCCGCGCTCGGTCTGCTCTGCGCTGTAAGGTTGCCGTCCTGGGGAAAGGGTTGGTTATGATGAATATTGCCCCCACGTCCGTTTTCGTGGCTTCCGTCCGGTCCGCTGCCATCGGCCGGGCAAGGGCCGCGCTTGGCCGGTTCCGGCGCGAGGAGGAGGGCTCGCTCATCATCTTCGGGCTTTTCGCCTTCGTGATGATGCTGCTCCTGGCCGGCGTCTCGCTCGACCTGATGCGGTTCGAGGAGCGGCGCACGACGCTGCAGAACACCATCGACCGCGCCTCGCTGGCCGCGGCCGACCTCCAGCAGACGCTCGATCCGAAGGACGTGGTCAAGGACTACTTCGCGAAAGCCGGCCTGACCCCGCCGGCGGACGAGAATATCATCGTCACCCAGGGCATGCTCAGCGACTACCGCAAGGTCGAGATCAAGGTCTCCGAACAGATGCCGACCTGGTTCATGGCGCTCGTCGGTGTCAAGACGCTGTCGACGCCCGCCGCCTCGACCGCCGAGGAAAGCGTCGGCCAGATCGAGATTTCGCTGATCCTCGACATCTCGGGCTCGATGAACTCCAACAACCGGCTGAAGAACCTCAAGCCGGCCGCGAAGAGCTTCGTCGACCAGATCTTCGACTCGGCCGAAGCCGACAAGGTCTCGATCTCGATCATTCCCTATGCCACCCAGGTTGCGATCAGCGACGACCTCGCCAGCTACTTCAACATGACGGCCGAGCACACCTATTCGAACTGCATCGAGTTCAACCCGTCGGCGGGCGATTTCGACACGACCGCGGTCTCGTTCGGCTTCGGCGCCTCCGACCGCGTCTATCAGCGCAACGGCCACTTCGATCCGTTCTACAAGGCCAGCCCGCCGTCGCTGACGAACTGCCCGCCCGAGACCGAGCGGCAGGTCCTGCCGTTCTCGGGCGACCGCGACCAGCTCAAGACCTACATCAACAACCTGACGGCCGAGGGCAACACCTCGATCGACATCGGCATGAAATGGGGCGCGGCGCTGCTCGATCCCTCGATGCAGCCCGTGGTGGACGGGATGATCGACGACAACCTCATCCCCGCGACCTTCAGCGACCGGCCCTATGCGTTCAATGACCCGGATGCGCTGAAGATCATCGTGCTGATGACCGATGGCGAGAACACGACCGAATACCGGCTGCGCAACAACACCACCTCGAGCACCTACTACGACGAGGGGCAGAGCCTGCTGGTGCGCAACCCCTGGTATCGCACCAACGGCTCGTCGTCGGACGACTGGTCGCGCGAGCAGTATTCGCTCTGGGATGCGTCGAAGGGCAAGTATTACATCTTCGCCAAGAGCACCTGGCGCACCCAGGCGTGGGGCGACCAGACCGGCGACAAGGGATACGTCTCCTCGCCGACCTCGGTGCCGATGACCTGGCAGGATGTCTGGCACGACATGTCGATCTACTACTTCTCGGATGAACTGATCTACCGCGCCTACGGCAGTTCCTCGCTGCGCAACCAGTGGCGCCCGGCCTCGGTGTCGAACCCCAAGGCCAACACCTATATCAACAACGCCAAGGACGGGATCACGCTCGACATCTGCAGCGCGGCCAAGACCGAAGGCATCCGCATCTACACGATCGCCTTCGAGGCGCCGACGGGGGGCCAGCAGCTTCTCGAATCCTGCCAGAACGCCGGCTACTACGCGGTGGAAGGCCTCGACATCAACGACGCCTTCGCGGGCATCGTGAACTCCATCAACAAGCTGAGGCTGACGCACTGAGATGGGCCGCTTCGTGAACAGACTGAAGGCCGCCTCCGGACGACTGGCCCGCGAAGAGGACGGGACGGCGACGATCCCCTTCATCATCTTCCTGCCGTTCTTCCTGCTGCTCGTCATGTCCTCGCTCGAGATGGGGACGCTGATGCTGCGCCACGTGATGCTGGAACGCGCGCTCGACATGTCGGTGCGCGACCTCAGGCTCGGCAACTGGAAGAACCCCACGCACGAGGAGTTCAAGCGCGTGGTCTGCAACCGCGCGGGCGTCATCCCCGACTGCATGAACGTGCTTCTGGTGGAGCTTCGCCCGGTCAGCACGGATACCTGGGAACCGCTCGCCTCGGGCCCGATCTGCGTCGACCGGGCCGAGCCGATCAAGCCGGTGACGACCTTCGACAGCGGCGCGGGCGACGAGATGATGCTGATCCGCGCCTGCTCCAAGTTCGACCCGATCTTCCCGACCTCGGGCCTGGGCTTCCAGTTGCCGCGCGACAATACCGGCGCCTATGCGCTGATCGCGGCCTCGGCCTTCGTCAACGAACCGGATGTAGGGAGCTGACATGTCCATGCTTTCCCGCCTGCGCCTGCGCACCCTGGACTGGGCCCGCGACAGCCGCGGCTCGATGCCGGTCGAAGGGGTCATCGCCTCCACCTGGCTGATCTGGTGGTATGTGGCCTCGTTCCAGTTCTTCGACGCCTACCGGCAGAAGAACATCAACCTCAAGGCCGCCTACACCATCGCCGACATGGTCTCGCGCATCCAGCCCGACGAGGCGATCGACGAGGACTACATCCAGGGGCTCAACACGCTCTTCGACTACCTCACCTTCTCGCGCAAGCCCACCTGGGTCCGGGTGTCGAGCGTGATCTGGGACGACACCGACGACCGCTACGAAATCGCCTGGTCCTACGCGACCGGCGCCGCCGGCGGCCAGACCGATGCGACGATCCAGAACGACGCGAACCGCATCCCGATCATGCCGTCGGGCGATTCCGTGATCCTGGTCGAAACCAACATGGCGTACGAGCCGATCTTCAACATCGGCCTCAAGGCGCGGTGGTATACCACCTTCATCACCACGCGCCCGCGCTTCACCTCCTGCGTGAAATACGATCTCAAGGACGGGGTCACGCTGCCGGCCTGCATCTACGACAGCGACATCGACATGTCCGACAACACCAGCGACGACGACACCACCGACCCGACGGTGGACCCCGACAACAGCTGATCCGGCGCGCCGGAACAGGACGGAACAGGCCCGGGCCATGCGCCCGGGCCTTTCACGTTCCGCCACGGCCTGCGCCGCCACCGGGCCGCCCCGCACAGACCCTGTGCCGGGGTGCGGCCCGGACCAAGGATGGATCGCCCCGCCCGGCGTCCTATATTCCCGGCGAGCCAGACAGGAGACACCCCATGTCGATCCGCCCCGTTCTCGAAGCCCGTCCCTCCCTTCCGACGATGGAGGGCGCGGGCGTGAAGCTTCACCGCGCCTTCGGTTTCCACGACCCGAAGGAGCTTGATCCCTTCCTGCTTTTCGACGACTTCCGCAACGACCGGCCCGAGGACTACCTGCGCGGCTTTCCGTGGCACCCGCACCGGGGGATCGAGACGATCACCTATGTGCTGGCCGGCACCGTCGAGCATGGCGACAGCCTCGGCAACCACGGCCGGCTCGGCGCCGGCGACGTGCAGTGGATGACCGCCGGGTCGGGCATCCTGCACCAGGAAATGCCGCAGGGCAACGCCAGGGGCCAGATGCACGGCTTCCAGCTCTGGGCCAACCTGCCCTCGCGGCTGAAGATGACGGCGCCGCGCTACCAGGACGTGAAGTCGGCCGAGATCCCCGAGATCACCGACGACGACGGCACCGTGGTTCGGGTCATCATCGGATCCTTCTGGGGCAAGAAAGGCCCGGTCGACGGGATCGCCGCGGAACCGCAATACCTCGACATTTCCGTCCCCGCCGGGCGGCGCAAGACCTTCCGCGTCGACACCTACCGCCGCGCCTTCGCCTATGTCTTCGAGGGCGCCGGCCGGTTCGCCGACGCCTCGCACCCCGAGGGCGTGCTGCTGGAGAAGGAGGTGATGGGGCGCGAGATGAACATCCGCGACCTCTCGGGCAACCGCACGCTGATCCGCTTCGGGAGCGGCGAGGAGGTGACGGTGCAGGCCGGTGACGAGGGCATCCGCTTCCTCCTGATCTCCGGCGCGCCGATCGAGGAGCCCGTGGCCTGGCACGGGCCGATCGTGATGAACACCGAGGCCCAGTTGCGCCAGGCGATGACGGACCTCAGGAACGGCACCTTCATCCGCTCCGCGCACTGACGGCGGCGGCCGGGGCAGCCCCCGGCCGTCGCTCGGTCAGGCGGCCACCGCCTTGCGCACCATGTCCCAGTAGATGTCGCCCACCCGGTCGCGGCTGAGCCGTCCGCCCTCGCGGTACCAGGTCGTCACCCCGGTCAGCATGGCGATGATCGCGAGCGTGGCGATCTTGCTGTCGGGCGCGGCGAAGAGGCCGGCCGCGACGCCCTCGCGCAGGATCGTCTCCAGCCGCGTCTCGTAGTCGCGCCGCAGGCCCTCGATTGCGGCGAAGTTCGCCGGCCCGAGGTTGCGCAGCTCCATGTAGGACAGGAACACCGCCTCGGGACGATCGAGGTTGTGGCGGATGTGGAAGCGCACGAAGGCCTCGAGCCGGGCAAGCGGCCCGGTGCCGCCGGGCTCGGTCTCCCAGGCGGCGATAAGCTCGTCCATGTGCTCCTTCAGGAGATCGAAGAGCAGCGTCTCCTTGTCGGGCGTGTAGAGATAGAGCGCGCCCGCCTGAACCCCGACCGCGGCCGCGATCTGGCGCATCGAGACGGCGGCGAAGCCGTGGCGGGCAAAGAGCGTCCGCGCCGCGGCGCGGATGCGCGGGCCGGTGATTTCCGAATGCGAGCCGGTCTTGCGTGCCATCGCCCCAGATTATCTGAACATGCGTTCAATACAATCCCGCTCCGCTGGCCCGCTCCGCTGGCCCGTTGTGCTGGCCCGTTGTGCTGGCCCCGTTCCGCTGACCCTTGCGCCGCTTGCCCTTGCGCCGCGCCCGGCGGCAGCTATCCTCGGGCCACCTGAGGGACCCTTCCATGCGTGCCGCCCGTCTCGGTCTTGTCTGTCTTCTGCCCGCGCTTGCGGCCTGCGCCACCTTCCCCGTGCTGAAGGACGCGCCCGCGACGCAGGCGGACTGGCCGACGCTCATGCCGATCGACGCGCTTCTGGCCGCGGTGCCACCGGCACCGGCGGCCGATCCGGCCGCTTCGGTCGCCGCGCGCGCCCGGGCGCTGCGCGTGCGGGCGGCGGCGCTCCGGTCGGCGGGCCCCACCGGCTGAGCGGCCCCCCTGTCTCGCCCGCGGGCGTCCCAAGCGCGTTGCAAGCCGCCGCGTCTTTGGCTAACACCCGTGACGGCCCGGCCGGGCCGATCGCAATCACGGAGATCCCCATGCCCCAGCCCCTGCGTCTCGGCATCGCCGGCCTCGGCACGGTGGGCATCGGCACGGTGAAGATCGTCCAGCGCCACGCCGAGCTTCTGGCGCGGCGCACCGGCCGCGCGGTCACGATCAGCGCCGTCGCCGCCCGCGACCGGCTGAAGAACCGCGATGCGGACCTCTCGGCCTATGGCTGGGAGGACGACCCCGTCCGTCTTGCCGCGCGCGACGACATCGACGTCTTCGTCGAACTGATGGGCGGGGCCGAGGGCGCGGCACTTGCCGCCACGCGCGCCGCCATCGCCGCGGGCAAGGACGTGGTGACGGCGAACAAGGCGATGCTGGCCCATCACGGCCACGCCCTGGCCGCCGAGGCCGAGGCGAGGGGCCGGGTGATCCGCTTCGAGGCTGCCGTCGCCGGCGGCATCCCGGTCGTGAAGGCGCTGACCGAAGGGCTTGCCGGCAACGAGATCCGCCGCGTCATGGGGGTGATGAACGGCACCTGCAACTACATCCTGACGCGGATGGAAAGCGCGGGCCTGCCCTATGCCGAGGTCTTCGAGGAAGCCCGGCAACTCGGCTATCTGGAGGCTGACCCCAATCTTGACGTCGGCGGCATCGACGCCGGCCACAAGCTCAGCCTGCTGGCGGCGATCGCCTTCGGCACCAGGGTCGCCTTCGACGCGGTCGAACTGGAAGGGATCGGGCGGATCTCGATCGACGACATCCGCCGTGCCGCCGACATGGGCTTCCGCATCAAGCTTCTCGGCGTCGCGCAGATGACGGGGCGCGGGCTCGAACAGCGCATGTCGCCCTGCCTCGTGCCGGCCGAGAGCCCCCTCGGCCAGTTGCAGGGCGGCACCAACATGGTCGTGCTCGAGGGCGACAGCGTCGGCCAGATCGTGCTGCGCGGCCCCGGCGCGGGCGAGGGGCCCACCGCCTCGGCGGTGATGTCGGACGTGATCGAGATCGCGCGGGGCTGCCGCATCTCCACCTTCGGCCAGCCGGCGGCGACGCTTGCCGATGCGGTGCCGGCGAAGGCCACGGCACCGGCACCGCACTACCTGAGGATGGAGCTGATCGACAAGCCCGGCGCGCTGGCCAAGGTGGCGACGGTCCTCGGCGAGGAAGGCATCTCGATCGACCGGATGCGCCAGTACGGCCACGCCGACACCTCGGCGCCGGTGCTGATCGTCACCCACAAGACCACGCGCGAGGCGGTCGACCATGCCGTGCGCCGCCTGCCCGCGACCGGCGTCGTCGTCGGCGAGCCGGTGGCGATCCGCATCGAATCGGCCTGAGGTGCGCGCGGGGCTTGCCCCGCCGCCGCCCGCGCGGCTAGATGCGGGCAAACCCGAGACCAGCAGGGACAGATCATGGCCGACGCCCAGGAATTCCACGACCGCATGCTATCGCTGGGCCTTGCCCGCGTCTCCGAAGCCGCCGCCCACGCCTCGGCCCGCCTGATCGGGCGCGGCGACGAGAAGGCTGCCGACCAGGCCGCGGTCAGCGCGATGCGCAACCAGCTCAACCTGCTCGACATCCGCGGCACCGTGGTGATCGGAGAGGGCGAGCGCGACGAGGCGCCGATGCTCTTCATCGGCGAGGAGGTCGGCACCGGCGAGGGGCCGGAGGTCGACATCGCGCTCGATCCGCTCGAGGGCACGACGCTGACCGCCAAGGACATGCCGAACGCGCTGACCGTGATCGCGATGGCACCGCGCGGCACGCTTCTGCACGCGCCCGACGTCTACATGGACAAGCTCGCCGTCGGCCCGGGGCTGGCGAAGGACGTGGTCAGCCTCGACATGAGCCCGACCGAGCGCGTGGTGGAGCTTGCCAGGGCGAAGCGCTGCAAGCCCACCGACATCACCGTCTGCATCCTCGAGCGACCCCGGCACGAGGCGATGATCGCCGAGGTCCGCGCCACCGGCGCCGCGATCCGGCTGATCACCGACGGCGACGTGGCCGGGGTGATCCACTGCGCCGAATCCGAGATCACCGGCATCGACATGTACATGGGTTCGGGCGGCGCGCCCGAGGGCGTGCTTGCCGCCTCGGCGCTGAAATGCATGGGCGGCCAGATCTGGGGCCGGCTTCTGTTCCGCAACGACGATGAACGCGGCCGCGCGGCGAAGGCCGGAATCCGCGACCTGAACCGTATCTATTCGCGCGACGAGATGGTGACGCGCGACGTGATCTTCGCGGCAACCGGCGTGACCAACGGCTCGATCGTCCGCGGCGTGCGGCGCGAGCCCAACTTCATCGAGACCGAGACGATCCTGATGCGATCGAAGACCGGCTCGGTCCGCCGGATGATCTACCGCAACCCGATCCGCTAGAACTGCCGTGGCGGGGGCCCGCCCCCGCGCCCCCGGGGTACTTCGGCAACGAAGAAGGGGAAGGCCGCGCCCGGTGGCAGGGGCGCGAGGCAACGGAGCTGGAATGACCGCATTTCTCGGCGTCGAACGATCCGCCACCGGCCGCCGCTGGACCGGCCCCTCGGCCGAGGCCGACCGGCAGGCCGAGGCGATCGCGCAGGCGACGGGCCTCGCCCTGCCCCTGGCCCGCGTTCTCGCCGCGCGCGGGGTGGCGGCGGAGGAGGCGCCGGGGTTTCTCGAGCCGCAGTTGCGCGACCTCCTGCCCGATCCGCGGTCGCTGAAGGACATGGAACTGGCGGCGGGGCGCTTCGTCCGCGCGCTCAAAGGGCGCGAGCGGATCGCGATCTTCGCCGACTACGATGTCGACGGCGGCGCGTCGGCCGCCCTTCTGGTCTGGTGGCTGAGGCATTTCCGACGCGAGGCCACGCTCTATGTCCCGGACCGGATCGACGAGGGCTACGGGCCGAACGAACCGGCGATGGCGTCGCTCGCCGCGCGCCACGACCTGATCGTCTGCGTCGATTGCGGGACGCTGAGCCACGGACCGGTCGCCGCCGCGCGGGGCGCCGACGTGGTGATCCTCGACCATCACCTCGGCGCCGAGACGCTGCCGCCCGCCCTTGCCGTGGTGAACCCCAACCGGCAGGACGAGACCGGTGCGCTTGCCCATCTCTGCGCCGCCACGGTGGTGTTCCTGATGCTGGTCGAGGCGAACCGCCTCCTGCGCGCCGGCGGGCTGGCCGGGCCGGACCTGATGGGCCTTCTCGACCTCGTGGCGCTGGCCACGGTGGCCGACGTGGCGCCGCTGACCGGCGTCAACCGGGCGCTGGTGCGCCAGGGGCTGAAGGTCATGGCGCGGCGCGAGCGGGTCGGGCTCACCGCGCTCGCCGACATCGCCCGGCTCGACCGGGCGCCGACGGCCTATCACCTGGGCTTCCTGCTCGGCCCGCGGGTCAACGCCGGCGGCCGGATCGGCGCGGCCGACCTCGGCGCCCGGCTTCTCGCCACCGCGGACGCCTTCGAAGCGGAGGCGCTGGCCCAGAGGCTCGACGCGCTGAACGCCGAGCGGCGCGAGATCGAGGCCCGGGTGCGCGAGGAGGCGCTGGCCCAGGCCGAGGCGCGCGGAACCGACGCGGCGCTGGTCTGGGCCGCCGGCGAGGGCTGGCACCCCGGCGTGGTCGGCATCGTCGCCGCGCGGCTGAAGGAGGCGACGGGCCGGCCCGCCGTGGTGATCGGCCTCGACGGCGCCGAGGGCAAGGGCTCCGGCCGGTCGGTCGAGGGGGTCGACCTCGGCGCCGCGGTACAGCGGGTGGCGGCCGAGGGGCTTCTCGTCAAGGGCGGCGGGCACCGGATGGCGGCGGGCCTGACCGTCGCCCGCGACCGGCTGGAGGAGGCGATGGAACGGCTCTCCGACCTTCTCGCCCGCCAGGGCGCGGCAGCACCGGGCCCGCGCGACCTCCGTCTCGACGGGCTCCTGATGCCCGGCGCGGTGACCCCCGGCCTCATCGAGGAGATCGAGCGGGCGGGGCCTTTCGGCCAGGGCGCCCCCTCCCCCCGCTTCGCCTTCGCCGGCATGGCCGTGACGCACAGCCGCCGGATCGGCGGCAGCCACCTGCGTTTCGGCTTTTCCGACGGCCTCGGCCCGGCCGTCGAGGCGATGGCCTTCGGCGCCTTCGACGGGCCGCTCGGGCCGATGATCGAGGCCCACGGCGGGATGCGCCTCCACCTCGCGGGACGGCTCGAACTCAACCACTGGCAGGGGCGCGCGAAGCCGCAGCTCCGCCTGGAAGACGCCGCCCGCGCCTGACGGACAGGCCGCGAAAACGACGAAGAATCCTCTTGCGAGTCACGGGGCTCTGGCCTAAACACCGCCCACGCCAAGCGCGGCCCGTTCGTCTATCGGTTAGGACACCAGGTTTTCAACCTGGGAAGAGGGGTTCGACTCCCCTACGGGCTGCCAGGCACCTTCCCCAAAGTCGATCTAGCGTGAAAATGAGGCCGAAACGCCTTATTTTTGACGTACGAAATTGATTTATCTATAAGTTAGACGTGATTAGTCCCGGCGCGTCCCTCGGGATGTTGGTATTATTGTTGGTATGATGCTTCCGGACGATACCAACAGGGGAAGCCAATGCTAAATGATGCGAACGACCGAGCCGCGAAGACGGTAGAGAAAATCCGCCACCCTGAGTTTGCGCAAAGGTTCCGGCAGGCTTGCGACAGCAACCCGCTGGTTCCCGCGCCAAACTACGGCCGACTGCAATGGATCGTCGATCATCTTGAGAAGCGGTTCGATGTGCATGTTACACCAGAGTCCGTCCGCAAGTGGCTTTATGGTGAGACCTTGCCGCGGAAGCGGGCAATGAGCGCCCTTGCCGCGATCACCGGGCAGGATGAAGCGTGGCTGGCCCTAGAGCGTGTCTGCGCTTGATTGAATCTGGAAGAGGATTCCGCGATTGATCGTGATGTGCTTCACTGTGACCACCAGACAATGGGGGTGAAGTATGGTGGCACCACTTTCGATGGACCTGCGGATGCGGATTGCGTCG
>JAUQYA010000075.1 GCA_030837785.1 Albidovulum sp.
CGAGCGCGGCGAGACCGACAAGGCCTATGACTGGGTGACCAAGTTCGAGGAGGCCTCGGGCTGCAAGGTCAACATCAAGACCGCCAACACCTCCGACGAGATGGTGGCGCTGATGAACGAGGGCGGCTTCGACCTTGTCACTGCGTCGGGCGACGCCTCGCTGAGGCTGGTCGCGGGCAAGCGGGTGCAGCCGGTCAATGTGGATCTGATCCCGTCGTGGAAGAACGTCGACGACCGGCTGAAGGATGCGCCCTGGTTCACCGTCGATGGCGTCCACTACGGCGTACCCTACCAGTGGGGCCCGAACGTGCTGATGTACAACACCAAGGTCTTCCCCGAGGCGCCGAAAAGCTGGTCGGTGGTGTTCGAGGAACAGACCCTGCCGGACGGCAAGTCGAACAAGGGCCGGGTGCAGGCCTATGACGGGCCGATCCACATCGCCGACGCGGCGCAATACCTGATGGCGCACAAGCCCGAGCTTGGCATCACCAACCCCTACGAGCTGAACGAGGATCAATACAAGGCCGCGCTCGACCTGCTGCGCCAGCAGCGCCAGCTCGTCGGCCGCTACTGGCATGACGCGATGATCCAGATCGACGACTTCAAGAACGAAGGCGTTGTCGTCTCCGGCACCTGGCCGTTCCAGGTGAACCTGCTGAAGGCGGAAGGCCAGCCGGTGGCCTCGACAATTCCCGAAGAGGGCGCAACCGGCTGGGCCGACACGACGATGATGCACGCCGAGGCGCCGCATCCGAACTGCGCCTACAAGTGGATGGAGCACACGCTCAGCTCGAACCTGCAATCCGACCTCTCGGTCTGGTTCGGCTCCAACCCGGTGACGCCGGCCTCCTGCACCGACGGGTCGGGGATGCAGACCGCCGAGGGCTGCACCGCCAACGGCATGGACGACTTCGACAAGATCCGGTTCTGGACCACGCCTGTCGCCAACTGCTCGCAAGGTGAAGGCGCCTGCGTGCCCTATTACCGCTGGGTGTCCGACTACATCGGCGTGATCGGCGGGCGCTGACCGTCAATACCGCGCGCCCCGGGACCAACCGGGGCCACCATCCACTCCCCCCGGCAGCATGCCGGGGGACATTTCCCGGATGTGTCCAGATGACCCCTGCCGTCGAATTCCTCTCCGTCTCGCGCCATTTCGGACCCGTGAAAGCCGTCGACCGGGTGGACCTGACCATTGCCGAGGGGTCGTTCTTCGCCATGCTGGGCCCCTCGGGTTCCGGCAAGACCACCTGCCTCAGGCTGATCTCCGGCTTCGAGATGCCGACCGCGGGCACGGTCCGCATCTTCGGGCAAGACATGGGGTCGGTGCCGCCCAACCGGCGGCAGGTGAACACGGTCTTTCAGGACTATGCGCTCTTTCCGCACATGTCGGTGCGCGACAACGTGGCCTACGGGCTGATGGTGAAGGGCATCGACAGGCGCACCCGGTCGGCGAAGGCCGAGGAGCTTCTGGCGCTGGTGAAGCTCGAAGGGTTCGGCGAGCGCAAGCCCGCGCAACTGTCGGGCGGCCAGCGGCAGCGCGTGGCGCTGGCGCGCGCGCTGGTCAACGAACCGCGCGTGCTCCTCTTGGACGAACCCCTCGGCGCGCTCGACCTCAAGCTCCGCGAGGCGATGCAGGACGAGTTGAAGTCCCTCCAGCAACGCCTTGGAATCACGTTCGTTTTCGTGACCCATGATCAGGGCGAGGCGCTCAGCATGGCCGACCGCGTCGCGGTCTTCAACGAAGGCCGGGTGGCGCAGGTGGGCACGCCGGCGGAAATCTACGAACGCCCCGCGACGCGGTTCGTGGCGGATTTCGTCGGCTCCTCCAACGTGCTTGCGCCCGAGGTGACTGCGGCCCTCGGCGGCCCACGCGCCTGGGCAAGCCTCAGGCCTGAAGCGATCCGGCTCGTCCCCGGGGGCCGGGTTCGCGGCACCGTGACCGGCGCACGCTATCTTGGCGCGGGGACGCGGCTGCATGTCCGGGCCGAGGCGCTGCGGCAGGCCGGCGGGTCGTCGGGGCCTGCCGAAAGCGAGATCGCGGTGCTGGTTCCGGCCGGCGTGGCCGTGCCCGAGGTGGGCACGGAAATCGCGCTCGACTGGGACGCGGCCGCGCTGCATGCGATGGAGGAAGGGGCATGAGCGGCTCCGCCCTTCCTGCGCGGGGGCCGGGCGACCGGCTGACCGGGCTCTTCTGGCGCAGGCCGGGGCTTCTGACCGCGCTTCTCCTGCTGCCGCCGCTCCTGTGGCTCGGCGTCGTCTACATCGGTTCGCTTGCGGCGCTCCTGCTCCAGAGCTTCTATTCGATCGACCCGTTTTCCGGCCTCGTCGTGCCGGAATTCACGCTGAAGACCTATGGCGAACTGCTGATCCCGTCGAACTTCGACATCATCGTCCGCACCGTGGCGATGGCGGCGGCGGTGACGCTGGCCTCGGCCGTGATGGCCTTCCCCATCGCCTTCTTCGCCGCGCGCTATGCGAAGGGGCGGTGGAAGGCCGCCTTCTACCTCGGGATCATGCTGCCCCTGTGGTCGAGCTACCTCGTCAAGGTCTATGCCTGGAAGCTGATCCTCGCCAAGGAGGGGATCGTCACCTGGGCGGCCGAGGGGATCGGCGCGGGGAACCTGCTGAACGCGGTGCTGGCGCTGCCGGTGATCGGCGGCAACTCGCTGTCCACCAGTTACATCGGCACCTTCCTCGTCTTCCTCTACGTCTGGCTGCCCTACATGATCCTGCCGATGCAGGCGTCGCTGGAGCGGGTGCCGGCCTCGATGCTGGAAGCCTCGGCCGACCTCGGCGCCGGCGGCTGGCGGACATTGCGCAGCGTGATCCTGCCGCTCGCCCTGCCGGGGGTGATCGCCGGGTCGATCTTTACCTTCTCGCTGACCCTGGGCGACTACATCATCCCCCAGATCGTCGGCTCCAGCCGGTTCTTCATCGGCCAGGCGGTCTATTCGCTGCAGGGGACGGCCGGGAACATCCCGCTCGCCGCCGCCTTCGCGGTGGTGCCGATCGTGATCATGCTCATCTACCTCACCGTGGCGCGGAAGCTGGGGGCCTTCGATGCCCTCTGACACCCGCCCGCCCATCGGCCTGACGCTCGCCGCGATCGGCGGGCTTCTCTTCCTGCACCTGCCAATCGTGCTGATCTTCCTCTACGCCTTCACCACCGAGGACCGCAGCTACCAGTTCCCGCCGCCGGGGCTGACGGCGAAGTGGTTCGCCGTCGCCTGGAACCGCGAGGACATCTGGCCGCCGCTCTGGCTCTCGCTCCGGGTCGCGGCGATCTCCTCGGGCCTGGCGCTGGTGCTCGGCACGCTCTGCGCCGCGGCGATGGCGCGGGCGCGGTTCTTCGGGCGCGACGCGATCTCGCTTCTCGTCGTGCTGCCGATCGCGCTTCCCGGGATCATCACCGGCATGTCGCTGCGCTCCGCCTTCGCCATCGGCGACATCCCGTTTTCCACCTTCACCATCGTGCTCGGCCATGCGACCTTCTGCGTCGTGATCGTCTACAACAACGCGGTGGCCCGGTTCCGCCGCCTCGGCGCCTCGATGCTCGAAGCCTCGGCCGATCTCGGCGCCAACTCGTTCCAGACCTTCCGGCACGTGATCCTGCCCAACCTCGGCTCGGCGCTCCTCGCCGGGGGGATGCTCGCCTTCGCGCTCTCGTTCGACGAGGTGATCGTCACGACCTTCACGGCGGGCCAGCAGTCCACCCTGCCGATCTGGATGCTGAACGAGCTTGTCCGGCCCCGCCAGCGGCCGGTCACCAACGTGGTGGCGATCGTCGTCTTCGTGGCGACCATCCTGCCGATCCTTGCAGCCTATTACCTGACGCGCGGCGGCGAAGAGACCGCGGGCGGGGGCAAATGAAAGGAAAACCCATGACCATGCGCTTCGACACCGAGCTTCTGATCGGCGGCGCCTTCGAGGCGGGGCAGGAGCCGGGCGAGAAGGTGCTGAACCCGCGCACCGGCGCGCTGATCCTCGATCTGGCCGAGGCCTCGACCGACCAGGTGGACCGGGCCGTGGCCGCGGCGCGGGCCGCCTTCGCCGGCTGGTCGCGGACCACGCCAGCCGAACGGTCGGCGGCACTGCTGGCCATCGCCGGGCGTATCGAGGCCGAGGCCGACGCCTTCGCCGTGCTCGAGGCGCTGAACTGCGGCAAGCCGATCAATGCCGCAAGGGGCGACGAGATTCCGGCCATCGTCGACTGCTTCCGCTTCTTCGCCGGGGCGGTGCGCTGCCAGCACGGGGCGATCGCCGGGGAATACCTCGCCGGCCATACCTCGATGATCCGGCGCGATGCGGTCGGCGTCGTCGCCTCGATCGCGCCCTGGAACTATCCGCTGATGATGATGGCCTGGAAGCTTGCCCCCGCCATCGCCGGCGGAAACACCGTGGTCTTCAAGCCCTCCGAGCAGACCCCGCTCACGGCGCTGAAGCTCGCCCGCATCCTTGCCGAGCTGCTGCCAGAGGGCGTCGTCAACGTCATCCCCGGGCGCGGCGAGACGGTGGGCAGCCACCTCATCCGCCACCCGGGCGTCGACATGATCTCGCTGACCGGCGATGTGGCGACCGGCAAGAAGATGCTCGACGCCGCGGCGCGGACGGTGAAGCGGACGCATCTGGAACTGGGCGGCAAGGCGCCGGTGGTGGTCTTCGACGACGCCGACGTGGCCGAGGTGGTCGAGGGGCTCAGGGCCTTCGGCTACTACAACGCCGGGCAGGACTGCACCGCCGCCTGCCGCATCTACGCCGGCAGCAAGGTCTACGACAGCCTTGTGGCCGACCTGACCGCCGCCGTCTCGACGATCCAGCTTGGCAACGAGGACGACACGACAAACGAGATCGGCCCGCTCATTTCGCTCCGCCAGCGCGACCGGGTGGCGAGCTTCGTCGAACGCGCCCGCGAGCAGAACCACATCGAGGTCACCACCGGCGGCGAGGCGGTGGGGCAGGGCGGCTTCTACTACCGCCCGACCGTGATCGCCGGCGCCCGGCAGTCCGACGAGATCGTGCGGCGCGAGGTCTTCGGGCCGGTGGTCTCGGTCACGCCGTTTTCCGACGTCGATCAGGCCGTGGACTGGGCCAACGACAGCGACTACGGCCTGGCCTCCTCGGTCTGGACGAAGGATGTGGGCCGGGCGATGGCGACGGCGGCGCGGCTGCGCTACGGCTGCACCTGGATCAATACCCATTTCATGCTGGTGAACGAGATGCCGCACGGCGGGCTGAAGCAGTCCGGCTACGGCAAGGACCTGAGCGCCTATGCGCTCGAGGATTACACCGTGGTGCGGCACGTGATGGTGAAGCACGGCTGAGGCGGCTCCACCCTCTCGCCCGGGTGCCCAGCCCGGGCGGCGCCCGACCCTGCCCCCGGGAGGGCGCATTTCGAGGCCTCCAGCAGAATGCCGGTTGGAGGTGGCGGCACCATGAAGCACCCCGAACTTCTGTTGTGCCGCGCCCTCCCGAGGCTCGGGCGCCGCCCTTCGCGTCCCCGGCGACCGCGCTCTTCCGCCCGTGTTCTCCGGGACGGAGAGAGCCAGGACGCCGGCTCAGCCCGCCGAAATCGCCCCGGCGATGATCGCCGGCACCCGGGCGTCGCTGCCGAGGGGCGGCAGCGTGATGCCGATGAACCCGGCGGCATGAAGCGCGGCGGGGATGTCGTCGGCGACATGGCCCCAGCGGGCCACGAACAGGGGCAGGCAGAGCGTCTGGGCGCCCACGCCCTCGGCCACCTCGACCAGTTCCGGCGGCTCCTCGATGAAGCCGAGCCGGCTGTCGGCGAAGCTGAGGCGCAGGGCGATGGCGGACTGGACCGCGCGCGCCGCGTCGGCCGGGTAGGGGCTGCGACCCGACCCGTGGGCGGCAAGGATCAGCGTGGTGTCGGCCGCCGCCCAGCCTCGTGCGGCGAGGGCTTCCCTCAGCACCGTCACCGCCAGGTCGGCCGTTTCGGGCAGAAGCCCGAACGGCCGGAGGAGCCGCGCCGCGGGCGCCCCCGCCTCGGCCAGCGCGCGCGGCAGGAGCGAGCGGATGAACCAGCCATCCGCCATGAAGAGCGGGAACACCACCGGCTCGTCGAGCCCCTGAAGCGCCGCCCTCAGCGCATCGGGGGCGGCAAGGGTGGCCGCGCGGACCTCCCATCCCGGCAGATGCGCCGCCACCCGGGCGGCAAGTGCGTGCATCTCCGCCTCGGGCGGCAGGGGATCGGAGGGCTGGCCGTGGGCGACGATGACGGCGGAAGGGCTCATGGCCGGACCCTAACCGATCCGCCGCCCGGCGCAAAGCCGGAGGCGAGGGCCGCGATCCGCGGCCGTCCTTCCCATTCCGGGCGGAACGCGACAGGATGCCCCGGTCCGGCAACAAGGGGAAGCGCCATGCGCAAGGTCACGATCGCGGTCACCCAGTTCGCCTGCACCTGGGATCTGCCTGCCAATCTCGACCGGGCCGAGGCGCTGGTGCGCCGGGCCGCGGCCGAGGGCGCGCAGGTGATCCTGTTGCAGGAGCTTTTCGCCGCGCCCTATTTCTGCATCACCGAGGAGCCGCGCCACCTCGCCCTTGCCGAGCCGATGGCGGGCCACCCGGTCGTCGCCCGCTTCGCCGCGCTTGCGCGTGACCTCGGCGTCGTCCTGCCGGTCTCGGTCTTCGAACGCGCGGGCGAGGCGCATTTCAACTCCGTGGCGATGGTCGATGCCGACGGGACGGTGCTCGGCAGCTACCGCAAGAGCCATATCCCGCAGGGCCCCGGCTACGAGGAGAAATACTACTTCACCCCCGGCGACACCGGGTTCCGGGTCTGGGACACCGCGTTCGGCCGCGTCGGCGTCGGCATCTGCTGGGACCAGTGGTTCCCCGAAGCCGCCCGGGCGATGGCGCTTCAGGGCGCCGAGATGCTCCTTTACCCGACGGCGATCGGGTCGGAGCCTCCCGCACCCGGCTACGACAGCCAGCCGCACTGGGAAATGACGATGCGCGGCCACGCGGCGGCGAACATCCTGCCCGTCGCCGCCTCGAACCGCATCGGCCGGGAGGAGCAGGAGGGGCGCGAGGTGACCTTCTACGGCACCTCCTTCATCGCCGACCAGACCGGCCGGGTGGTGACGCAGGCGGGCCGCAGCGCCGAGGACGTGCGGCTGGCGACCTTCGACCTCGACGCGGTGCGCGACCTGAGGCGAAGCTGGGGTCTCTTCCGCGACCGCCGGCCGGAACTTTACGGCGCGCTCGCGGGCTTCGGATCGAACGCGGGCTGAAGCGGCGGCGGCCGCCGGCCCGGCCAGTCCGTCGCCTGGTGATAGGCGTCGGCCAGCGCCAGGATCGCCGCGTCCGCGCCGGTGGGCCCGAAGAGCTGCAACCCCGTCGGCAGGCCGGTGTCGGAAAAGCCCGCCGGCAGGGCCACGCAGGGCAGGCCGATCAGGCTGACTGGCACCACGACCTCCATCCAGCGGTGGTAGGTGTCCATCCGCCGCCCGCCGACCTCTTCCGGCCAGCGCCAGTCGACCGGAAACGGCCAGACCTGCGCCGCCGGCAGTGCCAGCGCATCGAACCGGGCGAAGACCTTCGCGGCGCGCGCATACCAGCGCGAGCGGGTGACGCTCGCGGCGTAGACGGCTTCGGCGGAAAGCCCCGCACCCCGGTCGATCTCCCACAGCGTCTCGGGCTTGGTCAGCGCCCGTTTCGCCGGGTCGCGGGCAAGATCGCCCTTGCCGCCGGCGTTCAGCATCGCCCGGAGCGTGGTCCAGGAGGACCAGAGTGCCTCGGCCGGGTAGGGGGGCGCGAGCGGCTCGACGACGGCGCCCATCGCCTCGAATACCCCAAGCGCCGACTCTGAGGCCGCGAGGATGCCCGGCTCCATCGGATAGGCGCCGCCCCAGTCGGCGAGCCAGCCGATCCGCTTGCCGCGGATGTCGCCGCCGAAGCCCGCAGTGAAATCCTCTGTGGCGCGGCCGAACGGCACCTCGGGGTTGGGGCCGGCCAGCACCGAGAGGAGGAGCGCGAGGTCGGCCGGCGTGCGCGCCATCGGCCCCTCGGTGGCCAGCGTCGAAAGGAAGGTGTCGCCTTGCGCGTCCTGCGGCACCAGCCCCCAGGTCGGGCGGAAGCCGTAGATGTTGCAGAAGGCCGCCGGGTTCCTGAGCGAGCCCATCATGTCCGACCCGTCCGCCAGCGCCACCAGCCGCCCGGCGAGCGCCGCCGCCGCGCCGCCCGATGAGCCGCCGGCGCTGCGGGAAAGGTCGTAAGGATTGCGCGTCGCCCCGAAGACCGGGTTGAACGTGTGCGACCCGTGGCCCCATTCCGGCGTGTTGGTCTTGCCGATCAGGATCGCGCCCGCCGCCCTGAGCCGCGCCGCCACCAGGTCGTCCGCCGCCGGAACGTGGTCGGCATGGAGGGGCGAGCCCCAGGTCGTGCGCATCCCCTTCGTCGCCACCAGATCCTTCACCGCGACCGGCAGGCCCCGGAGCGGCCCGCCCGGCCCCGCGCGGTCGGCGGCTGCCGCCTCGGCCAGAAGGTCCTCGCGCGGGCGCAGCGTCACGATGGCGTTGACGGCCGGGTTGACCGCCCCGACCCGGTCGAGCGTCGCCGCCATCAGGTCGCGCGCGGAAACCTCGCCGGCGCGCAGAGCGGCGACAAGATCGCAGGCGGTGCGCTCGGTCAGACCCTCCATCCTCGCCTTCTTCGTTGCCAAATACCCCGGGGGGTCCCGGGGGGCAGTGCCCCCCGGCGGGTCGGGCGCCCGAAACCCTACTTCTGAAGCTCTGTCCAGATCGCGGTCATGTATTCCTGTGCCTTGGGCGAGCAAGCGGGAAGGAAATGCCCGGCGGCCTTGAACTCCTCGGGGATCACAACCTCGGGCGCATCACGCATGTCCTCGGGCATGAACGCCTCCGACCCGGCGATGCCGTTGGCATAGCGGGCGAAAGCCGAGATCATCGCGGCATGTTCCGGCTCCATGATGTAGTTCAGGAAGGTATAGGCTTCCTCGACGTTCTGCGCGTCGGTCAGGAGCGCCGCGGAATCCATCCACAGCGGATATCCCTCCTTCGGATAGCCGTATTGCACGTCGCCGTTGGTGGCGATCCGCGCCCGCATCGTCGAGCCGTTCCAGTTGACGCTTGCCGCCCAGTCGCCGTTCGACAGCCGCTCGGTGGCGCCGTAGTCCATGCTGATCCAGTCGGGCTTGGCCGCGACCAGCGCGTCGCGGACCTTCTTCAGCACCTCCTTGTCCTCGGTGCAGGGCTCGCCGCCGGCCCAGAAGATCGCCATGCTCATCACGTCGCTCATTTCCGGCACGACGTTGATCTTGCCCTTCAGCTCCGCCGGCACGTTGAGGAAGATCTCGGAGGTGTTGATGTCGCCCGAATAGACCTTGGTGTTGACCGCGACCCCGGTCGAGCCCCACTGCCAGGGGATCGTGTATTCGCGGCCCTTGTCCCATTCCACCTCCATCCATTGCGGCGCGATGTTCTTGTGGCTGGGCAGCTTGGCGAGGTCGAGCTTCTGGATCAGCCCCTTCTCGACCCAGATCTGGACGAAGCTTGCCGACGGCACCACGAGGTCGAAGCCCGAGCCCCCGGCCTCGACCTTGGCGAGCGCGGCGTCGTTGGAATCGTAGTCGGTGACGGTGACCTTGATGCCGGTATCCTTCTCGAACTTCGCCAGAAGTTCGGGGCTGGTGTAGTTGCCCCAGTTGTAGAGCTGCAACTGGCCCTCGGCGGAGGCGAGCGTGGTGGTGGCCAGAAGGGCGGCGGTTGCGGCGAGGATTTTTCTCATTGGTTCTCTCCCTGTCATTGTCGGTTTCGGCTCAGCCCTTCTTCCGCGTGAGCAGGAAGAACGAGGTGAGAAGGACGACCGTCACCGCCAGCAGGATCGTCGAGATCGCGTTGATCTCGGGGGTGAGCTGACGGCGCATCTGGCCAAGCATGTAGGTGGGAAGGGTGTCCTGCCCGCCGGATTTGACGAATTCGGTGATCACCACGTCGTCGAGCGAGATCACGAAGGCCAGCATCATGCCGGCGATGATCCCCGGCAGGAGAAGCGGCAGCGTGATCCGCCGGAACGTGGCCCAGCGGGTG
>JAUQYA010000011.1 GCA_030837785.1 Albidovulum sp.
GATGCCGACCTTGGCGTATTCCTCCTTCCAGATCGCGTCGAGCCCGTACTGGTTGAACAGCACCGGCACGTCGAGCGAGTAGCGCAGCGTCAGCGGGAAGTAGCCGCCGAACACCGTCACCTCGGTCGGCGACTGCATGGAGTCGTCGTCCGACTGCACGGCGTCGATCGTGCCCGACTGCATGGCGCGGAACAGTTCGGACGTGGGCACAAGCTGGTCGGCGTAGTAAAGCTCGATCTCCATCTGTCCGGCGGCGATCTTGTTGAAGCTGTCGATCGCGGGCTTGCAGACATGCGCGCCAAGCGCCGCGCCGGCATAGGTTTGCATCCGCCACTTGATCGGCGCCGCCTGGGCGCGGACCGCCGGAGCCGAAAGCGCGGCGGCCCCTGCCAGCGCACCGGTCGAAAGGAACTTCCGTCTTGTCGTCGTCATCGTGACCTCCGTTGGGTTGAGTGATGGGGGCGGTATGTCCGCCCCTCGCTTGTGTCAGTTTCCGTAGACCTGATGCGGCAGCCAGAGCGCGATTTCGGGGAAGACCATGACGATGATCAGCGTCAGGATCATCAGCCCGGCGATCGGGAAGATCGAGCGGTAGATGTCGCCGAGCGTGACGTGGTCGGGCGCCATCGCGCGCATCAGGAAGAGGTTGTAGCCGAAGGGCGGCGAGATGTAGGCGATCTGGCAGGTGATGGTATAGAGCACGCCATACCAGATCAGCGCGTCCTGCGGCGGAATGCCGAGGTCGAGCTTGGCCACCAGCGGCACATAGAGCGGCGCCACGATCACCAGCATCGCGGTGTCGTCGAGGAACATCCCCATGATCAGGAACGACAGCTGCATCAGCACGAGGATCGTCCACGGCGACAGGCCCAGATCCTGAAGGAACAGGTTCTCCAGCGCCTTGACCGCGCCCAGCCCGTCGAACACCGCGCCGAAGGCCAGCGCGGCCAGCAGGATCCACATGAACATGCACGACACCCCAAGGGTCTGGGTCATGCAGACCTCGTAGACCCGCTTGGTCATCCGCCCGCGCAGCACGGCGACGAGCGTCGAGATCGCCGCGCCGATCACCGAGGATTCGACCAGGCTCGCCCAGCCGTAGATGAACGGCCCCATCATCGTGGCGAAGATCACCACCGGCATGACGCCCGCGCGCAGGAGCGTCAGCTTTTCGGACCAGGAGATGGCGCTGCGTTCCTCGCGTGTCAGCGCCGGCCCGAGGCTTGGGTTGAGCCCGCAGCGGATGACGACGTAGAGGATGAAGATCCCCGCCATCAGGAGGCCGGGGAACACGCCGGCGAGCCAGAGCTGCCCCACCGGCTGGCGCGCGATCATCGCGTAAAGCACCAGCACCACCGAGGGCGGCACGAGGATGCCGAGGCTCGACCCGCCCTGGATGATCCCGGTCACCATGACCTTGTCGTAGCCGCGCTTCAGCATCTCGGGCAGCGCGATGGTGGCGCCGATGGCAAGGCCCGCCACCGAAAGCCCGTTCATCGCCGAGATGAGGACCATCAGCAGCACCGTACCGATGGCAAGCCCGCCGGGGATCGGCCCGAACCAGACGTGGAACATCCGGTAGAGGTCGTCCGCCATCCGGGTTTCCGACATGATGTAGCCCATCCAGACGAACATCGGCAGGGTAAGCATCGGATACCAGTTCATCAGCTTGATCGTGCTGGTGAAGGGGATGGCCGACCCGCCCGTGCCCCAGAGCGCCAGCGCCGCCACGGCGGCGACGAAGCCGATCACCGCGAAGACGCGCTGGCCGGTCAGGAGCATGGCCAGCATGCCCCCGAACATCACGACGGCGATGTAGTTGTAATCCATCAGATGTCCTCGCCGCGAAGATGGGCCATGTCGCGGAACAGGAAGGCGACGCTTTGCAGGATCATCAGGAACACGCCGATGCAGATGACGATCTTCACCGGCGCAAGGTAGGGCCGCCAGACCGACCGCGACCGTTCGCCGATCTCGAAGGCGTAGAGCGTGCTCTCGATGCCGCCCCAGAGGATGACCCCAAGGAAAAAGATCATCGCGAAGACGGTGATCGAATCGACCGCCGCGCGCTTGCGCGACGACCAGCGGCCATAGAGCAGGTCCATCCGCACGTTGGCGCCCAGTTGCAGCGAATAGGCGCCGCCCAGGACGAAATAGCTCACCATCGTGAACTGGGCCATTTCCTGTGTCCAGAGCGGCGGGTGGCCCATCGCCTTGCCGATGATCGACCACAGGAGCACGCCGGACAGGACGAACAGCAGATACATCGACATCCGGCCGATGCGGTAGTTCACCGCATCGACGACTTTTACAAAGGTCCGCGTCCAGTTCGGCATTTCAGTTGCTCGCCTTCTTCATTTGCGGGGCATCGATGGCCGCGAGCGCGGCCGTCAGGACGGGCGCCAGCGTTGCCGCCATCGCCGCCTCGGCCTGGGGGGTCGCGATGAGGTCGTTGCGGATTTCGAGCATGACGTTGGTCAGGCCGTAGGGCGTGGCCTGGAGCCGCAGCGTGTGCGTCACCTCGTCGGCCGCCGAATAGGGCTCGTTCAGCCGGCAATCGAGAGGCGTGCGCGCCTTCGCCTCGGCCACGACGGCAAGCGCGAGCGCGGGGTCCGCATCATGGATCACGCCGAATTCGACGGTGCGCGGCGTGCCGAACCAGACCGGCGTGAAGCTGTGGACGGTGACGATCACGGGGGGGCGCCCGGCGGCCAGCCGCCGCGCGATCTCGGCCCGCAGGTGGGCGTGGAAGGGCAGGTAGATCGCCTCGGTCCGCCGCAGCCTTTCGTCCGGGTCAAGACGCAGGTTTCCGGGAATGTCGTAGTCCTCACTCCGTGCCGTCATGGCGCCGGCCGAATGCGGCGGCCGGTTCAGGTCGTAGACCAGACGCGACACCCCCGCCGCAACCAGGGGCGCGTCGAGAAGCCCGGCGAGATGCCGCGCCACGCCGAGCGCCCCGGGGTCCCAGGCGATATGCGCCGAGCGCGCCTGAGCCGAAAGGCCGAGCGTGCCGAAGCCGGCGGGGAAGCGATTGGAGGCATGTTCGCAGACGACGAGGAATGGCCCGCGGGCTTCGCGGTTTTCCGTCACCACGACATCGTGGCCGGATTCTTGCGTCCGCGCCATTGTCCGGCTGCCCCCCTGATTCACCAATACAGGCTCGTTCGGAGGGTCGCTTTCTGTCAAGATGTTTTCTTGCCGGCGTTTTCTGTTACAATCTTTTCTGACGTGGCCGGGGTGAGTCCGCCCGCAAGGAAGCCCGCGGGGGAGGATGTGCCGGTGCCGGTTGCGGCGCGAACCATCGAAAACCAGATCAAGGCGAACTTCGGCGGCCTCACGCGCGCCGAACGCCAGCTTGCGACCCATATCACCCGCCACTATCCGGTGGCCGCGCTGGGTTCGATCACCGCGCTGGCGAAGGGGGCCGAGGTGTCGACGCCCACGGTGGTGCGGCTGGTCCAGAAGCTCGGCTACAAGGGTTACCCGGATTTCCAGGCGGTCGTCCGCGCCGAGGTCGAGGAGCGGCTGATCTCGCCCATCGCCAAGCATGACCGCTGGGCCGGGGGCGTGCCCGACACCCATATCCTCAACCGCTTCGCCGACGCGGTGGTGGGCAACCTCCAGGCGACGCTCGGCCAGATCGACCACGATGAATTCGACGCGATCGTCCGGCTCATGGCCGACCGCGGGCGCAAGATCTACGCGATGGGCGGCCGCATCACCCATGCGATGGCCGACTACTTCGTCACCCACATGAAGATCATCCGCCGCGACGTGTCGCTGATTTCCGACGTGTCGAACGCCTGGCCACCGGCGCTGATCGACATGGCGCCGGGCGACGTGCTGCTGGCCTTCGACATCAGGCGGTACGAGAACAACGTCCTGAGCCTCGTCGAGATCGCTGCGGATCAGGGGGCCGAGGTCGTGCTGATCACCGACCAATGGGTTTCGCCGGCGGCCGAACGTGCGCACTACCGGCTGTCGGCGCATGTCGAGGCGCCCTCGGCCTGGGATTCGACGGTGGCGCTCCAGGTGCTGGTCGAGACGCTGCTGGCTGCGGTGCAGACCCTGACCTGGGACGAGACACAGGCGCGGATGAAGCGGCTCGAGGAAATCTACGCCCGCTCGCGGTTTTTCCGCCGGTCGAAGTGACCGGGGGTTGAGCCCGCTCCGGCCGGCAGCACCCCGTCGGTTGTATTCGCTTCAGGAAATTCGGGAAACGTTGACCGATCCGCTGGCCGTGTGAGACATTTGCGACATTGAAGGCTCACATTTGCGACAGGGGAACAAGATGGCGCGCGTCACCTATACGCCTCTCTACAATAACCTCACTTCCTGGCCCGGCCGCCTGTTCGAGGTCTGGTCGGGATCGACCTTCCCGGTCCAGACCGCGACGAACCTGACCATCGTCTATCCGGCGGGTCATCCGTTCGCCGGGTTCAGGATGGTCTGCACCGGCACCGGCTTCACCTACAGCGGCACCGACGTGACCGGGGGCACCCTGTCGATGGTGAAGATCCTGAACGGGGCGGGGCAGACGGTGCTGACCATCGACAGCATCCCGCCCGGCTCTCTGGCCAGCGACCTGGCGCAGCTCGCCTCCTCCGCCGCCGGTTGGTCCGACGGGCAGGGCGGCGGCACCGGCCCGGACGGCCCGCTGGTCTGGAGCCAGCTTCTGAGCGGCAACGACACGATCAACGGCACCGCCGGCAATGACGGGCGCAGCCTGGCGGGCGTGAATCGCGGCAACGATGTCTTCAACATGGGCGCGGGCGACGACTGGGTGGCCGGCGGCATCGGCAACGACACGATCAACGGCGGCGTCGGCTGGGACGGCCTCGACTACAGCAACACCAGCTTCAACGAGGGGATGACCGCCTTCCGCGGCATCGCCATCAACATGGCGACGGGCACGGTGATCGATCCCTGGGGCGGCACCGACACATTCAGCAGCATCGAGGAGGTGTTCGGCTCGCGCTTCAACGACAGCTTCGTCGGCTCGGCCCTGCGCGACAGGTTCGTGGGGCTTCGCGGCAACGATACCTTCAACGGCGGGGCCGACAAGGATACGATCGACTACAGCCAGGACCGCTGGTACGGCGGCCAGCGCGGCATCGTCGTTGATCTGCAGACCTCCGTCGTCGGCGCCGCGATCCACGGCACGATCACCGATGGATTCGGCAACACCGACAAGACGATCGACATCGAACGGGTGATCGGCACCCCCTTCAACGACGTCTTCATCGGCTCGACCGTCGACAACGTCTTCTGGGGTGGCGAGGGGCTGGATTCCTTCCGGGGCGACCTTGGCGCCGACCGGATCAGCTTCAGCCGCAACTTCACCGGCGCCGCGCAGGTCGGGGTCAACGTCGACCTGCGCCTGGCGACCGGGCAGGTCATCAACGACGGCTTCGGCAATACCGAGAACGCGTTCTTCATCGAGGACGTCGAGGGCAGCGACCTCAACGACCGCATCTTCGGCAACCTCAATGCCAACTCGCTGACCGGCAGGGACGGCGCCGACACGATGTTCGGCGGCAATGGCGCGGACCATTTCGAATGGTGGGACCAGTCGCATTTCGGCGATGGTGACGTGATCAACGATTTCAAGTCTGCATCCGCCAATGTGGTCCACGACTTCCTGTCGTTCGACCATCTCGGCTTTGCCGGCATGACCACCACGGTCACGCTGGTCAACGGCACGGCGGCGACGGCGGCGGTGGGGACCTTCATCTTCGACACCGCCACCGACCTGCTCTACTGGGACAGCGACGGCACTGGCGCTGCCGCTCAGGTGGCCGTCTGCAAGCTTCTCGGCGTCGGAGCCCTGGCGGCGGCGGATTTCGACATCTACTGAACGTCCCTGCGGAAGCGGCGGCCACGGTCGCCGCTTCCGGCGGCGGAGCTTTACCTTCAACCCGGCGGCACAACCGTCTTGTGCCGCATCCCGGTGAGCGCATTGAGCGCGATGGCGCCAAGCAGCACTGCGCCGCCCAGGAAGGTCCCCGCACTCGCGCCTTCGTTGAGAAACAGCCATACCCAGACCGGCGCCAGCATCACCTCGGCCATCGACAGGATGCCGATCTCGACCGCGGGCACGGCCCGGCTGCCGGCAGTGTAGATCGCCATGCCGAGGCCGAGAAGCCCCGCCCCCATGAACAGCGCGATGGCCACCGCGCCCAGGGAAAGCGCGAAGCTCTCGCCCCTGGCCGAAATCACCGCCGCGGCGACGACGGCCGACAGCACCCCGCCGATCAGCACGGCGGGCAGCATGTCGCCAAGCCGGCCCCAGCGCAGCGTGATGGTGAAGGCCGCGAAGCCCGACGCCGACAGGAGTGCGGCGAGATTGCCGAGCCCCGCACCGATGGCGAGGCCCTCGCGCACCATCACGAAGATGCCCACGCCCGCAACCACGATCGTCACCCAGGTGGCGGGGCGCACTGGCTCCTTCAGAAGAAGCCAGGCCATCACTGCCGTCATCAGGGGCGTGGCGGCAAAGAGAAAGACGGCGTTTGCGACCGTCGTCGTCCGGATCGCGAAGATCGCCCCGGCGAAGGCGAAGACGAGGCCGGTGCCGCCGATCAGCGCCGGCCAGCCGGCCGCGCGGATGCGGGGCAGGGGGCGCCCGCCCGACCGGTGCAGGATCACGAGGAACAGCACCGGCACCAGGCCGAGCGAGCGGTAGAAGAGGATCTGCCAGGTGCCGGCATCGCCCATCAGCCGGATCGCCAGCCCCATGAGCGACCACAGAACCGCGGCCCCGACCACGAGCGCCATGCCCCGCCGGTATCCGATCTCGCTGCCCATCCCGCCTCTCCTTTCGCGCAGGGTGGCGGCGGGGCCGCTGCCGGGCTTGCCTGATGGCGACGCCTGGGGGTGTCTTTTGCGACGGGCCGTTTGCGCCAGCTCAGGCGGGGCGCAGCCAGTCCGGGGCGCAGGTCACCCCGGCGCAGCCGACGAACCGTGCAAGCCGGTCGAGTTCGGCCATGAGCCGCCCGGTGCGCCCGGCGCCCATCGCCACGCCCGCTTCGGGCCAGAAGGCGCGCACCGCAAGCCGGCCCTCGGCGCGCAGAGCCTTGGCGTCGATCCGGCCGATGACGCGGTCGCGTTCCATCACCGGAAAGACGTAGTAGCCATAGCGCCGCTTCGGCTCCGGCACGAAGATCTCGATCCGGTAGTGGAAGCCGAACAGCCGTTCGGCGCGGGCGCGGTCGCGCAGCGACGGATCGAAGGGCGACAGGATGCGGACGCGGTTCGCGGGCTCCGCCACCGCCGCCGCTGCCTCCAGGACGTCCGGCCGGGCGAAACACCGGCGCGGGCGCCCGTCGGCGCCTTCGACGGCGATCTCGACGATCTCGCCCAGTGCCTGCGCCTCTGCGCACCAGGCCTTCGCCTCTTCGGGCTTCACCGTCGCCCAGAAGGCCGCCAGCTCGCCCGAGGTGGCGAAGCCCAGCCGGTCGAGCGCGGCGTTGCAGGCCCAGGCGATCGTGTCCGCCTCCGAGGGCGGGGGATCGCGGTGCGCGGCGGGGTGGACGCGATCGGTCAGGTCGAACTGCTTGGCGAAGTTGGTGCGGTGGCAGACCGAGACCTCGCCGGTGTGCCAGAGATATTCCAGCGCCGTCTTCGAGGGATGCCAGTTCCACCAGCCGCCCTTGCCCCGCGCCTCGTCGCCACCGACGTCGCCGGTGCCAACGGGGCCGGTCGCGCGCACATGGGCCAGAACGTCCTCGATCCGGTCGTGGAACGCCGCGCCCTGCCAGGCGGTCCAGCTTTCGCGGATGTGCGCGGCATCGCGGGCGAAGCGCAGCTTCCAGTGGCCGAAGAACTCGGTCGGGATCACCGAGGCGTCGTGGGTCCAGTGTTCGAAGAGGGTCCGGTCGCGTTCGAGAAGCGGCGCGAGGTTCCCGGGCCGGTAGCCCTGCCGCCGCGACCAGAGGATCATGTGGTGCGCGCGTTCGACGGTGCTGACGCTGTCGACCTGCACGAAGCCGAGCCGGCGGATCAGCGCCAGGAGGTCCGCGCCCTTCGCCGGACCAACCGGCGGCTCGATCAGCGCGTGGCGGTCGAGGAAGAGCCGCCGCGCGGGTTCATTGCGAAGGACCGGCAGGCTCATGCGTCCCCCCGGGATCACCCGCCCCAGGTGCGGGACAGGAGCGCGAGCCAGTTCTCGTGGGCGATCTTGCGCAGCAGGGGTTCGTCGTAGCCATGCGCCCGAAGCGCGTCGAGAAGCCGGGGCAGCCCGGCCACGTCGCCGATGTCGTTGGGCAGTGTCGCCCCGTCGAAGTCCGAGCCCAGGCCCACGCGGTCCTCGCCGAGCCTGCCGATCAGGTGGTCCATGTGGCGCAGCACCGGCTCCCAGCCGTCGAAGGGCGCCTTGCGGCCGTCCTCGCGCAGGAAGACGGTGGCGAAGTTCAGCCCCACCATGCCGTTACTGTCGCGGATCATGTCGAGCTGCCTGTCGGTCAGGTTGCGAGTCGAGGGCGTCACCGCATGGGCGTTGGAATGGGTGGCGACCAGCGGCGCGTCGGAGAGTGCCGCCATGTCGTTGAACCCCGCCTCGTTGAGGTGGCTGAGGTCGATCATCACCTTCAGCCGGTTGCATTCGCGCACAAGGTCCTTGCCCGCCGCGGTCAGCCCCGGCCCGGTGTCGGGCGTCCCGGGGAAGCGGAACGGCACGCCGTGGCCGAAGACGGTGGGCCGCGACCAGACCGGGCCGAGCGAGCGCAGGCCGGCGGCGTGCCACAGATGCAGCGCGTCGAGGTCCTCGCCGATCGCCTCGGCGCCTTCGAAATGCAGGATCGCCGCGATCCTGCCCGCCGCCATCGCCGCGCGGATGTCGCTGACCGAACGGCAGATGGCGAGCGTGCCGGTCCGCTCCATCCACATCAGATGGCCGATCATCGCCGCGGCCACCGGCTGCGCCGCTTCCGCGCCGATCAGCTCGGGCAGCGGCAGGTCGTAGGGCGGCGCGTCCATGACCGCCTCGAAGTCCGGCGCGTCATGGGCGGTGGGCGAGGGGATGTAGACCGCGAAGAACCCGCCGGCGAGCCCCCCGGCCTTCATCCGCGGCAGGTCGAGGTGGCCCTTGCCCTCGCCGGCAAGCCAGATCGTCTCGCGGCTCGCCGGGTCGCGCAGGGGACGGAGGAGAAAGTCGTTGTGGCCGTCGAAGACTGGGATCATGGCATCTCACGCAGGGCTGTAGCCCTCGGAGGCCGAGAGCAGTTTCTTGGTGTAGTCGGTTTCGGCGCGGTGGGCGGAGAGTGCCGCGCGCGTCAGTTCCTCCACCGCCGCCCCGTGCTGCATCACCATCAGCCGGTCGCACATGTGGGCGACGACCGCAAGGTCATGGCTGACCATGAGGTAGGTCAGCCCGCGTTCGGCGCGGAGCCGGTCGAGCAGGTTCAGCACCTCGGCCTGGATCGAGGCGTCGAGGGCGGAGGTCGGTTCATCCAGAAGCAGCACCTCGGGTTCGAGGATCAGCGCACGAGCGATCGCGACGCGCTGGCGCTGGCCGCCGGAAAGCTGGTGCGGATAGCGGAAGCGGAAATCGGGACCGAGGCCGACGTCCTTCAGCGCGGTTTCGATCCGTTCCTCCCTCCGGTCGAAGCGGTGGATGGCGAGCGGTTCGGCCAGCACGCGGTCGACGGTATGGCGGGGATGGAGCGAGGCGTAGGGATCCTGGAAGACCATCTGCACCCTGCGGAAGAAGGCCGCGGGCCGGGGCGTCGCAAGCGCCGTGCCGTCGAGCCGGATCGCCCCCGCAGCCGTGGGCGCCAGGCCGCAGATCGCTCGGAGCACCGTCGATTTGCCCGAGCCGGATTCGCCGACGATGCCGAAGCTTTCGCCGCGCGCCACGGCGAAGCTGACGCCCCGCACCGCGCGCACCGTGTCGCCCCCCCGCCGGAAGGTGACGTCGAGATCGTCCGCCGCCAGCATCACCTCGCCCATGCCGCATCCCTTTCGAGCGTCGGCAGCGGCCGCACGCCGCCCTCGATCTTCGGCAGGCAGTTCATCAGGCCGCGGGTGTAGGGATGTTGCGCCCGGGTCAGTTCGGAGGCCTTCAGTTCCTCCACCACGCGACCCGCATACATGACGAGCACCCGGTCGCAGAACGACGACACCAGCCGCAGGTCGTGGCTGATGAAGATCAGCCCCATGCCGCGGTCCGCGACCAGCCGGTCGAGGATGCGCAGCACCTCCACCTGGACGGTGACGTCGAGCGCGGAGGTCGGCTCGTCGGCGATCAGGAGGTCGGGCTCGGTCACCAGCATCATCGCGATCATCGCCCGCTGGCCCATACCGCCCGACAGCTCGTGCGGATAGGCGCGGAAGACGCGCTCGGGGTCGCGGATCTGCACCGCCTCCAGCATCGCGAGCGCGCGGGCGCGCGCCTCGGCCCGCGTCTCGCCCGCGCCGAACTTGAGCGCCTCCATCAGTTGCCGGCCGATGGTCATCACCGGGTTGAGCGAGAATTTCGGGTCCTGCATCACCATCGACATCCGCGCGCCGCGGAGTTTCCGCCAGGTCGCCGGCGAGGCCGCGCGGAGGTCGATGCCGTCGAAGTCGAGCACCCTGGCGGTGGCGCGGCCAGGTGGTGGCGTCAGCCCGAGGATCGCGCGGCCGGTCTGGCTTTTGCCCGACCCGCTCTCGCCGACGATGCCGAGCCGTTCGCGCCCGAGCGTGAAGGAGATGCCGCGGACCACCTCCGATGGTCCCTGCCGGGTGGGGAAGATCACGCGCAGATCCTCGACCGTCAGGAGCGGCGTCATCGCTGCGCCTTCGGATCGAGCACGTCGCGCAGGCCGTCACCCAGAAGGTTGAAGCCGAGC
Source organism: Albidovulum sp. (assembly GCA_030837785.1). Classification (GTDB taxonomy): domain Bacteria; phylum Pseudomonadota; class Alphaproteobacteria; order Rhodobacterales; family Rhodobacteraceae; genus Albidovulum. The sequence goes on from JAUQYA010000011.1 coordinate 10,830, forward strand.
GAGACGACGAAGATGGCGATGCCGGGCATGGTGGCGACCCACCACTGGTCGATCAGGAAGCGCCGCCCGGAGGCGATCATCGCGCCCCATTCCGGCTGCGGCGGCTGGGCGCCGAGGCCGAGGAAGCCGAGACCGGCCGCCGTCAGGATGATCCCCGCCATGTCGAGCGTCACCCGGATGATGATCGAGGAAAGGCAGAGCGGCGTGACATGTCCCCAGAGGATGCGGGCCGCGGAGGCGCCCTGCAGCCGCGCGGCGTTGATGAAGTCGCTGTCGCGGATCGTCAGCGTCTCGGCCCGGGCGAGGCGGGCGTAGGGCGGCCAGGAGGTGATCGCAATGGCGATGATCGCGTTCTCGATGCCGGGGCCGAGGGCGGCAACGAAGGCGAGGGCGAGGATGAGCCGGGGGAAGGCCAGGAATATGTCGGTGGTGCGCATCAGCACGGTGTCGACCCAGCCGCCGAAATAGCCCGCCGTGGTGCCGACGAGAAGGCCGATCGGCGTGGCGATCACCGCCACCAGCACCACCACCATGAGCGTCAGGCGCGAGCCGTGGACGATGCGGCTGAAGATGTCCCGGGCGAGGTCGTCGGTGCCGAGCAGGTGCCCGTCGGTGAGGGGCGGAAGGAAGCGTTCGGTCCTGAGATCGCCGCCCACCACCGGGTTATGGGCCGCGATCAGGTTCGCGAAGATGGCCACGAGGATCAGGAGAAGGACGATGCCAAGCCCGACCATCGCCAGCCAGTTCGACCGGAAGGCGAGCCAGGTGCGGAAGGCCTGGCCTGCCCTGGCCTGCCGGCGCGAGGCGGGTCGGTCGGACAGAAGCCAGTCGCGGCGGGAGGTCATGGTCATGCCTGCCTCCGCACGCGGGGGTCGAGAAGGGTGTAGAGCAGGTCCGACAGCAGGTTCAGCGCGACGAAGACCGCGCCGATCAGGAGCGTGCCGCCCAGGACCGCGTTCATGTCGGCCGATTGCAGCGAGTTGGTGATGTACTGCCCGAGGCCGGGCCAGGCGAAGACGGTCTCGGTCAGCACCGAGCCTTCGAGGAGGTTGGCGTAGGACAGCGCCACCACGGTGACGAGCGGCACCGCCGCGTTCCTCAGCGCGTGGACCCAGATGATGCGCCATTCCGGCACGCCCTTCACCCGCGCGGTGGTGACGTATTCCTGCGCCAGCTCGTTCAGCATGAAGCTGCGGGTCATCCGGCTGATGTAGGCCATCGAGAAATAGCCGAGCAGCGCGGCGGGAAGGATGATGTGGGAAAAGACGTTGCCGAACACCTCCCATTCCCCCTGCATCGCGCTGTCGAGAAGGAGGAGCCCGGTCGCGGGCGTGATCGAGTATTCATAGCTGATGTCGATCCGTCCCGGTCCCGCGACCCAGCCGAGCCGCGCGTAGAAGACCAGAAGGCCGAGAAGGCCGAGCCAGAAGATCGGCGCCGAATAGCCGACAAGGCCGAGGACGCGCACCACCTGATCGACAAGCCGCCCCTGCCGCACCGCCGACCAGACCCCCAGCGGGATGCCGAGGATCGTGCCGATGAGGATCGACACGGTCGCAAGTTCCAGCGTCGCCGGGAACACGCGCGCGATGTCCTCGGTGATCGGCCGCTTGGTCAGGAAGCTTTCGCCGAAGTCGCCGGCAAACACCTTGCGGAGATACATCCAGAACTGCTCGTAGATCGGCTTGTCGAGCCCGAGCTCGAGGTAGACGCGGTCGTAGACCGATTTCGGGGCGCGGTCGCCGATGACCGCCAGCACCGGGTCGACCGGAACCACCCGTCCGATGAGGAAGGTCACGAGGAGGAGCCCGAGGAAGGTCAGCGCCACTGTGGCGAGAAGTTTCGCGGCCTTCCCGAGGAACCGCAGGAGGGCGCTTTCGCGCCCCCCATCGGCAGTCGTGGCGCTCATCTCACTTCGTCACATGGGCGTAGTTGTTGTCGTTGAACGACGGGCCGACGATGAAGCCCTCGACGTTCGACCTGAGCGCCGAAACCTCGATCTGCTGGAACATGATCACGAAGGGCGAGGTCTCCTGGCTTTCCTTCTGCAGGTCGATATACATCTGGGCGCGTTTGGCCGGATCGGGCTCGAGCATGGCGGCATCGGCCTGCTTGGTCATTTCCGGAATGTCCCAGGCGTTGCGCCAGGCCAGAGGCTTGGAGGCTGCGTCGTCGGAGTTGTCGGGGTTGCGCGCGAAGGTGTCGGCGTTGGTGTGCGGGTCCTGATAGTCCGGGCCCCAGAGGCCGATGTAGATGTCATGGTTGCGCGCGCGATACTTGGTCAGCGTCTGCTGGCCGTCGCCGGGGATCAGTTCGATCTTCACCCCCGCCTCGGCCGCGGTCTGCTGGATCGCCTGGGCGATACCGGTGATCTCGGGCGTGTTGCGGGTGTCCATCGTCACCGAGAAGCCGTCGGGCAGGCCCGCCTGGGCCAGAAGCTCCTTTGCCTTCGCCACGTCGAGCGAGAACGGGTTGTCGTTCAGCGCGCCAAGGAAGCCCTCGGGCAGGAAGGCCTGGTGGACGGTCACCTTGCCCTTCATGATCGTGTCGGCGATCGCCTGGTAGTCGACGAGGTATTTCATCGCCTGGCGCACTTCCGGCTTGGCGAGGTTCTCGTTCTTCTGGTTGAGCCCCATGTAGTAGATGGAGCCCTTGACGCCCTGCTGGATCTTGATGTCCGGGTTGGCCTTCACCGCGTCGACCTCTTCGGCGCCGAGCGAGCGGGCGATGTCGATGTCGCCCTGTTCCAGAAGCAGGCGCTGGGTAGCACCTTCGGGAATGTGGCGGTAGATGACCCGCGCCATCGGCGGCGCGTCGCCCGAGTAGTTGGCGTTGCGCTCCATCACCACGGCCTCGTTGGCGCGCCATTCGCGGATCGTGAAGGGGCCGGAGCCGGCATAGTTGGTCTTCAGCCATTCATAGCCGAAATCACCGTTCGCCTCGTGCTCCATCACCAGCTTCTGGTCGACGATGTAGCCGACCGTCGCGGTCAGGCAGTAAAGCACCAGAGAGGGCGCATAGGCCTTGTCCATCTTGAACTGGACGGTGTCCTCGCCAGTCTTGACGACCATCTGGTCGACGTTCTCGGCATTCAGCCCGAACTGGGTCAGGATGAACGCTGGCGACTTGTCGAGCTTGACCGCGCGGGTGAGCGAGAAGACGACATCGTCGGCGGTGATCGGGTTGCCGGAGGCGAAGGTGCGGCCGGGCTTGATCTTGAAGGTGATCGACATGCCGTCTTCGGCGACTTCCCAGCTTTCGGCGATCTTGCCGTAGATTTTCGACACGTCCGCGGGATCGTAGCTGATCAGGCCCTCGTAGGCGTTGCCGGCGATTTCCGAGGCGGTGAACTCGAAGATCTCCGCCGGGTCGAGCGAGATGATGTCGTCGATCGCCCAGGCCTGGATCAGCGTGTCGGCGGGCGTTTCGGCATGGACGGCCGGCGCGCCGAGAAGGGCGAAGGCAGCGACGGTGGCCGCAAGAAGGGTGCGACTGTGATGCATGGGTGATCTCTCCGCTGTCGGTCGTTTGTTTCGTTCGCGGCCTCTGCGCGTCTGCGGCGGGCCGGGATTCCGTGGGCCGATTAACCGCTTGGTAAAATTCGAAGTCAAGGACAAAGGCGCGCGCCAGAGCTTGACCTGCCCGGACGGACCGGCCAGCCTGTTGCCGCGAGAACGGGCGGAGAGAGCGGGGGCAGGATGAGACTTGTGCGGTTCGGGGCAAGGGGCGGCGAGCGTCCCGGAATGGTCGATCGCGAGGGCCGCGTGCGCGATCTTTCGGCCATCGTGCCGGACGTCGCGGGCGAAACCCTTCTGCCCGACACGCTGGCGCGTCTCGCGACCCTCGACCCCTCGGCGTTGCCGCTGGTTCCGGGGGTGCCGCAGGCGGGGCTCCGGCTTGGTCCCTGCGTCGGCCGGGTGGGAAAGTTCGTCTGCATCGGGCTCAACTACGCCGACCACGCCGCCGAGGCCGGGATGCCGGTCCCGCCCGAGCCGGTGATCTTCGGCAAGTGGACCTCCTCGATCTCCGGCCCCGACGACGACGTGGAACTCCCCCGCGGTTCGGTCAAGACCGACTGGGAGGTGGAGCTGGGCATCGTCATCGGCCGGGGCGGCAGATACATCGAGGAGGAAGACGCGCTTTCGCATGTCGCGGGATACTGCGTCGTCAACGATGTCTCCGAACGCGAATACCAGGTGGAACGCGCCGGCACCTGGGACAAGGGCAAGGGCTGCGACACCTTCGGGCCGGTCGGCCCCTGGCTCGTCACCCCCGACGAGGCGGGCGACGTGGGGAACCTCGCGATGTGGCTCGAGGTGGAGGGCGAGCGGATGCAGCAGGGCACCACCGCGACGATGGTCTACAAGGTGCCGTTCCTGATCTCCTACGTCAGCCGGTTCATGTCGCTGCAACCGGGCGACCTGATCGCCACCGGCACCCCGCCCGGCGTCGGCATGGGGCGAAAGCCGCCGCGCTACCTCAAGGCCGGCGAGGTGATGCGGCTGTCGGTCGAGGGGCTCGGCGTCCAGACCCAGCGCGTCGTGCAGGGCTGAAGCGGCTCTCAGGCCGATTCAGCCACACGCCTCGCCTTCACCAGCGGGCCGGGGAAGTGGCAGGCGACGCCATGCTCGTCCGTGGTCAGCACCGGTACCTCGCGTGCGCAAAGCGCCTCGGCCCGCGGGCAGCGGGTGCGGAAGACACAGCCCGAGGGCGGGTTCATCGGCGAGGGCAGGTCGCCCTCCAGCGGGATGATCCGCTTGGCCCGTTCCGCCGCCGGGTCGGGGATCGGCACCGCGGAAAGCAGCGCCTGGGTATAGGGATGCTGCGGATCGGCGTAGAGATCTGCGGCGGGCGCGATCTCCATCGTCCGGCCGAGATAGAGCACCATCACCCGGTCGGAGATGTGCTTCACCACCGAAAGGTCGTGGGCGATGAAGATCATCGCCAGCCCGAGGTCGCGCTGCAACTCGGCCAGAAGGTTGATCACCTGCGCCTGGATCGAGACGTCGAGCGCCGAGACCGGCTCGTCGCAGACCAGCAGCTTCGGCCGCACGATCAGCGCCCGGGCAATGCCGATCCGCTGGCACTGGCCGCCCGAGAATTCGTGCGGGTAGCGGTTGATCTGGTTGGGCAGGAGGCCCACCCGGTCCATCATCTCCTTCACCCGGGCCTTCACCTCGGCGTCGGCAAGGCTTCTCTGGTGGGTCCGGAGCGGCTCGGCGATGATCTGGCCCACGGTCATGCGGGGATTGAGGCTCGCCAGCGGGTCCTGGAAGACCATCTGGATGTCGGCACGGTATTTCAGCATCTGCGCGCGGGAGAGCGACAGGAGGTCGGTGCCGTCGGCCCAGACCGCACGGCCCGTCGCCGGCACCATCTGGATCAGTGCGCGGGCAAGCGTGGACTTGCCGCAGCCGGATTCGCCGACGATGCCCAGCGTCTCGCCCGCCAGAAGCTCGAAGTTCACGCCCGAGACCGCGTGCAGGCGCCGCGGCGCTGTCCAGGGCATGTCGCCCGCGCCCCTGAGTTCGAACGTCACGCGCAGGTCCTCGACGCTGAGCAGGGGCCGGGTCATGCCAGTTCCTCCAGCGAACGGTTGCAGGCGCGGAAGCGGCCGGGGGCGAATTCGGTCAGCGGATCGAGATGGTCGAGGCAATCGTCGCCCGCATATCCGCAGCGCGGCGCGAAGGGGCAGCCGGGCGGCGGGTTGGTCATGTTGGGCGGGCTGCCGGGGATCGCCGACAGCGCCTCGTCCTCCTGGTCGACGCGCGGGATCGCGGCAAGAAGGCCACGGGTATAGGGATGCGACGGCGTGGCGAAGAGGGGGTCGGTCGGCGCCGTCTCCATCACCTGGCCGCCGTAGAGGACGAGCACGCGCTCGCAGAACCCCGCGACCACGCCGAGGTCGTGGGTGATCAGGATCGTCGCCATGCCGAAGTCGCGCCTGAGGTCGGCCAGAAGCGTCATGATCTGCGCCTGCACGGTGACGTCGAGCGCCGTCGTCGGCTCGTCGGCGATCAGCAGTTCGGGACGGCAGAGAAGCGACATGGCGATCATCACCCGCTGCCGCATCCCCCCCGAGAACTCGTGCGGATAAAGCGTCACCCGCGCCCGCGCGTCGGGAATGCGCACCGCATCGAGCATCCGCGCGCTTTCCGCCACGGCCTCGGCCTTCGACATGCCCCGGTGATGGACCAGCACCTCGGCCATCTGGTCGGAGACGCGCATGTAGGGGTTGAGCGAGGTCATCGGATCCTGGAAGACCATCGCGATCTTGTTGGCGCGGATCGGGTTGATGACCGCGGGCGGCGCGTTGAGAATCTCCCGCCCGTCGAACCGCACCGATCCGGTGGCGCGGCCGTTCTTCGCCAGAAGCCCCATCACCGCGAAGGCGAGCTGGCTCTTGCCCGAGCCCGACTCGCCGACGATGCCCAGCGTCTCGCCGCGGTCGAGCGCAAGCGTCACGCCGTTGACCGCGTTCACCGTGCCGTCGGGAGTGTCGAAGCGGACCGAAAGGTCGCGGATGTCCAGAAGCGCCATCTCAGCGGTCCTTCGGATCGAGCGCGTCGCGCAGCCCGTCGCCGACGAAGAAGAACGAGAACAGCGTCAGCACGAAGAAGGTGAGCGGCCACAGGAGCTGCCAGATCGTGCCGTAGTAGATCGTCTTCGCCCCCTCCGAGATCAGCGCGCCGAGCGAGGTCAGGGGCTCCTGCACGCCGAGGCCGAGGAAGGAGATGAAGCTTTCGGTCAGGATCATCTCCGGCACCAGAAGCGTGGCATAGACCGCGACGATGCCCAGAAGGTTCGGCACGATGTGGCGCAGGATGATGGTGAAGGTTGGCACGCCCGTCGCCTGCGCGGCCTCGACATATTCCTTGTGCTTGAGGCTCAGAGTCTGGCCCCGCACGATCCGCGCCATGTTGAGCCAGGACAAGAGCCCGATCCCGAGAAAGAGCATGAAGATCGACCGGCCGAACATCACCAGGAGGAGGATGATGACGAACATGAACGGGATCGCCAGCAGGATGTCGACGATCCGCATCATGATCTGGTCGGTCCGCCCGCCGACATAGCCCGAGATCGCCCCGTAGAGCGTGCCGACGATCACCGCGATGAACGAGCCGACGATCCCCACCATGAGCGAGATGCGCGTGCCCTGGAGCGTGCGCGAATAGAGGTCGCGGCCGAGGTCATCGGTGCCGAAATAATGCCCGTTGGCAAGGGACGGCTGGCCGATCTGCGCGGCCTGGCCCATGATCGAGAAGTCGATCTCCTCGTTCGACCAGACGGCGAGCGCGTCGCCGAAGAGCGCGAGAAGCGTGATCACCGTCAGCGTGACAAGCCCGGCGACGGCGGCCTTGTTGCGGAAGAACCGCCGCCGCGCGTCGGCCCAGAGCGAGCGGCCCTTGACCTCGCCCGCCGGGCGGCTGCCGAAATCCTTCATCCGTGTTGCGCCCGTGGCCATGTCAGTACCGGATCTTGGGGTCGATCCAGCCGTAGAGGATGTCGACCACGAGGTTGAAGACGATGGTGAGCGCGCCGACGAGAATGGTGACGCCCAGCATCACCGCATAATCGCGGTTGAGCGCGCTGTCGACGAAGCTGCGGCCGATGCCGCCGGTGGAGAAGAAGAAATCCACCACCACCGAGCCGGTGATCATCGTCACGAAGGCGGGCCCGAGGTAGGACAGCACCGGCAGGAGCGCCGGCTTCAGCGCATGGCGCAGGATCACCTGGCGTTCCGGCAGGCCCTTGGCGCGGGCGGTGCGGATGTGGTTCGAGGTCAGCACCTCGAGCATCGAGGCGCGCGTGATCCGCGCGATCGAGGCCATGAACGAGGTGGAAAGCGCGATCACCGGCATCACCATGTATTGCCACTGCCCGTGCTCCCAGCCGCCGCCGGGCAGCCAGCCGAGCCACCAGGTGAAGGTGAGAAGGAGGAGAGGCGCCATGACGAAGTTCGGCAGCACCTGCGCGCCGATCGAGATGCCGACGGCGAGATAGTCGAGCCAGGTGTTGTGCCGGATCGCGGCGGCGATGCCGAGCACGACGCCGACCGCGACCGCCACCACGAAGGAGACGCTGCCATAGGCCAGCGTCACCGGGAAGCCCTGTGCGATGATCTCGTTCACCGTGCGATCCTTGTAGATGAACGAGGGGCCGAAGTCGAAATGCGCGACGATTCCCCAGACGTAGGAAAGAAGCTGGCGCCAGAGCGGCTGGTCGAGACCGTACTTGGCCTCGAGGTTCGCCAGCACCTGTGGTGGCAGCGTGCGCTCCTGCGTGAAGGGGCCGCCCGGGGCCGCGTGCATCAGGAGGAACGAGATGACGATCAGCAAGAGAAGCGTCGGCACCGCGATGGCCAGACGCTTGACGACATAGGAAAACATCGGCGGAAACCCCGGCAGGAGGAGGACGCGCGCGATCCGTGCGCGCGCCCCCCGGAACGTCGTCAGTTGGCGACGCGGTACATGTCCTTCAGGTACCAGTTCTGCATCAGGTTGCTGAGGCTCATCCCGCGCATGTCGGGCTTGATCATGTTGACCTCGGTATACTGGTAGATCGGCGCCATCGGCATTTCCTCGGCGAGGATCTGTTCGGCCTCGGTATACATCGGGTTCGGATCCTCGGCTGTCTTCGACTGCTTCATCAGCTCGTCATAGCGTTCGGAGAAGAACTTGCCGTTGTTGTGGCCCGAGTAGCTGGTGAACAGGTCGAGATAGGTCGACGCCTCGTTGTAGTCGCCGCACCAGGCGTAGCGGGCCACCTCGAAGTCCTGGTTCTGCATCTTGTCGGTGTGGACCTTCCACTCCATGTTGTTCAGCGTGAGATCGACGCCGACGCCCTTCCAGAACTGCTGCACGGCGATGGCGATCTTCTTGTGCGCCTCGGACGTGTTGTAGTTGAGCGTGAGCTTCAGCGGATTGTCCGGCCCGAAGCCGGCCTCGGCCAGAAGTTCCTTCGCCTTCGCGTTGCGCTCGTCCTGGGTCCAGTGCGAATAGTCGATGTCCGGCATCTTGAAGCCTTCGGTCGCGTGATGCGTCCAGTTGTAGGAAGGCCACTGTCCGCCCTGCAGGATGTTGTTGACGATGATGTCGCGGTCGATTGCGTAGGACAGCGCCTTGCGCACGCGCACGTCCTGAAGCGCCTTCGGCCCCTTCTCCTTGTCGATGTTGAACATGTAGATGTAGGAGCACGACTGCGGCACCGAGATCGCCTCGTCGGGGTATTCCGCCTTCAGCCGCGGATACTGCCCGGCCGGAACCTGCGTGCGGTCAAGCTCGCCCGCGAGATAGCGGGTCAGCGCCGCGTTCTCGTCGTTGATGGTCAGCGCGGTGGCCTTGGTGATGATCGTGTGCTCGTCGTCCCAGTAAAGCGGGTTGCGCTCCATCACCACCTTTTCGCCCAGGACATGCTCCTTGAGGACATAGGCGCCGTTGCCGACGAGGTTGCCGGGCTCGGTCCACTTGTCGCCGGACGCCTCGATGACCTTCTGGCTGACCGGGAAGGTCGAGGCATGGGTCAGCATCTTCGGGAAGTAGGGCAGGGGCGCCTCGAGCGTCACCTCGAAGGTGTGGTCGTCGACCGCCTTCACGCCAAGCTCGTCCACCGGCGTCTCGCCGGCGATGATCTTGGCGGCGTTCTTCACCTGCATCAGTTCCATGTACCAGGCGTATTCCGACGCCGTCTTCGGATCGGCGAGGCGCTTCCAGGAATAGACGAAGTCGGCCGCCGTCACCGGATCGCCGTTCGACCACTTGGCGTTGTCGCGCAGGTGGAGGGTGTAGACGGTCTTGTCGTCGGAAAGCTCGTGGCTGGTCGCGACGCCGGGGACGAGGCCGCCCTCCTGGTCCTCGTTGTAAAGCCCCTCGAAGAGCGAGCGCATGATGCCCGAGCCCTCGACGTCGGTGTTGATCTGCGGGTCCATCGACTTGATCGCGTCGAGAAGCCAGTAGGTGTACTCCTGGTTTTCGGCCAGCGTCTCGCCGGGCTGCACCTGGGCGGCGATCGCCGGAAGCGCCAGACCGACGCTGAGCACGGTGGTCAGAAGAAGTTTGTTCATCATGGGAAATCCTCCTGCTGGTTGAGCGGCGTCATTGCGATGCGCCGCGCAAGTTGGACCGAGCCTAGTCCCGGCGCCTGCGCAAACAAGTGAAATGCGACGGGACGAAACGGGTACGTGGCGTAAAGATGCCGCCCCCATCGCGCAGAACGCCGGTCGCACGGTCACTTCGCCGCCGGCCGGGCGCCGATCTGCGCAGGCCGGGACGCCAGATCGTCCGGCCTGATTCCCGCCCCGGGGGAGCGGCGCCGGTTCCCCCGGCGGGCCTGCGGTGATAGAGCGCAGCCATGCCGCTTCTCCTCATCGCCCTTCTCGTCTCGGTCGTCCTCTACCTCTGGCTCGCGCGGCGCGGCACGACGCTGACCCGCGCCTGCCGATGGCGGCTCGACCGTGCGGGCGGGCCGGACCATTACCGCTGCGCCGCCTGCGGCGCCGAGACCGACGGCCGCCCCCGCCACTGTCTCCGCCCGGCTGGCAAAGGTTGACGTGCTCGGCCCGTCCGGCAAGGATGCGTCAACCGAGGAGAGCCCATGAAACCCGACCGGCCCGAAACCTCCGCCCCCGCCGATGCCGATGCCCGCCGCGTCGTCAGGCCGGTGATCTGCTACCCCGTCGAGACGCTGCCGCCCGCGCCGATGGCGCTCTACCGCGCCGCGCGCGCGACGCTCCGCCCGGTGGCCGAGGTCACCGCCGCCGCGCGCGAGGCCGCCTTCTTCCGGGTGCCGGCCGGGCATTTCTTCCGCATCCACTCGGTCGAGGGGCCGCAGGTGGGCGACTTCAACCTCTGGAACGCCGCCGACCTGAGCGAACGGTTCTATTCCGGCAAGACCCGCGCGCTGCACGGCACGCACCTGTCCACCGGCGACCGCCTGTGGTCGTCCTTTCCGCACCTGCGCCCGATGGCGACGATCACCCATGACACACTCGACTGGTATGGGTTCGACGCCTTCGGCGGTTCGGTGCACGACGTGATCGGGACGCGCTGCGATCCCTACACCCACAACCTTCTCAGCCACGGCGGCCAGTATCATCACTGCTGTCATTCCAACCTGACGCGGGCGCTTGCGCAAGCGACGGGGCTTTCGCCGGCCGAGGCCGAGCCGCATGTGCATGACGTGCTCAACGTCTTCATGTGTACCGGCTTCACCCGCGACACCGGCCAGTATTTCATGAAGGCGTCGCCCGTCCGCCCCGGCGACTACCTGGAGTTCTTCGCCGAGATCGACCTTCTTTGCGCGCTGTCGGCCTGCCCGGGCGGGGATTGTTCGGCCGAACATTCCTCCGACACCGCCGCCTGCTACCCGCTTCTCGTCGAAATCCTCGCGCCCGACCCGGCCACGCTGGCGGGCTGGCAAAGCCCGGCGCGCAGTGGCTACGACCGCAGCCACGGGCTCTGACCCCCGGGGCCGTGACACCAGATCGGCCTCAGTCGAAAGCGGCGTGAAGCGCGATCTCGACCATCTCGCCGAAGGACCGCTCGCGGTCCACGGCGGGCAGCGCCTCGTGGGTAAGAAGGTGGTCGGAAATCGTCAGTATCGCAAGGGCTTGCACGCCGTGGCGGGCGGCGACGGTGTAAAGCTCCGCCGCCTCCATCTCGACGGCCAGCACGCCGTGGCGCTTCAGCGCCTCCATCAGGTCGGGGCGGTCGTCGTAGAAGGCGTCGGAGGAATGGATGCCGCCGACATGGAACCGCGTGCCCGCCGCCCGGGCCGCCGCCACCGCCCGTTCCAGAAGGCCGAAATCGGCGCAGGGGGCGAAAGCCATCTCGCGGAAGAAGCCGCGCGAGGGGGTGGAGAGGGTGGAGGAGGTCATCGCGACCACCACGTCGCGGATTTTCACCGCCTCCTGCATCGCGCCGGCGGAGCCGATGCGGATCAGCGTCCGCGCGCCGTAGTCGCGGATCAGTTCGTTGGCGTAGATCGACAGCGACGGCATCCCCATGCCGGAGCCGTGGATCGTCACCCGGTTGCCTTTCCAGCTGCCGGTATAGCCGAGCATGCCGCGCACCTGGTTGATGCAGGCGGCGTCCTTGAGGAACGCCTCCGCCGCCCAGCGCGCCCGGTAGGGATCGCCGGGCATCAGGACGGTTTGCGCGATCTCGCCTGGCTTCGCGCCGATATGGGTGGACATGGGAGGGCCTCCGTTCTGGTCGAGGGAGGATAGGGCAGGATTTCGGGAAGGTTAACGGGGCATGTGCCGGATCGGAGAGGGCGCCGGCAAGGGTTCGGATTCGCAGGGAAATCGCCGTCTGGCAGACCTCTGGCCCGCGTCGGTTTCGCGTCGGGTATCCGTCCCGACAGATGGCGGTATTGTCCGGGGATGCGGAACCCGGCGTTTCCGCGAATGACACGATGCCGACCGGCTGGTATCCTGCCGACGGCAGGAGGGAGACCGACATGCCGAGCACGATCCGACTTCACCGCGTCCTCGCCGCCAGCCCGGAGAAGGTCTATCGCGCCTTTGTCGAGCCCGACGCCATCGCAAGCTGGCTGCCGCCCTACGGCTTCCTCTGCACCGTCCACGAGATGGATGCGAAGGTCGGCGGACGGCACCGGATGTCCTTCCGCAACTTCACCACCGGCAAGAGCCATTCCTTCGGCGGCAGCTATGTCGACCTCGTGCCGGGGCAGCGCCTTGTCTACACCGACAGCTTCGACGACCCGAACCTGCCGGGCGAGATGCGCGTCACGGTGGCGCTGAAGGCGGTTCCCTCGGGGACCGAGATCGCCATAGAGCAGGCGGGCGTGCCGGACCTGATCCCGCCGGATGCCTGCTATCTTGGCTGGCAGGATTCGCTCGACAAGCTGGCGCGGCTGGTGGTGCCCGAGATCGGCCAGTAGCGGGGCGGGCTACAGGGAGAGGCCGCCGCGGCGGTCGACAGGAGGGAGCCACGCCCCCGCTGTATCGCCCGGGCGGCGCCCGACCGCCCCCACGGGCGGGCGCACTTCAGCGTCACCAGCAGAACGACCGTTAGGAGTGGTGGCACCATAAAGCGCCCCGAACTCCCGTTCCGCAGCGCCCGCCCGCGGTCGGGTGCCGCCCTTTGCGCCCTCGGGGTCGGGCAGAGAGTGTGTTTTCCGGCGGGATGGCGGGGGAAGGCCGATCCGGCCTCGCCCCGCGCCCGCCCCTGCCGCCGCTCACTCCGCCGCCGCCGCCTTCGGCTCCACCAGTGCCACGATGTCGAACATGATCCGGTTCAGCTCGAAATCCTTGGGTGTGTAGACCTGCGCCACGCCCATGCCGCTGAGGCTTTCGGCATCCTCGTCGGGGATGATCCCGCCGACGACGACCGGCACCTCGGCAAGGCCCGCCGCGCGCATCCGCTCCATCACCTCGGCGACGAGCGGCAGGTGGCTGCCCGAAAGGACCGAGAGGCCGACGACATGGGCCCGGGTTTCCGCCGCCGCGGCGACGATCTCGGCCGGCGTCAGGCGGATGCCGTCATAGCTGATGTCCATGCCGCAGTCGCGGGCGCGGGCGGCGATCTGCTCGGCGCCGTTGGAATGGCCGTCGAGTCCGGGCTTGCCGACGAGGAACTTGAGCCGCCGGCCGAGCCGGGACGACACGCCATCGACCGCGGCGCGGATCTCGTCGAGCCCCTCGGTGCGGTTCGAGGGGGCGGCCGAGACGCCGGTCGGCCCGCGGTATTCGCCATGCACCTCGCGCATCACCGCGGCCCATTCGCCGGTGGTGACGCCCGCCTTCGCGCAGGCGATCGAGGGCGCCATGACGTTGCGCCCCGACTTCGCCGCGGCGCGCAGTGCGGCCAGCGCCGCTGCTGCGGCGGCCCCGTCGCGGGTCTCGCGCCAGGCGCGGAGCCGCGCCACCTGGTCGGACTCGACGGCGGGGTCGACGGTCAGGATCGTGCCCTCGCCCGCGGTCAGCGGCGAGGGCTCGGCCTCGGTCCAGCGGTTGACGCCGACGACGGTGGTTTCGCTGGTCTCGATCCGGTTCAGCCGTTCGGAGTTGGACTCGACCAGTCGCGCCTTCATGTAGTCGATCGCGGCGATGGCGCCGCCCATGCCGTCGAGCGTGGCCAGTTCCGCCCGCGCACCCTCCTTCAGCGCCGCGACCTTCGCCGCCACCGCCGGGTTGCCGTCGAAGAGGTCGCCGTATTCCAGAAGGTCGGTCTCGTAGGCGAGGATCTGCTGCATCCGGAGCGACCATTGCTGGTCCCAGGGGCGGGGGAGGCCGAGCGCCTCGTTCCAGGCGGGGAGCTGCACGGCGCGGGCGCGGGCGTTCTTCGAGAGCGTGACGGCGAGCGTTTCCAGGAGGATGCGGTAGACGTTGTTTTCCGGCTGCTGCTCGGTCAGGCCGAGGCTGTTGACCTGCACGCCGTAGCGGAAGCGGCGGAATTTCTCGTCCGCGATGCCGTAGCGGTCGCGGCAGATTTCATCCCAAAGCTCGGCGAAGGCGCGCATCTTGCAAAGCTCGGTGACGAAGCGGATGCCGGCGTTGACGAAGAACGAGATGCGGCCGACCATTGCGGGGAAGCTTTCGGCCGCGACCTTGCCCCTGAGGTCGTCGAGGACCGCGATGCCGGTGGCCAGCGCGAAGGCCAGTTCCTGTTCCGGCGTCGCCCCAGCCTCTTGCAGGTGGTAGGAGCAGACGTTCATCGGGTTCCATTTCGGCAGATGTTCCGCTGTATAGGCGGCGACGTCGGTGATCATGCGCAGCGAGGGCTTCGGCGGGCAGATATAGGTGCCGCGCGAGAGGTATTCCTTGATGATGTCGTTCTGCACCGTGCCCTGGAGCGCGGCGACATCGGCCCCCTGTTCCCCGGCCACGGCGATGTAGAGCGCGAGCAGCCAGGGCGCGGTGGCGTTGATCGTCATCGAGGTGTTCATCTGCTCCAGCGGAATGTCCCGAAAGAGCGCGCGCATGTCGCCCAGATGGCAGACCGGCACGCCGACCTTGCCGACCTCGCCCTTCGCGCGCGGGTCGTCGCTGTCATAGCCGGTCTGGGTGGGCAGGTCGAAGGCCACCGAAAGCCCGGTCTGGCCCCTTGCCAGGTTGGTGCGGTAAAGCGCGTTCGACGCCTCGGCCGTGGAATGGCCGGCATAGGTGCGGAACAGCCAGGGCTTCTCCCTTGTCGCCTCGGTCATGTCGGTCTCCGGAATCGGTCGTGAAACTTTATTTCGCTGGGGAAGAGATAGGCGACATATCCTGAGCCTGTCAATTCGCTGCGTCGCGGCATGCCGGCGGGGCGCTCACCAGGTCAGGAGCACGGTCGGGCAGCGCGGCCTGTCCGGCGCCCGACGGCGGAGAAACGCTGGAGCAGCCAGCCGGTGTCGATGGCGTCAATCTCGATGTCCCAGTTGGCATGGCCCGCCTCGGCGACCAGACGGTCATAGGTCTGCGGATCGTCCCGCTGCCGGACAAGGCCGGTGTCCGCACGCCAGGCAAACCGTTAGTCCGCTTCGCTGCGAGCGGCCATTTCCCAGCCGTGAACCGTCGTATCCGTCACATAGATCGCCCAGGTCTCGTCGCGGATCAGCGGAGTGCCGTCGCCGAACTTCGGCACGGCGATCGGCCGGAGATACGGTCCGCGTAGGTCGAACACGGCCTCGTATCCGAGGGCGGGGCCGTTCTTCAGGGGAACGCACTGGCGGAACTGGACGTTGAAGGCGACGAACAGCCACAGGAGCGGGATCAGGAGGACAAGGGCGGCAACGGCCGCGACTGCTCTGACCGCGGTGCGGGGTCGGGTGGCGATCTGGTCTGGTTCCCCTGTCTGCATGGGCGCAGCCTAGCGGATCGCGCGGCGCCGCGGAATCGGTTATGTGCCGGGGCCGCGCCGGGGCCCGCCTGCTGCGCCTGCGGCATCCGCTTCGTCCGGCAGGCGGGGGTGGGACATAAAGTTTCAAAATTCCCGTGCCCGCTATTGCATTATTGCGCCGGCAAATCTATTCCATGCCGTAAGGCCGCGGCGATTCTGCGTTGCGGCAAGAATTGCAGGAGACGCCGATGGCCCTGGACGTGAATACCGAGATCGTGCCCTACGACGCGCCCGAAAAGGAGCTTTACGAGATCGGCGAGATGCCGCCCCTGGGCTATGTGCCGCCGAAGATGTATGCCTGGGCGATCCGCAAGGAGCGTCATGGCGAGCCCGACACCGCGATGCAGGTCGAGGTGGTGGAGACGCCCGAGATCGACAGCAACGAGGTGCTGGTGCTCGTGATGGCGGCGGGGGTCAACTACAACGGCATCTGGGCAGCCCTCGGCGTGCCGATCAGCCCCTTCGACGGCCACAAGGCGCCCTACCACATCGCCGGGTCCGATGCCTCGGGCATCGTCTGGAAGGTCGGCGACAAGGTGAAGCGCTGGAAGGTCGGCGACGAAGTGGTGGTGCATTGCAACCAGGACGATGGCGACGACGAGGAATGCAACGGCGGCGACCCGATGTTCTCGCCCAGCCAGCGGATCTGGGGCTACGAGACGCCGGACGGTTCCTTCGCCCAGTTCACCCGGGTGCAGGCACAGCAACTGATGCACCGGCCGAAGCACCTGACCTGGGAGGAGAGCGCCTGCTACACGCTGACGCTCGCCACCGCCTACCGGATGCTGTTCGGCCATCGGCCGCACATTCTCAAGCCGGGCGACAACGTGCTGGTCTGGGGCGCCTCGGGGGGGCTCGGTTCCTACGCGATCCAGCTCATCAACACCGCGGGGGCGAACGCGATCGGCATCATCTCGGAGGAGGACAAGCGCGACTTCGTCATGGGGCTGGGCGCGAAGGGCGTGATCAACCGCAAGGAATTCACCTGCTGGGGCCAGATGCCCAAGGTCAACACCCCGGAATACGCCGCCTGGTTCAAGGAGGCGCGCAAGTTCGGCGCGGCGATCTGGGCGATCACCGGCAAGGGCAACAACGTCGACATGGTGTTCGAGCATCCGGGCGAGGCGACCTTCCCGGTCTCGGTCTTCGTGGTGAAGCGCGGCGGCATGGTGGTGATCTGCGCCGGCACCACCGGCTATAACCTGACCTTCGACGTCCGCTATCTCTGGATGCACCAGAAGCGGGTGCAGGGCAGCCACTTCGCCAATCTCAAGCAGGCTTCGGCGGCCAACAGGCTGATGCTGGAGCGCCGGCTCGATCCCTGCATGTCCGAGGTTTTCCCCTGGGCTGAGATTCCCGCCGCGCACATGAAGATGCGCCGGAACGAGCACAAGCCCGGCAACATGGCGGTGCTGGTCCAGGCGCCGCGGACAGGTCTGCGCACCTTCGAGGACGCGCTGGAGGCCGGGCCGCGGCGCTGATCCGGCGGGTCGCGGTCGCCTCGGGGTTGCATTTCCGGCGCCGGCCCGGAAGACTTGCGCGGAGCGGTCCGGGGCCCGCCCCGGCGGGGGGCGCTTCTGATCGGGGCGCGATCCTTCTCGCGGGGAAGCCGATGCGATACGAGTGGATACTGGATGTGCTTACCGACCTCAGGGCCTTCGCCCGGGCGAACGGCCTGCCGCGGCTTGCCGAGCGGCTGGACGAGGCGGTGGCCGCGGCCGCGGACGAGATCGCCGGGGCGGGCGCCGCTGCCGCGCCGGTGGAGCGCGAGGCGCCCTGAGGGGGCGGCGGGCGATTGTGGCAAGGCGCGAAGGGCGGCAACGGACCGCGGGCGGGTGCCACACTACAGACGTTCGGGGCGCTTTAGAATGCCGCCACTCCCAACGCCAGTTCTGCTGGCGCGGGCGCCGCCCGGGCTGATCGCCCGGGCGAGAGGGCGGGAGCCGGCGCGCCCCCCGCATGAGCCCGCCGATCCGGCTGGCATCGGGCGCGGCGCCCCTGTAGGGTCCGGCCATGTCCGGCCCCCCCTCCCGTCGCGCCGCCGCGCCTGCGCCGCAGTTCTCCGAAGACCAGGCCGAGGCCTGGGACCGCATCTCAGAGGCGTTGCTGGCCGCGGGCATCGACCTGGTCGAGGGCGAAACACGCCCCGATGCGCCGGCCCGCGCCCAGGTGCTCGCCGTCATCGGCAAGGCGGGGTCGGGCAAGACCATGCTTCTTGCGGCCCTCGCGAAGGCGCTGGCCGACGCCGGCGTCGACACGATCTCGGGCGACTGGGAGGGCCGCAGGCGGAAGGACCGGCGCACGCTCGCCATCCTCGCGCCGACCAACAAGGCGGCGAGCGTGCTGCGGACCCGCGGCGTGCCGGCCACCACGATCCACCGCATCCTCTACACCCCGGTCTACGACCCGGAATACGAGAAGATCGCCGAATGGCTGGCCGGGCAGGGCGAGAGGCCGGCGGTCGAGGGGCTGAGCGAGGCCGCGCTCGACCGCGCGAAGGCCTTCTACGAGCAGGTGGCGTCGATCCCCGGCGCGCTTGCCGCCGCGGGGCTGAGGGGATCGGACTTCATCCTCGGCTGGAAGCGGCGGGAAGACCCGCTCGACATCGGCTTCGTCGACGAGTCCTCGATGCTCGACGAACGCCAGTTCGAGGACCTGAAGGAGATCTTCCCGACGCTGATCCTCTTCGGCGACCCGGCGCAGCTTGCCCCGGTGGGCCAGTCGGGCGAGATGGTGTTCGACCGGCTGGCGGAGCGCGCGAAGCTCACGCTCCACCGCATCCACCGGCAGGAGGAGGACAACCCGATCCTCGACCTCGCCCATGCGCTGGCCGACCCCGACCTGACCTTCGAGGGATTCGAGGCGATGGTGGCCGAGGCCGCGGCGCGCGACGACCGGGTGCGCTGGGCGGAACGGGTGGATGCCGGCCTGATGGCGCGCTCGCCCGCGCTCGTCTGGCGCAACCAGACCCGCATCCGGCTGATCCAGGCGTTCCGGTCAGCCTACGGCGCGCCCGCCGATCAGCTCCTGCCCGGAGAGCCGCTGATCTGCGACGGGATCGAACTGCCGCTGAAGCACCGCAAGAAGCGGATCGACCTCGAGGCGCGGGGGCTGATCAGGGGGGCGCAGGTGATCTACCTCGGCCCCGGCAAGAAGCCGGGCTTCGCGCGGCTGCATGTGATCGGCGCGGAAGACCCGCAGGTGTCCGCCGCCTCGATCATCAAGATCGAGCTGCCGGGCGAGGAGGAGCCCTTCATTCCCGCCGCCGCGACGATGGGCGCGGCGTTCCTGCACGGCGCGGCGGTGACGATCCACAAGGCGCAAGGCTCGCAGTGGGAGGAGGTGCAGGTCTTTGCGCCCGACCTTTTCGTCGCCGCCCGCACCGGCCGGACCGAGGCGGGGATCGCGCTCTGGAAGCGGCTCGCCTATGTTGCCATCACCCGTGCCGAGACGCGGCTTCACTGGGTCGTCCGTAACCGGCTGGCCCGGCCCGACCGGTCGCTGACCACCGACGACCTGCCGAAATCGGCCGCCCCCCTCGCACTTCTGGCCGGCGAGGAGGACTGAGGTGTCGGGCCACCTTCCCGTCCGCGCGCCGGGCCGCTAGTCTTCCCCCAAAGGAGGCCCCCATGCGCTGCGTTTTCGTCCAGTTCCGCTGCCTGCCCGGCAAGACCTACGAGGTTGCCGATGCGATCTATGACCGCGAGGTCGTATCGGAGCTTTATTCCACCTCCGGCGAATACGATCTCATCGCCAAGGTCTACATCCCCGAGGAGGCAGATGTCGGCCACTGGCTGACCGAAAAGCTCTTCGACATTGCCGGCATCGCCCGCACCCTGACGACGATGACCTTCAAGGCGTTCTGAGAGGGCGGGTCGGGATGGCGCGCACCATCGTCGTCACTGGCGCCAGCGCCGGGATCGGGCGAGCCGTGGCGGAACGGTTCCTGGCCGAGGGCTGGAACGTCGCGCTTCTTGCCCGGCGGGGCGATCTTCTGGCGGAGGTGGCGGCGGGCCATCCGGCCGCGCTGCCCGTGGCCTGCGACGTGACCGATGCCGCCGCCGTCGACGCCGCCTTCGACGCCGCGGCGGGCCGCTTCGGACGGATCGACGTGCTTTTCAACAACGCCGGCATCTCGCGCCCGGCGGGGCTCATTGACGAGATCCCGCTGGCCGACTGGTTCGACACCGTCGCGGTGAACCTCAACGGCATGTTCCTCTGCGCCCGTGCCGCCTTCGCCCGGATGCGGGCGCAGGCGCCGCAGGGCGGGCGGATCATCAACAACGGCTCGATTTCCGCCCACGCGCCGCGGCCCGGATCGGTGGCCTACACGACGACGAAACACGCGATCACCGGGCTGACGAAGACACTCGCGCTCGATGGCCGCCGGTTTTCCATCGCGGCGGGCCAGATCGACATCGGCAACGCCCGGACGGACCTGGCCGCGAAGATGGCAGAGGGCGTGCCGCAGGCCGACGGCAGCATCCGGGCCGAGCCGATGATGGACGTGGCCGAGGTGGCGGCGGCGGTCCTGCACATGGCAAGCCTGCCGCTGTCCACAAACGTCCTGTCGATGACGGTGATGGCTGCGAGCATGCCCTTCGTCGGGCGCGGCTGAGGGCCGGCTGATCAGCCGTTCTTCATCAGCCGGAACGCCGTCGAGGCCGCCCAGCCGGCGAGCGCCGCGATGGCAAGCGCCAGCACGCCATAGGCCGCCGGCTGGCCGCGGGCAAGCTCGAAGAGCCAGCGTTCGAGCCCGACCTTGCGCACGTCGATCACGGTTTCGCGCATCGCCACCACCTGGCGGTCGCGCATGAGGAAGAACCGGGTGAGGTAGGCCCCTTCGACCAGATTTGCGGGCAGGTCGACATCGGTGCGGAACAGCGTGTCCTCGGCCAGTTCCACCGCGCCTTCGTGCAGGGAGTAGAGCCCGTTGCCCTCGCGGATGCGGATCAGCGCCTCGGTGAAGGCCGGGCTGTCGGCGATCTCCTGCGGCGCGCCGACAGAGCGGATCATCTGCGGCACCGAGATCTTGCGCCGCAGATCCTCGGTCTGCGACAGGATCTCGTCGAGCGGGGCGGTGGTGGCGACGGTGTAGAAGCTCGGCGCGCGGTCGACCTCGACCGAGGCGGTGTTGATCCAGATGCCGAAGCTGCGCGACTTGCGCCGGACGGTGATCGGCGTCGACGGCCCCTCGACCGTCACGATGACGTCGAGCCGCGATCCCGAAGGCTCCGGTTCGTCGCGCTTGACCGCGCCGTAGATCAAGAGGTCGGAGCCTTCGAAATTGGCGGTGATCGAAATCTCGTTCCGGCTGAGCCCGGCCACGACCTCTTCCTGCGCCCCGGCCGGGACCGGCGCGGCAAGAAGCCCGAGGAGGAGCACCGCGCGCCTCATGGCCGTCCCGCCGCCGAGATCGAATAAAGCTCGCGCGGTTCGAGCAGGAGGTCGACGCCCAGCTTCAGGCTGACCGCCAGCACCATGAGCGCAAGCAGGATGCGCAACTGTTCGGCCTTCAGCCGCGCGCCGAGCCTGGCGCCGATCTGGGCCCCCACCACGCCGCCGACGATCAAGAGGAGCGCCAGCATCAGGTCGACGGACTGGTTCGTCCAGGCGTGCATGAAGGTGGTGAAGCCGGTGACGAAGATGATCTGGAACAGCGAGGTGCCGATCACGACCTTCGTCGGCATCCCGAGGAGGTAGATCATCGCCGGCACCATGATGAACCCGCCGCCGACGCCCATGATCGCCGCCAGCACGCCCACGACGATCCCGACGAGCACCGGCGGGATCACCGATATGTAGAGGCCGGAGGCGCGGAACTTGATCTTGAACGGCAGCCGATGCACCCAGAGATGCTGGTGCCGCCGGATCGCGGGTTGCGGGCCGGCCTTGCGTGCCCGGGCGACCGCGCGCAGGCTTTCCTGCAACATCAGAAGCCCGATGAGGCCGAGGAAGACGACATAGGAAAGCTGCACCGCAAGGTCGATCTGGCCAAGCCGAGACAGCAGGTTGAAGACCCAGATGCCGAGCGCCGAGCCGATCAGCCCGCCCGAAAGCAGCACCATCCCCATCCGCATGTCGACGGTGCGCCGCTTGAGATGCGCGAGCACTCCCGAGACCGAGGAGGCCACCACCTGGTTGGCCCCGGTCGCCACGGCGACGGTCGGGGGGACGCCGATGAAGAACAGAAGCGGCGTGATCAGAAAGCCGCCGCCGACCCCGAAAAGCCCCGACAGGATGCCGACGAGCCCGCCGATCCCGAACAGCACGAAGGCGTTGACCGAAACCTCCGCAATGGGCAGGTAGATCTGCATCTCTTCGCTGTTTCCGCTGAAATCGGCGCTTTCGACCAGTCTTGCCCGCAGTCTTGCGCTCCGGGGCGGACAGTGTCAAACGCTCGCTGCCGAAGCCCTGGGGCCAGTCGTCAGGCCCCGCTCAGTCCAGATCGCGCAGGTATCGTCGGAGCACGCGTTCGAGCTTTGCCGCGCCGAGGGGCGCCATTGCCTTGGTGTGTTCGTGGCTGATCTTCTCGTCGCTCATCCCGGCCGCCATGTTGGTGACGACCGAGACCGCGGCGACCTTCAGGCCGAGGAACCGGGCGAGGATCACTTCCGGAACCGTCGACATGCCGACCGCATCGGCGCCAAGCGTCCTGATCGCCCGGATTTCCGCGGGAGTTTCGAACGAGGGCCCGGAATACCAGGCGTAGATGCCTTCGGCCAGATCCACGCCCTCGGCCCCGGCCGCCGCCCTGAGCCTGGCGCGCATCGTTGCGTCATGGGCCTCGGTCATCGGCACGAAGCGGGCGTCGGAGGGTTCGCCGATCAGCGGATTGAGGCCGGAGAAGTTGATGTGGTCGGAGAGCAGCATCAGCGATCCGGGCGGCATCCCGGGCCGCAGCGACCCGGCGGCGTTGGTGACGATCAGCCGGTCCGCCCCGAGCGCCTTCAGCGTCTCCAGCGGCAGCCGCATCGCATCCGCCTTGCCGCTTTCGTAGTAATGCGCCCGGCCGCCGAACACGGCGACGCGGACGCCTTCGAGCGTGCCGACGGCAAGCGTCGGTGTGTGGCCCGAGACGCCGGCGCGGGGAAATCCCGGCAGGTCGGCATAATCGATCGCCACGCCCTCGACCGCGGCGGCGAGGTGGCCGAGGCCGGAGCCGAGGATCAGCCCGTGGCTGACCGGCGCCGCGCCCGCCCGGTCGCGGACGATGGCGGCAAGCTCAGCGCTCCTTGACATAGGGTTCGCCTCCGGCGCGCGGCGGGATCGCGCGGCCGACGAAGCCCGCCAGGACGATCACCGTCAGGATGTAGGGCAGGGCGTCGAGCGCGGGCACCGGCACGTCGAAGCCGACCGTGTGCTTGATCACGTCGGGCCGGAGCGCCAGGGCCTGGAAGAAGCCGAAGAGAAGCGTGGCCATCAGCGCATACCACGGCCGCCACTTGGCGAAGATCAGCGCCGCAAGCGCGATGTAGCCGCGTCCCGCCGTCATCTCCTTGCCGAAGCCCGCCTGAAGGCCCGCCGCCATGTAGGCGCCGGCGATGCCGCACAGGAGCCCGGTGATCGCCACCGCCGTATAGCGCAACCGCACCACCGAGATGCCGGCGGTGTCGACCGAGGCGGGGTTTTCGCCCACCGCCCTGAGCCTGAGGCCGAAGCGGGTGCGGTAGAGCACCCACCAGGTCGCCGGCACGGCCACAAGCGCCACATAGACAAGCGCGCCGTGGCCCGAGATCACCTCGCGGTAGAAGGGGCCGACGAGGGGGACGCTGCCGGCCGCGTCGGCGAAGGGGAGCGTGATCGGGTTGAACCGGGCGTGCCCCGAAAGGGGCGGCGTGCGCCCGCCCTGCCGGAACAGCGACTGCGCGGCGAGAACGGTGATCCCCGAGGCGACGAAATTCAGCGCCACCCCGGAAATCAGCTGGTTGCCGCGGAAGGTGATCGAGGCGACGCCGTGGATGGCGGCAAAGACCATCGACCCGGCGATGCCGGCCAGAAGGCCCAGCCAGACATTGCCGGTCATTGCCGCCGCGGCGCCGGTGCACATCGCCGCCATCAGCATCTTGCCTTCAAGCCCGATGTCGAAGACGCCCGACCGTTCGGAATAGAGCCCGGCGAGGCAGGCGAGCAGGAGTGGCGTGGCGAGCCGCATGGTGGAGTCGAGAATCTGCAGGAGCGTCGCGTAGTCCATCACGCAACCCCCGCCTGGCGCGGCCGGAAGAAGAGGCCGAGGAACATCCGCACCATGTAGTCGAGCGCGCCGGTGAAGAGGATCACCAGCCCCTGCACGACGGTCCTGAGTTCGATCGGGATCGCCGTCCAGAGCCCGAGCTCGGCCCCGCCCTGGTAGAGAAAGCCGAAGAGGATCGCGGCCAGGAAGACGCCGGCCGGGTGGTTGCGGCCCATCAGCGCGACGGCGATGCCGATGAAACCCGCGCCCTCGGCCGAGTTCTGCAAAAGCCGCCCGCTTTCGCCCATCACGTTGTTGATCGACATCAGCCCGGACAGCGCGCCCGAGATCAGCATCGCGATCATCGTCACCCGGAACGGGTTGATGCCCGCGTAAAGTGCCGCCGGTTCCGACTTGCCGAAGGCGCGGATCTCGTAGCCGAGCCGGGTGCGCCACAGCAGGAGCCAGACCAGCCAGCACGCCGCGAGCGCCACGAAAAGCGTCACGTTCGCCGGCACCTTCTTGGTGAAGATCAGCGACAGGCCCGGAATTTCGTGCAGCGTGGGCAGCGCCGTTCCGGCGGGGAAACGCGCGCTCGCGGGGTCCATGCTGGTGGGGGGGCGCAGGTGTTCGACGAGGACATAGATCAGAAGCGCCGCGGCGATGTAGTTGAACATGATCGTGGTGATCACGATATGGCTGCCGCGCCGGGCCTGGAGATAGGCGGGCACCGCCGCCCAGGCCGCGCCGAAGAGCGCCGCCCCCGCCATCGCCGCCGGCAGCGCCAGCGTCCAGTGCGGCCAGGGCAGGGCGAGGCAGACCAGCGCCACGCCGAGGCCGCCGAGTTGCGCCTGGCCCTCGCCGCCGATGTTGAAGAGGCTGGCGTGGAACGCGACCGTCACCGAGAGGCCGGTAAAGATGAAGCTGGTGGCATAGTAGAGCGTGTAGCCCCAGCCGTAGGCGGAGCCGAGGGCACCGTCGACCATCGTCCTCAGCGCCTCGGTCGGGCTTTGCCCGATGGCGAGGATGACGAGGGCCGAGATGATCCCGGCGAGCAAAAGGCTGATCAGCGGCACGAGGACGAGATCGGCCCAGCGGGGGAGTCTGGTCATGCCGCCCTCTCTACAGGGGCGACGGAGGTTCCCGGACGAAGCAGACGGGATCCGATCACCATGAACAAGCCTCTCGCAACGGAACGACAGCCGTTTCGAGCCCCGTGAGGTCGACTGTGAACTCGACCGGACTTTCGTTGAACGGGGTCGCCCGGAAAACCACCCGCTCGCCTCGGATCAGCTTCTCGATGAAGGGGATGGACGAACCGCCACTCCACAGTCCCAGCGCCTTGTTGTCTGTAGATGCGGCCATGCTCACGGAAGCGGCCTTCCCGTCGTCGATCCTGTATTCGACTTTCCCGAATCCCTGGATGTCACTGAGAAACAGGTCGTTAAGCACCAGGTAGACGACCGTAGTGTTCTCCATGCAGCGGAGATAGAGCGATGCCGGCCCGGGGGGACCGAACTGTCCGCGGATATCATCGTCTGATTCCACGGATAGGACCACGGTGCGGCTGTCATCGAAGGCCGATTTGTCCTCGGACACGACCCATCGCCCTGTGCCGCCCGCAGGTGCTGCCCCGGCCGGTGGAGTTGCAGCGGGCACGGGTGCCGCGCCCGCGATCTGCAGGGGAGCTTCGTTCACCGGGCCACCGGTCGTTGCGCAGCGGCCTTCCTCCGACATGAGGATCGCGCCGTCCGCCTCGACATCCATGACCGAATTGGACGGGGCGAAGCGAAAGGTATAGCCATCCACCTCCGCGGTGATCAGGCGACCGGCCCCCTGGCCTTCCGTAACCGAAACCGGCGGCCGCGCTCCGACTTCCATCGTTTTCGTGGCATCGACGCCATCGGGAAAACGCATCACGGCCGATGGAAGGGTGGGGAAGGTGCAGGCGACGATGACTTCAGCCCGGACCAAATGCGCCGCCGCGGCCGTAGCCAGAACGCCCGCCGCCAGAAGCCATCGCCGCTGCATCACGCGATCTCCGTTCTCTTCGTGCCCTCGACGCCGGCCATCATCAGGCCCAGCTCGCGCTCGTTGGTCTTTTCCGGGTCGCGCTCGCCCATGATGCGGCCGTCGAACATCACCGCGATGCGGTCGGCCATGCCGAGGATCTCGTCAAGCTCCACCGACACCAGCAGGATCGCCTTGCCCGCGTCGCGCAGTTCCACGATCCGCCGGTGGATGAACTCGATCGCGCCGATGTCGACGCCGCGGGTCGGCTGGCCCACCAGAAGCAGTTCGGGGTTGCGCTCGAGTTCCCGGGCGAGGATCAGTTTCTGCTGGTTGCCGCCGGAAAAGCTTTTCGCTTGCAGGGTCGGGGTCGGCGGGCGCACGTCGAAGCGTTCCATCTTGCCCCGGGTGTCCTGAAGGATCGCCGCGTTGTCCATCAGGAGCGCGTTCTTCTGGTAGGCCGGGTCGTTGTGATAGCCGAAGGCCATGTTCTCCCAGGCGGTGAAGTCCATGACCATGCCGAGGCGCTGGCGGTCTTCGGGCACATGGCTGATGCCCTGCGCGCGGCGCGTCTGGCCGTCGGATTTCGTGCCCGTCAGGTCGAGCGCCTCGCCGTTCAGCCGCACCGTGCCGGTGGCGCGGCGAAAGCCCCCCAGCACCTCGAGAAGCTCCGACTGGCCGTTGCCCGCGACGCCGGCGATGCCGAGGATCTCGCCGGCGCGGATCTGGAAGGAGATGCCGCGAAGCCGTTCCACCCGGTCGGCATCGACGACGCGGAGGTTTTCCACCTCCAGCACCATCCTGCCGGGCCTGGCCGGTCCCTTGGCGACGTCGAGCAGCACCTTGCGGCCCACCATCATCTCGGCCAGTTCCTCGGGGCTGGTGGTCGCGGTCCTGACCGTCGCGGTCATCTCGCCCCGGCGCATCACCGACACGGTGTCGGTGATCTCCATGATCTCGCGCAGCTTGTGGGTGATCAGGATGACCGTCTTGCCCTGCTCCTTCAGCCCGTGGAGGATGCGGAACAGGTGATCGGCCTCGTCGGGGGTGAGCACGCCCGTGGGCTCGTCGAGGATCAGGATCTCGGCGTTGCGGTAGAGCGCCTTGAGGATCTCCACCCGCTGCTGGTGGCCGACGGAAAGCTCCTCGACCACCGCGTCGGGGTCGACGTCCAGCTCGTATTCGCGGGCAAGCTCGGCCAGAACCTTGCGTGCCTTGGCCAGCGAGGGCCTGAGCAGCGCGCCGTCCTCGGCGCCGAGGATGACGTTTTCCAGCACGGTGAAGTTCTGCACCAGCTTGAAATGCTGGAAGACCATGCCGATGCCGGCGCGGATCGCGGCCTGGCTGTCGGGAATCTGCGTCGGGTGGCCGTTGATGAGAATCTCGCCCGCGTCGGCCTTGTAGAAGCCGTAGAGGATCGACATCAGCGTGGACTTGCCGGCGCCGTTCTCGCCGATGATGCCGTGGATCGTGCCCTTCGCCACCCGGATCGAAATGTCCTTGTTGGCCTGCACCGGCCCGAAGGCTTTCGATATGCCCTTCAGTTCGATGGCAAGGGGGGCGGCCGCTTCCGGCCGCCCTGTCGCCTCGCCCGGCTCCATCAGAAGGTCGCGGCCGGGCAGGCGTTGTCGGACATGTAGTCGTGCACGGCGATTTCGCCGGACTTGATCTTGGCGGCGGCCTCCTCGACCTTCGCCTTCATGTCGTCGGTGACGAGGCTGGCGTTGTTCTCGTCCATCGCATAGCCGACGCCGTCGTTGGCAAGGCCCATGACGTTGACGCCCGTGGTCATCTCGGCGCCTTCCTTGAAGGCTTCATAGACCGCGTTGTCGACGCGCTTGACCATCGAGGTCAGCACCTGGCCGGGATGCAGGTAGTTCTGGTTGCTGTCGACGCCGATCGACAGGATCCCCTCGTCGGCCGCGGCCTGCAGGACGCCGATGCCGGTGCCGCCGGCGGCGGCATAGATCACGTCGGCGCCCTGCGCCTTCTGCGCCTTGGCAAGCTCGGCGCCCTTGACCGGGTCGTTCCAGGCGGCGGGCGTGGTGCCGGTCATGTTCATCACCAGCTTGGCGTCCGGGTTCACCGCCTTGACCCCTTCGGCATAGCCGCAGCCGAACTTGCGGATCAGCGGGATGTCCATGCCACCGATGAAGCCCACGGTGCCGGTCTTCGAGGCCATCGCCGCCATCATGCCGACGAGATAGGAGCCTTCGTGTTCGTTGAAGACCACCGATTTCACGTTCGGCTGTTCGACGACCATGTCGATGATCGCGAACCTGGTGTCCGGGAAGTCGGGCGCCACCTTGTTCAGCACGTCGCCGAAGGCGAAGCCGGTCATCACCACCGGGTTCGCGCCCGCCTCGGCCAGACGGCGCAGCGCCTGTTCGCGCTGGGCCTCGGACTGCATCTCAAGCTCCTTGTAGGTGCCGCCGGTCTCGGCCTTCCACTTCTCGGCGCCGTTGAAGGCCGCTTCGTTGAAGGATTTGTCGAACTTGCCGCCGAGGTCGTAGATGATCGCCGGATCGGCCAGCGCCGCGCCCGAGGTCAGCGCC
>JAUQYA010000076.1 GCA_030837785.1 Albidovulum sp.
TTGGAATTGGAATTATTCGCTATAGCAGCATGCTTAGTGCCGTTACGGTAATAGTTGGGTTAAGCATTATGATGAAGGGCAAGAAAGATTTCGATAATAGATAGTTTGATAAAGACGATCCAATCAAAAAATAAGAAATACAAAACAAGCGGAAACTCAGTGAAAGCGATATCTAACTTGTAAGATGCACCCAAAGCATCTAAAGATGTCAAAGTGTCAATGACAAAGCTAGACATTTGACAAGGGCGCCGTTGCCCAACGGGTACTTCCAGGGGACCGTCGCTACGCGCCGGCCCCTGAAGCCTGACGTTGGAGGGTGAAACTAAAAATAATGTCAAAAAGAAAATTTTATTTACTGTTGTTTGTTTCGTTTTGTTGTGGGGCATACATAAGTGGCGAAATTGTCGGTTATTACTGTACAAAAGTGGCTATGCGTTATGCAATTGCATCAGCTGCATATCAATCTATTCATGCAATTCGCTCCTTAGAAAATTTAAGAGCCGGTAATGAGTCTGAAGCTATAATAATTTTGGAGAAACAACTTCATAATTCAGCACCTTATCTTGAACAAAAAGTATATGAATTGCCAAAAGAAAAAAGAGATGCGTATCATCTCAAAATTTTAACTCAATATTCAAAATACAAATCTAAATACGAATCCAATGTAAAGCAAGCACCAGCAATACAATGAGAGATTCCAACGGGTACTTCCAGGGGACCGTCGCTACGCGCCGGCCCCTGAAGCCTGACGTTCGGTGAACAGGATAAACATGAATATTCGTCAATGGTTAATCGTCTTTTGTTTTGGATTAGTGAGTTTCGTTTCTGCGATTGCATTAAAATTTGAGATAAGATTTGCGTGGCTTATTGCTATTTTAGCTGCTTTGATCATTGGCAGAATTTTAGTTTATAACGATGACAAACATTTTATCGGCGAGTTCATGCTTGCATCACCAGATGATCAAAGACAATTACTCATGAAACTTGGATTAGAGGCCAAACCTTTCATTCACAAAATCAGTGGTACTTTTCGGTATGACTGGCGATGGGCAATAATAAATATGTTATCGGCTTCCCTGTTACTTATCGGGCCGACACTTGTGTATTCATTAGCCACTGAGGTGAATTTTTCTTGGGATTCCAGTTTTTCATTGGTCAATTTACTGCTGCTTTTTGGTGGGTTTGCAGCATGGGCATTATTGCGCCGCTGGCGTATCCGCAACTATTGTTGCCCTAAATGCTCTCTCAAACTGTTTCCTCTGCCAAATCGAAAACTCCTGTTTGAATGCAATAACTGCACAACTCTCTGGCACGTCCTCGATGTAAATGAACCCGTACTTCCAGGGGACCGTCGCTACGCGCCGGCCCCTGAAGCCGCACGTTCGAAACAAGGAGGCAAATCAAATGAAGCATATGAAACCATTCGTTTTGGCCGTTACCCTGCTCCTCTTCCTGACAGCTTTTCCTGCCATGGCAACAATGGTCTATTCAGGAAAACTCGATCTTGTCGGACCAGACTTTAATATTGACATCAACAAGGACGGAAGCAGTGACTTTATCACTGGCTGGCGAACCTGGGCTTTTGGCAACGGTTTCTCTCAGAATGGCTATGATGCTGGGATGAATTTTGACATACGCTTTCTCAACTCGGAACTCGCAGGTTTTGGCGGATACCCTGGGGCAAAAGCTCCTCTTGACTATGGTCAGCTTATAGGTCCTACCCCACCAACTGGTTTATTGTGGTCATTCATTTCAAATGACTCAATGTTGTGGACCACTATCGATATGTGGAACGATCCCTCTGTCGTCCATGGAGGTATATGGAACAACCAAAAGAATAAATATTTGGGTTTTGAATTGAATGCGGGGCTTGATTCCTATTACGGATGGATCCGTTTAAATACCAATGCGTTAAACGAAGTTACGTTGGTAGATTATGCATATGAAAATGTTTCAGGTCGCGCAGTTTCAGCTGGAATTGCTCCAATACCAGAGCCTTCGAGTCTATATCTCTTGAGTGCAGGATTCGTGATGATTCTATTACCACGGCAATTAAATAGTGCATAAAAAGCCGGTTTGTGATATCGTTCGGGCATGGAAAAGATCGATGCACGAACACTGAATCAAGAAGCGCAGGAGGCCTTGCGGAACCAGATCATAAGGCTGCGCAGGGCTGGT
>JAUQYA010000077.1 GCA_030837785.1 Albidovulum sp.
TTCTTCAGGGTCATGCTGGCCGTCTGTATCCATCGTTACAATGACCTTCGCGCCATTTCGTCCCGCTAGATCAAAACCGGTCTTAAGAGCCACGCCTTTCCCCATGTTCTTCGTATGGCGAATAACTTCAGCACCTGCAAGCCCAGCGATCTCAGCAGTGCGGTCAGAGCTTCCATCAACTACAACGATCACCCTTTCTGCGTGATCTCTTGCGTGAAGCACCATGCTGCCAATAGAGATTTCCTCATTAAATGCCGGGAGTATTGCAATTATTCCTTTGACTGCTAACTCTTTCTTTTTATTAAAACATACATTCATTTGTAACCACCATATTATCCATAACTCCCCCTCATTCCTGGGTTTGATTATCGTTTCCTTTGTCCTTGCCCTGGGTATTAGCATCTTGCTGATCCCTGGTGTTCTCTGTCTCAAGTAATTTATCGGATTGATTTCCGGCCACAGTATCTTTATTGTTCTCTTCTACAGTTTCAGTATATTCTACAGTTTCAGTAGGTTCTACAGTTTCAGTATATTCTACAGTCTCAGTAGGTTCTACAGTTTCAGTAGGTTCTACAGTTGCATTAGCAGTTTCAGTAGGTTCTACAGTTGCATTAGTAGTCTCAGTAGGTTCTACAGTTGCATTAGCAGTTTCAGTAGGTTCTACAGTTACATTGGCAGTTACAGTAGGTTCTACAGTTACATTTGGTATTACATGCGTCGCAGACTCTTCCCTTTCTTTATCATCCTTGTTCACTTTCTCAGGTGATTTATCATATTTATTCCCTGATCCTTCATCCATATTGTCTTCGACTGTATCTTCATGGTTTTCGGCTGTGTCTTCATAGTCTTCGACTGTATCTTCATAGTTTTCTACAGCCACATTATATCTTACATGAGTTTCAAAGTCTTTCCTTTCCTGATCCAATTTGTTCTCTATCTCAAGTAATTTTTTCAATATCTCCCCTGGCTCTTCATCCTTCACAACTTCCGATGTATCTTTATGGTCTTCTTTTATAGTTACATTAGATTTTACTTGAGTCTCAGAGTCTTTCCTTTCCTGATCCTTGTTGTTCTCTATCTCAAGTAATTTTTTCAATATCTCCCCTGACTCTTCATCCTTCACGACTTCCGATGTATCTTTATGGTCTTCTTTTATAGTTACATTAGATTCTACTTGAGTCTCAGAGTCTTTCCTTTCCTGATCCTTGTTGCTCTCTATCTCAAGTAATTTATCGAATTTCTTCCCCGACTCTTCATCCTTTATAACTTCTTTTGAGATAATCGCCATCTCTTTTGCTATTTTGGCATTATATTTTGCATCAAGCTGGGCGCGCTTCAAGGCCGCAACAACATCCTCTTCAATTGTTATATTCCCTGCTTTGAACTCAATTTTTAGCTCTTCTAGAGTCATCTGACGCTTTGCTATCTCATCGTGAAGTTGATTTACCATCTGGACCGCAATGGCAGAATTACTCCCATGTTTTGCTATTTTGTCCTTGAACATACGGATCTTTATCTGTGCATAATGGTTCTCAAGAGTATTATCCATGACATCAAAGAGTTCGCCACCCCTGTATCCTTC
>JAUQYA010000078.1 GCA_030837785.1 Albidovulum sp.
GGACC
The DNA here is from genome assembly GCA_030837785.1 of Albidovulum sp. Lineage (GTDB taxonomy): Bacteria > Pseudomonadota > Alphaproteobacteria > Rhodobacterales > Rhodobacteraceae > Albidovulum. The sequence continues at coordinate 6 of JAUQYA010000078.1, forward strand.
TCGGCTCGCGCCCGTTCCGGGTGTTCCTCGACATCACCCTGCCGCTCTCCGTCCCCGGGATCATCGCCGGCGGGCTTCTGGTCTTCATCCCGGCCTCGGGCGAGCTGATCATCCCCTCGCTCGTCGGCAGTTCGGCCCAGCCGATGATCGGCCGGGTGATCTCCGACGAATTCGCGTCGGCGCGCGACTGGCCGATGGCCTCGGCGGTGTCGGTGGCGCTTCTCCTGCTCCTCGTCGTGCCGATGATGCTTTACACTCATTACGAGAGCAAGGCGCACGAGAAGCGGAAGGAGGAAGCCTGATGCGCCGCCGCTCCGCCTTCCTCGTCACCATGCTCTGCTTCGGCTTCGCCTTCTTCTACGTCCCGATCCTGTCGATGATGGTCTATTCCTTCAACGGCTCGCGGCTGGCCACGGTCTGGGGCGGATTCTCGACCAAGTGGTATGTCTCGCTCCTCTCGAACCGGCAGATCCTGACCGCCGCCCTCCTGTCCTTGAAGATCGCGCTGCTCAGCGCGACGATGGCCACGATCTTCGGCACGATGGCGGGGATCGCGCTGGCCCGGTTCAAGCGCTTCCGGGGGCGCACGCTCTTTGCCGGGCTCGTGACCGCGCCCCTGGTCATGCCCGAGGTCATCACCGGCATCGCCTCGCTCATGCTCTTCATCCTGATGGCGGAGTGGATCGGCTGGCCGGCCAGCCGCGGCGCCACCACGGTGACGCTGGCCCACATCACCTTCTCGATGGTCTTCGTGACGACGATCGTGCATTCCCGACTGTCCGAAACCGACGCTGCGGTGGAGGAGGCGGCGATGGACCTCGGCTCCCGCCCCTGGCAGGTGATGCGCGACATCACCTTGCCGATCATCTCTCCCGCGATCCTCTCGGGCTGGCTTCTGGCCTTCACCATCTCGCTCGACGATGTGGTGATCACCAACTTCACCACCGGCCCGGGCGCGACGACGTTGCCGATCCTGATCTGGTCGAAGGTGAAGCTGGGCGTGACGCCCGACATCAACGCGCTGGCGACGATCACCGTCTGCATCGTCGGCATCGGCGTCGCCATCGCCGGGTTCATCCTCAACCGGGCCGAGAAGCGCCGCGACCGCGACGCGCGGATGGCCTATCAGGCGAACAATTGACCGGCGCGGAGGACGCGCGCGCCAGGGCCGACCTTCATGCGGCCCTCGGCCAGCCCGGCTCGGGGCGGCTGCGCTACGCGGCGGCGATGCACTTGCACGGAAGGGGCCTGATCTCGCCCGAGGCGCTGGAGGTCTACCGCATCTGCTCGCCGCACGACCGGGAGGATCCCGCCGGGCTACTTGCCGCGCGGGGCCTGAACCTGGACCTGCCGCCCGCCGGGGCACCCGAGCTTGCCATCCGGCTTCTGGTCGAAGAGGTCGACCGCTACCTTGCCACGCTTCCCGGCCCCGGCGTGGCCGAGGTGCGCAGCCTGACCGCCCGCTGGCGGAGCGGGCCGGTCACAGCCTCTGCCGCGCCCAATCCGGTGGCGGCGGCGCAGCTCGCCCCCGCGCTCGCCGCGCTCGCCCCCGGCCATCCCGCCCTTGCCGCGGCGATCGGCGATGCCGCGCCGCATCTGAACTGGGTTACCTACGACGCCTATCCGCCCGACGAGATCGGCGAGGCCTTTCGCACCGGTCACGCCTTCGCCTCGCTCATCGGCGACGGCGCCGCAATCCCGGCCGAGGATTTCGACCTGGGCCTGTTCCTCGTCGCGCCGCATGTCCTCTACCGCGATCACGCCCACCCGGCACCGGAGCTTTACGCGCCCTTGACCGGCCCGCACGGCTGGCGCTTCGGCCCCGGCACACCCCTGATCCTCAAGGGCGCGCACGAGCCGGTCTGGAATCTTCCCGAGGCGCCGCATCTGACCAAGGTGGGTCCGGTGCCCTTCCTCTGCATCTTCGGCTGGACGAAGGACACGAGCCATGCCGCCAGGGTCATCCCCGCGGCGGACTGGGCAGCACTCGAGGCGATGCGGATCGAAGGCTAGGTGATGGGACAGGTGGCAGGCGAACATTACCACGACCGGATGATCGGGATGCTGGAGGCGGTCTGGGGCGAGGGCTTCCTGTCGCCCGGCGGGCCCGAGGAAGTGGCGCGGCTGGTGGCGGGCACAGATTTCGCCGGCCGCTCGGTGCTGGACATCGGCTGCGGCGCGGGCGGGATCGACATCGCGCTGGTGAAGGCCCACGGCGCCGGCTACGTCTGCGGCATCGATGTCGAGGATACCGTGCTTGCCCATGCCCGCGAGCTGATCGCGCGCGCGGGGTTCGGGCACCGGATCGGCTGCCTCAAGGTCGCACCGGGGCCGCTGCCCTTTCCGCCGGCGACCTTCGACATCGTCTTTTCCAAGGATTCCATCGTCCACATCCCCGACAAGGCGGCGCTGATGGCTGAGGTGTTCCGGGTGCTGAAACCGGGCGGCCGCTTCGTCGCTTCCGACTGGCTCATCGGCACCGACGGCCCGCCCTCGCCGCAGATGGCCGACTACATCGCCGCCGAGGGGCTCGACTTCGGCATGGCCTCTCCCAGCCGCTACCGCGAGGCGATGGAGCGCGCCGGATTCGAGCGGATCGAGGTGATCAGCCGCAACGCCTGGTATCGGCAGCAGGCGCGCGACGAGCTTGAACGGCTGAAAGGCCCGGCTGGCGAGGCCGCGGCACGGATCGTCGGACAGGCGTTCGTGGACGAGAACATCGGCATCTGGAGCCGGATGATCCCCGTGCTCGACACTGGCGAACACTGCCCGACGCATCTGAGGGCCCGCAAGCCCGGCTGAACTGCACCGCCCGCGCCCGAAACTGGAATGGACAGTCGCCGCCCCCGCGCCTAGCATCCGCCGCATCAGCCACAGGAGGGTTCCATGCCGCTGCCGCTTGCCCCCGTCGCCGTTGCAGCGATCCGCGTCGGTGTGGTCGCGCTTGTGGCCTATGGCGCGAAACGCGCCCTGCGCCCGGGCCGGACCGACCAGCGGGCCGAAGATGCGATGGACGGGATGGACGAGGGGCTTGCATTTCACCGCCCCGGGGACCGCGGCCAGACCAATGCCGCCGCCCGCTTCCGCCGGGTGATCCGCTTCGGCGCCACGACGGTCGAGATCGACGCGGCAGCGCTCGGCCGCTTCCGCGTCCGCAAGGCCTGAAAGGGTTCCCGTGCGTCTCTATCATTCCCCGACCACGCCCTACGGGCGCAAGGTGATGGTTCTTCTCCTCGAGACCGGCCAGGCCGGCGATGTCGAGGTCGTCTCGGCGTCCGGCACGCCGCTCGACCCCGGCACGCAGCCGCTCGACGTCAACCCGCTGGGAAAAATCCCCGCACTCGTCCTCGACGACGGGACGGCCCTTTACGACAGCCGGGTGATCTGCCGCTGGCTCGACGACCGGGCCGGGGCGGGCCTCTATCCGGCGGCACCGCGGCTCTGGCGCAGCCTGACGCTGGAGGCGACGGCCGACGGCATCCTCGAGGCCGCGCTCCTCATCGTCTACGAGACGCGCCTGAGGCCAGAAGAGATCCGCTTCGCCCCCTGGACCGAAGGCCAGTGGGCCAAGATCGCCCGCGCGCTCGACATGCTGGAAGCGCGGTGGCAGGACCATCTCGCCGGGCCCCTCGACATCGGGCAGATCGCGCTCGGCTGTGCGCTCTCCTACCTCGACTTCCGCCACGCTGCCCGCCAGTGGCGGAACGGCCATCCCCGCCTTGCCGCCTGGCACGACGGCTTTGCCGCGCGGGCCAGCATGACGGCCACCGCGCCGCAAGGTTGAGGTGACGCTTCCCCTCGCGCCCTTCCTCACGGTCTGGGCCGTGCTGGCGATGAACATCGCCTCGCCGGGGCCGAATGTTCTGAACACCATCGCCTCCGCGCTCGGTTCGGGCCGGAAGGCCGGTCTTGCCTCGGCGGCCGGGGTCGCGGTCGGCATCGGGCTCTGGTGTCTCGGCATGACGCTCGGCATGGCGGCCGTGTTCCAGGCGGTTCCGGCGGCACGGACGGCGCTGACGCTTCTGGCGATCGGTCTCCTGCTGTGGTTCGCGGGCCGATACCTGCGGGCCGCCCTCGCCGGCTGGCAGGGCGGCGCGGGCCGGGTCACCGGCAGGTCGGGCCTGGGCATGCGCGCCTCTTTCACGCGGTCGCTGGCGGTCAACGCGATGAACCCCAAGGCGCTGACGACCTGGGTCGTGATTCTCTCGCTGTTTCCCGCGGCAGAGGCGCGCGCAGGCGACATCGCGGTGCTCGGCCTTGGCGCCGCGACGCTCGCCTTCTCGATCCATGCGGGCTATGCGCTGGCCTTCTCCACCGCCCCCGCCGCCCGCCTCTGGGCGCGCCTCGCCCCGGCGATCTCGGCTGCGGTCGGCCTCTTCTTCGCCGGGTTTGCGGCGAGGCTTGCCCTTGGCCTCGCCGCCGGATGATCGACCAGGCCGGCGCGAGGCCAGGCCGGCCTCTGCCGGGACTGCCGCAAGCCGCTGAAGCGGCTGGGTCACAGTCATCCGGGTGCGCCCCTTTGACGGCTGGACGGCCCGGTGTTTGGCAGATAATACCGCCCCTGAAGGCTGCGGGAAACCGTGGCCCCGTTGTCGCAGGCCGTGCTTCGGCCAGAGCAAGGGAGAAAGGCACGTGTCCCACGCAGAAGATCACGCAGGCACCCGGAGGGATTTCCTCTACTATGCCACGGCCGGGGCCGGCA
>JAUQYA010000079.1 GCA_030837785.1 Albidovulum sp.
CACCGCGGCGAGCGCGGCGACGCCGAGGCCGACGACGGCGGCGGTCAGCACGACCCAGTCCACCGTGACGGCGCCGTCTTCTTCATTGTTGAACTGCTTCGCAAGCTTGAAAAATTTCATGTCACTCTCCGTTAGGTTCGCCCGTTGCACCATCCGCTCCGCCGGGGGCGGGGGTGGTCAAACCGACCCCGTCTGCGTCGCGGCATGGGCCTATCTGGCCTCCGAATCGTGGCAGGAGTTGGGCGTCGATCGTACATTTTGAAGTTGTCTTAACGGCCTCGCGGGCTCTGCTTAACAATTTGAAAATACGCAATAATTTATCGACATACCGCACAACCCGGAAGCCATCACCTGTTGCCGAAACGTCGAATCGAACCGAAATGGTCGCGGGGCCTGGCGAAAGCGTTGGCCCTGGGCCGCGAAGTCTGCGACAAGAAAGCCAATGAAAACAACATGAGGCAGGTTGGGCGGAATGCTGCGAGGCATCGCACCAATTCTATCGTGCGGCGCCGGGCTGGCGTTTGCGGCCGGCATCGCATTCGCCGAGACGCCTGGCGCCGCCGCCGCGACGGGCGTGAACGGCTATGCCGATTTCACCTTCAAGCGGATCAGTGCCCCCGCGGCGACGGCGGCGAAGCGGATCACCGTGCAGATCGACCCCGAGGAACAGGCCAAGCGGCTTGCCTCCGGCCCGCTGCCGCCGGCCGAACATCCGATCCCGCATGGCGGGGCCGCCCCGGGGCTCGAACCCGCGGTGCCGGTCCCCAGCGCCTACGACTGGTACTGGGACAGGGTCTCGCCCGCGCTCGGCGCCCGCGACGGGCGCTTCCCGACCGCGCTTTCCGCGCTGACGCAGGGCCCCGACGGAACCCAGGTGCCGGCGCCGCGGCTCCAGCGGCTGCAGGAAATTGCGACAGTGCACGGCGCCGAGATCCTCAAGGCCACCATCGGCACCGAGGTCTCGCCAGCGCTTGTCCTTGCCGTCATCGGCATCGAAAGCGGGGGCAGGGTGGATGCGGTGTCCACCGCCGGCGCAGTCGGGCTGATGCAGCTCATCCCCGCCACCGCCGACCGCTTCGGCGTGGCCGACAGCGCCAATCCGGTCGACAACATCAAGGGCGGGGTTGCCTATCTCGACTGGCTGATGAAGGAATTCGACCGCGATCCGCTGATGGTGCTGGCCGCCTACAACGCCGGCGAGAATGCGGTGAAATCGAACGGCGGCGTGCCGCCCTATGCCGAAACCCGCGCCTACGTGCCCAAGGTTCTCGCGGCCTGGGCGGTGGCGCGGGGGCTCTGCGTCACGCCGCCGGAACTGGTGACCGACGGCTGCGTCTTTGCCGTGAAGGGGTGAGTGTCCGGACATGACCGTGGTGAAGCCGCTCGTCCTCGACGTCGACGGGACGTTTCTGAAAACCGACATGCTGTTCGAGACGTTCTGGGCGGGGCTGGGCAGCGACCCGATCGCCACGATCAGGGCCACGGCGGCGAACTTCCGCCACCCCGAGCGTCTGAAGGCCGAGCTTGCCCGCATCGCACCGATCCGCACCGACCTTCTGCCGGTGAACCCCGAAGTCGCGGACCTTGCGCTGCGCAGCCGCATGGCCGGACGCGAGGTCGTGCTGGCCTCGGCCTCCGACCGGAGCCTCGTCACCCGCCTTGCCGCCGACTATGGCCTGTCCGAACGCGTCTTCGCCTCAGATGTCACGCGCAACCTCAAGGGGCCGCTGAAGGCCGCGGAACTGGTCGGCGCCTATGGCGAACGGGGCTTCGACTATGCCGGCGACAACACCGTGGACATGGCGGTTTGGGAACGCGCCGAAAACGCCATCGTGGTGGGCCAGGTGCCGCAGGCGCGCGAACTGGCCGCGCGCGGGCAGAACGTGGTGGAGATCGGCGGCGGCTGGAACTGGCGCGCGCTGGTGAAGGCGCTGCGCCCGCATCAGTGGGTGAAGAACGTCCTGCTGTTCCTCGCGATGATCGCGGCGCACCGCTTCGACCTCGCCACGCTGGTCCCGATCCTCTGGGGGATCGTTGCCTTCTCGGCGGCGGCGTCCTCGATCTACATCGTCAACGACCTTCTCGACCTCGAGGCGGACCGCCTTCACCCGACGAAATGCCGCCGGCCCTTCGCCAGCGGCGACGTGCCGATCACCGTCGGCATGGCGGCCTTCGCGGCGCTCGCGGTCATCGCGCTCGGTGTCGCGGCGGCGCTCAACCTCGCGTTCTTCGGCGTCGTCGTGCTCTACATGGTCACCTCGCTCGCCTATTCGCTGAAGCTGAAGCGGATGCGCTGGATCGACATTTCCGCGCTTGCCGCGCTCTATACCATCCGGGTGATCGCCGGCGCCGCGGCCGCCAGCGTCGATGTCTCCGTCTACATGCTGATCTTCATCTTCCCGATCTTCATCACGCTCGGCTGCGTGAAGCGGCTGACGGAACTGACGCTCGCCACCTCGGACGAGCGGTTGCCGGGGCGCGGCTACGGCCGGCCCGACCGGGGCGACCTTCTGAACGTCGCCATGCTCGGCACCTTCTGGGCGCTCGTCATCTTCTTCCTCTACTCGCTCAGCGATCAGGGGCGCGCGCTTTATCCCACGACCTGGATTCTCTGGGTGGCGATGGTGCCGATGGCGCTCTGGCTGGTGCGGATGGTGATGCTCGGCTGGTATGGCAAGCAGGACTACGACCCGATCGTCTTCGCCATGCGCGACAAGTTCGGCATCGGCCTTCTGATGATCATCCTCAGCCTGATGTTCTGGGCGGCCGGGCTCTGGTCGCAGTGGTTCGGCGGCTGACTCAGCCCTTGGTCCTGGGGGCGACCCGGTAGATGCCTTCGGGCAGGTTGAGCGCCGCGGCCAGTTCGTTGACCTGGGCCATCGACAGCACGACCTTCACCACCTCGTCGCGGCGCGGGTCGTATTGCTCCACCGTCACGCAATCCTCGAAGGCCTGGATCGTCACGTCTTCTTCCAGATGAGGGCGGCCCTCGTCCACGAGGGTGATGACGGTGGCGTCGAAGTCGTGCTCGATGGTGAACATGGGCAAAGGCTAGCGTGCCGGGGGGGCTTTCACAATGGCCGACCGCGGAGTGCGTCACCCCGTCGTGAAAGCGGGCAGGCAGGGCTTTTCGCCGCCTGCCTCAGGCGCTACCTTGGTGGGCGAGAGCAGGAAAGGCCCGGGAGAGGCTCATGAAAAAGGTGATCTTGACGACAGTGGCGCTCGTCCTTGCGGGCTGCGTCGAAACGGCGCCGCCGCAATCCCCGCCCCTCGCCCCGTTGCCGGACGCCGGCGCTCCGGTGTCGCCCGAGACCGCGGCCGCGAACTTCGTCGGCGTGGTCCGGCGGATGGAGCCGGTGATCGAGCAGGAATGCCTCGCCCGCCGCGCCCGTACGAACTGCGATTTCCGCATCGTCGTCGACGATCGCCGCGGCCAGCCGCCGAACGCCTACCAGACGCTCGATTCCGCCGGCCGGCCGATCATCGCCTTCACGCTGCCGCTGATCGCCGAGGCGCGCAACGCCGACGAGCTGGCCTTCGTCATGGGCCACGAAGCCGCGCACCACATCGCAAGCCACAT
>JAUQYA010000080.1 GCA_030837785.1 Albidovulum sp.
CTTCATGATGTGCCACAGGATCGGCCGGCCGCCGATTTCCACCATCGGCTTGGGGATGCGGACGGTTTCCTCGGCAAGCCTTGTGCCGAGGCCGCCGGCGAGAAGGACGCATTTCATCGGGCTGACTCCTTGGTGCAAAGACCCCCGGCCGGGCCCCGCGGCCTGCCGCCGCCGATGCCCCGTCCGGGCTGTCCGTCCGGGCAGTCCCGCCCGGACGGTTCCGCGCCCCCGCCGCTGCGGGGTAGCACAAAGACCGGCACCACGCTACAGATGCGGGCCGGAACGAGCGAACGCCCCCTGCCCCGGACCCGGGCGCGCCCCGAGGGGCGGGCGGAGGCCGGCGGGGGCGGCATTTGGGAAGGAAGGCATTGACCATGAAGATACTGATGATCGGCCACCGCGGCTATGTCGGCCCGGTCGCCGCCCGCCACCTGGCCCGCGCCCTGCCCGGCGCGGAAATCCACGGGCTCGACGCCAACTGGTTCAAGGGCTCGGAGGCCGCGCCCTTCCCCGACGGTGCTTTCGCAAGCCAGCACCGGGGCGACGTGCGCGACCTGACCGAGGCCGATTTCCGGGGCTTCGACGCCGTCGTGGCGCTTGCCGCCGTGTCCAACGACCCGATCGGCAAGGAGTTCGAGGACGCCACCGCCGACATCAATTCGGCCGCCGTGCTGAAGGCCGCGCGGGCCGCCAAGGCCGCGGGCGTGAAGCGCTTCGTCTTCGCCTCGTCCTGCTCGATGTATGGCGCGGGCTCCGACAGCTTCCGCAAGGAGACCGACACGCTGAACCCGCTGACCGCCTATGCGCGCTCGAAGGTGGCGACCGAGGAGGGGCTGCGCCCGCTCGCAGGCGCGGGCTTCATGGTCACCAGCCTGCGCTTCTCGACCGCCTGCGGCGCGAGCCCGATGCTGCGGCTCGACCTCGTGCTCAACGACTTCGTCGCGACGGCGCTGCGCACGGGGCGGATCGAGGTGCTGTCGGACGGCTCGCCCTGGCGCCCGCTGATCCATGTCGAGGACATGGCCCGGGCGATCGAATGGGCGCTGGTGCGCGCGGGCGACGCCCTTGTCGAGGTCAATGTCGGCAGCCAGGACTGGACCTGGCAGGTCGGCCGGCTGGCGCAGGACGTGGCGGCGGTGCTTGGCGGCGTCGCGGTCGAGATCAACACCAGCGCCGCCCCCGACAAGCGGAGCTACCGCGTTGATTTCTCTCGCTTCCAGGCGCTTGCGCCGGATCACCAGCCGGGCAAGGACTTCGCCCAGGCGGTGCGCGAACTGGCCGATCAGGTGCGCGCCATCGACTTCGCCGAGACGGCGGTGCGCGAAAGCCGCTTCATCCGGCTGAACGTCCTGCGCGGGCATGTGGCGGGCGGACGGCTCGACGGCGCGCTGCGCTGGACCGCCTGAGCCATTGGTCCGGGCCGGGCGGTGCCCTGCCGCCGGCCCGGATGCGACGAACGGGCGTCCGGGGGTGATGCCCCCGTGCCGCCCCGGCCCCCCAGCCTGTCCCGCCGCGAAATTCATCGTTCAAAAATCCTGTCGTCACCCGTGACGGGCAACCGATGCGTCGCCGCGGCGCCGGCCGCGCGCCCGGTCCGGGCGGGCGAATCGACGTCCATCGGCTTGAAATCCTTAGCACAGGACGCAGTCTCCTGCCCGCAATCACGCTAGGTCGTGCGCGGGCCGCATGATACTGTCGGCAGGGACGGGAAAATAGGCGTCCAACGGGGGCTTTGATGCAGGGATTCCTCTTCCGGAAAATCGAGGTCTGGGCGGTTCTCCTGCTTGCCCTTCTGGGCCTTCTGGGCGTCGTGGGCTTCGGCGCGGCGGTGCTCGACGGCGAGCGCGGAACCGGCCGGTTCGGGCCGGCGGGCGAGGCCGCGGTGACGGTGGCCGAGATTCCCGACACGCTGAAGACGCTTCTCGCGCGCGACATGGCGATGGCTGCCTTCTCGCCGCACCGCTTCGCCGACCGACCGGCGGGCTGGACCTTCGCGGAAGGCGCCAGGCCCGAGGGCTATGTGCTGCTGTCGCGCTACGACGGCGATCGCACGCGCCACGTCGTGCAGTTCGTCGCGCTCGCCGACGGGGCGGTGATGCACGAATGGCTGCCCGACGCCGACAGCCTTCTGGCCGACGCGCCGCACACGTCGCGAATCGCCGAATACAGCAACTGGGACACCGAGCATTATCGCGCGATCCATCCCATTCTGGCCGATGACGGCACATTGGTGATCAAGGATCACCAGTCCTACCTCTACGGGCTTGGTGCCTGTTCGGAAAAACTCTGGAGCCAGTATGGCGTCCTTCTGCATCATGCGACGGAAAGCGACGGCGCGGGCGGGTGGTGGATTCCGGGATATGCGGAGCCGAGCCCGGTCGAGGGTGTGGCGCCGGATTTCGCCGACGATGCGCTCGTGCACATCGGGCCGAAGGGCGAGATTCTGTGGCAGAAGTCGCTGACCCAGATCCTGCTCGATCACGGGATGGAATACGCGATGTTCACCGCCGGAGACTACCAGAAGGATCCGGTCCACCTGAACGACATCCAGCCGGTGCTGAAGGACGGCCCCTACTGGAAGGCGGGCGACCTGTTCCTGAGCTTCCGGCACATGTCGATGGTCATGCTCTACCGCCCGGCGACGAACGAGATCGTGTGGACGCACCAAGGCCCCTGGCTTGCCCAGCACGATGTCGACATCCTCGACGACAGCCGCATCGCCGTCTTCAACAACAACGCCTACGAGCGGGGCACGCTGGCGCGGGTCCACGGCACGAACGAGATCACCGTCTATGACTTCGCCACCGGCGAGACCTCCGAGCCCTGGGATGCGGCGCTGGAGAAGGCGGACGTCAAGACGCTGTTCGAGGGGCTCTTCACCGTGCTTCCCGACGGCACCGCGATGGTGGAGGAGGAGAACTCCGGCCGGCTGCTGTTCCTCGGCCGGGACGGCACGGTGCGCGCGGAATACATCAACACCGGCGCGGACGGGGTCGCCTACCGCATGGGCTGGACCCGCTACATGACCGTGGCCGAGGGCAAGGCGGCGCTGGCGACGCTTTCCGCCGCGACCTGCGGCGGCTGAGTCAGCCGAGCTGCGCGAGCGCGGGGAAGGTTTCCAGAAGCCAGTAGGAGAACTGGCTGAAGCCCCCCGTCAGCATCAGAAGACCGATCGTCCACAAGAGCAGCCCCATGATCCGCTCGATCCGGTCCATGTGGCGCTTGAGGAAGGTCATGAACCCCTTCAGCCGCGGGAAGAAGGCCGCCACCAGCAGGAACGGGATGCCGAGACCCACGGCATAGACGGCGAGGAGCGCGGTGCCGCGGCCGATCGAGCCATCCTGCGCGGCAAGCGCCAGGATCATGCCGAGCTGCGGGCCGATGCAGGGGGTCCAGCCGAAGGCGAAGGCAAGGCCGAGGAGATAGGCGCCGAAGGCCGAGCCCCCACGGTCGCCGGCGTCGATCCGCGCCTCGCGGTTGAGAAAGCCGATGCGGATGACACCGAGGAAATGCGCGCCGAAGACCATCACCATGATCCCGGCCAGCGTGTTGAACCAGCCCTGGTTCTTCAGGAAGAACTGGCCGAAGGCCGAGGCGGTGAAGCCGAGGAAGAGAAAGACGGTCGAAAGCCCGAGCACGAAGAAGAGCGCCGCCACCAGCGCTGGGCTGTGCCGCCGGCCGCCCCTCTCGGAACCTGTGCCCTCGTCCATCTCGGCCATGCTGATGCCGCCCATGTAGGCGAGATAGGGCGGCACGATCGGCAGCACGCAGGGGCTGACGAAGGAGAGCACGCCCGCCAGGAGCGCGATCAGCGCGGCGAGCGCAAAGCCCGCGTCCATGATGCCTGTTTCCAACATGGGCCACCTCTAGCCGATGCCACGGGCGCCGTCACGGGGGCTTTGTGTCACGCCGCCCGGCGGACGCGAAAGGCAGGAACGCCGGGCCCGCGGCCCGGCGTTCCTTGCGGTTTCAGAAGGCCCTCAGCGCCCGAGCGACCACCAGCCGCGCTTGCGGGGCTTCGCCGGTTCCCCGGGTTCCGGCGCGGCCCGGTCCTCGGGGTCGGGCTGGAGCGCCGCGGTCGCGGCGGCGGGTTCCGGCGCCGGCATCGGCGTCGGCGCCGCGCGCGCCACGGCAAGCTCCGGCTCGGGTTCGGCTGCCGGGGCCGCCTCGGCGGCAGGCGCGGCCATCACCGCCCCGGCCTCGGCGGGCGCGGCCTTGGCCTTCGACCGGCTGCGGCTGGTCTTCGGCTTTGCCGGCGTCCCGGCGGCACTCTCGTCGGCCGCCTTCCGCGGGCTGCGCCGCTTCGGCTTTGCCGCGGGCTCGGCCGGTTCCGCGGCGACCGCCGCTTCGGGCCCGGGTGCGACAGCGGGCTCCGCTGCGGGTTCGGCGGGCTTCGCCTTGGCACGGCTGCGGCTGCGGGTCGATTTGGGCTTGGGCGCGGCCTCGGCCGGCGGCTCGGCGCCAGCCTCGCCGGCCGGTTCGGCCACGGTCTCGGCCACGGTCTCGGCCACAGCCTCAGCCTCGGCGGGCGCCACCGCTTCCCCGACCTCCGCCGCCTCTGCCGGCGACTGGCCGCCCTCGGCGCGCTCTGCCCCGCCCGGCTTCCGCCGGCGGCGCCGGCGCCGCTTCTTCTTGCGGCCGGGCTCGCCCTCGCCGCCCGACGCCGCGGGTGCTTCGGCGGCCTCGTCCTCCGCCTCCTCGACCTCGTCCTCCTCAACCTCGGTCTCGGTCTCGGCCTCGATCTCGTCCTCCTCGGCGATCCTCAGCGCATCGACCGAGACGACCGGCGTCGCGGCCTCGGGCACCTGGCGCGTCGCGGTCTTGAACTTGTCGATGTCGAAGTCGGGGCTGACCATCGCCGGGTCGGCCTCGAGCCGGATCGACATGCCGTAGCGCGCCTCGATCTGCGCCAGGTGTTCGCGCTTCTGGTTGATGAGGAAGTTGATGATGCCGACGGGGGCCTTGAGCAGGACCTCCTTCGAACGCTTGCGCGTTCCCTCCTCCTCGAGCTGGCGGAGGATCTGCAACGCCAGGCTGTCGTCGGAGCGGATGATGCCGGTGCCGTGGCAATGCGGGCAGGGCGCGGTCGTCGATTCGATCATCCCGGGGCGCAGCCGCTGGCGGCTCATCTCCAGAAGCCCGAAGCCCGAGATGCGGCCGACCTGGATGCGGGCGCGGTCGGTCTTCAGCTTTTCCTTCAGGCGCTTCTCGACGGCGGCGTTGTTCTTGCGCTCTTCCATGTCGATGAAGTCGATGACGATCAGGCCGGCGAGGTCGCGCAGACGAAGCTGTCGGGCGATTTCCTCGGACGCCTCGATGTTGGTCTTGAGCGCGGTCTCCTCGATCGAGCCTTCCTTGGTCGCACGGCCCGAGTTGACGTCGATGGCGACCAGCGCCTCGGTCACGCCGATGACGATGTAGCCCCCCGACTTGAGCTGCACCGTCGGGTTGAACATCGCCGCCAGATAGCTTTCCACCTGGAAGCGCGCGAAGAGCGGCAGCGTCTCGGCGTAGTGTTTCACGTTCTTGGCGTGGGACGGCATGATCATCTTCATGAAGTCCTTGGCCGCGCGATAGCCGGTCTCGCCCTCGACCAGAACCTCGTCGATGTCCTTGGAATAGAGGTCGCGGATCGAGCGCTTGATCAGGTCGCCTTCCTCGTAGATCGGCGCCGGGGCGATCGACTTCAGCGTGAGGTCGCGGATCTGTTCCCAGAGCCGCATCAGATATTCGTAGTCGCGCTTGATCTCGGCCTTGGTGCGCTGGCTGCCGGCGGTGCGGATGATCAGCCCGGCGCCGTCCGGCACCTCGATCTCGCCGGCGATTTCCTTCAGCTTCTTGCGGTCGGCGGCGTTGGTGATCTTGCGCGAGATGCCGCCACCGCGGGCGGTGTTGGGCATCAGCACGCAGTAGCGGCCGGCGAGCGAGAGGTAGGTGGTCAGCGCCGCGCCCTTGTTGCCGCGTTCTTCCTTGACGACCTGGACCAGCATGATCTGCCGGACCTTGATCACTTCCTGGATCTTGTAGCGGCGCGGGCGGGGCTTCCTCGGCTGGCGGATCTCGTCGGCCACGTCCTCCTCGGCGACCGATTCGATCTCCTCGTCGGTGTCGGAGGCATGATCGGCGGCGACGTAGGGCTCTTCGCGCTCGGCCGCGGGTTCCGCCGGGCTTTCGGCCGGGCCATCGTCCCGGGATTTGGCCGCGGCGGGCGCGTCCGCGGCTTCCGCCGCAGCCCCGGCGGCGGCCTCGCCGGCCTCCTCGTCGAGGTCGACGATGGTCATGCCGGGGATGTCGTCGCTGGTAGCAACCGCATCGGCGGCGGCGGCCTTTTCCGCCCTGGACTGCGAGCGGCCACGGCGGCGCGAGCGGCCGTTCTCCTCGTCCTCGATCGCCTCGGCATAGGCACGCTCCTCGGCCAGAAGCGCCTGCCGGTCGGCAACCGGGATCTGATAGTAGTCCGGATGAATCTCCGAAAACGCGAGGAAGCCGTGGCGGTTGCCGCCGTAATCGACGAAGGCCGCCTGGAGCGACGGTTCGACCCGGGTGACCTTCGCTAGATAGATGTTGCCCTGGAGCTGACGTTTATTGACGGTCTCGAAGTCGAATTCCTCGACCTTGTTTCCGTCGACCACCACGACGCGGGTTTCCTCCGCGTGGGTGGCATCGATGAGCATTTTCTTGGCCATGTATACTTTCCGAACGCAGGCCCGCGACCGGGCCTTGCGGCACGGAAGGCGGGACGGCGCTCAATGTCTGGAGCGAATGACGGCGCGGCAAAGGCGGAGGCGGCCAAGGGCCGGCCTGTCGTCCGCTGCTCGATCCGCACGCGTTTCATCGCGGTTCTTTCCAGGGCGCCAAGGCGCCCAACTCGGGCCCCGGTCCTTGCGGAACGGGACAAATTGCGGCCTTCCGGCCAGTCGGCCTGCCCTTTCCGGCGGTCCCGAACCCTTGCCGGGCCCTCGGGCGGAGCAGTGAATCTGAGTGAGCCGCAGGCACGCGGAGCGCGCGAATGCGGCGTCGCGTGACATTAAGGGCGTTGCCGGGCAAAACACAATGGAGAAATTCGTCCGCCCTCCGCCCTCCGCCGTTGCGCCGGGTGGTGCCGCGCCCGGCCCGGGTTCGGCCCGCGGACGCCAGCCCTGAGAAGCCCGCCAGCGGACCTTGCACCACTGGACAGGCATCACCGCGCCAGCGATGATCCCGGACGGAAACGCGCTCCACATCACAGAAGGGGTGCGTAACATGCGCAAACTGTCTGCGGCCGCGCGGGTCGCAGGGGCCGTCATCGCCGTCACACTCGGATTTTCCGGTGGACCGACCCAAGCCGACGACGATGATCACGACGAAGATGGCGCGGAAGCACAGGAGTTCATCCACGGCGCGCCGGCAACGCCATCAGACCCCTGGCTTCTGGCGGCGGGCGGGCGCATCTATGACAACTGGTGGGAGGCGCTGGACCGGGAGGAGCCGGAAGGCACCCATCCATCCTATCCCGCCACGGGCGAGCAATCCGGTCCGGACACCTGGCGCTGCAAGGAGTGCCACGGATGGGACTACCGGGGTGCCGGCGGCGTCTACCGCAAGGGGAGCCATTACACGGGAATCAAGGGAATCGAGGGGGCAATCGGCAAGCCGGAGGCAGAAATCGCGGCGCTTCTGCGCGCGCCGTTGCACGGCTACACGCCCGAGATGATCGAGGATGACGAACTCGCAAGGATCGCGGCCTTCGTCTCGCGCGGGCAGGTGGACATGAGCACCATCGTCGACGGCGAAACGCGGGCGATCATCGCGGGCGACCCCGATCGCGGTCGTGGCATCTTCCAGACCGTCTGCGCGGCATGTCACGGCTTCGACGGAAGATTCCTGGACTGGGGCGACGACGGCGAACACGCCTATGTCGGCACCGAGGCGACCACCGTCCCCGACGAGGTCCTGAACAAGATCCTGAATGCGCACACGGGAGTCGCGATGGTGAATCTTCGGGCGTTTCCGCTCGACGCGGCGGTGGATGTGCTGAGCTACACCGCCACGCTGCCGGCCGAGTGACGCGTCCCCGCGCGTCGCCAGCGGGAACCGGGGCCTGATCACATCATCGGCGGAGGCTGTCTCCGCCGATGCTTCAGCGGGGGCGCCGTGGCCGCCCCGCGCGCCTCAGAGGTAGTCCGACCGCTGCAACCCGTATTTCGCCATCTTCTCGTTCAGCGTCCGGCGCGGCAGGCACAACTCCTCCATCACGTTGGCGATGGAACCCTTGTGGCGGCGCATGGTGTTGTCGATCAGCATCTTCTCGAAGCTCTCGACATATTCCTTCAGCGGCTTGCCCTCGGTGGTCATCGCCGGGCCCGCCTCCTCGTTCTCGGCCATCAGGAGCGAGGCGATCGAGCCCGAACCGCGGCGGTTCTGGAGAACCGCGCGTTCGGCCACGTTGATCAGCTGGCGGACGTTGCCGGGCCAGGGTGCCTGGAGAAGCTGGGCGGCCTCCTGCGCCGTCACCTGCGGCGCATCGCAGCCGTATTCCTCGGCGAACTGTTCGGCGAGCCGGGTGAAGAGCGTCAGGATGTCCTCGCCGCGCGAGCGCAGGGGCGGCAGCACGATCTTCAGCGCGGCGAGCCGGAAGTAGAGGTCGGGGCGCAGCACGTCCTCGACGGTGCGGCCCTGCTCGTGGTCGTTGCAGATGCCGATGATCCGGGTTTCGGCCGGGATGCCCTGCTCGTTGATGAAGGTCAGGAGCCGGGCCTGGAGGGGCTGGCTCAGCGCCTCGATGTCCTCGAGCACCAGCGTGCCGCCCCGCGCCTCCTCGACGAGCGGGATCTGCCCGCCTTCCTCCATCGGCCCGAAGAGCCGGGCGGCGAGCTGGTCTTCGGACCAGGCGGCGCAGGAAATCACCACGAACTTCTTGCCCGCGCGGGGGCCGACGGCGTGCAGCGCGTGGGCGACGAGCGTCTTGCCGGTGCCGGTCTCGCCGTCGATCAGGACGTGGCCGTCGGCCTGGCCGAGGTCGAGGATGTCTTCCCTGAGCCGCTCCATCGCCGGCGAGGTGCCGATCAGCTTCTTCATGATCGTCGAGCCGTCGCTGAGCTCGCGCCGCAGCGCCCGGTTGTCGAGCGTCATCCGGCGGGTCTGGCTCGCCCGCTTGGCCAGATCGGTCATCTTGTCGGGGTTGAAGGGCTTTTCGAGGAAATCGTAGGCGCCGACGCGCATCGCCTCCACCGCCATCGGCACGTCGCCGTGGCCGGTGATCATGATCACCGGAAGGCCGGAATCGACGCTCATCAGCTTCCTGAGGAAGGCCATGCCGTCCATGCCGGGCATCTTGATGTCGGAGACGACGACGCCGGGCCAATCCTGCCCGATCACCTTCAGCGCCTCCTCGGCGCTGGCGTAGGTCTCGGTATCGAAGCCCGAGAGCGCCAGCCACTGGCTGATCGACTGCCGCATGTCCTGTTCGTCATCGACAATCGCCACCTTCATCGCGCGCGCCATGCGTCACCTCATTC
>JAUQYA010000081.1 GCA_030837785.1 Albidovulum sp.
GGCGCTGGTGGCGCTGGTGATCGTGGCGATTGCCGAGAATGCGCGCATCCCGGTGGACAACCCCGCGACGCATCTGGAACTGACGATGGTGCACGAGGCGATGGTGCTGGAATATTCCGGCCGCCACCTGGCGATGATCGAACTTGCCGCCGCGATCAAGCTGATGCTCTATGTCGCGCTGATCGGCTGCGTCTTCATCCCCTGGAGCATCGCGCAACCGGGTGCCGGTCTGGCCGCCCATCTCGTCGGCTTCGCAGCCTTTCTGGCGAAGATCACCCTGGGCGGCGTCGCGCTGGGCCTTTTCGAGACGGCGATCGCCAAGATGCGGGTATTCCGCGTGCCCGATTTCCTTGGCGCGGCGCTGATGCTGGGCCTACTGGGAACGCTTCTGATGTTCGTGACGCGGAGCCTCTGAGATGAGCGGTTATGCCTTTGACATCGCGCACCTTCTGGCGGGCGGCCTGGTGCTGGTCAGCTTCATGATGATCTATCAGGACCGGCTCTATTCGCTGCTCAACGTCTTCGCGTTCCAGGCGGTGCTGCTGTCGCTGGCGGTGGGGTGGCAGGCGCATGTCCAGGGGGCGCATCACCTCTATGTCACCGCGGCGATCGCGATCCTGTTCAAGGCGATCATCGTGCCTTGGGCGCTGCACCGGATCGTGCAGCAGCTCGGCATCCACCGCGAGGTCGAGACGGTGGTCAGCGTCGGGCCGACGATGCTGGCGGGCATGGGACTCGTCGCGCTGTCGATCCTGCTCATGCTGCGGCTCACCGCGGCCAGCGGGAATGCGCTGGCGCGCGAGGATCTGGCCTTCGCCCTGTCGGTGATCCTGCTCGGGCTTCTGATGATGGTCACGCGGCGGAACGCGGTCAGCCAGGTGGTGGGGTTCATGTCGCTGGAAAACGGCCTGATCCTTGCCGCGGCGGGCGCCAAGGGGATGCCGCTGGTGGTGGAGATCAGCGTCGCCTTTTCGGTGCTCGTCGCCATGATCGTGATCGGGGTCTTCCTTTTCCGCATCCGCGAGCGCTTCGATTCGGTGGACATATCGGCGCTGGACGAGTTTCGCGGAGAGCGGCGATGACAAACCTTTCCTTCGACGCGCTGTCCGCGGTCCTGATGATCCCCGCCGGCGGCGCGGCCCTGCTGCTCCTCTTGCCCGGATACCGGCTCGGCGCCTGGGGCAACGTCGCGCTCAGCCTCGTGACCTTCCTCGCCGCGGCCTCTCTCTTCGTCGTGCCGCGGCCCGCGCCGGGCAGCTACCTGCACCTCGACGACCTCAACATCGTCTTCATCGTCCTGAACACCTTCGTCGGCTTCACCGCAGCCCTGTTCTCGGCCAGCTACATCGGCCACGAACTCCAGACCGGGCGGCTGAGCCCGGCGAACCTGCGCTTCTACCACGCGATGTATCAGCTGATGATGTTCGGGATGAACCTCGCGCTCGTGTCCAACAACATCGGCCTCATGTGGGTCGCGATCGAGCTTGCGACCCTGACGACGGTGCTGATGGTCGGCCTTTACCGCACCCACGAGGCGCTCGAGGCGGCGTGGAAATACTTCATCCTCGGATCGGTCGGCATCGCCCTTGCCCTGTTCGGGACGATCCTCGTCTACATGGCGGCGCAGCCGGTGCTCGGCGAGGGCACGCCGGCGATGGTCTGGACCAACCTCATGCGGGGGGCGGCGCGTTTCGATCCGGCAACGCTGAACGTCGCCTTCGTGTTCCTGCTCGTGGGCTACGGAACCAAGGTCGGCCTCGCCCCGTTCCACGCCTGGCTTCCCGATGCCCATGCCGAAGGCCCGACGCCGATTTCGGCGGTGCTTTCGGGGCTTCTGCTGAACGTCGCGCTCTATGCGGTGCTGCGCTTCAAGATGCTCATGGCGGCCAATGCCGAGGCGGTCGCGCCGGGGCCGCTGATGATCGGGCTCGGGCTCCTGTCACTCGTCTTCGCGGCACTCATGCTCTACGGCCGCCGCGACATCAAACGGCTCTTCGCCTATTCCTCGATCGAGCACATGGGCATCATCGTCTTTGCCTTCGGCATGGGAGGCGCGCTCGCCAATTTCGCGGGGCTCTTGCACATGGTGATGCACAGCCTGACGAAATCGGCGATCTTCTTCGCCGTCGGCAGCGTGGCGCAGATCAAGGGCGGCCAGAGCATCGCCGGGATCCGCGGCCTGACGCAGAGCCATCCGGCGCTTGGCTGGGGCCTTGCGGTCGCGGTGCTGTCGATTGCCGGCATGCCGCCTTCGGGCGTGTTCATGAGCGAATTCCTCGTCGTCACGTCGAGCTTCGCGCGGATGCCGCTCCTGACACTGGTGCTGGTGCTGGGGCTGCTCCTTGCCTTCGGCGCGCTTCTCCTGCGGCTCACCGGCTTTCTCTTCGGCGATCCGGGAGAGCGCAACGAGCCGCTGCACGGCTCTCTGCTGCCGCTCTACCTGCATATCGGTCTGGTCATTCTGGTGGGCCTGCACATGCCGCGGGCGATGGTGACCTGGTTCCGGTCCGTGGCGGCGCTTCTGGGATGAGGCCACGATGACACAACCTCCCCCGCTCGCCTTCACCCGCTCTCGCGATTTCCGACGCCACCCCTTTGCGCGTACCACGGTCTCCGACGTGGAATGGTCGGCGATCGCCCGCGCTCTGGGGCGCGGGGACGTCACGCTCCTCAGCCTGTGGGGCGAGGACGGCGCGGTCTCTATGGCGCTGCACGATCCCGCCGCGCGCGGGGTGGCGGTGGCACGGGTCGCGACTGCCCAGGGCCGCTTTCCCTCGGCCGGCCGACATCACGCGCCGGCGCAGCGGCTGGAAAGGGCGGTTGCCGACCTTTTCGGCTTCGTGGCGACCGGTGCCGGCGACAGGCGGAAATGGCTCGACCACGGTCGCTGGGGAGTGGTCCACCCCCTGGGCGAGGCGCGGGCGGGGCGCGGCGCATCCGCCTACGCCTTCCTGCCGGTGGAAGGCGAGAGCCTGCACCAGGTGCCGGTGGGGCCGGTCCATGCCGGGATCATCGAGCCCGGCCACTTCCGTTTCACCGCCCAGGGCGAAACGGTGGTGCGGCTGGAGGAGCGGCTCGGCTATGTCCACAAGGGCATCGACGCGCTGATGCGGGGGGCGGACCTGTCCCGCGGCGCCGAACTCGCCGCCCGTACCTCGGGCGACAGCACCGTCGCCTATGGCTGGGCCTTCGCCCAGGCCGCCGAGGCGGCGATGGAAGTGGAGGTGCCGGAGCGCGCGTTCTGGCTGCGCGGGATCATGGCCGAGATGGAACGGCTGGCCAACCATCTTGGCGACATCGGCGCGATCTGCAACGATGCTGCCTTCGCGATGATGCTGGCGCATTGCAGCGTGCTGCGCGAGAAGGTTCTGCGCACCGCGGACGAAATCTTCGGGCACCGTCTCATGCGCGACCGGATCGTGCCGGGCGGCGTGACCGCCGATCTCACGCGTGACGGCGACGAGGCGCTGCGGGCGCTGATCGCCGAGATCCGCGACCGCTTCCCGGCCCTCGTCGATCTCTATGACAACACCGCCTCGCTTCTCGACCGCACCGTCGGCACCGGGCGGGTTGCGCCCGAGCTTGCGCGCCGGTTCGGGGCCGGAGGCTTTGTCGGCCGCGCCGCGATGCGCGATTTCGACACAAGACGCGACCTGCGCTACGCGCCCTACGACATGCTGCGGCTCGAGGTTCCCGTGCGCGACGACGGCGATGTCAACGGCCGCGTCTGGGTCCGCATCCGCGAGGTCGAGCAAAGCTGTTCGCTGATCACCCAGATACTGAACGGGCTGCCCGGCGGGCCGGTCCTGGCCTCGTTCGATCCGGCCGGCAGGTCATGCGAAGGGCTCGGCCTGGTCGAGGGGTTCCGCGGCGACATCCTGGTCTGGCTCGCGCTCGACGACGCGGGCCGCATCCGCCGCTGCCACCTGCGCGACCCCTCGTGGTTCCAGTGGCCGCTTCTGGAAGCCGCGATCGAGGGCAACATCATTGCGGATTTTCCCTTGTGCAACAAATCCTTCAACTGCTCGTATTCCGGGCACGATCTCTGAGGCGGAACGATGCGGAGGTTTCTTCTTCAAGGTCTTCTCCGCCGCCCCTTGACCGAGGCGGCGCCAGAGGCAGGGGCGGAGGCGGCCGGGGAACTGCACGAGACGCTTGGCCGCGCCGCGCGCGCGAGGCTGGGGCGCAGCCTGTCGATCCGGGTCGTCGATGCCGGATCGTGCAATGGCTGCGAACTGGAGATCAACGCGCTCGGCAATCCGTTCTACGACCTGGAGCGTTTCGGCCTGCATTTCGTGGC
>JAUQYA010000082.1 GCA_030837785.1 Albidovulum sp.
GGCGGCCTGGATCCACGACACCTGCGGCGCCTGCGCCGAATGCCGGTCGGGGCACGAAAGCTTCTGCCAGCACCACCGCGCCCACGGGCTGAACGTGCCCGGCACCTTCGCGGAATATGTCGTGGCCGATGCCCGCTTCGCAGCCCGCGTGCCCGATGGCGACGCCCCCGCGCTCGCTCCTCTCATGTGCGCTGGGTTGACCGCGCTTGGCGCGATCGACCGGGCCGGGCTCAGGGCCGGCGAATGCTGCGCCGTCTTCGGCTGCGGCGGGCTGGGGCAATATGCAGTGCAACTGGCGCGGCGGCGCGGCGCGGAGGTCATCGCCGTCGACCGCGACCCGGCGAAGCTCCGGCAGAGCCGAAGCAACGGCGCGGAGCGCACCGTCGATGCGGGCGATGCGGAGGCCGTCGCGGCGCTGGCGGCAAGCGCCGATGTCTGCATCAACTTCGCCCCCACACCCGCCACCTGGGCGCCGATGCTGGCGCTGATCCGTCCGCGCGGGAGAATGATCGCGGCGGCGATGGTCTCCGACCCGGTGCCGCTCAACCAGGAATGGCTGACGGCGAGCGGCGTGACCATCACCGGCACCTCGGTCGGCACGCGGGCGCAGATGGCGGCGCTGATGGACGAGCAGACCCGGCATCCGCTGGTCGCCGAGGTGACGGAAATCCGCCTGGCGGAGGTGACGGAGGCACTCGGCGCGCTGCATCGGGGAACCGCGCCAGGCCGGTTCTGCATCCGTTTCTAGGCCCGCCCCAGTCGTTTCCGTGTTATGATGCTGTTCGTGGACATGCACGAAACCGGAAGGATGGTTCGATGCCCGAGATTGCCGTTCATGTGCGCGCAACCGGGCGGGTGCAGGGCGTCGCCTATCGCGCCTGGGCGCGCGGTCAGGCCGTGCAGCTTGGGCTCAGGGGCTGGGTCAGGAACCGCGGCGACGGCTCGGTCGAGGCGCTGATCGCCGGGCCGGAGGCGGCGGTGGAGGCGATGGTGACGGCGATGGGCGAAGGCCCCGGCGCAGCGCGGGTGACCGACGTCTGGACCGAACCCGCCGATCCCGGCGCCGTGCCCGCGGGGTTCGCCATCCGCGCCTGACCCCTGCGGCAGGCAGCCCCCTTGACGCCCGGGGCCTGGAGGCATGATCTAGAGCGAAAGCCAGCGGAGGCATGCATGAAATTCTCGATTCCCGACATGACCTGCGGCCACTGCAAGGCCGTTGTCGAGCGCACGATCATCGACCTCGACAGTTCGGCGAGCGTGCTCGTGGATCTCGGGGCGCACACCGCCGAGGTCAAGACGACCGCTCCCGCCGAGGCGATCATCGGCGCCCTGAAGACGGAAGGCTACACCGCCACGCGGATCCGCTGAGCCGCGCCCCGGAGGGCGCCGCCGGGGGGGCCGCGGGCGAGGCGGGCCCCGGGGCAGGCGAGCAGGATGCGCCGGATCGGGGCCGCCCGACGCGGCCATCGATGAGGGACCGAGCCGTGCCGGAGCCCGGCCACATCGTCATCCTCACCGGCGCCGGCGTCTCGGCCGAAAGCGGGCTCGGCACCTTCCGCGACCCGGGCGGGCTCTGGTCGCGCCACGACTGGCGCGATCTTGTGACGCCCGAGGGGTTCGCGCGCGATCCCGGGGCCGTGCTGGCGTTCTACGACTGGCGGCGCGAACGGGCGCGGGCGGCCCGGCCGAATCCGGCGCACCACGCGCTCGCCCGGATCGCGCGGGACTGGCCGGGCACCGTCACGCTCGTCACCCAGAACGTCGACGACCTGCACGAACGCGCCGGCCAGCCAGAGGTCATCCACATGCACGGCAGCCACATGGCGGCGCGCTGCGCCGCCTGTGGCCACCGCTGGCCCGCACCCGCAGTCATGGCCCCCGCCGACCCCTGCCCCGCCTGCGCGGCGGCGGCGGCGCGGCCCGATGTCGTCTGGTTCGGCGAGACGCCGCAGCACATGGAGCGGATCGCGGCGGCGCTTCGGGCGGCCGATCTCTTCGTCTCGATCGGCACCTCGGGCGCGGTCTACCCCGCCGCGGGCTTTGCCGCCGCCGCGCGGGCCGCCGGTGCCCGGACGGTCGAACTGAATCTCGAGCCCTCGGAAAACGCCCGCATCTTCGACGAGACGCACCACGGCCGGGCGAGCGAGATCGTGCCGGCCTGGGTTGCCGGCATCCTTGCCGCGCCCTGAGCGTCTTCGGTGCCGAAAGGACCGGCGGACCTTTCGCGTCCGAAACGCCCGGCCGGGGATCATACGCGCCCCCCGCCAGGAGGGGCGCGCAGGGGGGCAATCAGCGCTTGTTGTCCACCGGCACGTCGATCTCGATCACACCGGCCTTCTCGAAGGTCAGCGTCAGATGCACGGTCGAGCCCTCGGCCGGACGTTCCTTCAGCCCCATGAACATCACGTGATCGCCGCCGCGTTTCAGCTCGTGGACATCCTCGGCCGGGATCACGAAGCCTTCCGGCACCGCGACCATCTGCATCGTGCCGTCGTTGCCGTGGACATGGGTGTGCAGTTCCACCTTCTCGGCGACGGTCGCGGCGGCGCCGACCAGGCGGTCGTCCTCGGCGGTGTGGTTCTCGATCAGCATGAAGGCGGCGCCGGCCATCGCGCCCGGCATGAAGCGGGCATAGGCGTCATTGATCGTGATCCCGTCTTGGGCCAGGGCGGGCAGCGTGAAGGCAGGAAGCACAACGGCGGCCACGGCGGCCGCGAGCGCGGTTTTCAGAACGTTCATCGTCAATCTCCTCGGGTTTCAGGTCTGGTGGCGGATCAGGCCGGAACCGGAGGTCCGCGGGCGCGCGAGATGGCGCGGGCCGGGAAGGTGGAATGGCTGACGGTCTCGGCCTCCAGCGCCACGGCAAATGTCGTGGGCCGCGCGACCTCGGGCAGCGCCAACTGGGCGCTGGCAAGCAGAGAGGCCGCGAGATCGGGGCAGAGGTGGCTTTCGCCCGTCGGGCTGCCGTCCTCGCCGAGCGCGACCTGCACAGGGCCGCCGCCCGAGCAGAGCACCATGACCCGCCCCTCGGCCCTGGTCTGGCCCCGCGCCGAAGCCGCCGCCAGACCCATCGCCGTCAGCGAGACGGCGAGGACGAGGGCGATCAGGCTGCGGAACGAAGGGGCAGGCATGCGCCCTTTCTAGGCGGCGCCGCAAGCGAAGGAAAGCCCCGCCCGCCGCGTGGAAAGGTCGCGCCGTAACCGCCTGCCGGAAACGCAAGGGCCCCGCCGAGGCGGGGCCCTGCGGGTCTGCCGTCCGGGGCCGGATCAGGCGGCGGCGCGGGCCTTGGCGATGTCCTTCTTGAGCTTCAGCGCGCGGGCCGAAAGCTCGTCGTCCTTCGCCTTGGCGAGGAAGGCGTCGAGCCCGCCGCGGTGGTCGACCGAGCGCAGCGCCGCCGCCGAGATGCGCAGCGTATAGGACTGGCCGAGCACGTCGGAGATCAGGGTGACGTCGTTCAGGTTCGGCAGGAAGCGGCGGCGCGTCTTGTTGTTCGCGTGGCTCACGTTGTTGCCCGACATCGGGCCCTTACCGGTCAGTTCGCAGACGCGCGACATGGGGTTCTTCCTTCACAGCTTGGGCTTCGGCCCGGCGATCGGGTAAAGCAGAGAGGCGCCGCCGTGGCGGGGCCCCGAATTCCGTCCGCGCCGTTTACGGCCATCGGCGGGCGCCGTCAAGCGATTCATCGGGCGCGACCGCGACGGGCGAGCGGTCCCGGGGGGCGCCGTCCGCGATCGGCGCTGGACAGGGCGCGGTGGTGGGCCCATGCTCCGCCCATGCCGCACGATCATGCCGACCATGACCATCCGCATTCGCTCCTGCCCTCCGATCCCGCGCTCAGGGTGAAGGCGCTGGAGACCATCCTCGTGGCGCGGGGCCTTGTCGACCCGGCGGCGATGGACGCGATCCTCGACACCTACGAGCGGAAGGTGGGGCCCCATCTCGGCGCGGCGGTGGTCGCGAAGGCCTGGGCCGACCCCGCCTTCCGCACCCGGCTTCTCGCCGATGCGACCGCGGCGGTGGCGGAACTGGGCATCTCCGGCCGGCAGGGCGAACATGTCGTCGCGGTCGAGAACACGGCGCGGACCCACAACATGGTCGTCTGCACGCTCTGCTCCTGCTACCCTTGGCCGCTCCTCGGCATCCCGCCCGCCTGGTACAAGTCCGACGCCTACCGCGCCCGCGCGGCGCGCGAGCCGCGCCGGGTTCTGGCCGAGTTCGGCGTGACGCTCCCCGAGGGCCAGACCGTGCGCGTCTGGGATTCGACGGCCGAGGTCCGCTATCTGGTGATCCCGATGCGCCCCGAGGGGACGGAGGGCATGGACGAGACGGCGCTGGCCGCTCTGGTGACGCGCGACTCGATGATCGGCACCGGGCTGCCCGGGAGGCCGGAGGCGCGCCCGCGATGAGCCGCCTGCACGACATGGGCGGGCGCTGGGGCGACGGGCCGGTGGTGCCCGAACCGCAGGGAATCGTGCCCTTCGCCGAGGACTGGCACCGCACCGCGCTGGCCCTGACGCTCGCCGCGGGCGGGCTCGGCGCCTGGACGATCGACGCCTCGCGCCATGCGCGGGAACGCCTCGCGCCCAAGGATTACGCGCGGTTTTCCTATTATGAGAAGTGGATCGCGGCACTGGCCGATCTTCTGGTCGCCGGGGGGCTGGTCACCGAGGCGGAGCTTGCGGCGGGCACGGCCGCCCCCGCCGCGCCGCACCCCAGGCTCTTTCGCGCCGGGGCGGTGGCCGCCGCGCTGTCCCGCGGCACGCCCTATGCCCGGCCCGGCGCCGCGCCCGCCTTCGCGGTGGGCGACCGCGTGCGGACCCGCCTGCCCGCGCGCAACACCCGCGTCCCCGGCGGCCACACGAGGCTGCCGGCCTATGCCGCGGGCCACGCCGGGCGGATCGTCCTGAGCCACGGGGCCCATGTCTTTCCCGACACCAACGCCCACGGGCTCGGCGAAGGCGCCGAGCCGCTCTACACCGTGGCCTTCCGCGCCGAAGACCTCTGGGGCGAGGCCGAGGCGGAGGGCGACGAGGTGACGCTCGACCTCTGGCAGAGCTATCTGGAGCGGGCATGAGCGCCCCCGCCCCCTCGCGCTTCGACGAGCCCTGGCAGGCGCAACTCTTCGCGCTGACGGTCGCGCTGAACGAGGCGGGGCACTTCGGCTGGCCGGAATGGACCGAAGCCTTCGGCGCCACGCTGCGGCGGCGGGGGGCCGAACGGGCCCAGGACGGCGGTGCGGATTATTACGACGCCTGGCTGGAGACGCTGGAGCGCTTCCTCGACGCGAAGGGCCACGCGCCCGCCGCCGAGGCCGCGCGGACCAGGGCCGCGTGGAAGGCGGCCTATCTCGCGACGCCGCACGGGAAACCGGTCAGGCTTGCGGACTAGTCGAGCCGGAACAGCTTGTCCCGCGCGGTTTCGCCCCGGATGAGGGTGAGGCGCGATTTCGCCACGCCGAGCGCGCTGGCGAGAAGCTTCACCGCCGCCGCCGTCGCCTTGCCGCCTTCGGGCACCACCGTGACGTAGACCCGGATCGCCCCCGCCTCGACGACGACGGCGTTGCGCGAGGCCCGGGGCGTCACGCGGACGGCAATTTCGGCGCCGGGGCGGGCAAGGTGGGACAGGTCGGTCATGGCCGGGAGCCTAGCGCGTGCCGCCCTGCCGGGCCAGCCTTGCGCCCGGCCGCGGGATCGGCATGATCGCCGCGAAGCCGAGGACAGGAGCGCAGATGACCACCCCCAACCCCGCCGCGATGGAATTCTTCCTTTCCCGCCGGTCGCGCCCGGCGAAGCTCCTGCGTCCGCCGGTGCCGTCGGAGGCGGAGCTGATGCCGGTCCTCACCGCTGCCGCGCGGGTGCCCGACCACGGCAAGCTGGAACCCTGGCGGTTCCTGGTGCTGGAAAAGCCGGCGCTGACCCGGCTTGCGGCTCTTGCCCGCGCCCGGGGCGAGGAGATCGGGATTGCGGCGGACCGGCTCGACAAGGGCGTGGCGCAGTTCGCCGACTCCGACCTGATCGTCGCGGTCATCATGGTGCCGCGGCCGACCGACAAGGCGCCGGAGGTGGAACAGGTGCTGTCGGCGGGCGCGGTCTGCCTGACGCTTCTCAATGCAGCCCTCGCCTCAGGGTGGGATGCCTGCTGGCTGACCGGCTGGCACGTGCACGACCCGGACTTCGCGCGGGGCGCGCTCGGGCTTGGCGAGGGCGAGCGGGTGGCGGGCCTGATCCACATCGGCACCGCCGCCTCGGCACCGCCGGAGCGGCCGCGCCCGGACGTGGCCGCGATCACCACCTGGGTGCGGAAGTAGGGGATGCGGGAGCAGGACTTGATCCTCGGCGATTTCCTCAAGGCGCTCGGCCAGTTGCACGACCGCAGGTTCCTCAGGGTCGTGGCTCTGGGCGTCCTGCTGTCGCTCGGACTTCTGGCCGTGGCCTACGGGGTGGTGGCGGGGCTGATCGGCTGGTTCGTGCCCGACACCTTCACACTGCCCTGGCTGGGCGAGATCACCTGGGTGGGGGAGCTTCTCAGCTGGGGCTCGCTTGTCCTCATGCTGGGGCTCTCGGTCTTCCTGATGGTGCCGGTGGCCTCGGCCTTCACCGGCGTCTTTCTCGATGACGTCGCCGGCGCGGTGGAGGCACGGCACTATCCCGGCCTGCCGCCGGCGCGGCCGCAGCCCCGGGGCGAAGCGATGGCCGACAGCCTCAGGTTCCTTGGCGTGATCCTTGCCGCCAACCTTCTGGCGCTGGTGCTCTACGTCCTGTCCGGGCCTTTCGCGCCCCTGGTCTTCTGGGCCGTCAACGGCTACCTGCTCGGGCGCGAGTATTTCCAGATGGCGGCGATGCGGCGGCTGGGCCGCGACGGCGCTGCGGCGCTCAGGCGCAGGCATCGCGGGCAGATTTTCGCCGCGGGACTGCTGATGGCCGCGCCGCTTTCGCTGCCGCTGGTCAACCTCGTGGTGCCGGTGCTGGGTGCCGCGACCTTCACCCATCTCTTTCACCGCCTGAACGGCGAGCGCGCGGCGGGATGACCAAAGCAGAACCGCGGCGCCAAGGCGCCGCGGTTCGCGTGTCGGTCACGGCGGGGCCGGATCAGGCCGCGCGGGAAAGCAGGACGTCGTCCACCTTCTTCTGGGCGCCTGCCTCGTCGACGCCGGCGACGGCGGCCACCTCGCGGGTCAGCCGGTCGAGCGCGGCCTCGTAGAGCTGGCGTTCGGAATAGGACTGCTCGCGCTGGTCGTCGCTGCGGTGCAGGTCGCGCACCACCTCGGCAATCGCCATCAGGTCGCCCGAGTTGATCTTCTGCTCGTATTCCTGGGCCCGGCGCGACCACATCGCGCGCTTGACCTTGGCCTTGCCCTTCAGCGTCTCGAGCGCCCTGGTCACCAGGTCGGGCGAGGAAAGCTGGCGCATCCCGATCTCGCTCGCCTTGTGGGTGGGCACGCGCAGCGTCATCTTGTCCTTCTCGAAGGTGATGACGAACAGCTCGAGCTTGAACCCGGCGATTTCCTGTTCCTCGACCGCCATGATCCGGCCCACGCCATGCGCGGGATAGACGACAAAGTCGTTCGGGCGGAAATCGGATTTCTTCGTCTTGGTCATTCGTGGCGTTCCTCGCATCGCCTCTGCAAGCGCCACGGCGACAAAGATGCGCGGGGGCCGGTCAGCCTCCGTTCCACACCTTCGTTGTCGCCCAGTACCCCCGTGACTGCCGAGTGAAGCAGCCTGACGCGCAGAGTTACCCGTCATTTCTGAAAACAATATAGCAAAATCCGCGCGGCTTTCAAAGAGCCGCGACGCAGCATGACCCTGCTTCCCCCCTGCGGGCAGCGGGAAAACGGCCGAAGAACCCCAGATTTTCTACTTGCACGACCCGTTCCGGGTCGATTCGCCGCAGGCAGCGAATCGACCGGAGCCGAATCGCGCGTTCCGTCGCGCGCCGCCAGTATAGCGCGCCCGTCCGGTCCCGTCGCCCGGCCCCGTCGCCCGGTTCAGTCGCCCGGACCGGCGGTCTCGGAGAAATACTTGGCGAGCTTGCCGGTTTCGCCATCGCGGTCCGCGGCCTCGGGCAACGGGTCCTTGCGCTGGGTGATGACGGGCCATTGTTCGGCGTATTTCCGGTTGAACTCCACCCAGTTGTCCATCGCCGGCTCGGTGTCGGGCCGGATCGCGTCGGCCGGGCATTCCGGTTCGCACACCCCGCAGTCGATGCATTCGTCGGGATGGATCACCAGCATGTTCTCGCCTTCATAGAAACAGTCCACGGGGCAGACCTCGACGCAGTCGGTGTATTTGCAGGCGATGCAGTTGTCGGTCACGACATAGGTCATGGAGCGGTCCTTCCGGCGGTCTTCGCGCGGGCCAAGCGCGAGGCTACGGCCCGTAGTTATTTTCGCAGCCCGGAAGGTGCAAGACAAGAATGCCCTTCCCCGGCGACCCGCGACAACGAATCGCGCGCGCCCCCGCGCGGGGACTTTCCCGCCGGCCGCACCATGCTAGACTTCGTCCGGGACGCGCGCCGGGATAGTGGAAAGGCCGAGACCCCGATGCAGACGCACGCAATCGGCCGCAGGCCGGTTCTGGCCGGCGTCGAGACGCTGGCACCGGCCTATTTCGGCATGGTCATGGCCACGGGCATCGTCTCGCTCGCCGCCGAACAGATGGGAATGCCCTGGCTCGCGCGCGGCATCTTCGCGATCAACGTCGTGGCCTATGCGACGCTCTGGGCGCTGAACCTCGTGCGCGCCGTCCGCTTCCCGCGCGCCTTCTTCGCCGACCTCACCGACCACCTGCGGGGCCCGGGGTTCTTCACCTTCGTCGCCGCGACCAACGTGCTTGGCGCCCAGGTGGTGATCCTGACCGGCCGCATCGCGATGGCCTTCGCGCTTTGGTTCCTGTCGGTGGCGCTCTGGCTGGTGCTGACCTACGCGATTTTCACGGCGCTGACGGTCAAGGAGGAGAAGCCCACGCTCGAGAAGGGGCTGAGCGGGGCCTGGCTGCTGGCGGTCGTGGCCACCCAGTCGATCGCGGTTCTGGGGGCGATCCTGGCCGCGCGGGTCGGCCAGCCGCACCGGATCGAGCTGAACTTCCTCGCGCTCTCGATGTGGCTCTGGGGCGGCATGCTCTACATCTGGATGATGTCGCTGATCTTCTACCGCTACACCTTCTTCCGCTTTTCGCCGGGGGATCTGTCGCCGCCCTACTGGATCAACATGGGGGCGATGGCGATTTCCACGCTGGCGGGATCGCGGCTGATGCTGAATGCGGGCGACGCGCCGTTCCTCGCCTCGATCCTGCCGTTCCTCAAGGGCTATACCGTCTTCTACTGGGCGACCGGCACCTGGTGGATCCCGATGCTGGTGATCCTCGGCATCTGGCGCCATGTCTACCGGCGGTTTCCGCTGGTCTATGATCCGCTCTACTGGGGCGCGGTCTTTCCCCTGGGCATGTATGCGGTCTCCACCCACACGATGATCGACGCGCTCGGGCTCGACTTCGCGCCGGGCTTCGGGTTCCTCATGCCGGTGCCCGACATCTTCACCTGGGTCGGGCTCGCGGCCTGGGCCCTGGCCTTCACCGCGCTTCTGAGGGTGATCCTGCGGCAGTTCGCAGGGCGGTAGGGGCGGGAGCGGCGCAGGCCATCCACCCGCCCCTCAGCCGCCGTCCGGCGCGTCGAGGTCGTCGTAGAGCCCGCGCGCCTCGGGGGCCGGGCCGCGGCGGCTGCCGCAGGCGAGGATACGGACGACGCGCACCTGGCCGCCCTGCGGGAAGGTCAGCACGTCGCCGGGGCCGACGGCGTGGCCGGGCTTGCCCATCGGCGTGCCGTTGAGCCTGAGATGCCCGCCCGACACCGCCTCGGCGGCAAGGCCGCGGGTCTTGAAGAACCGCGCCTGCCAGAGCCACTTGTCGATGCGGATACGGCCCTCCGCCACGCCGGCCTCAGATCTTGTCGCGCAGGCCCATCAGCGCGGCGGCGAAGGGGTTGTCGGGGTCGATCCGGTCCTTCCTCGGCGGACGCGACTCGAACGACCGGGCGCGCTCCTCCTCGCGGCGGGGCTTGGCGCCGGGCTTGCCCTCGGGCTTGCCGTGCGGTTTCCTGTGCGGCTTTTCGTGCGGTTTTTCCTGCGGCTTGCCGCCGCGCGGGCGCTCGCCACGCTCGCCGCGATCGCCCCGGGGCCGCTCGCCCCCCTCGCCCTTCGGCCGGGCCTCGCGGCGCTCCCCGCCCTCCTGCGGCGCGCCCTCCGGCCGGGGGCCGCGGTTCGGCCGCTCGCCCCGCGGCGCGCGCGGCCGGGGCGCCCAGGTGAAGCTGTAGAACACCTCCGTCTCGGTGATGGTCTGAAGCGCGGTCTCCTCCTCGGTGATCGGGTTCGCCGCCTGCCCTTCCTCGGCGGGCCTGGCCACCGGCTCGGCCCGGACCTTCTCGCGCTCGCCCCGCTCGCCCCTGTAGCCCAGGCCCGCCATCAGGTCGGCGAACTGTTCCAGCGTCATGCCGGTGATCGACAGCATGTCGGGCGTGGCCTCGAAGCCGGCGCGGCTGTCCTGGGTGCGCAGGATGTCGGCGAGCCGCTCCAGCATGTCGATGCGGATCGCCCGCGCCCCGGCCGGGTGGTAGCCCGAGAGCGTGTAGTAGCCCTTCGGCACGCCGTCGATGTTCGGCACGGTGACGAGACCGGGCGGCGGGCTTTCGGGAAACTCGTCCAGCCCCTCGTGCAGCGACCAGAGCACGAGGCGCAGCCGCGTCGGCGCCGGCTTCAGCAGCGCGGACTGGAAGATCGTGTACTGGCCGAAGCGCACGCCGTGCTTCCTGAGCGCGCCGCGCGTGTCCTGGTCGAGCGCCTTGACCTCGGCCGCGACGCCCTCGCGCGGGATCACGCCGAGCGCCTCGACCAGCCGGAAGGCGAAGCCGCGGGCGAGACCGGTCAGGGCCTCGTCGCGCTGGAGGTTCAGGAGCGGCTCGAACTGCGTGGCGATCTTGCGGTCGATGAAATGCTGGAGCCGCCGGCGCACCTTCTCGGCCACCTCGAAGCCCGCCTCCTCGTCGACGAAGGGCTCGACCTGCGGCTTGAGCACATCGGCGCCCTTCACCAGCTTGCCGACCGCATGGGTGCCCCACATCAGCCCGCCCTGTTCGGTGAAGTCGAACTCGGTGTCGGGGGCGTTGTAGAAGCGGTCCGCGCGCAGATGGAATTCGGGGCGCAGCGCCTCGTAGGCCGCCTGCCGCAACGTCTTCGCCCCGTCGGGAGAGGCCGACCCGTCCTGGCGGAAGCGGAACCCTTCGAGACGGCCGACGAATTCGCCCTCGACCGTCACCTCGCCCTTGTCGTTCACCTCGGCCACGAGGCCCTCCTTCTGCTTGAGCCGGCGAAGAAGAACGCTCGTCCGCCGGTCCACAAATCTTTGCGTCAGCGCGGCATGGAGCGCGTCCGACAGGCGGTCTTCTACCGCGCGCGTCTCGCCGCGCCAATGAATTTCGTCCGCGACCCAGCCATTGCGCTGCGCGACATAGGTCCAGGTGCGGATGTAGGCGAGCCGTTTCGACAGCGCGTCGATGTCGCCTTCGGCCTTGTCGATGCGCCGGATCTGGGCCGCGAGCCAATCATCGGGCACATGGCCATCGCGCAGGAAGGCGAAGATGCGTGACAGCAGATTGGCGTGTTCCTGCGGCGAAATGCCCTGAAAATCGGGGATTCGGCAGACATCCCACAAAAGCCGCAGGTCGCGCGGATGGCCGAGCAAGTCGCGCACCGCGGGAAGCTCGGCGAGCGCCTTCAGCGCGCGCAGGTCGTCGGCCTCGCGCCCGCGCTGGAGCCATTCGTTGCCGGGCGAGGCTTCGAGCGAGGCGACGAGCCGGTTGGCCGAGCCGAAGTCGAGATCACCGGCGCGCCAGTTGAGCCGCCGGATCGGCGCGAAGCGGTGGGTCTCGATGGCGTCGATCACCTCGGGCGCGAGCGCCTCCGCCTCGCCGGTGACGCCGAAGGTGCCGGGCGCCATGTGGCGGCCGGCGCGGCCGGCGATCTGGGCCAGCTCGTGCGGGAAGAGCGGCCGCATCCGCCAGCCGTCGAACTTCGCAGTGGCCGAGAAGGCCACATGCCCGATGTCGAGGTTGAGCCCCATGCCGATGGCGTCGGTGGCGACGAGGTAATCGACCTCGCCGGCCTGATACATCGCCACCTGGGCGTTGCGCGTCCGCGGCGAAAGCGCCCCCATGACCACCGCCGCCCCGCCCTTCTGGCGGCGGATCAGCTCGGCGATGGCATAGACATTTTCAACCGAAAACCCGACGATGGCCGACCGCGGCGGCATGCGGCTCAGCTTTTTCGAACCCGTATGGCTGAGCGTCGAGAACCGTTCCCGCTTCAGGAACTGCACCCGCGGCACCAGCGCGGCGATCGCGCCCCGCATCGTGTCGGAACCAAGGAACAGCGTCTCCAGGAGCCCCCGCGCGTTCAGCAGGCGGTCGGTGAAGACATGGCCGCGCTCGGGGTCGGCGCAAAGCTGGATCTCGTCGACGGCGAGGAAGTCGCAGCCGATGTCGGTCGGCATCGCCTCGACCGTGCAGACCCAGTATTGCGCCCGGGCGCCGACGATGCGTTCCTCGCCGGTGACCAGTGCGGCGACCGAGGGGCCGCGGGCGGCGACGATGCGGTCGTAGACCTCGCGGGCGAGAAGGCGCAGGGGCAGGCCGATGACGCCGGTGCGGTGCGCCAGCATCCGTTCGATGGCATAGTGCGTCTTGCCGGTATTCGTCGGCCCGAGGACCGCCGTGATCCTCGCGTCCGGACCCATGCGCCTGCTCCTAGAGTGCCGTGCCGGTCGTCTTCTTTTCCAGCCGGTCGAGAGCCTCATGTATGGTCTGCTGGTGCGGATGTATAGCCAGCGAGGCGCGATAGGCCTTCATCGCCGCCGCGTTCTCGCCGAGCTCCTCCAGAATCATCCCCAGCCCGTCGAGCGCGCCGAAGTGGTGCTCGTTCAGCGCCAGCGCGCGGCCGATGTCGGACACCGAGGGGCCGAGCTGGCCGGCGAGGTAGAAGGCGGTCGCCCGCGCGTTCCAGCCCTCGGCGAAATCCGGCGCATGGTCGGTCAGCGCGGTCAGATGCTCGATCGCGGCGGCAAGGTCGCCGGCCTCGATCGCGTCCTTGCCACGCTTGAGCAGGAGGTCCATCGCCGGCGAGCCGGAGCGCGACCATTCGCGCAGGATGTCGGCCTGGGTGCGCTGCCATTCGGCATTGGCGGGGTCGGCAAGTTCGGCATAGAGCCGGTCGAGCGGTTCGGCCGCGAGCGCGAACTGGCCGAGCGGTAACGCTGCGGCACAGACGAAGAAAACCGCGCGGAAGTGGGTGGCGATGCGTCCCATAACGGTGCAGAGTGTAGCCGAAACCCGGACCCTGCGCGAGGGGCCGGGCAGTCACATTTGGAGGAACGCATGAGCGATGTGGTGAACGCGGCCGTGGCCGCGCTGAGCGAGAAACTGTCCGGCGGCCTGCCCGGCACGGCCAAGTTCGTGATCGCGGGCGAAGGCGCGCTGATGATCGACGGCACCGGCGTGCGGGCGGGCGACGAGGACGCCGACGTCACCATCACCGCCGACCGCGACACCTTCGAGGGGCTTCTGTCGGGCGATGTGAACCCGACGGCCGCCTTCATGCAGGGCAAGCTTTCCATCGACGGCGACATGGGTCTTGCGATGCAGCTTGGTGCGGCGCTCGGCTGAGGATGGCGGCCGCGCCCTTCTACGCCGATGTGGCCGAGGCGCCCGGCGGCGAGGCCTGCGTCTGGCTCGACACGTCGGACGGGGTGCGGGTCCGCGCCGCCTGTTGGCGAGGGGGCAGCAAGGGAACCGTGCTCCTGTTCCCCGGCCGCACCGAATATGTCGAGAAATACGGCCCCGCAGCGGGCGAGTTCGCCCGGCGCGGCTATGCGATGGCGACGATCGACTGGCGCGGCCAGGGCATCGCCGACCGGCTTCTCGACGAACCCGCGCCCGGGCATGTCGGGCGCTTCACCGACTACCAGCGCGACGTGGCGGCGCTGGTGGCGTTCCTGCGCGCCGAAGCGCTGCCAGAGCCCTGGTTCCTCGTCGGCCATTCGATGGGGGGCTGCATCGGGCTGAGGGCGCTTCACGAAGGGCTGGCGGTGCGGGCGGTGGCGTTTTCGGCGCCGATGCTGGGGATCAGGATGCACCCGGCGCTCCGCCCCGTCGCCTGGGCGCTGGCGACGCTGGGGCCCGTGGTCGGGCTGGGCGACCGGCTGGTGCCCTCGACCTCGCCGATGACCTATGTGCTCGAGGCGCCGTTCGAGGGGAACTTCCTGACCCGCGATCGCGCGATGTATGAATTCATGCAGCGCCAGTTGACCCTGCACCCCGATCTGGCCATCGGCGGCCCGACGCTGACCTGGCTGCGCGAGGCGCTGCGCGAGAGCCGCGCGCTGGCGCGCATGCCCTCGCCCGCGCTGCCCTGCCTGACCATGCTCGGGCGCGCCGAGCGCATCGTCGACATCGGCGCGATCCGGGACCGGATGAACCGCTGGCCGGGGGCGGCGTTCGACCTTGTCGAGGACGCCGAACACGAGCTGATGATGGAGGGCCCGGGCATCAGGGCGCGGTTCTACGACGGCGCGGCGGCGCTCTTCGACGCCCACCGCGGCTGACCTTCCGGGTCAGATCCGGATCTTGGCGAAACTGTCCCTGAGCGCCTTCGACCATGCGGCGCTGATGCGGGCGAAGTCCTGATCGCCCGCTTCGAACCGCCGGGTGAAGGCGACCCGGCATTCGCCGGCCGGGATCACCGCGAGGTCAAGCGGCATTCCGACCGAGAGGTTCGACCGCAGCGTCGAGTCCATCGACAGCAGCACCGCCTTCTGCGCGTCGGCGAGCGAGGTGGAGCGCCGCACCACCCGGTCGAGGATCGGCTTGCCGTACTTGTGCTCGCCGATCTGGAGGAACGGCGTGTCCTCGGTCGCCTCGATGAAGTTGCCTTCGGGGTAGATGAGGAACATCCGCATCGCCCCCCCCTTGCGCTGACCCGCGACGATCATCGAGGCAGAGGCCCCCTGGCGCATGACGGCAAGCTTGTCGTCCACCGCCTGGCGCACCCGGGCGAGCCGGTTGCCGACGATCTCGGCCACCTTGAGCATCGTCGGCGCCAGAAGGATCGAGGTTTCGGGCGTGGCGTCCGGGTCTTCGACCGCCTCGCGCAGTTCGGCGACGGTGGTCTGGGTGATCGACAGGCTGCCCGCGGTCAGGATCACCACGATCCGCTCGCCGGGGTTCTCGAAGGTGAACATCTTGCGGTAGGTGGCGATGTTGTCGAGCCCGGCATTGGTGCGCGTGTCCGACAGAAGTACCATGCCGTCGTTGAGAAGCAGCCCCACGCAATATGTCATCGTCCGGTTCCCGTTGGCTCTGGCCCGCGCGACACTATTGCTGGCCCTGCCCGACCGCAACCGTCACGTCGAGCGTCTCGCGCCCGGCACCCTGTGCGATGCCGCGGATCGGGGCGGCGTCGCGGGCGTCGAGGCCGGAGCCCAGGCGCACATAGCGGTCGTCGGGGCAGCAGCGGTTGGCCGGGTCGAAGCCGATCCAGCCGAGGCCCTCGATCCAGACCTCGGCCCAGGCATGGGCCGCCTCGTGGGGCGAGCCGTCCTCGGTCGCGAAGAGGTAGCCCGAGACGTAGCGGGCGGGAATGCCGAGCGCACGCGCGGCGGCGATCAGCGCATGGGCATGGTCCTGGCAGACCCCTTCGCCCAGCGCCATCGCCTCGGCCGCCGTGGTGTGCGCCTCGGTGGCGCCGGGCCGGTAGGCGATGGCCTCGGCGACGAGGCGCGACAGCGCATGCGTGCGCGCGAGCGGTTCGGCCGCCTCGGCCGCGGCGGTGCGGGCCAGATCGGCAAGCTGCGCGTCGGCCCGCGTCGCCTGCGTCTCGCGCAGGTAGACGGCGGGGTTGACGGCCTCGCGGTGGCCGGTGAGAAGGCCGGCGAGGTCGGCGGTCTCCACCCTGCCGTCGACGGTGACGGCCACATGGTCGGCCGGCCCCCTGAGCGACCAGCTTTCGATCCAGTCGCCCGCGCCATCGCGGAAGCCCGCGCCCCTCTGGCCGCCCTCCACCGCAACCCGCCAGTCGATCACCCGCTGACCGGCGAAGTCCGACGGGGTCAGGCGCAGGCTCTGCACCGCCATGCGGATCGGCGCGTCGTAGCGGTAGCTGGTGCGGTGGGCGACGCTGAGGATCATCGCATCTCTCCGCTGAGGTAGGTTTCGCGCACCGCGTCCGACAGCTTGGCCGCCCGGCGGATGAACCGGCTGAGGAACTCGTGCAGCCCCTCCTCGAAGACCGCCTCGATGGTGAGCCGCGCGAGCTCGTCGCGGAGCGCGTCGGCCGCGTCCTGCGCCGGCGTCATGCGCCCGTAGGCGACGGCGAGGTTGTCGAGATTCACCGCCGCGCCGACGATGGAGGTCGTGAGCGAACGCGGGCACTGGCGGTTGAGGATGAAGAAATCGGCGACCTTGGCCGCGGTGATCTCGCCGCCATAGGCCCAGTGGAAGGCGCGGTGGGCCGAAAGCGCCCTGAGCAGCGTCGTCCACTGGTAGGTGTCGAGCCCGGTGCCGATGTATTCGGCGCGCGGCAGCAGGACGTAGTATTTCACGTCGATGAGGCGCGCGGTGTTGTCGGCGCGCTCCAGCCGGTAGCCGAGACCGAGGAAATCGTAGCCGTCGCGCCGGAGCAGCGTGGTGTCGATGGCGCCCCTGACCTGGGCGGCGTGGCGCATCGTCCATTCGGTGAGCCGGCCGAGGTCCAGCCCGCTGCGCGGTTGGCGTTCGAGCTGACGCAGTTCCTGGAACGCGGTGTTGAGCGCATCCCAGACCTGGGAGGTCAGCGCCGTGCGCACGATCCGGCCGTTTTCGCGCGCCCGGTCGAGGCAGGAGGCGATCGAGGAGGGGTTGTCGCGGTCGAAGAAGAGATAGCTTTCGATGTTGCGCTGCACCGGGTCGCCATACTTGCCGGCAAAGCCCGCGGCGGTGCCGGAAGCCTGCAAAAGCGAATCCCATTCGTTGCGGTAGCCGTGCCCGGCCGAGGGCAGAAGCGCGATGCGTGCCCCGACC
The DNA here is from genome assembly GCA_030837785.1 of Albidovulum sp. GTDB lineage: Bacteria > Pseudomonadota > Alphaproteobacteria > Rhodobacterales > Rhodobacteraceae > Albidovulum. The sequence continues at coordinate 17,098 of JAUQYA010000082.1, forward strand.
TCGAGAAGCCGCGCCATCATCTCGGCCCGCTCCATGTAGCGGCCGATCCAGAACAGGTTTTCCGCGGTCCGGCTCAGCACCCCATCACTCCGCCAGCACCCATGTATCCTTGACCCCGCCGCCCTGCGAGGAATTGACCACGAGCGAACCTTCTGTCAGCGCCACCCGCGTAAGCCCGCCGGGCACAAGCTCGATCGTCTCGCCGACAAGGCAGTAGGGGCGCAGGTCGACATGGCGGGGCGCGATCCCCTCGGCCACGAAGGACGGGCAGGTGGACAGCGCCAGCGTCGGCTGGGCGATGTAGTTGGCGGGTTCGGCCACGATCTTGTGGCGGAACGCCTCCACCTCGGCGGCCGTCGATTTCGGCCCGACCAGCATCCCGTAGCCGCCCGAGCCGTGCACCTCCTTCACCACGAGGTCCGCGAGGTGGGCGAGGACGTATTTCAGATCGTCCTGTTTCGCGCATTGCCAGGTGGGCACGTTCTGCAGGATCGGCTCCTCGCCGAGATAGAAGCGGATCATCTCCGGCACATGGGTATAGACGGCCTTGTCGTCGGCCACGCCCGCGCCGGGGGCCGAACAGATCATCACCCCGCCCGAGCGGTAGACATCCATCAGCCCCGCCACGCCCAGCATGGACTCGGGGCGGAAGCAAAGCGGGTCGAGGAAGGCGTCGTCGATCCGGCGATAGATCACGTCCACCCGCTTCGGGCCTTCGGTGGTGCGCATCCAGACGAGGCCGCCCTCGACGAAAAGGTCGGGCCCCTCGACAAGCTCCATCCCCATCAGGTCGGCGAGGAAGGAGTGTTCGTAGTAAGCCGAGTTGTAGTGGCCGGGGGTCAGGATGACGATGCAGGGCTCGCCCTCGCAGCGCGCCGGCGCGACCGAGGCCAGCGTGCGGCGGAGAAGCTGCGGATAGGCCTCCACCGGCTCGATACGGTTCTCGCGGAAAAGTGCCGGGAACATCCGCATCATGATCTCGCGGTTCTCCAGCATGTAGGAGACGCCCGAGGGCGTGCGGCAGTTGTCCTCGAGCACAAAGAAGTCCTCGGGCCCGGTGCGCACGAGGTCGATGCCGACGATGTGGGAGAAGACCCCCTTCGGCGGCACGAAGCCCGCCACCGCCTTTTCATAGGCTTCGTTGCCATAGACGAGATGGGCGGGGATACGGCCCGCGCGCACGAACTCTCCGCGCCCGTAGACATCGACGAGGAAGGCATTGAGCGCCCGCGCCCGCTGCTTGATGCCGCGTTCCAGCCGGCGCCACTCGCCTTGCGTGAAGACGCGGGGGAACATGTCGAAGGGGATCAGCCGGTCGGGATCGCCGCCCTCGCCATAGACCGCGAAGGTGATGCCGATGCGGCGGAAAAGCGCCTCGGCCTCGGCCTGCTTCATCTGGCGCAACTCGGCCGGCATGTTGCGCGTCCAGTCCTCGAGACGTCCGTAGGGCGGGCGCACCGCCCGGCCTTCGAACATCTCGTTGAAGAACGCCGGCGCCATCCCCTGCCCCTCTGGTCCCGTCCGGAAAACCTTAGGCGGCGAAATCCCGCTTGTGAAGCGGAACAGGGGCGGTGTTTGCGCCCCGATGCCCCCGGCGCAGGGAAAATGCGACTGGAGGCGGGGGGCGCCTCGGGTAGACTGGCCCGATGACGCGCGCGCCCGTGCTGAGAGCCACCGACCGCGGCCTTTACTGTGCCGCCGGCGATTTCTTCATCGACCCCTGGCGCCCGGTCGGCCGCGCGCTGGTCACGCATGGCCATTCCGACCATGCCCGGCCGGGGCATCGGGCCTATCTCTGCACCCCGCTGACGGCACCGGTGCTCAGGCTGCGGCTCGGCGAGGTGGCGGTGGAGACGCTGGCCTGGGGCGTGCCGCTCAGGATCGGCGGCGCCACGGTCAGCTTCCATCCGGCGGGCCATGTGCCGGGGTCGGCGCAAATCCGGGTGGAGGTCGCGGGCGAGGTCTGGGTGGTCTCGGGCGACTACAAGACCGAGGCCGACGGCCTGTCCGACCCGTTCGAGCCGGTTCCCTGCCACAGCTTTGTCAGCGAATGCACCTTCGGCCTGCCAGTCTTCCGCTGGGCGCCGCAGGCCGAGGTGATGGCGGCGATCAACGCCTGGTGGCAGGCGAATGCGGCGGCGGGGCGGGCCTCGATCCTCGGCGCCTATGCGCTCGGCAAGGCGCAGCGCATCCTCGCGCAGCTCGATCCTGCGATCGGCCCGATCCTGACCCACGGCGCGGTCGAGGCCGTCAACGAGGCGCTGCGCGCGGCCGGGCTGGCGCTGCCGGCGACGGAGCGCGTGGTGCCGGGCACCGGCGCCGCGGCACGGCCCGGCGCCTTCGTGCTGGCCCCGCCGTCGGCGCTCGGCACGCCCTGGGCGCGCCGCTTCGGCCCGGCGGCGGAAGCCTTCGCCTCGGGCTGGATGCGGCTGCGCGGTGTCCGCCGCCGGCGCGGGCTCGGCACCGGCTTCACCCTCTCCGACCATGCCGACTGGGAGGGGCTGAACGCCGCCATCGCCGCGACGGGGGCAAGCCGGGTCTTCGTCACCCACGGCTATACCGCGCCCTTCCGCCGCTGGCTGGAGGAACAGGGCTACGAGGCCGGGATCGTCGAGACCGAGTTCCGCGGCGAGGAGACCGGGGAGGAGCCGGAAACGAACCCGGACGGAGAGCCGGGATGAAACGCTTCGCCACCCTCTTCGCCGCGCTCGACGGCACCACCTCGACCAGCGCGAAGGTGGCCGCGCTCGCGGAGTATTTCCGCACCGCCCCCGAGGACGACCGGCTCTGGACCATCGCGCTCCTCTCCGGGCGCCGGCCGAGACGCAGCGTCACCGCGACCGACCTGCGCCAATGGGCGGCGGAGGCGGCGGGCCTGCCGCTCTGGCTCTTCGAGGAAAGCTATCCGGTGGTGGGCGACCTCGCCGAGACGATCGCGCTGGTGCTCCCAGAGCCTTCCCGCACTACCCAGCGCTCGCTGGCGGAGTGGATCGGCACGATCCGCGCCCTGGCCGGACGGCCGCCGCCGGAACGCAAGGCGGCGATCCTCGACGCCTGGGCCGGGCTCGGCCCCGAGGAGCGGTTCCTGTTCAACAAGCTCATCACCGGCGGCTTCCGCATGGGGGTCAGCCAGAAGCTGATGACGCGGGCGCTGGCGGCGGCGACCGGGCTTGAGGAGGCGGAGCTGGCGCACCGGCTGATGGGGGCCTGGACGCCGGAGACGGTGAGCTACCGGACGCTCATCCATGCCCGCGACCCGGCGGCCGACCTGTCGCGGCCCTATCCGTTTTTCCTCGCCTATCCGCTGGAGGCGGAGCCCGGAACGCTGGGCGCTCCGGCCGACTGGTTTGCGGAATGGAAATGGGACGGCATCCGCGGCCAGATCGTCTTCCGCGGCGGCGCGCTGGCGCTCTGGTCGCGCGGCGAGGAGCTGATCACCGACCGCTTTCCCGAATTCGCCCGGCTGGCAGATTTCCTGCCCGCCGGTACGGTGATCGACGGCGAGGTCATGGCCTGGGCGGGCGAGGCGCCGCTGCCCTTCGCCGAGTTGCAGAAGCGGATCGGCCGCAAGACCGTGCCGAGAAAGCTCCTGGCCGAGGCGCCGGCGATGCTTCTCGCCTACGATCTCCTTGAGGCGGAGGGCGCGGACCTGCGGGCGCGGCCCTTCGACGAACGCCGGGCCCGGCTTCAGGCGCTGGCGGTGGCGCTGCCGCCCGAGGCGCCGCTGCGGCTTTCGCCCGAGGTTCCCATCGCCGGCTGGGACGAACTGGCCACCCTGCGCGCCGGGGCGGGCGCGGCGCGGGCCGAGGGGCTGATGCTGAAGCGGCGCGCCTCGGCCTACGGCGTCGGGCGGCGGCGCGGCGACTGGTGGAAGTGGAAGCTCGACCCGATGACGGTCGACGCGGTGATGGTCTATGCCCAGGCCGGGCACGGGCGGCGGGCGACGCTCTACACCGACTTCACCTTCGCGGTGCGCGACGGCGACGACTTCGTGCCCTTCGCCAAGGCCTATTCCGGGCTCACCGACGCCGAGTTCGCCGAGATCACCCGCTGGGTCCGCGCCAACACGCTGGAACGCTTCGGCCCGGTCCGGCGGGTGCCGCCGGAACTGGTGTTCGAGATCGCCTTCGAGGGCATCCGGGCCAGCCCCCGCCACAAGTCGGGCATCGCCCTGCGCTTTCCGCGCATGGTCCGCTGGCGGCGCGACAAGCCGGCGGCGGAGATCGACACGCTGGAGGGGCTCAGGGCGCTCCTCGTCGCGCCGGGCTGAATGGCCGGGCGCCTCCGGCGGCGATATTTGACCCGGAATGATAGCCGCCGGCTTGCCTTGGCCCGCGCCGGGTGCCTATCTCGGCCAGACCGATACGAGGAGACTGCCATGACGATCCGCCTTCCCCGCCCCGTCTTCGACGCCGACGCTTCCGCCGGGGGGCTGGGGCCGCTGCCGGACTGGGATCTGAGCGACCTCTACGCCGCCCCCGACGCGCCCGAGGTGGGCCGCGACATGGCCGAACTGGAACGCGCCTGCGCCGCCTTTGCCAGCGACTACGAGGGCAAGCTTGCCACGCTGGATGCAGCGGGCATGCTCGGCTGCATCCACCGGCACGAGCGGATCGAGGCGCTGGCGGGGCGGATCATGTCCTATGCGGGCTTGCGCTACTACCAGAACACCACCGATGCCGGCCGGGCGAAATTCCTGTCGGACTGCCAGGACAAGGTCACGGAGTTCACCACCCCGCTCGTCTTCTTCTCGCTGGAATTCAACCGGATAGAGGATGCGGCTTACACCGCGCTCTTTTCGGCCGACGCGGCGATCGCGCGCTACCGGCCGGCCTTCGACCGGATGCGGGCGATGAAGCCCTACCAGTTGTCGGACGAGCTGGAGCGCTTCCTGCACGACCAGTCAACGGTCGGCGCCTCAGCCTGGAACAAGCTTTTCGACGAGACGATGGCGGGCCTCACCTTCACCGTCGCGGGCGAGCCGGAGGCGCTGAGCCTCGAGGCGACGCTCAACCTCCTGTCGGAGCCGGAGCGGTCGCGGCGGGAGGCCGCGGCGCGGGCGCTTGCGGGGGTTTTCGCGGGCAACATCAAGCTTTTCGCGCGCGTTCATAACACGCTGGCGAAGGAGAAGGAGATCGAGGACCGCTGGCGCAGGATGCCGAGCCCGCAGACCGCCCGGCACCTGTCGAACGATGTCGAGCCCGAGGTGGTGGAGGCGCTCAGGAACGCCGTCGTCGCGGCCTATCCGAAGCTCAGCCACCGCTACTATGCCTTGAAGGCGAAATGGATGGGGCTCGACAGGTTGCAGGTCTGGGACCGGAACGCCCCCCTGCCGATGGAGGAAAAGCGCACCGTGGGCTGGGACGAGGCCCGCGCGACCGTGCTTTCCGCCTACGCGAGCTTTGCCCCGGAAATGGCTGACCTAGCAGAACCTTTCTTCACCAAAGGCTGGATCGACGCCGCCGTCAAGCCGGGCAAGGCGCCCGGTGCCTTCGCCCATCCGACAGTAACCGCGGTGCATCCTTACGTGATGCTCAACTACCTCGGCAAGCCGCGCGACGTGATGACGCTGGCGCATGAGCTGGGCCACGGCGTCCACCAGCGGCTGGCGGCACCCCAGGGCGAGATGCTCAGCCAGACGCCGCTGACGCTGGCCGAGACGGCGAGCGTCTTCGGCGAGATGCTGACCTTCCGCAGGCTTCTGGCGAAGGCCGCGACCCCGGCCGAGCGCAAGATCCTGCTCGCCGGCAAGGTCGAGGACATGATCAACACCGTGGTGCGCCAGATCGCCTTCTACGACTTCGAATGCAAGCTGCATGCCGCCCGGCGCGCAGGCGAGCTGACGCCCGACGACATCGGCCAGCTGTGGATGAGCGTGCAGGGCGAAAGCCTCGGACCGGCGTTTGACTTCATGGACGGATACGAGACCTTCTGGGCCTATATCCCGCATTTCGTCCATTCCCCCTTCTACGTCTACGCCTATGCCTTCGGCGACGGGCTGGTGAACGCGCTCTATGCGGCCTACGAGGAAGGGCTGCCGGACTTCCAGGCGAAGTATTTCGACATGCTGAAGGCGGGCGGATCGAAGCACCACATGGCGCTTCTCGCCCCCTTCGGCCTCGACGCCTCGGAGCCTTCGTTCTGGGACAAGGGCCTGTCGATGATCGCCGGGATGATCGACGAGCTGGAGGCGATGGAGGCCTGACCGGCGCCGAAGGCCGGGTGTTGCCGGAAACGTGCGCTTGCCGCCCAATGTTTCGCCGGCGCCGGGATTTTCATTGATTTGCCAGATTTCCGGTGCAGAGACTCGGTGAAGCCGGATCGTGCGATTGAACGAGGTGAGCGGATGTCGTGGCATTCAGGAGCATGGACGTGCGGCCGGACCGGCCGGGCGGCGAACCGTTTGGCACGGCGCGCGGCCGCATCCCGCGACGCGACGCCGCTGACGGCGCCTACGGTTTCCTGACGGGCACGGGATCATGGCCAACATCACCGGCACCGCCGCCAACAACACCCTGAACGGCACCAACAATGCCGACACGATCACCGGGCTGAGCGGCAGCGACACGATCAGCGGCGGCGGCGGCAACGACAACATCGTTGCCGGACCGGCGGCGCAGGTCAATGTGGCGCAGAACCTGAACTGGTCCGCGGCCGGCCGCGACGAATCCTCGATCGCCGGCGGCTTCACCCAGAACACAGGCGGCGTCAACGTCACGGTCAGCTATACCGACGACGGCGCCGGCACGGGATTCACCGTCGAATCCTCGGACACGCAGTATCGCGCCACCGGCGAGACCTTCAGCACCACCTCGGCGGCCAGCCTGGCCGGCACCGGGGCCGGGCCGACCTCCACCGTGGGCATCAGCTTCGCCGGCGTCGCCGGCGCCGGCTACCAGAACGAGGTGACGAACGTCGCCTTCCGCATCAACGATGTCGATGCCGCCGGCTGGCAGGACATCGTCACGATCAACGCCTACGACGCCAACGGCAATCTTGTGCCGGTGACGATCACGCCGGCCGGCAACGACACGGTCTCGGGCAACACGATCACCGCCGGCCCGACCAGCGACACGACGTCCTCGGCGGCGGGATCGGTGCTGGTGTCCATCGCCGGGCCGGTCCAGCGCTTCGAGATCGTCTATTCCAACGGCGGCACCGCCGGCCAGCTTCTCAACATCACCAACGTCCATTTCAGCGCGCAGCCGGTCGACAACGATTCCGTCTCCGGCGGCGCCGGCAACGACACGATCGACGGCGGCTGGGGCAACGACACGCTCTCCGGCGACGGCGGCGCCGACAGCATCCTCGGCGGCACCGGCAACGATTCGCTCCTCGGCGGGGCGGGCAGCGACACGCTCCTCGGGGGCGATGGCGACGATACCGTCGACGGCGGCACCGAGGCCGACTACATCGACGGTGGCGACGGTAACGACAGCCTCTTCGGCGGCGCGGGCGCCTTCAACGACACGATCCTCGGCGGGATCGGCAACGACACCATCGACGGCGGCGACGGCAACGATTCGCTTCTTGGCGGCGCCGGCACGGACAGCATCGCGGGCGGCCTTGGCGACGACTATGTCGATGGTGGCGATGGCAGCGACAGCATCGACGGCGGCGCGGGCAACGACACCCTGATCTTTGGCCTCGGTGATGACACCGTCCTCGGCGGCGACGGCAACGACTTCATTGACGATGTGATGGGATCGAACCTCGTCGGGAACAATCTTCTCGACGGCGGTGCCGGAAATGACACGATCTACGGTGGGGGCGGCAACGACTCGCTCCTCGGGGGCGCGAACGACGACCAGCTTTACGGCGAGGACGGTGTCGACAGCCTTGACGGCGGCACCGGGAACGACCTGCTGGACGGGGGAGCCGGCAACGACACGCTGAGCGGCGGCGCGGGCAGCGACACGCTGACCGGCGGACTTGGCAGCGACCGTTTCCTTGGCCTGACCGACGGCGACGTGGTCGACGGGTCGGAAGATCCCGGCAACACCGAGACCGACATCCTCGATCTCTTCGGCTCCGGCTGGACCAAGGCCAATACGAACGTCATCTTCTCGACGCCCGACCACGAGAACGGCACGGTGCAGTTCCTCGACGGGAGCGGCAACGTCATTGGCACGATGACCTTCTCGAACATCGAGACGATCGTGCCCTGCTTCACCCCCGGAACCCTGATCGACACCGACCGCGGGCCAGTTCCCGTCGAGGCGCTGTCGGCGGGCGACCGGGTCATGACGATGGACGACGGCTACCAGGTGCTGCGCTGGATCGGGCGGCGCGACCTCACGACACGAGAGCTGGCAGCGTGCCCGGCACTGCGCCCGGTCCGCATCGCCAGGGATGCCTTCGGGCCCGGCCTGCCCGAACGCGACCTGCGGCTTTCGCCGCAGCACCGGGTGCTGCTGTCCGGCGCACGGGCGGAACTTGTCGCGGGCGAGGCCGAGGTGCTGGCGCCGGCGCTGCATTTCCTCGGACTGCCGGGCGTCCTGCGCGACGCGGCGGCCGGGGGTGTCAGCTACATCCATCTTCTCTTCGACCGCCACCAGATCGTCCGCTCGGACGGGCTCTGGACGGAAAGCTTCCAGCCCGCGGCCGCCACGCTTTCGGCGATGGACGAAGGCCCGCGCGACGAACTTCTGCGGCTTTTCCCAGAGCTTTGCGCGGCGAACCTGACGCGCTATCCTTCGGCGCGATCGACGGTGAAACGACACGAGGCGCGGCTGATCCTCGCGTCCTGACAGCGGGGAACGGGCCATGTGGCTGATCTGGCGGCTTCTTGCGGCTCTTGTCGTGCTCGGCGCGCTCGGCTTCTTCCTGTTCGCCCCGGCGATCGCCGAACGCGGCCAGAACCCGGTCGCGGACCATGCGCCTTGGCCGGTCTCTCCGGCGGCGGCGGCGATGCACGAGCGGCTGATCATCGGCGACTGGCACGCCGACTCGCTTCTGTGGGACCGCGACCTGACGCTGCGCGCGTCGCGCGGGCAGGTCGACCTGCCGCGGCTGATCGCCGGCAACGTCGCGCTCCAGGTCTTCACGACGGTGACGAAAAGCCCGGCGGGGCTGAACTACCAACGCAACGCCGCCGACGCGCGCGACGACATCACGCTTCTCTACATCGGGCAGTTGCGCCCGTTCCGGAGCTGGCTCGACCTGACCGAGCGCGCGCTGGAACAGGCCCGGCAACTGGCGCTGGCCGAGGAGAAGGCGCCCGAGATGCTGAAGATCGTGCGCAGCCGCGCCGATCTGGAGACGGTGCTGGCGCGGCGGGCCGCGGGCGAGGCGGTGGTGGGCGGCATCCTCGGGGCGGAGGGCGGCCATGCGCTCGGCGGCGATCTGGCCAATCTCGACCGGCTCCATGACGCCGGTTTCCGGCTGATCGGGCTCACGCATTTCTTCGACAACGAGCTTGGCGCATCGCTTCACGGCGAGGCCGGACAGGACAGGGGCCTGACCGATTTCGGCCGCGCCGTGGTGGCGCGGATGGTCGAGAAGCAGATGATCATCGACCTGGCCCATGCCTCGCCAAAGATGGCGGACGAGGTGCTCGACATGGTGGACCTGCCGGTGGTGGTAAGCCATACCGGCATCCACAGCCAGTGCCGGACGGTGCGGAACTTTCCCGACGACCTGATGCGGCGGGTGGCCGAGGGCGGCGGGGTGATCGGCATCGGTTTCTGGAGCGAGGTCACCTGCGACGACACGCCCACGGGGATCGCCGCCTCGGTCGTCGCGGCGATCGGCGTGGTGGGTGAGGATCACGTCTCGCTCGGCTCCGATTTCGACGGCGCCGTGGCGACGCGTTTCGACGCCTCGGAGCTTGCGGCAATCACCCAGGCACTGATCAACCGGGGGCTTTCCGAACCGGTCATCGCCAAGGTGATGGGCGGCAACATGGTGCGGTTCCTGGAAACCGCGCTGCCGCCTGGCTGAGCGTCAGACCTTGATCAGCCCGTCGAAATGCTTCGGCAGGTCGATGGCGGGAATCTTCATCAGATCCTTGGCGATGTCGCCGGCGAGCGCGGCTGCCGGCGCGCCTGACATGGTCTTGCGCAGGACGCCGAGCATCTTCGGCGCCGCGGCCACCACCAGCCTGTCGGCGCGGACCTGGGCCCATTCCTGCGCGAGTGCCTCGGCCACGTGCTTCGCGAACCGCTCGCGGCGCTGCTGCTCCAGCGTTTCGCGCGGGTCGATGCTGTGGCGGGGGGCGCCGGCGCCGGTATGGCGTCCGGCCTTGTCCTGGTAGTCGATCTGGAGGTCGGGGAACTGGTCCGCCATCAGGCAGGCGTGCTCCTTCAGCCCGGTCCCGGGCCCTTCGTTGAGAAGGAAGCGCGCCTCGGCGTCATCGGCCATGAGGACAAGCGTGCGGTCGGGTCTCATCGCGGGTCTCCTTCCGGTTTTGAACGTCTCGTGTCACGGTTCGGCGGCGCCCGCACTGACGAAGGTCAGGCGGGGAGAAGCGTGGTGTCCGCGGCAAGGATGCGGTCGATCATCGCCTGCGTGCCCCGTGCATCCTCGAGGCTCCACGGATAGGGCGCGCCGGTGCGCAGGCTGTGGCAGAAGGCCTCCACCTGGTTGCGGTATTGCCGCACGCCCGGGAAGCGTTCGACCTGGTCGGCCTTGCCGGGGCACAGCATATGAAGTTGCGCCTCGCCGAAAAGGCCGGCGTTGAAGGGGGCGGTCAGGCGGATCAGCCCGGTCTCGCCCTGGAATACCACCTCCTGGCGCGGCGGCAGGCGCATCGAGGTCATCGCGTGATAGCTGAAGCGGCCCTGCGGCCCTTCCATTTCGGCCACGACCTGAGCGAAGACATCGACGCCGCCTTCGCGGACGATCCGCGACCTGAGGGTGACGGGTTCGGCCCCGGTGACCCAGCGCACCGACCCGCAGGTGTAGACGCCGATGTCGGGGATCGAGCCACCACCGGTCTCGGGCCGGTTGCGGATATTGCCCGGATCGGCGCGGTTGTCGTAGCTGAAATGCGCGTCGGCATGGAGGACGCGGCCGATGGCGCCTTCGGCCACCAGAGCGCGCGCCCGCTGCCATTGCGGATGGTGGACGATCATGTAGGCCTCCGCCACCAGCAGCCCGGCGTCGTCGCGCGCGGCGATCAGGCCGTCGATCTGCTCGGCCCGCATCGCGATAGGCTTTTCGGTCAGCACATGCTTGCCGGCAGCGATCGCCTTCAGCGTCCATTCGACATGGAGCGTGTTGGGCAGGGGCACGTAGACCGCCTCGACCGCAGGATCGGCAAGCAGGCGCTCATAGCTGTCATGGAGCTTGAGGTCGGGGCGGAAGGCGCGGAAGCCCTCGGCCTTTTCCGGGTGCGACGTGGCCAGCGCGAAAAGCCGTGCACCCTCGGCCTCGTGGATCGCGCGGGCCATGTGCTGGCGCGCGAAGTTCGCGGCACCAAGTATGCCCCAGTTCACCGCCGTCATCGCCAGAGTCCCCCGCGGTTTCCGTGGCGCCGAGCCTATCGCCAGCGCCCCCCGGGACGCAAGCCGGGGACCGGCCCCGGCCGCGCGGGGCGGCGGCGACGGCCGGCCTCAGGCCGGGACGAGCATCCCCTTTTCCTTCGCGAGCTTGCGCATCTCGTTTTGCAGCTTCTCGAAGGCGCGCACCTCGATCTGGCGGATGCGTTCGCGGCTGACGCCGTAATGTTCGGACAGTTCCTCCAGCGTCACCGGTTCGTCCCGGAGCCGCCGCTGCATCAGGATGTCGCGCTCGCGGTCGTTCAGGACCGCCATCGCGCGCTCCATCATCTCGCGGCGCACGCCGAGTTCGTCGGCCTCGGCGTAGCTCGTCGCCTGGTCGGCATCCTCGTCCTCGAGCCAGTCCTGCCACTGCGCCGCCCCCTCGCCCTCGCCGCCGACGGTGGCGTTGAGCGAGGCGTCGCCGCCGGACAGCCGCCGGTTCATGGCGATCACCTCGTCGGTGCTGACGTTGAGATCATGGGCGATCTTCTCGACATGTTCGGGCCTCAGATCGCCCTCCTCCAGCGCGCCGATGCGGCTTTTCGCCTTGCGCAGGTTGAAGAAGAGCTTCTTCTGCGCCGAGGTGGTGCCAAGCTTCACCAGGCTCCACGACCTGAGGATGTATTCCTGGATCGAGGCGCGGATCCACCACATCGCATAGGTGGCCAGCCGGAAGCCCTTTTCGGGATCGAAGCGCTTGACCGCCTGCATCAGGCCCACGTTGGCCTCCGAGATGACCTCGGCCTGCGGCAGGCCGTAGCCCCGGTAGCCCATCGCGATCTTGGCGGCGAGGCGCAGGTGGCTGGTCACCAGCCGGTGCGCCGCCTTGGAGTCCTGATGATCGGCCCAGGCCTTCGCCAGCATGTATTCCTCTTCCGGCTCCAGCAGCGGGAACTTGCGGATTTCCTGCAGATAGCGGTTCAGCCCCTGCTCGGGGCTCGGCGCGGGAAGATTGGCGTAACTCGTCATTCCTGACCCCCTCTTTCGACCGGGAACCCCGGTATCTAGGCCCCGCGGTGTCTTCGCACAAGGGCGAAGCACTCCATGCCCCTCATTAACGTCTAATGCGTCGGCGTCCGTCGCGGTTCCCGCAGATGCTTCAATTCCTCACGACCTTGTCACCGGGCGCGATCCGGCGGCAGGTCAGAGAAGCGGTCCCATCGTCGCGAAGAGGTTGTTGACGGCGCGGACGAGCAGCGGCCAGCTCTGGCCGTGGGCCGGTTGGAGAACCGTGGCGCGCGCGAGCCAGGCAAGCTGGCGCACCCGCATCGCGCCGGTCACCTCCGCCGACACGAGGATCAGCATGTTCTCGAAGTTCAGCTCGAAGCTGCGGCGATCCATGTTGGCCGAACCCATGCAGGTCGCCAGGCCGTCGACCGTCAGCGTCTTGGCATGCAGAAGCCCGCCCTGGTATTCGGCCAGACGCACGCCGGCGCGCAGGAGATCGGAATAGTAGCTCCGGCTCGCGCGGGCGACGAAGATGCTGTCGTTCCTCGCGGGCAGGATCATCGTGACCTTCACGCCGCGCCGCGCCGCGCCGCAGATCGCCCGGTGGAGCGTGTCGTCTGGCACGAAATAGGGCGTGGTGATGATCGCCTCCTCCTGCGCGGCGGCCAGGAGCATGGCGAAGATGTCGGAGACGGCGCGGTTGTCGATCGTCGGGCCGGTGCCGACCGCGATGGCGGGGAACCCGCCCGGCGCCGGCTCCACCGGCGCGTCGAGCAGGGTGGCGATGTCCTCGCCCGCGTGGGTCATCCAGTCGATCGCGAACAGGTGCTGGAGCTGGAGCACCACCGGCCCCTCGAAGCGGATCATGACATCCACCCAGGGGCCGAAGCGCTGCTTGGGCAGGAAGGCGGGGTCGGCGCAGTTCTGGCTGCCGCAATAGCCCGTCCGCCCGTCGATGACGGCGATCTTGCGGTGGTTCCTGAGATCCACCCGCGCGAAGAACACGTGCGCCAGAAGCCAGCGCATCTTGAAGGTGATGGCGGTCCGGACCCCGCAGGCCCCGAGCGCTGCCCAGCGGGCGGATCGCGCCAGCGCGCGCGAGCCGAGCCCGTCGATCAGCACGCGGCAGGCGACGCCGCGCGCCGCCGCGCGTTCGATGGCGTCGAGCACGCGCGTCCCGTTGCCGTCCTCGAGCCAGATGTAGAACAGCAGATGCACGTGATCGCGCGCCGCGTCGATGTCGGCCACCAGCGCGTCGATGGCGGCCGCCTCGTCGGGCGGAAGGGTGGCGGCATTGCCCGCCACCGGCGCGAAGCCGTTGACCGAGGCGGCGCGGCGGAACACCGGGCGCAGCGCCACCGGCAGATCGGGCGGTGCCGCCGCCGCCGGTGCGGCCGACAGGCGCGCCGCGAGCCGGTCGGTCACCTCCCTCATCCGCCGCCGGGTGCGGTTGCCGATATTCGTCTCGCCGAAAAGATAGTAGAGCACGAGGCCCGCAACCGGCACCGAGGCGATGAGGAGAAGCCAGGCCGCGCGGGCGGCGGGGGCCCGGTCACGCTTGGTCAGCGCGCGGAGCGCCGTCAGAAGCTGGAGCGCGAGGTGGAGCAGGACGCCGAAGCTGAAGGTCACGGGCCGCCTCGGTACTGGGACGCTGCTGGGGCGGGGCGGATCATGACCCGAGACAGGCGAGGAGTCCCGAGAAATCCGCCGGGAGGTCGGACGTGAAGTGCAATTCCGCGCCGGTCACCGGGTGGACGAACCCCAGCGTCGCGGCATGGAGCGCCTGGCGCGGGAAGACGGCGACCGCGGCGGCGGCCTCGGGCCCGAGCGCGGCGGCAGAGGGCTTGCGGCGCCCGCCATAGGTCGGATCGCCGACCAGCCCGTGGCCGACATGGGCCATGTGCACCCGGATCTGGTGGGTGCGGCCGGTTTCCAGCCGGCATTCGACGAGCGCGAGCGCGGGCGGGTGGCCGAACTGCGCCACGACCCGCATCCGCGTCACGGCGTGCCGGCCGCCATGAAAGAGAACCGCCTGCCGCTGCCGGTCGGTCCGGTGGCGCGCAAGCTGGGTGGCGATCCGGATCACCCCGCCCGGCTCGAAGCTCACGCCCTTCACGCCGGCAAGGCGCGGGTCGCCGCGGTCGGGAACCCCGTGGACCAGCGCGAGATAGCGGCGGTCCACCTCGTGCTTCTCGAACTGGCGGGCAAGCCCGTGATGGGCGCGGTCGGTCTTGGCGGCGACCAGGAGGCCCGAGGTGTCCTTGTCGATCCGGTGGACGATGCCCGGCCGCTTCTCGCCGCCCACGCCGGAAAGCGTGTCGCCGCAGTGGTGGAGAAGCGCGTTGACGAGCGTGCCCGCCGGCGAGCCCGGCGCCGGATGGACGACGAGCCCCGCCGGCTTGTCGATGACGATGAGGTCGTCGTCCTCCCACACCACCTGAAGCGGGATCGCCTCGGCCTCTGTCGCCACCTCCGCGGCGGGACCGAGCGCGATGGCGTAGACCTCGCCTTCGGCCACCTTCGCCTTGGCGTCGGAGGCGGGCGCGCCCTGCTTCGTCACCGCGCCTTCGGCCAGAAGCCGGGCGATGCGCGAGCGCGACAACGATGCTTCCGCTGGCACATCGCGGGCGAGCGCCTTATCAAGGCGCTCGGGCGGGTTGGGCCCGATCACGACATGAAGGAACCGGCCGGTGGCATCCGACATCGACAACGCTCCGAAGGCGGAAGACACCGCCCCGCCGCCCGAGCTGCGCTTCCTGAAACTGCTCGTCACCGGTCTCGCCGGGACGATGATCGCCGGACTGATAACGATCATCGTGCTTCTTGTCATCCGCTTCCCCGCGGTGACGGCGGTGCGCCCGACGCTGCCCGCGGACCTGACGCTGCCGGACGGTCTCAAGGCCGAGGCGGTGACCTTCGGGCGCGGCTGGATCGCCGTCGTCACCGACACCGGCGAACTCCTCATCCTCGACGCGGCGACGGGCGCGCTGCGCCAGCGCGTCGCGATCGGCGCGCCATGACCGATCCCCTGAGGCGGGCGGCATGACGGGGCCGGCATGACCCGCGCGGCACTCGGCCGGCACCCGGCGGGCGTGTTCTTCGCCCTCGCCGCCGCCCTTGCGGTGGCGCTGCCCTGGGTCTGGCTCCTGCCCGTCGACGACCCCAGGCTCGCCCATGTGCGGCTGGGCATCTTCGGCTTCGGCGGCGCCGCGGTGGCGGGCTATATCCTGACCGCGCAGAAGGCCTGGACCGGGCGCGACGCCCCCCTGCCCGCGCCCGTCCTCGGCGCGCTGGCCCTTGCCGCGCGGGCCGCCGCGCTGGTCTGGCCCGAGGCGATCCTGCCCGTGGCGCTGCCGCTCCTCGCCGTCGCGGCGGCGGTGCTCTGGCCGGTGGTCGCGGCAGGGCGGTGGGCGCGCCTGCCGCTCGGCTCGGTGCCCCTCGCGCTGGTCGTGGCCGAGGTCGCGCTGACCCGGGGCGTGCTTCCCGCCGCTGCCCTGCCCCTGGCGATGGCGGCGCTGATCCTCGCCGTCGGCGGCCGCGCGGTTCCGGCCTTCCTTGCCGCCGACGCCGAGCTTGCGGGGAAGACGGCCCCCCGGGCGGGACCGCACTGGCCCGGGCTCGTCCTCATCGCTGCGGCGATGGCGCTTGCGGGCCCGGCGCGGGCGGCGATGCTCGCCCTTGCCGCGCTCTGGGTCCTGACGCGGCTCGGGGGCTTCGGACATGCCGGCCCGGCGAACCGGATGCTGGCGCTCGCCTACGGCGGCCTTGCGCCGGCGCTGGTGGCGTTCGCGGCGGCGGATGCGGGCCTCGTCCGGCCCGCGGCGGCCGAACACCTCGTGACGATGGGGGTGATGGGGCCGATGATCCTGGCCTTCGCGTCGCGGACGACCATGCGCCGCCCCGCCGGCCAGAGCCTCCGGCCCCTCGGGCGCCACCGGATCGCCTTCGCGGCCCTCGCCGCGGCCGCCGTGATCCGCGCCGGGGCCGAGGCCGCGGCCGATCCCGCGCCCTGGATCACGCTGGCCGGCATGATCTGGTCGGGCGGCTGGCTGGCCTTCCTCGCCGCCCACCTGCCGGCGCTGGCGCGCCCCGCGCCCTTCCCGGTGCTGAGCGCCGCGCGCAAGCCGCCGGTCTGAAGGTCATCTGAAGGATGGTACCGCCTCCCCGGCTCGAACGGGGGACCCCCAGATCCACAAGGTGCTAAGGCGGTCCCTGACCTAGCCAGTGATTGCCAGTAGACACCAATTTTACTTCATGTTTTCAGAGACTTGATGCCATTGCAAGCCCGTGGCAGAATGTCCTAACCAACTCTTGCCTGCTAGCATGGTGCTAGCATGGCTCAGAGGAACAGGACATGCCAAAGCTCACGAAGGTGTACTGCGAAGGGGCCAAGCCCCCGGCGGCAGGCTATGAGATTCACTGGGACGACCGTGTGCCCGGATACGGGTTGCGCGTCACCGCGACAGGGGTGAGGGCGTTCGTCGCCCAGGGTCGGGTCAGGGGAAAGGCGATCATCGTGACGATTGGTCGCTTCGGACTCTATACCGAGGACCAAGCGCGCCGAAAGGCACAGGCCATCCTTCAGGACATGCGCGAGGGGATCGACCCGCGCGATGTGAAGAAGCAGGACGAGGCGATGTCGGTCACGTTGCGCGAGGTTGCAACCGCCTACATCAACCGACCCGGCATGTTGAAGGCCAGCACCAAGATCGAGATGGAACGGCACATCGAGAAGGTCTTCGCCAAATGGAAGGACCGCCCTATCGCGTCCCTGACGCCGGGCGAATGCCGCAAGCGGTTCGAGGACTACGCCGCCAACGGTCTGCACGGCAAGCGCGGCGCACCTGTGCAGGCCACCATCGCTTTCACGACGCTGCGGACCCTGTGGAACTGGGCGAGGGACGAGTACCGCAAGACCGATGGTACCTCGATCATGACGGGCGAGAACCCGGTCATGAACCTCAAGAAGGACATGAAGAAGAAGGCCGGGAAGCCGCGCGACCGCCGTGTCGAGCTTGAGCATGTCGGCGCGTTCTGGGTCTGGTTGCAGGACGAGCGCGGCAAGGCACACGAGCGGTTTGCCCGCGCCGCAATCGACCTCGCCGCTTTCGAGTTGCTGACGGGCGCGAGGGAGAACGAATGCGCCTCCCTTGAATGGCGAAACGTCCACCTCGACGACACCGACCCGACGAGGTGTTCGTGGCATATCGAGGACCCGAAAAACGACAACCCCGTTACCCTCCCGCTCAGCCGACAGGCGGCGGACGTGCTTCGCCTGCGCCGGGCTGAGGACGAGGGCGAATTCGTCTTCGCGAGCTGGGGCAAGACAGGCCACATCACCGACGCCCGCGCGCCCCTGCGGCGCTTCGCCAAGCACATCGGCATGGACGGTCTATCTGATCACGACATGAGACGATCGTTCGTCCATATCGGCGCAGAGGGCTGCGACCTCGATATTGCGAAGCTGGCATTGTTGACGAACCACAAGCCAAAGTCCGTCACTGAGCGCCATTACCTCAAGACCGGAAACTTGGTCGGTTATCACCGCGTCGTGCAGGCCATCGGTGACTACGTTCAGCTTGAGGCCGCCAAGGCCAGCGGGGCGAACGTGGTTAAACTGGAAAGCCGCGCGTAGCGCTCGATGGGCTCGGGCAGCAGCCGGGGATCGAGGTTTGCCGCCCCTACCCCGGCGGCGCTGGCGGTCGCCTCTGTGCGCCGCGAAAAATGTGCTTGCCGACTTTTGCCGAGATTCGGTAGCATTTACCTGTCACCCCCAGCCAACCACTACATTTAGTGTTTTGCGGTTGGGGCACCCGACGCCGGGATTGGGAAACGCCGGTCACCAGTTGATGGAGACCGACATGACTGATCCGAGCTTTTCCGACCTCTGCGAGCTGTTCGGCTACACGCCGAAGAACCGACCGATCTCCACACAGGAGGCGGCCGAAATCCTCGACATCCATTTCATGACCCTCGAAGCATACCGCGCCCGTGGCGGGGTCGGACCGCGCTTCTTCCAGCCGCCCGGCACCCGGCGCGTCTGGTACGCCGAGGTTGACGTGCTGCGTTGGCTGGCGTCGGGCGAGAAGCGAAACACGAGCGAGGCCGCGTAGGTCGGCACCAGACCGCGAGTGTGGTGCCATGCCCGATGAAAGTGGAATGCGTCCGCCGGGTTCAGCCCGAGATCGACGCGCCGCCTAGCCCGGTCATAGCGCTGTCAGGAAAAGCGGCAGGGCGCATCACCACCCCGCCGCCAGATAGGAATCAAGGACATGGACAGTGTGCGACAGGTCGCGGAAGGTCCGCAACCGAACCAATACGACCGCCTCCCCGCTGAGCTTCGGGCGCTGCCGCAGTGGTGCGTGACCCCAGGTACGGCCACCGAGAAAGCGCCCCGGCGTGCCGATGGCCAGCCCGCGAAGGTCAACGAACCCAGTACATGGATGGACTTCGACACCGCTTGCCGGGTCGCGGCGGAGCGAAACTGGAAGATCGGTTTCGTCTTTACCGAGTCCGACCCGTTCGCCTGTATCGACCTCGACTGGGTTGACGAAAATACCCAGCGGGCCAAGGGCCAGCCGATTGACCCGAGCAAGTGGACGACGCAGGCGGACCTCGACGCCTATACGCGGATCGTCGCCCACATGGACACCTACACCGAGGTTTCGCGGTCGGGCCTCGGCCTGCACCTGATCGTTCGGGCGAACATCGGCAAGGGCTGCAAGGTCGGCAACGTCGAGGTTTACAGCGAACTGCGCTTCTTGATCTGCACCGGCAATGTGTACCGCGCGCTGCCCGTCGCGGAGCAACAGGAGTCAGTTGACGCGCTGGTCACGGAGCTTCGCCTTCGCCAGAAGATCGACAAGATCGACATCGCGCCGCTGCCCGACCAGCCCGAGAAGGAAGCGGATGCCGCGATCCTTGACCGAGCGACGAAGGCAGCGAACGGCGAGAAGTTCCTCGCCCTGATGAACGGCCAATGGAAGGGGCATCGGAGCTACCCGAGTCAGTCAGAGGCGGACATGGCGCTCCTGAGCATCCTCGCCTTCTACAGTCCGAACAACGCGCAGGTCATGCGACTGTTTCGCCAGAGCGAGCTTGGCAAGCGAGAGAAGGCGACCAAGGACGACAGGTACCTGAAACGGAGCATCGACCCTATCCGCCGACGCCAAGCCTTCGAGAAGCAGCGGGACGACGAAGCGCGCGCCTCGTTCAAGATGATCGGCGAGCAAGGGAACGCCGCGCCGCCGCTACCACCGACGATGGACCTGAAGGAGATGTTCGAGTCCCTCGTCTATATCGCCGCTGAGAAGCCGATGGTCGTGTTCCGCGAGAACACCTCGATCCAGTTGCCTCCCTCGGGCATGGCGGATTTGCTCGTCCACAACCGGACGGAGATTGAGACCGAACCCGGCAAGACCGCCGAGTATCCGACCTTCGGCCTCTGGAAGAGCAGCGGCAACCGCAAGGTCGCCTATACCCTGACGTTCGATCCGAGCGCTGGAGAGTTCTGCAAGGCCGACGATGGGCGACCTGCCCTGAACCTATGGAAGCCGCGCCCCCATACCGCGCCAGCGAACTGGCAGGAGCGAGTGAAGCTCTTCGAGGAGCATGTTGCCTACCTCGTCCCGGTTGAAGACGAGCGGAAGCGGTTCCTTGACTGGCTGGCGCATATTGAACAGCAACCGGGCGTCCTGCCGCATCACCACTATCTCATGATCGCGACCCAGCAGGGGGTCGGACGGAACTGGCTCGCCGCCGTCCTGGCACATGTCTGGTCCGGGAACGTCGCCATGTCCTTTGACCTCAAGGCGACCCTAGGCAACGGCTTCAACGGTCAGCTCTCGCGTAAGCTGCTCGCCGTGGTGGACGAGATCAACGAGGGCGGCACGGGCGAACGGTGGCAGCATAGCGAGAAGTTGAAATCCATGCTGACCGAGACGTACCGCTTCATCAACGTGAAGTACGGGCTTCAGTTCACCGAGAAGAACTGTTGTCGGTTCCTGATCTTCACGAACTACGAAACCGGGCTGCCGCTGACCGCCGAGGACCGACGCATCAACGCCATCCGGAACCCCGCGCCCCATAAGGACGGCGAGGCCTACTACAGGCCCCTGTACGGCACACTCTTCCCAATGCCCGACCCGCTGTTCGTCGCCTCGGTGCGGGAGTTCCTGCGGCGGCGTGACATCGCCGGGTTCGACCCCGGCACACGGGCGGCCATGAACGAGGCGAAGAACGCGGTCGTCTCCGCCAGCATGACGAGCGAGGACGAAAACGCTGCGGAACTGGTTGCGACCCATCCGCGCGATCTCATCACGGCAGACGACCTCTTCAACGCCGTCTTTGGCTTCTACCCGGCGCAAACGACCGAGGCGGACGCCAGCCGCAAATGGAAGCTTCTCGCACCCATCGCACGGAAGGCGGGCATTGAACGGATGCCGAAGCCCTTCGCCCTGTTCGGTCGCCCCAAGGTGAAGGTCTGGGCGGTCCGCAACGCACAGGGGTGGCGGGAGGCCCATACGCTGACCGTGGAACAGGAACTGACCCGCCCGCCCGCACCGCCTTTGCCCCCTTCGCACCCTTAAGCCCCCCGGCGCAGAGAGGCTACAACTATGGACCTACCTGACTTTCACCCAAGCAGCACTTTTTACAGTAGGGGACAAAAGGGGGCGAAGGGGGCTAGCGCGCGTAAGGCAGGCCCCGGCCTCCCCTTTACGGCATCAGTTCAGCCCGACAGCAGACGCGGTGTCTGCCAGCCCCGGTGGGCGCGCCCCAACGGCGGTTCCGCAAAGCGCGACACCGACTGCCCTGACATAGCGATATACCAGCCGCCTCGACCGCGTGCTGATACGAGGCGCGGGGTGATGCAGCGGAAAACCCCGGCGACCCTATAGCGGTTCCTCAAACCGAAACTTGCTGGCCTCCACGTACTCTTCGAGTAGCTCCATCGACATCCAGCGACGTCCCAGCCGGTGGGCGACGGCGCCGCAAGTGTTTGATCCCGCGAATGGGTCCAACACCAAATCGCCGTCGTCGGTGAGCAGCTTGATAAAGAATTCCGGGAGCACCGCAGGGAATCGCGCCGGATGGATTTTCGTGCCTGTTTCCTTACAGCGCCTCGTGTATGGATCATTCGCCGAGTTATTTCCGGCGATCAACATCTCATTCGCGACTCGATCTTCAATCACATTAGATGGGATTGATCCTCCGGACGCGATTTTGTCGAAGGACGAATTGATGTTGTGACCAGATGGTCGCTGCGTTGCCTTGACGCCTTTCTTGGCGAGCCGGAGCATATCGGCGCTGTATGGCCGCAGCACATTTCGATTGTTGGCCTTCGGTTGCGGCGTCTTAGACAGCCACCAAACATGCTCGACTGAGTCTTTGATACGAACCCGCCGCACAGTTACCCACTCGGCAGGCACTGGCATCTTGGCCGGATTGTACCAGTAGCACTCTTGAGCTAGGAAGAACCCAATTTGCTCTACCAGCGCGATCATGAGTTTATAGTGGTACAGCGACCGGGTCGGCTGACCGGGATTCCAACTGCCGCCAATATTTAGGACGAAGCTGCCGTCATCGGTAAGAATGCGATGAATCTGTTGCGCGAACGGCATGAACCATTCAACGTAGTCAGCTTTGCTTACATTCCCATAGGCCTTTTTGAAGTGAAGTGCGTACGGGGGCGAAGTGAATACCAAGTTGACAGATCGGTCGGGAAGCTGGCGCATCAGCTCCAAGCTGTCGCCCACGAATGCTGCGCCCAAATCTGACTGGTATGCTGCCTCCACGGGTAGCATGAGCGCGGGCTTGGCTAGGTTCGATGAGAACAGCGTTGGCGAAGGCATGAGAACATCCAGAGAACAGCGGGCTGATACGTTATGGACGAAGCATCGTTGAAGTCAACGACGCGCAGCCTCTTTGAGGCTGGTCAAGCGTGCAAGGTTTTGACAGTCTGCACCCAGCGGAGGTGCGGATGTCTGACGAAGTCACTAAACTTATCAAGTCCTTGGATGGCCTTGACGAAGCAGAACGGCAAGCGGTTTTCGATCGGCTGAAAGGCACATGTGTGACCCATCCCCTTGAACGTGAATGGGGTACGTCCGCCGAGGTGATACTGGACGCCATCGCGCAGAGCACCGACTTGACACAACGCGGGGTCAAAGGCGTGATCGCTGACCGCGCCTTCCACCGTGTCGTCGTACCTGAGTTGGCACAGCGACGATGGACCAGCAATCCCATCGTTGGTGACCTACCTTTCGACGCGGACCTGAGCCGCGACAACTCGCGCGTGACAGTTCAAGTCAAAATGCAAAGGCGCGAGCTGGGTCTGCCGAAGGAAAGGCCCGCGGCCGGACGCCCGCATTGGGTTGTCGAGGTCCAACGGACACGCAGCGGGAAGTCCACCGATGGTGAAGCGACTCGACCTTACCCTTTTGGGAGCTTTGATATTCTCGCGGTCAATCTCTACGCCAGCAGCGGCGACTGGTCGCACTTCATCTACACTGTTGCGGATTGGCTTCTACCACGTTCCGAAAATGCCAACCTCATCGCGGTAATGCAGCCGGTGTCACAGGGAAACTCGGATTACTGGACGACCGATTTTGATGAAGTTGTGGCCTGGGCAAAGTCCGGCGAGATGCGCCGATTGCCGATATTTGAACGAGCCAGCAGGAAGACAAAGCCCACCGCTCAGCCACGCTTGCTTTAGGACTTTCAACAACGCCTCCGCTTCCACCATATGGCGAGTGTGGTGTTCCCGGCGCCGCATCGGGGCGACGGATCAGGCCTAACACATTGATACGAAATACATTTCGCTTGTTGTGAACTAGCGAGATCACGTACCGTCATAGCACAGTACGGGCCGCCATCACGCGGCATCAGGGTATCAGGGGACAGAAAATGGACATCGACACGAGGGTTTCGCAGAGCTTGCACCCGGACAGCTTGCTGATGCTCGACGGGCTGGACGACGACGCGCGCGCCGTGGTCGCACCGGCCTTCGAGACGCTGGAAGCCGCCTATCAGTTCGTTGGCGGCGTCCACGATGTGAAGGCGGCGGCAGATGCCGACCCGGTGCTGACGAAGGAAGCTGCGCTGCTCCGGACCGACGACCACGCGCGCGCCAAGTTGACCTCGATCACCAAGAAGTTCGACGGCGTTCACCAGAACTTCGGCAGGGCGATTGCGTCGCTTGAGTTGGCCATGAGCGCGCCGGTGGTGGCAAAGGCGAGCCAGATGATCAGCGGCGAGGTGCGCGCCCATGCCAAGAGCCTGACGGCGGGTCAGCGCGAGAAGCTGCTCACGCAGGCGCTGGAAAGCGGCGACCACGACACCCTGAGTTCGATCCTCGGCGGGCCGCACTACCTTAGCGGGATGACGACCGAACTCCACGCTGTCTGGTTGCGTCGATACAACGAGGTCCGCGATCCGGTCGCCGCGAAGCGCCTCAAGGTGCTGACGCAGGCGCGCGACGAGATGATGAAGCGGGGCCAGGTGCTGTTCGCTGAGATGACGAAGGCCATCGGCACGATCCCGATCCCGAACGAGCACGGCGGCCCGATGCGCCACGTGACCGCTCAGGAGGTGCGGGCAAAGCGCGACAAGTCCGCCGCCGTCTACGCGCGGCACACCTGATCCGCCGTCTTGATAACAGAGGACCGGACGCATGACGCATGTGCCGTCGAACCAATGGACGCCGGGGATGAAAAGCCCGAACCCGAAGGGACGTCCTCCGGGTCCGTCGAAGCAGCAGAAGCTCCTGAACCGGATGCTGGAAGAGGCGAGCGAGGTGATGGACGCGGTACTGGCGAAAGCGAAGGAAGGCGACCCGGCAAGCGCGGGGTTGGTCCTCAGCCGCATCCTTCCGACCCTCCGCGCACAGTCGCAGACCGTGACCTTCGACCTTGATCCGACCCTGCCGCTCGCCGCCCAGGTGGAGCAGGTGCTGGCCGCGATTGCTGGCGGGCGTCTCGCCCCGAACATAGGTCGGGAGATCATCGAGGCCATCAACGCGCTGGGCAACCTGAGAGCAGTGGAAGACCTCGAAAGCCGACTGGTCATTCTGGAAGGGAAGGCACTGTGATGCGCGACGAACTGAAAATCTTCGAGGGACGGGTTGCCACCTTCCCGCCGGGGCACGGCGACCTCTTCGTCATCACGTTGGTCGGGGACGAGATCGTCTACAACGAACCGATCATGAGCTACGACCTCGCGGTGCGGCGTGCGGAGTATGTGGTTTCGCAATTGATGTGGCGGCGGGCGTACACCGTGAAGGTGCTGCCGCTGTCGGGACAGGAGGCGCGCGCCCTCGGGCTTCTGCCCGACGACCTGTTCGCCAACCTGACACCGGACGAGCACCACGAGATGCGCGAGCGCGCCCGCGAAACCTGCATCCGGGCGCTTGAACGGAACCGCGACCCGAAGGTCAGGGCGGACGCCTATGACACGCTAGCGATGATCGGACCTCGCCCATGAGGCGCGACGCACCCGAACTGCCCTTCATGCGGCGCGCATGGGATGACGACCACACGCCACGGCGGGCGAGGGCGCCCGACCCGGCAGTCACTTTCATCGACGGACGCGGATTCCGCCGCGAGTCCAGCATACGCGACCCCGACAACACGGTGACGCAGGCCGAACAGCGGGTGCTGGCGCAGCGGGCTGAAGACGCTGCGAGGGAGCGGAAGGCTGAGGCTGACCGTCGCTTCCGCGGCGCCCTTGAGCTTGGCAGAGCGCTCCGGGCGCTGGGGGACTGACGGTGGCAGCGATCCGGGGAATGCTGGCGCGGTTGCAGCGCCTCGAAGCCGCGCGCCAACCTCGCAAGTCACCCATTGCCAAAGGCTGGGGGAGTTTCGAAGCCTTCGCGGAGCAGATTCTCGCCGAGATCGAAACCGGGGCGCTGGACCGCGACTTTCCGCTGCCGCATCTGGAGCGCTGGGAGCGCGAACAGCTTCGGTGAGCTAGATCACCGTAGCGACAGGAGTTGGCTTCGCTACGGCACGCGGTGTGGCCAACCGCGCGAGGCAAAGCGGTGCGTCCCTCGTAAAGCGTAACGAACGCAGGCAGGACACGGGTTCTCCTTCCCATGAGACCTGCCAAAGCGCCTCGGGACATGGGTTCCGGGGCGCTTTCGTGAGTCCGAAGCAATCTCCGTTGAATCTGTATGCCTTACGTGGCACGAGTGGCGTGCGGCGCAGTCAATCCTGCCCGTGGGGCGTGGAATCCCCTTGATGCGTAGCTCGGTCGAATTCTCGGCCGGGTGACCGCCACGTATGTCCAAGGTTCGCCTAAAGGTGGCGGTGCCTCGGGCTACGCACGAGGATTCCAACACCCGGCTTGGTCCGGGCAGCCCCTTCGAGACATTGGGGCTGCTTCTATGGCTGAAAAATCAGCGCCACGACACCGGACGCAGATCACCGGCAACGCCGGGCTGAATTACGCCGCGTGGCAACTGTCACGCCGTGGCTGGCATGTGATGCCGACAATCCGCAACGCGAAGGGGTCTGACCTGATCGTCACTGACGAGGACGAGACGATATTCTTTGGAGTCCAGTCGAAGGGGTTCAGCAAGCGATATCCCGTGCCGCTCGGACTCGATCTTGGTGCGCTACGGTCGGACTGGTGGGTCATCACCATTCATGCCAATTCCGACTCGCCCGTCTGCTATATCCTGCGTCTCGATGAGGTTCGCGGGCTTGCCACTCAGGACAAGAACGGCGGTCGCTGGTGGCTGGAGCCGAAGGCCTATGATCGCGATGAGTTTCGGGATGCTTGGCACAGGCTCGCCCCTGCGGGAGGGGAATCGGACACTGCTAGCATAGCGCTATGATGGGTGTTGCGGGCGAAGGTTTCGACCGCCAGCCATCGCCCAACCTGCTGTAATTTAAGGGGTTTTTGGTACCGCCTCCCCGGCTCGAACGGGGGACCCCCAGATCCACAATCTGGTGCTCTAACCAACTGAGCTAAGGCGGCACTGAGGGGCGATTTAGCCCCGCGACCCCGTGATTGCAAGGGGAAGATTGGGCGGATCCGGGCGGGCTTTCCGGCCCCTCTGCCCTTGCCCGTCGCGCCCCGCCGCGCTAGCGAGTGCGGCACCGGACGGCAGCAGGAGCGGCATGGAGCGCCAGACCACGACGGACGGAATGTCGCGCCGCCGGTTCGCCGGGGCCGGACTGGCCGCGCTCGCCGCGCTGGCCATGCCGGGGCGCGCCGAGACCGATCGGGAGCCGGCGACGCTCGCCGAGGCGGGGCGGCTGGCGGGTATCGAGGTCGGTTCGGCGATCCGCAGCCACCCGGGCCGGGAGCTTGCCCGGACCATTGCGCGGGAATGCACGCTCGTGACCCCGGAGAACGCGCTGAAGCCGCCTCGGGTCGCCCGGGCACCCGGGCAGTTCCACTGGGACGAGGCCGCCGACACCTTCGCCTTCGCCAAACGGCACGGGCTCGCGGTGCACGGCCACACGCTCTACTGGCACAAGCAGCCGCTCGAATGGCTCTCCCGTGCCAGCGAGGGCCTGGGCCTGGGCGAGGCCGTCGCGATGTTCGGGGACGTCTTCGAGACGGTAATGCGGCGCTTTCCCGAGACGCGATCCTGGGACGTCTTCAACGAGATCGCCGGCCGCGGACGCCGGCTGCGCCCGGATGCCGCGATCGACCGGTTCGGCCTCGACTTCGTCGAGCGCCTCCTGCATCGCGCCCGCGAGGCCGCGCCCGCCGCGCTGCTCGCGATCAACGAGAACGACCTCGAATGCGGGGACTGCGGATCGAAGCGCAAGAACGTGCTGTCGATCCTCGCCGAGTTGGCCAGGCGCGGCGCGCCGCTCGACGCGCTGGGCGTGCAGGGGCATCTCAGCTCCCGCCACCGCCCCGACCCCGGCGAGACCCGCGCTTTCCTGACCCGGGTCGAGGAACTGGGCTTTCAGGTCTTCCTGTCGGAGATGGACGTGAACGACGCGCTTCTGCCGCGCGACTGGCGCCAGCGGGACGCCGAGGTGGCGCGGATCTATGCCGACTTCCTCGGCCCGGTGCTGGAAGTGCGGGCGGTGCGCCGGGTGGTCTTCTGGGGCATCGCCGATTCGGCCAACTGGATCGCCGATGGCGCAGCCGAGCGGCGGGCCGACGGGAAACGGCAGCGGCCGGCGCTGCTTGACCGCGACCTCGGCCGCAAGCCCGCCTATTACGCCGTGCGCGAGGCGCTCAGGCACGCCCCTCGCCGCTGACGCACCGTCCGGGCACCCGCGCCGGTCATTCGGCCGGAACCTTGGCCCAGGCGCCGGCTGGCTGCGCCTCGACCTGGCGAGGCGCCCCGGCCGGGACCGGGCTGCGCGGGTCGCGGCAGGCGACGACCTTCAGCACGGCGAAGAGGTAGTAGAGCCCCAGGAGGAGGATCGGCACGAAATCGGCCGGCCGGTCAGAGGCGCCGATGTGCGAGAGCGCGCCCGAGACCCAGAGGACGGCGGGCACGAAGTTGAAGACGATGACGCCGGTGCGGAACCAGAGATAGCGCGTGTCACGCCCCTGCCCCGCCGCGCCGGTGGCATGCCATTCCATCGCCGAGGAGCGGATCTTGTCGAGCAGCGCCGCCAGATGCGCCCAGCCGTAGACATTGCGCACCGCGGCCGCCTCGATCCCGTAGCCGACGCGGTGCCAAAGCGGGAAGACCACGTGCATGTAGAGGAACGAGGGAAGGATCAGGAGATAGTTGGCCAGCGCGATCTGCTCGGGGATGGCATAGAGCATCACCAAGGGCACGACCGGCATCATCACCGCGTAGATTGCGGTATGGATGTAGTACATGAAGCCCGACAGGAAGCAGAGCCGCGTCATCAGCGGCAGTTCCGTGCGCCAGAACTTCGCCGAGGTGAGAAGGCTCATCGAGCCCATGCACCAGCGGTACTGCTGCTTGAAGAAGGCGTCGAGTTCGGCCGGGCAGAGCCCCTTGGCCAGCACGACCGGCACATAGCGCAGCTTCCAGCCCTTCATGCGGAGGTTGAAGCCGGTGTGGACATCCTCGGAATGCTCGATCAGCGCGGTGCCGCCGATGTCTTCCAGCGCGGCGCGGCGGTAGATCGCGTTCGAGCCGACGCAGATCGCGCCGCCGCTCGCCTGGCGCGAGACCTGGACGGCGCGGTAGAACAGCTCCTGCACCGCACCGGCGCCGCGTTCGATCCAGTTCTGGTCGGGCAGGACGTCGAAGAACTGCGGCGACTGGACGATGCCGAGTGATCGGTCGGCGTCGAAATAGGGCAGAAGCTCGTTCAGGAAGTCTCCGCGCGGGCGGAAATCGGCATCGAAGATGGCGATGAACTCGCCCGAGGTGCGCGCGAAACCGTAGCGCAGGTTTCCGGCCTTCTTGAACCAGCCGCGGTTGGGCCGGCAGTGGTAGTGGAAGCCGAACTTGGTCGCAAGCTGGCGCACCTCGCGACTGTCCGCGTCATCGAGGCAATGCGCGGCGACCGGGCCGGGATAACTGCGCTGGATCGCGCGCACGCCGCACCAGGTATTTCCGAGCACCTCGAGCGGTTCGCCGCAGGTGGGCAGGAAGATGTCCACGCGCGGGTATTCGAGGGGGCGCCAGCTCGCGACGAGGTCGCGGTGCCGGCCGAGATCGAAATCGGCCGAGACGAAGTAGATGACCTCCGACACGACGAAGTAGACGACGGTGTAGGCGAGCAGGACGTAAAGCGGAAGGAGCCAGACGTTTTCGTCGATCAGGCGCAGCGTGCTCAGCGTCACGCAGGTGAAGCCGAAGGTCGAGACGCCGACGAGGACACCCATGTCGCGGCGGACGTAGCTGCACTTCTGGCGTTCGCTCGGCGGAGTGGGCGGAATCGAGCGCCTGCCGGCGGTGCCAAGCTCGAATATCCTGTAGTTGCTCAGCAATCTGAACATGCGCGCACCATCACCACACCGACGCCCTCCCGGAAACCGCGAGGGATTTGCCGTCGCCACTCGTGACCGCATCCCGGGACGACGATAGACCGAAACCACCAACCGACTGAATGCCCGGATACAACAATGGCTCTGTATCGGCGGGATTATGCCCGAAACGCAGGAGTTACGTCTCGCCTGCGACCTGAAATGTCGTATTCCGCGATTCCGCCGCACCCGAAGGCCGGGGCGGGGGGCGTCCGGCACCGGCCCACCGCGGGCGGTGCGGCAGGGCTTTCCGGCCCCTCCGCCCTTGCCCGCCGCGCCCGGCCGCGCTAGCGAGTGGGGAACCGGGACGGGAGCGGGCCAATGGGCATCGACAAGGAAAGCGACATCGCGGCCAATCTGCAGATCGGGCCGACCTCTCTTGGCATGGTGCGGATCTATGTCGAGGCCGAGGGCCTCGAACTGCCGCTCGACTTCGACCCGGAAGAGGCCGAGGAAATCGCCGAGGAGCTGATGGCGGCGGCCGAGGCGGCGCGCGGCATGGGCGAGGCCGGGAAGAAGGGTGGCGCTAGGGGAAAACCGCGGAAAGGCTGATCGCGGGATCGCGCGCGGCCTGCAGCCGCAGCGCGGCATGGCGGGCGAACTTCTGCACCATCACCTTGCGCCGCGCGCCGGCAAGCGGTGCCGCGGCCGGCATCCTGAGGATTTCCGCATCATAGCCGTCGGCAAGGATGAGGCCGGTTTCGGGGGGCAGCAGGTCCACCGGGAAATCGGCGTCGACGGCCCAGAAGAAGCGGTCGGCCCATTCGAGGTAGCCCTGCCACTTGCGGTCCGCGGTGAAATCGGCGCGCCCAGACTTGCACTCGACGATCCAGATCTCGCCCTTCGGCCCCAGCGCCATCACGTCCACCCGAAGCCCCGGCGCGGGCACGAGTTCCTCCACCGTGGCGAAGCCGTGGTGGAGGAGATGGCGGCAGACGCCGCGGGCCAGAATCTGTCCGGGCAGCGGTTCGGATGCGATCTCTTGCGGGACGCCAAGCATGGCCGGACTATGAACATAAAGGGAACAGAAGTCCAGCCCCCGCCCGCGCTTCCCGCCCGTCAGCAGGGCATCGCCCCGCCCCGCCGCACCCGCCCGGCCGCCGGTCCGAACGCGGTCAGCCCGAGGTTGACGAGGAAGGTCAGCATCGCCGCCGCGGTCAGCAGCGAACCGGCCACCGCAGGCCCTTCGCCGCCGCCGGTCACGGCGATGCCGATGCCCGGCACCATGATCCAGAGTCCCGCCGTCGCCAGCCCGAAGTGAACCCGCGACAGGACCCGTTCGGCCGCAGACGGCGTGAGATGGTAGAACACGCCCATCAGGCACATGGTGACGAAGCCGACGAGGTTGAGGTGGGCATGAACCGGGGCGAGGGTGAAATCCTGATGCCCGCCCATCCAGAGGCCGAGGAGCATGCCCGCCATGCCATAGGCGGCACCCGAGGCGAAGAACAGAAGGCCAATACCTTTCATGATGATCTCTTTTCCGATGAAATGCACCGGGTCGCGCCCCGGCGGCGGTCGGGTAGCACGGCCGTTAGCGCCCAAACAGTCAGGAAATCCCGACCGTCCCGCGTCGCCGCGCCCGGCCGAACCAGGCTGGGCCCCCCCAGATGCCCCCTTGCCCCCGCGCCGCGCCGGCCCTAGATTGGCCGGTGGCGGGTTCTGCCCCTCTCGTGAGAGGCCCTTTTCCAGTGGCCGATACTCTCTTCCGAGGGAGCTGGCTCTGCCGGGACCGTGGTCCCGGTATCTGGCACCCACCTGGTCAAGCCAGGCTCTCGGGAAAAACACGCCTCCACGGCTGCCGCGGTTCCCGCCACCCTTGCCGGAGCCGGACCAGCGCCCCGGTCAGCGGCGCGCGGCGGCGCCCCGCACCGGCGCTCGCACCTCGGCGAGCACGGGAATGTTCGTGGCGACCGGCACCTGCCGCCCCCGGCCGCCGTTCCCGCCCCTGTCTTCCATCCGCATGATGACGATGGCGAACTGCACGCCGGCGAAGACGGCACCGTTGAAGACGAAGAGCATCAGCGCCGCGATCCAGCCCTGCGGCGAGGTCGAGATCAGGTGCCAGAGGTTGGCGACGTTGAGCCAGAGGAGCGCGCCCACGAAGGCCGCCGAAAGCCCGAAGCCGGTGAGGACATTGCGGATGTAGAGACGGACGAGCGCGGGCATGGTCACCTCCTTGAGTCGGGCAGACAATAGAAAGTCCCGCCGGCGTTCGCCAGCCTCCCGGCGCCAAGGCGCGCGCGATCGGCGCCGGAGCGCCGCCTCAGAACGCCGCCCCAGAACGCCGCCTCAGAACGCCTCGGGCCGCGCCTCGCGCGCCATGTGGTCGAGCACGGCGTTGACGAACTTCGGCTCGCGCCCGTCGGGGAAGAAGGCCCGCGCGATGTCGACAAACTCGTTGATGACGACCTTCGGGGGGGTCGCCGGATCCAGAAGCTCGGCCCCCGCGGCGCGGAAGAGCGCGCGCAGGACCGGGTCGATGCGGTCGATCGGCCAGCGCGCGACCAGCGCCCGATCCGTCATCTGGTCGATCTTCGCCTGCCAGTTGACCGCATCGCCGACGAGCCGGCGGAAGAGGTCGGTATCGCCCTCGGCCATCTCGTCGTCCTCATAGATCGCGCCGAAGCGGTGCGTCTCGAACTCGCGCGCGACCTTCTCGACGGTCTGGCCCGCGGCCTCCATCTGAAAGAGCGCCTGCACGGCGTAAAGCCGCGCGGCGGATTTCATCTGGCGCTTTTCGGCAGCGGTGGGTTTTCGCTCGGGCCCGCTCATGCGCGGTCGGGTCCCCGGCCGGTTCCGGCGATGCGGAATTCCTCGCCCGCTGGCTTGAATCCGATCCCCTTGGTCTGGCCCGCCCACTTGCGGGAAAGCGCGATCAGGTGGAGCGCCGCCGCCGCCGCCCCGCCGCCCTTGTCCTGGCCCGCCGGGTCGGCCCGCACCACCGCCTGCTCGCGGGTCTCGACCGTCAGGATGCCGTTGCCGAGGCAGGCGCCCTGCAACCCGAGGAGCATCAGCCCGCGCGAGCTGTCGTTGCACACCGTGTCGTAGTGCGTGGTCTCGCCCCGGATCACGCAGCCGAGCGCCACGAAGCCGTCGTAGTTCGACATCCGGAAGGCAAGCCCGATCGCCGCCGGCACCTCGAGCGCGCCCGGAACCTCCACCAGGTCCGCCGTCGCGCCCGCCCTGGCCGCCACGGCCCGCGCGCCGGCCACGAGATCGTCGGCGATGTCCTTGTAGTAGGGCGCGACGACGATCAGAAGCTTCACCGGCTTGTCGAAGGCCGGCAGGTCAAGGATGTGGTGGGTCTCGTGTCCGGCCATGTCTCAGCCCCTGGTGATGGGCCGCGTGCCCACGATCTGGAGGTCGTAGGCATCGAGCCCGAGATAGCGCGTCAGCGGCGAATCGGTCAGCAGGACCAGCTGTCTCAGCCCCATCGTCGACAGGATCTGGGCGCCGAGCCCGGTCTGCTTGATGGTGCGCGGACCTTCGTCCTCCTCGACGATCAGCTTGGCCTGCGGGTCGCGGAACAGGCAGACGGCGCCCCGCCCCTCCTCGGCGATGATCCGCATGGCGCGGGCAAGCTCGCCCTCGGGCGCGGGCCCGAGTGCCAGAACGTCCTCGATCACGTTCAGCGAATGGGTGCGGACCAGCACCGGCTCGGGCGTGGTGATGTCGCCCTTCGTCAGCACGACATGCTCGGTGCCTTCCGTCACGTCGGTGAAGATGCGCATGGTCCAGTCGCCGCCGTAGGCCGAGGTGACGGTCTTGCGCAGCGTCTCGCGCACGAGGTTGTCGTGGCGGCGGCGGTAGGCGATGAGGTCCGAGATCGTGCCGACCTTCAGCCCATGCTTCTGCGCGAAGGTCACGAGGTCGGGCAGCCGCGCCATCGTGCCGTCCTCGTTCATGATCTCGCAGATCACGCCCGCGGGGTTCAGCCCGGCAAGCCGGGCGATGTCGGTCGCGGCCTCGGTATGACCCGCCCGCACCAGGACCCCGCCGTCGCGGGCGCGCAGGGGAAAGATGTGGCCCGGCGTGGCGATGTCGGCCGGCCCCTTCGTCGGGTCGATGGCGACGGCGACGGTCAGCGCCCGGTCATGCGCCGAAATGCCGGTCGAGACGCCCTCGCGCGCCTCGATCGAGACGGTGAAGGCGGTCTCGTGGCGCGAGGAGTTCTTGGCCGACATGAGTTGCAGGCCCAGGGCCTCGATCCTCTGGGAGGAGAGCGTCAGGCAGATCAGCCCGCGCCCGTGCGTCGCCATGAAGTTGATCGCGTTCGGCGTGCACATCTGCGCGGGGATGACGAGGTCGCCCTCGTTCTCGCGGTCCTCGTGATCGACGAGGATGAACATGCGCCCGTTGCGCGCCTCGTCGATGATCTCCTCGGTCGAGGATATGGCGGCGGTAAGGTCGTCGGTCATGGTGCCCGTCCCGTTGAGCGCGCGCCCGGTCCGGCGCGTCGGCTGTCTTTCCGTGCCCCGCGATAGCCGAAGCGGCGGGGCTTGGCCAGTGCGGAGCGGAGGTTCAGGGGCGCACGGAGAGGGCGCGGCCGAAATACCGGTCCGCCGGAACGAAGCCCGCGAGCCGCGCCGCCCCCACCCAGTCGCGTTCGAGCGCGGTCTCTCCGATCAGGAGAACCCGGTCGGCAGGTGCCCTTCCCTCGGCCAGAAGGCCGAGGATCGCCGCCCGCGTCCCGCCCCAGCCATCGGCGAGGCCCGGCGCCCGGGCGGCCGCGTCGACGGCGACGCCCTGCCCGGCCAGCGCCCGGCGCACATCGCCCGGGTCGAGCGGCGGCTGCGCCGCGACCAGCCGGCAGATGCCGCGCGCCGCAGCGAGCTTCGCGGCATCCGCCGCCGCCAGCCGGTCGCGCTCGCGCAGGAGCCTGAGCGCATTGGTCGAGAAGAGGAAGGCCACGAGGTCGTGCCCGGTGGTGGCGCGCACCCCGGCATAGGTCTTGTAGTCGAGCCCGATCTCGGCCGCGCGCCGCACATGCAGCCGCACGATCTCCACCGGAAGCTTCGGCAGGAGCGCCGCCCGCGCCTCGCGCCAGCAATGCCGCCGCCAGCTTGCGCCGGGCTCGAGCGTGGGGCCGAGGTTGTGGCCGGGACCTGCCGCAGGTCTGCTCATGTTCCCGACCAATCCCTCAGCCGCGCGACATAGCGCGCCAGCGTGTCGATCTCGATGTTCACCAGGTCGCCCACCCTGGCCTCCCCCCAGGTCGTCACCGCCTTGGTATGGGGGATGATGTTGACGCCGAACTCCGCGCCCCTGACCTCGTTGACGGTGAGCGAGGTGCCGTTCAAGGCGACCGAGCCTTTCGGCGCGATGAACCCCGCCAGCGCCTCGGAGGCGCGGAAGGTGAAGCGGGTGGAGGCGCCCTCGTCGTGCATCTCCACGATCTCGGCCACGCCATCGACATGGCCCGAGACGATGTGCCCGCCCAGCTCGTCGCCCACCCTCAGGGCACGCTCCAGGTTCAGCCGGCGGCCGACATGCCAGCCATTCCGGCCGATGTTGGTCTTCGACACGGTCTCGGCCGAGATTTCCACGTCGAACCAGCCGCGGGGATCTGTCCCGGTGGCCACGACCGTCAGACAGACGCCGTCGCAGGCGATCGAGGCGCCGATGTCGACCGACTCCACGTCGTAACGGGTGGCGATGCGCGCCCGCAGGTCGCCCTGCCGCTCCAGCGCCAGAACCTCGCCCATGTCGGTGATGATGCCGGTGAACATCGCGCAACTCCCCTTTGCCCCTGCCTACCCCCTGCCCCGCGATGCCGCAAGGGCGCGCGGGCGGGACGGAAAAGGGCGGACGGTCCGGCAAGGGGGCGGGCGAGACGGGTGGAGGCGTCTGCAATGACCTTTGTGACTGCCCCCTTCCCCGCCCGGGCCAGTCGACCGGGCGAAAGGGGGGCCGACCCTGCAACGGTTGTCCTTCTGGTGACATCGCCGGCCCCCCGCCCGGGCCGGGATCTCACAGAAGACGCCGCAGCGGCAGAACACCCGTGACACGGCGACCGAAAGCGCCGACAAGGGGCGCATGCAGGAGGCGATGGGCACAGCGGGCAACCGCCGGACGGGACGCCGGTTCCTGATGCTCCAGGGACCGCATGGGCCGTTCTTCCGCCAGCTCGGCACGATGCTGGACGCCGCCGGCGCCGAGGTCTGGCGGGTGGGCTTCAACCGCGGCGACGAGATTTTCTGGGGCCGCGCGGGCTATCTTCCCTTCACCGGCCGGCCCGAGGACTGGCCGGCCACCTGTGCCGGCCACCTCGACCGGCTCGGCATCACCGATCTCGTCCTTTACGGCGACGCGCGGCCGGTCCACGCCGAGGCGGTGCGCGAGGCGACGGCGCGCGGGATCACCGTCCATGTCTTCGAGGAAGGCTATCTGCGCCCCTATTGGGCGACCTACGAACGCGGCGGGTCGAACGGGCATTCCCGGCTGATGGCGCTCTCGGTGGCCGAGATGCGCGCCGCCCTCGCGCGCACCGAGATGGAGATGCCGAAGGCCCCCGCCCGCTGGGGCGACATGCGCGAACATATCTTCTACGGCGCGCTCTACCATTTCTTCGTCCTGGCGATGAACCGGCGCTACCGCGGTTTCCGCCCCCATCGCGGCGTCACCGTGGCCGAGGAATTCCGGCTCTACCTGCGACGGCTCCTGTTCCTGCCGCGCCACCGGCTGGAACGCCGGCTCGCGACCTGGCGCATCCGGCGCGGCACCTTTCCCTATCACCTGGTGCTCCTGCAACTGGAGCATGACGCGAGCTTCCGGGCGCATTCCGACTTCGGCTCGCAGACCGATTTCGTCACGCTCTGCCTCGAAGGTTTCGCCGCCGGGGCGCCGTGCCACCACCACCTCGTCTTCAAGGCCCATCCGCTCGAGGACAACCGGGCGGTAATCGACCGCGTCGTCCGTGACGGCGCCCGCGCGCTCGGCCTGTTGCGGCGCGTCCATTTCGTCCGCGGCGGCAAGCTCGCCCGGCTTCTCGAAGGGGCAAGGACGGCGGTCACGGTGAATTCCACCGCCGGCCAGCAGGTGCTGTGGCGCGGCCTGCCGCTGCGCGCCTTCGGCCGCGCGGTCTATTCGAAGCCCGAATTCGTCTCGTCCCAGACGCTGCCGGACTTCTTCGCCGACCCCCGCCGCCCCGACCAGCGCGCCTACCGCGACTATCGCCAGTACCTGCTCGAAACCTCGCAACTGCCGGGCGGCTTCTATTCCGCGCGCGGCCGGCGCTACCTGCTGCGGCAGGTCGTCGACATGATCCTTGCCCCCCACGACCCCTACGACGCATTGCCGCAGGGGAAAGCGGCGCCGCGGCAACAGTTGCCGGCGCGCGCCTAGAACCTCTGGAAAAACCCCGGCGGTTTCTTTAGGCTCGCCTCCGGTTGAGGCAGTTTCCCGTCAAGAGGAGCCCGAGCGTTGAAGATGGCAACGACCCGCTGGGCGCGCGGCTTGGCCCTTCTGGCTGTCGTCAGCACCGCTTCGGCCTGCGGCCTGCCGCGCTCGGGCCCGACCGAGCGCGAGATCTACAAGAGCTCCGTGCTCCAGCAGGGCGACGCCTTCGTCGTCACCGTCAACGCCGATGTCGCGCGCCTGGCGTCGCAGAACCCGCCGCTCAGCTTCACCAACGGCTTCGTCGGCCCCGGCGTCGTCGGCTCCGACGAGATCCGGCCGGGCGACGTGCTGAACCTCTCGGTCTGGGAAAACGTCGACAACGGCCTTCTGGCCGACCAGGGGCTCAATTCCACCCGGCTGCAGGAAGTGCAGGTCGACGGCGACGGCTACATCTTCGTGCCCTACGCGGGCCGCATCAAGGCCGCGGGCAACACGCCGGAGGCGCTGCGCCGGATCATCACCGGCAAGCTCGAGACCCAGACGCCGGACCCGCAGGTGACGGTGGCGCGCCTGTCGGGCGACGGGGCGACCGTCTCGGTGATGGGGGGCGTGGGCGCCCAGGGCGTCTATCCGATCGAGCGGCCCACGCGGACGCTCGCGGCGATGCTGGCCAAGGCCGGCGGGGTCGTCATCAAGCCCGAGATCGCGCAGGTCACGATCACCCGGGGCAAGCATACCAGCACGGTCTGGCTGACCGACCTTTACTCCGATCCGCGCAACGACGTGGCGCTTCGCCCCGGCGACACCATCCTCGTCGACGAAGACCGCCGCGCCTTCACCGCGATGGGGGCGACGGGCGGCCAGAACCGCGTGCCCTTCGACACCCAGGAACTGTCGGTGATCGAGGCGATCGCCCAGGTCGGCGGCCTTGCCACCAACTTCGCCGATCCCCACGGCGTCTTCGTCCTGCGCGAGGAGCGCGCGGAGATCGCCAACGAGATCCTCGGCCGTGGCGATCTGTCCGGCGCCGTGCGGATGGCCTATGTCATCGACCTGACCGAACCGGGCGGCATCTTCAACGCGCGCGACTTCATGATCCGTGACAACGACACGATCTATGTCACCGAGGCGCCCTACGTGCAGTGGCGCAAGACGCTGGCGGCCGTGACCGGGACCGCGAACTCCGCCAACGCGCTGACCAACGTCGCCGAATAATGGCCGGGGCGACCCAGGACGCAGCCGCCGGGGCCGCAGCCCGGCGGCTTTTCGTCTTTTCCGGCGGCTTCCTGACCCGGCCCCGCATCCGCCGCATCCTGACGCTTTCGGGCTACGAACTTCACCTTGGCAAGCCCGCGGGGCCGGAAGACCGGATCGGCGTCTGGGGCCGCAGCCCGACCGCGCCCAGGGGCGAGGCGGTGGGCGGATGGACCGGCGCGCCGGTTGTCCGCGTCGAGGACGCCTTCCTGCGCTCGGTCCGCCCCGGGCGCGAGGGGGCGGAACCGCCGATCGGCCTTCTCATCGACGACATCGGCGTGCATTTCGATTCCTCGAAGGCGTCGCGGCTGGAACGCATCCTCGCCACCGACCGGCTCGACGACGGGGCGATCCTGGCCCGGGCGCGCGACGGGATCGAACGGCTGAAGGCCGCGCATCTGTCGAAATACAACGCCTTCGATCCAGCCCTGCCGGTGCCGGACCCCGGCTATGTGCTGGTGATCGACCAGACCCAGGGCGATGCCTCGATCGAATGGGGGGGTGCCTCGGCCTCCACCTTCCGCGAGATGCTGGTCTTCGCGCAGGAAGAACATCCCGGCGCCCGCATCGTCATCAAGACCCACCCCGAGACCGCCGCCGGCAAGCGGCCGGGGCACTACAACGGCGGCCACGCGCACGGGCGCATC
The DNA here is from genome assembly GCA_030837785.1 of Albidovulum sp. Lineage (GTDB taxonomy): Bacteria > Pseudomonadota > Alphaproteobacteria > Rhodobacterales > Rhodobacteraceae > Albidovulum. Next base: position 55,694 of record JAUQYA010000082.1, read on the forward strand.
TCGCTGCTCGAGACCCCGGTCTCGCCCTGGAAGCTGATGGAGGGGGCGGTCGGGGTCTATACCGTCTCGTCCCAGCTGGGGTTCGAGGCGATCATGGCCGGCCACAGGCCCCGCGTCTTCGGCCAGCCGTTCTATGCCGGCTGGGGGCTGACCGCCGACGAGAATCCGGTCGCCCGGCGGGAGCGGAAGCTGACCCGCGCCCAGCTCTTCGCCGCGGCGATGATCCTCGCGCCCGCCTGGTATGACCCCTGCCGCGACCGCCTGTGCAGCTTCGAGGAGGCGGTGGACCAGTTCGAGGCCGAGGTCCACGCCTTCCGCGAGGACCGGCACGGCCATGTCGCGGTCGGCATGCGGCTCTGGAAGCGGCCGCACCTGCAAAGGGCCTTCGGACGGGAAAGGCCGGTGGTGTTCGAGAACGATCCCACCCGCGCCGTGGCGAAGGCGCGCGCCGAGGGGCGCGGGCTTATGGTCTGGGGCGCCGCCGACACCGGGACGCTGGCGGCGCCCGATGTCCCGCTCCGGCGGGTGGAGGACGGCTTCCTGCGCTCGCGCGGGCTCGGGGCGGATCTGGTGCCGCCGCTGTCGCTCGTCGCCGACCCGGTCGGCATCTACTATGACCCGGCGGCGGAATGCGCGCTGGAGCGGCTGGTGGCGGCAGGCCCCCCGCCGGGCGGCGAGCGGCGCGCCGAACGGCTCATTGCCCGGATCGCGCGGGCGGGCCTGACGAAATACAACCTCGAGCCGGAGGCGCTGCCGGAGCTTCCGGCGGGCCACCGCATCCTCGTGCCCGGTCAGGTCGAGGACGACGCCTCGATCCGCCTCGGCGCGGGACGGGAACACACGAACCTCGCGCTGCTCGAACGGGTGCGCGCGGAAAACCCCGGTGCCGTCCTGGTCTACAAGCCGCACCCGGACGTCGAGGCGGGGCTCCGGCCCGGCGCGGTGCAGCCGGAGGCGGCCGGGCGCCTGGCGGATGTCATCGTCCGCAACGCCAGCCCCGCGACGCTCATCGAACATGTCGACGAGGTCTGGACCATCACCTCGACGCTGGGCTTCGAGGCGCTCTTGAGGGGCAGGCCCGTGACCTGCCTCGGCATGCCGTTCTACGCCGGCTGGGGCCTGACCCGCGACCTCTTCCCCGAACCGCCCCGGCGGCGGGCAAGGCCCGGCCTCGCGGCCTTCGTCCACGCGGCCCTCATCGCCTATCCGCGCTATGTCGACCCGGTGACCGGCCTGCCCTGTCCGGCGGAAGTGATCGTCGATCGCCTGTCCCGCCACGAACTCCCCGCGGCCGGGCGGGCCAACCGGCTGCTGTCGAAACTGCAGGGGCTTTTTGCCAGCCACGCCCGGCTCTGGCGCTGAGGGCGGGAGCCTCCGGCGGGGGTATTTCGGGCAACGAAGAAGCGGCGGGATCAGTCGCGCCACCAGAAGCTGAGCGTGTCGGCGCCGATCTGCTCGACACCGCCCAGCCGGAAGCGCGGCGCGGCGGCGAGCGCCCCGAGCCCGAGCGCGCCGAGGGCGGGCCTGGCATCGGCGCCGAGCGCCACGCCGGCGGTGAAGAGCGCGATCTCGTCCACCAGCCCGGCGGCGAGGAGGGCTGCGGCGAACTGCCCGCCGCCTTCGCAGAAGACCCGCGTCAGCCCGGCCGCGCCGAGGGCTGCGAGGATCGCGCCGGGGTCGAGCGCGCCCGAGGCCTCCGCCACCTCGATCAGCCGCGCCCCGGTCGCCGCCCACGCCGCCCGCGCCCCCGCCGGGGCGGCGTGCCCGTGGACGAGCCAGACCGGCACCTCGCGCGCGCTCCGGCCGAGGTTGCCGCCGGGATCGAGATCGAGGCCGCGGGCCGCGACCACCCGCACCGGCTGGTGCGCGAACCCCAGGCCCCTGACCGTCAGCATCGGGTCATCCGCCCGCACTGTACCGGCGCCGACCATCACCGCGTCATGGTCCGCCCGCATCGCATGGACCCGCGCGCGGGCCCCGGGGCCGGTGATCCAGCGGCTTTCGCCCGAGGCGGTGGCGATCCGCCCGTCGAGGCTTGCCGCGAGCTTCAGCGTGACCATCGGCCGGCCTTCGGTCACGCGCCTGAGGAACCCCCGCTGCAGCGCGCGCGCCTCCTCCGCCAGAACGCCTTCGGCCACCACGATCCCGGCGGCGCGCAGCATCGCGTGGCCGCGCCCGCTGACGCGGGGATCGGGATCCTCCATCGCGGTGACGACGCGCGCGACCCCTGCCGCCACCAGCGCCTCGGCGCAGGGGGGCGTCCTGCCGTGGTGCGCGCAGGGCTCCAGCGTCACATAGGCAGTGGCGCCGCGCGCCGCCTGCCCCGCCGCCGCCAGCGCAACCGTCTCGGCATGGGGCCGCCCGCCCGGCTGGGTGAAGCCGCGGCCGACGACGCGGCCGCCCCCCACCAGAACGCAGCCCACCGCCGGGTTGGGCCAGACCCGGCCCAGCCCGCGCCGGGCGAGGCCGAGGGCGTGGGCCATGTGGCGCCGGTCCTCCTCCGCGCTCACTCTTCCGCCGCGCCGGTGGGGCGCAGCTCCGAGACGAACTTGTCGAAATCGTCGGCGGCCTGGAAGTTCTTGTAGACGCTGGCGAAGCGCACATAGGCGACGGTGTCGATCCGCGCCAGGCTCTCCATCACGATCTCGCCGATGGTCTTCGAGGGGATGTCGGTCTCGCCGAGCGATTCGAGGCGGCGGACGATTCCGCTGATCATCTGGTCGATCCGCTCGGGCTCGATCGGGCGCTTCTGCATGGCGATGCGGATCGAGCGTTCCAGCTTGTCGCGGTCGAAATCCTCGCGCTTGCCGGAGGACTTGATCACCACCAGATCGCGCAGTTGCACCCGTTCGTAGGTGGTGAACCGCCCGCCGCAGGCCGGGCAGAACCGCCGCCGCCGGATCGCCACGTGATCCTCGGCCGGCCGGCTATCCTTCACCTGCGTATCGACATTTCCGCAAAACGGGCAGCGCATTCCCTTCCCCTCGGTCCGAATTTCCGATTACCCACAGGCACTATAGCGGGCCCCCAGGATTTGGGTAGGGGGCATTTGCCGCCACCAGATCATGGCCGGTCCGAGAGGGGAATTCGCGCCACATGCTCCCCTGAAATGCACGCACCGGTTGTTGCAGAGTGCCCAACGCCCGGAACGGGACGCAATGTGCACAAGATTCCGGCCGGGCGGCCGCCATCACGGAACCGCCACGGGCGGGCGCGGGCGCGCGCTCCGTGGATTGGATCGTGCCACCACGGGCGGCCCGGGGTGCCCGGCACGGCGGTCGGAAACGGCAGCCGGCGCCGGGCGCCCCGACCCTCAGTCCCGATCCTCAGTCTCGCGCCTCAGTCTCGCGCCTCAGCCCCGACCCTCAGCCCGGTGTGGCCAGATAGAGCGTCCAGCCCCGCCCCGAGCCGATGATCCGCGCCCCCGCAACCGCCCCGGCGACTGCATCCGGCGGCTGGCAGAGAACGACCGCGTCGAAGCCCGACGCGACGAGCGCCGCCACCTGCGCCGTCCCGGAAAGCCCGGACGCCGCCGCGGCGCGCCGGTCATAGTCTGCCATCGCCGCGGCAAGGGGGCCGACGATCTCGAGCGGCTGTTGCGTCGGATCGGCGAAGGTGGGCACCGCCAGGCCCCGGTCGAGGCCGAGAAGGAACGACAGGGGCTTGCAGGCCTTCTGGCTGTCCCGGCTCTGGCTTTCGGGGCCGAAGGCGGGCGCGGCGAGCGACCCCGCGGGCAGCCCTTCGGCCGCCGCCATGAAATCACGGTAGCTATCGCCCGACCGCGCCCAGACAAGCGTCACCATGAGAAGGTGGAGCGGCAGCAGGACGCTGACCGCCTGCACCAGCGCGCGCGCCCCGGCCGCCCGACGCGCCGGCGCCAGCCCTGCGGCCAGCAGCGCAAGAAGGACAAGCGGCATCCGTTCGGCCAGGTGACCGACGCCGAAAAGGCCGGGCGGAACCAGCACCACCAGCGCCGCGGCCGCCCAGGCCGCGAGCCGGAGCCGGCGGTCGAGACGCAGCCGCCCGGTGCCAAGGCCGACGGCAAGCAGGGCCCAGAGCGCCGCGCCGAACAGCCGGTCGCCGAGCGGCCAGCCGCTTTCGGCCACCCGGAGCCCGGCATCGGCCCGTGTCCAGGCCTCGTCGAGAAGCCGCGCCCCCAGGCTACCGTCGCGGAGATGCGCGGCAAGGTTACCGACGGTGCCAGTCACCCCGCCCTCTCCTCCCGACGTTGCGCTGGCAAGGAAGAGCGCGGTCGGCACCGCCGCGACAGCGAGAAGCCGCAGCGCCCGGCGCGGCAGCGTGCGAAGGCCGCGCCGCCCGGGCTCGAGCGCCAGCGCCACCTCGACCGCGGCAAGAAGCGCCCCCCAGAGCGCGAAGACGAACCCGTGGGTGAGGAACACGACGATGCCTGCCGGGATCGCGACGGCAAGCTGGCGGCCGGGCGCGTCGCGCCCTGCGATCCAGAGGCCAAGGGCCGCGAGTGCGAGCCCGAGCCCCAGGAGGAAATTCGCAAACCCCCAACCGAGGATGAAGCTGTGGGCGAGAATGCCCGCAAGCGCGACCGGCAGCGTGCCCACCCGCCGGTGCAGGCATCGTGCCAGCACGAGAACGCCCGCGAAGGGCGCGGCGATGGCGATGAGTGCGACCACCCGCGCCGCGGCAAGCGGGGGCAGGACGCGGAAGAGCGCGGCGCCGATGGCATCGAGCCCGAGGTTGGGCAGAAGGCTCCAGGCCACGCGGTAGTTCTCGGCAAGCCAGGGATCGCTGCCGGCGCCGGCAAGGATCGCATAGCGGAAGGCATGGGCGTAGAAGTCGATGAGGGGCAGGACCGGTGCGGCCAGGACCGGCACCAGGCACAGGGTCGCGACAAGCCACGGCCATGCGCGCCAGCGCGCCGACAACCTTCCCGCGGCGGCGATGGTCGTGTCCGGACCCACGCGATCACCCCTACCCGACTCATCCTGCCCCAGCGTCCCGCCGCGGGCCGGTTTCGCCAAGGGGAAACCCCGCCGGCCGGCGCGACAGACCGACGGAAAGCCCGACGGAGGCCGGATTTCGTCCGGATTTCCGCAGCTTCCCGCCGAAAGCTCCGCCGGTCTCAGCGGCTTTTGGCCGGCCTCAGCGCCGCCGCGTGCCGCGCAACCGGTGATAGACCCGCCGCGCCTCCTGATAGAGCACGTTCCGGCGCGGGAACTCGGGCTTGCGGGCCTTGCGGTCGTGCACCGTGAACTCGACCGTCTCCTTCCAGTCGAGCGTCGTGATCGTTTCGTAGCGAAGCCCGAGCTTCCAGGCGAGGTAGGGGAAGGAAATCTGGTCGCGCCGCGAAAACCGCAGGATGTGTTCGAACCAGCGCTCGCCGAAACGGACGAGTGCGGGGGCGTTGTGGCGGCGCAACAGGAAATGTCCCTCGATCAGCCCGGCGTGCCGCGGCATCCCCTCGGCCCGGTAGGTGCGCGCGCGCTCCTTCAGGATGGCATAGTCGTCGAGCCCGTTTTCCCAGGCCGTTTGCAGCTCGTCATAGACGCAATCGCGGCGGAAGTGGCGGAAGGCGAAGAAATCCGCCTCTCCCTGCGCGCGGACGGCGGCCAGCACCTCGCGCGGGTCGCGCCTGAGGCGGGACTTGTTGTCGAGCCAGAGCGACCACTCGGCATCGGGGAAATACTGGTGCGGCCTGAGTTTCGCCCGGCGCGAGGCGCGGGCCGGGTCGAGCCCGTCGAGGGGATCGTGGATCACCTCCACCCCCGGCAGGGCAAGCCCCTCGCGGTCGGTGAAGAGGACGCGCCGGCAGGTCCCGAACCCGCCGAAGACCCCCGGATTGAAGGGGTCGGCCGAACCGTAATGCGCGGAGTAGAGAACCAGGCCCATGTCCGGCAGTATATCGGAGCGAGGCCGGTTGAAAAGCGCGATCGGCTTCAGGCGGCACCCGCAAAGCGCGGGGTAACGGCCTGAATTTCCGCCAGATTCATGATCGGGACGAGAGGCGGGGTTGCTGCCGGGCTCGCCCCCGGCGCGTCAGTGCCCTTTCCGGCGGAATTCGCAGAGCGACTGCGCGCTTGCCGCCGAAAGGCCCGCCCCCTCTGCCCCGAGGATCACCAGACCGGTGCTCGACGCCGCCTGGTCGGCGCTGAGGGTGAAGCGGATCGCCTCGCCCGCCCGCCGCGGCGGTTCCGAGGCGCGCCAGATCGTCGCCGTGGGCGCGAGGTGCAGCTTGCGGATGGCGTAATCGCCCGCCGCGCACCAGAAATCCACGGCCCCCGACCTGCCGCGCCAGGGAACGGTGAAGGCACCGGGCCCTTCTGCGTGCACAACAAGCCCGTTCTGGGCGGTGAAGGCCCCGGCCGGGGTGGCCAGAAGCAGGGCGGCAAGAAGGGCGTGGCGCATCATGCGCTCCTTTCGGATCGTGTCGACTTCCATATAGCCATGCCGACGCCGCGCGCCACCCCCCGGGGGCCCCGTCCCCATCTTCGGATGGGCGCCCCCGTCGAACGGACCCTGATCGCCTATCGGCCGCTCTTGTGCAGCGCCACCTCGCCCGACCAGGGTTCGGTCATGCCCCGCCCGCCGCCAAGGTCCTCGAGAATCGGCCTCAGCCGGTCGAGATTGCCGATCATCGTCGGCCGGGCGGCGGCAAGCGCCTCCATGCTGTCCCACTCGCCGACGATCACGTAACTCCGCTCGCCCGACTTCATCACCCAGAAATCCCGCGCCCCGGCCATCTTCCCGGCGTCGAACTCCTTGTGAAGGCGGACGAATTCGTCTTCCTTGCCCGGCTTCACTCGCATGTGCACCACGTTCATTGCGGTCATCGCGCGCCTCCTTTTCGGCAAAGGTGCGGGCAGTATAGCACGGATCGGGCCAATAGGGCCGGCTTTGTCCAGACAGCAGGACCGCTGTCGTTGCCTCGACGGTGGATCGTTCTCATCTCGCGGCCGGCAGGCTCCCGGCGCATCCGCCGGCCGCCAGTCGATGGTGTGTCAGTCGCGGGTGCAGTTTGTCTTGCGTCCGTCGGGCCAGCGCCATTCGATCAGGTTCGACCCGCCGCGCAGCCGCGCCCCGTCGCCGGCAGCGAAGAAATAGCGCGCCAGCAGGTGATCCCGCCGCAGGACGAGAAAGGTCTGCCCGCCGATGGTCACGTCCGCCCTGTCGCCGCCCCGATAGATGACGAGGCCGAGCGTCCCGTTCGACCCGCAACGGTAGGCCAGCCTCGCCTCGACGTCGGGCGTGGGCGCGGGGGCGATCGGCGCGACGATCGGCGGCCGGACCGCCGTCCCGCCTCCGGCGAGATCGAGGAACCTGCCCGAAGCCCAGCCGACCGCGCCGTTGGCCCGCCGCACCTCGTACCAGATGCCACCCTTGGCCTTGCAGCCATAGGCGATCGACCGGCCGGTGTCGCTCAGCCCGCCCTCGGCGCCCGAACAGGTGGTGGTGCACTATCCCTTCGCCCAGGCGGCCCGGCCGGTGGCCGCAACGCCCGCCTCGCCCGGCCGGATGCGGGACACGATCCCGTAGGATGCCGACGGCCCCGACCGCATGTTGAGCGTGTCGTTCGCGGCGACGCCCACGACTGCGAGCCCGGTGCCCGGATCGGGGTCACAGATGGCTTCGGCCGAGGCGGGGAGCGCGGAGAGCAGGAGAAGGACAAGCGGGCGCAGGATCGACATGGGGCTGCCCTTCGGGCTGCTGCTGGTGGCAGGCTGGCCCGGTCGGGGGATTCGGTCAACGGGGGTAGGGGGCGGGGGGGTGGCGGGGTGAACCCCGCCCTACGGGTTACGGCCGGGGTTGGGTCAGTAGTGGTAGCGGCACTGGATGATGATCAGGCTGTCGCCCTCGACGCGATAGACCAGTCGGTTCTCGCGGTCGATGCGGCGCGACCACCAACCTGAATAGTCGTTCTTCAAAGGCTCGGGCTTGCCGGTGCCCTCATAGGGATGGCGACGGCATTCCTCGATCAGGCGGTTCAGCCTGGTCAGGGATTTACGGTCACGGTCCTGCCAGTGGACATACTGGTCGAAGGCATTAGACAGGAAGACGACCTTCATTCACCTTCATAGGCCCGGAGTTCTTCCATCGTCTTGACGGTGCCGGGCACCCCCGCCTTCCATTCGGCAATCGCCTTGTCCAGCGCGGCCTTGTTGGCGGGCGAGGCGGTCAGATAGGTTGTCTCGTCCATGCTGGCCCAGTCCTCAAGGCTGACCATGACCACGGGCTTGCCCTTGGCGCGGTGGACGATGACCGGTTCATGGTCGTCGTTCACGCGGTCCATGACGGCGGAGAGATTGGCGCGGAGTTCGGTGGAGGAGAGGGTTTTCATGGGAAGAATGTACGTGATTGCGTACGCTGTGTCAAGGTGGGGCGGGGTTCAGGCCGCCGGAGTTTGCGGTATCGTGAGTGGCGGGGTGAACCCCGCCCTACGGGGGGTGAGATGCGCCATGCGGTGGTGATCGAGAAGGCCGGCAAGGGATATTCGGGTTATGTCCCCGACCTGCCGGGTTGCGTGGCTGCGGGGGCGACGGTCGCCAAGGTCAAGGCGGCGCTGGCGGAGGTGATCCCGTTCCATCTGGAGGGCTTGCGCGAAGGGGGCGAGCCGGTGCCGGGGGCGGGGACGATGGTGGAGTGGGTGGAGGTTTAGGGGGCGTGATTTCACGCACCCTATGTTTACTACCCTCTCACAATCAACGTGTCGGCCAATTCTTGTACGAAGCAGGAAAGAGATTGATGCCTTTGGTCAATTCAGCCAATCGATCAGCGGCGTAGCCCTTGCGCTCTCCAGACAAATGAAAAGCGTAGACATCCGCCAGTTGGACCATTTCGCAAACCCTCGAGTCAACGAAATGAACAGTATCTGGAAACTTAGGCCGTGTTGACAAAAGGGATTCACAGAGCGCGCTAATCGTGATTCAAGCTGGTATCTGTTATGGAGACCGGCTTGGCACGAGACCTGATGTCGGATGAGGAGTGGGCGTTCCATGAGCGCTTCATCCTGGCCGCGCGCGGCCCGAACGGGCGCAAACCCATGAACCATCGCATTGTTCTGGATGGGATTTTCTGGATCGCCCGCACGGGATCGCCGTGGCGTGATTTGCCGGAAGAGTTCGGCAAGTGGTCCAGCGTCTACCGTCAGTTCAGGCGCTGGACGCTGATGGGGCTCTGGGAGCAGATCTTGGAGGCCCTGAACGAGAGCGGGCTGGTCCCCGACGCCCTCCAGATGGTCGACAGCACCGTGGTTCGCGCCCATCATCAGGCAGCGGGCGCTAAAGGGGGACTCCGCGACAGGGTTTCGGCCGTTCAAGGGGTGGCTTCACGACCAAGATCCACCTCCGCGTCAATGGCGTCGGCCTGCCCATGAGGTCGGAGATCACGCCGGGGCAGACATCGGACTGTCTGGGCTTCGACCTGGTGATGGCCGACAACCTCCCGGAGCCAAGCGTCCTGCTGGCAGACCGAGGCTATGACTCGGACAAGGTTCGAGAAACCATGGAAGCCCGCAACGTCGTGCCGGTCATCCCGATGCGCAAGTCCCGCAAGCTGCGCGTGACCGTGGACCGAACGCTCTACCGGCTGCGCAACCTCGTCGAGAGGTGCTTCAACAAGCTCAAGAACGCCCGCCGCGTCGCCACCCGCTACGACAAGACCGCCGAAAGCTTTCTCGGCTTCATCGACATCACCTCGATCCGCCTCTGGCTCCGCCATTTGTCAACATGACCTAGTAGTTTAATTTCTTGAAGTACAGATTGGGCACGGTTCTCAAAGTCCGTTAGGATTTTGTCTGCTCGTCTATCTTCACCATCTGAAAAATAAAACTTCTCAGCGCCATACTTCCCAGTTGACGTGCGTTTGCACGATCCATCTCGATCATACACCCAAATATGATGATGTTTGCCGAGCTTTTCCCCAAAGCCGCGCTGGATAAACTGCCAGACGTGGTGTTGATTGTCTCCAGCCACGCCTCACCTCGTGAACTTCTTGTACTTCACCCGCTTCGGCTCGATCGAATCCGGCCCCAGCCGTCGCACCTTGTCGTCCTCATAGGCCTCGAAGTTGCCCTCGAACCATTCGACATGGGCGTCGCCTTCAAACGCGAGGATGTGCGTGCACAACCTGTCCAAAAAGAAGCGGTCGTGGGAGATGATGACGGCGCAGCCGGCGAAGTCGTCGAGGGCGGCTTCGAGCGCCTGCAAGGTCTCGACGTCGAGGTCGTTGGTCGGTTCGTCGAGGAGGAGGACGTTGCCGCCGGACTTCAGGAGCTTGGCCATGTGGACGCGGTTCCTCTCGCCGCCCGACAACAGCCCGACCTTCTTCTGCTGGTCGCCACCCTTGAAGTTGAAGGACGAGCAATAGGCGCGCGAGTTGACGGTGACGTCGCCCAGCTCGATCTGCTCGGCGCCGCCGGAGATTTCCTCCCACACCGTCTTGTTCGCGTCCAAGGCATCGCGCGACTGGTCGACATAGGAGAGCTTCACCGTATCGCCGTAGCTGACGGTGCCGGCGTCGGGCGTCTCCTGCCCGGTCAGCATGCGGAAGAGCGTGGTCTTGCCGGCGCCGTTCGGGCCGATGACGCCGACGATGCCGCCGGGCGGGAGCGCGAAGGTGAGGTCCTCGATCAGCTGCTTGTCGCCCATGTGCTTCTTCAGCCCCTCGACCTCGATCACCTTGCCGCCGAGGCGGGGGCCGTTCGGGATGACGATCTGGGCGGAGGTGATCTTGTCGCGTTCGGATTTCGACGCCATCTCCTCATAGGCGTTGATCCGGGCCTTCTGCTTGGCCTGCCGCGCCTTGGCCCCGGCGCGGATCCATTCGAGTTCCTTTTCCAGCACTTTCTGGCGGGCCTTGTCCTCGCGCGCTTCCTGCTCAAGGCGCTTGGCCTTCTGTTCGAGCCAGGCGGAGTAGTTGCCCTCGTAGGGGATGCCACGGCCGCGGTCCAACTCGAGGATCCAGCCGGTGATGTCGTCGAGGAAGTAGCGGTCGTGGGTGACGATGAGGATCGTGCCCTTGTATTCGATGAGGTGCTTCTGCAACCAGGCGATGGTTTCGGCGTCGAGGTGGTTCGTGGGTTCGTCCAGGAGAAGCATGTCGGGCGCTTCGAGGAGGAGCTTGCAGAGCGCGACGCGGCGGCGTTCGCCGCCTGAGAGGGTTTCGACATCGGCGTCGTCGGGCGGGCAGCGCAGGGCCTCCATCGCCACGTCGATCTGTGAATCGAGGTCCCAGAGGTTCTCGGCGTCGATCTCGTCCTGAAGCCGCGCCATCTCGTCGGCGGTCTCGTCGGAGTAGTTCATGGCGAGGTCATTGTAGCGGTCGAGCTTGGCCTGCTTGGCCTTGACGCCCTCCATGACGTTGCCGCGGACATTGAGCGCGGGGTCGAGCTGGGGTTCCTGCGGCAGGTAGCCGACGGTCGCACCCTTGGCTGCCCAGGCCTCGCCGGAGAAGTCCTTGTCGAGGCCGGCCATGACGCGCAGGAGCGTGGACTTGCCCGAGCCGTTGACGCCGACGACACCGATCTTGACGCCCGGCAGGAAGTTCAGGCGGATGTTCTCGAACACCTTCTTGCCGCCGGGATAGGTCTTGGAGACGCCGTCCATGTGGTAGACGAACTGGTAGGATGCCATCGGGGTGCCTCGTGCCGCTGAAACCGGGGGTCGCGGCGCCTTCTAGCCGGGCCGCAGCGGCGGCGCAACCGGGGGCCCGGGGGGCGTTGACAGCCGCGGCGGGGCAGGGCCACAAAGGCCGGGGCGCGCGCGGCGCGCCGGGCGGACCCCGGGGGCGGGCGAGGAGCGGAGTTTGCAGGGATTTCCCGTGGCCTACCGGGGCGAGGCGATCGGGCTTCTGGGCGGGTCGTTCGACCCTGCCCACGAGGGCCACGCGCATGTCACCCGCGAGGCGCTGAAGCGCTTCGCGCTCGACCGGGTCTGGTGGCTGGTCTCGCCCGGCAATCCGCTGAAGGCCAGCGGCCCCGCGCCGATGGCCGACCGGATTGCCCGGGCGCGGGCGGTGATGGACCATCCGCGCGTCGTGATCTCCGACGCCGAGGCCCGGCTTGGCACGCGCTACACCGCCGAGACGCTGCGGCGGCTGAAGGCGCTTTATCCCGGCGTGCGCTTCGTCTGGCTGATGGGGGCGGACAACCTGGCGCAGTTCCACCGCTGGCAGGACTGGGACTGGATCATGCAGAACGTGCCGATCGGGGTAATCGCGCGGCCGGGCGCGCGGCTGGCGGCGCGCGGGGGGCGGGCGGCCGACGAATATGCCCGCCATCGCCTGCCCGCGTCGCGGGCGGCGGGGCTCGCCCGGATGCGCCCGCCCGCCTGGTGCTTTCTCGACGTGCCGATGATGAAGCATTCGTCGAGCGCGATCCGGGCGCGGGGCGAGTGGCGGGAGGCTGACGGGGGGCGTGACGGGGGCGTGACGGGGGCGGTGACGGGGGCGTGACCCCTTGAAGCGGGTCGGGCCTTGGGCGATGGTTCCGGCGAGGGAGGCGCGCATGGACGGCGTATCACGGCGGCGGATTCTAAGGGGGATGGCGGCGGGGCTCGCCTGTGGCCTGGCCGGGCCGGCTCTTGCCGAGGCTCCGGTGCGGTCGCCGAGGCCGGCGGCCCGGCTTGCCGGCGTGGTCCCTGCGGCGGGCCCGGCGGCGGTGCCGGCCGAGGCGCTGATCGGCGCGGCGGCCCTTGGCGGCGAGGTGGGCTTTGTCGTCGCCGACGCGAAGACCGGGCTGATCCTGGAGGCACGGGCGGGCGACCGGCCGATGCCGCCGGCCTCGACGATGAAGGTCATCACCTCGCTCTATGCGCTCGAACATCTCGGCGCGGGCTATTGCTTCCCGACGCGGCTGATCGCCACCGGGCCGGTCTCTGGCGGCAAGGTGCGGGGCGACCTGATCCTTGCGGGCGGCGGCGATCCGACGCTGACGACGGATGACCTTGGCGACATGGCGGCGGCGCTGAAGGCGCGCGGGGTGGCCGGCGTGACGGGGCGGTTCCTGGTCTGGGGCGGCGCGCTGCCCTATCTGGAGGCGATCGACGAAAGCCAGCCGGCCTGGCTCGGCTACAACCCCGCCGTTTCCGGGCTGAACCTCAACTTCAACCGGGTGAACTTCGTCTGGAAGCGGGCGGGCAAGGGCTATGAGGTGGGCATGGATGCGCGGGCCGAACGGTTCGCGCCGCCGGTCTATTCGGCGCGGGTCAGCGTTTCGGACCGCGACCTGCCGGTCTACAGCTACCGGCGCGGCAAGGTCGAGGAATGGACGGTCGCGCGAACGGCGCTGGGCAAGGGCGGGAGCCGCTGGCTGCCGGTGCGGCGGCCCGAGCTTTACGCGGGCGACGTGTTCCAGACGCTGGCGCGTGCCGGCGGTGTCCCCCTGCCCGCGCCGGAGGTGACCGGCGGGCCGCCGACGGGCACCGTGCTTGTCGAGCGGGCAAGCGCCGGGTTGCCGGTGATCCTGCGCGACATGATGAAGTATTCCACGAACATGACTGCCGAGGCGGTGGGCATGGCCGCCTCGGCGCGCCGGGGCGTGGCGAGCCACGCGGGCTCTGCCCGCGAGATGACGGCATGGCTGGCCGAGCGGACCGGGGCCGCGGCGCGGCTGGCCGATCATTCCGGGCTTGCCGGCGCCTCGCGGATCGCGCCGGAAGACATGGTGCGCGCGCTGGTGACGCTTGGGCCGAAGGCGGGGTTGCGCGGGCTGCTGAAGGAGTTCGCCTTTCGCGACGAGGCGGGGCGGAAGGTCAAGGGCAGCCCGGTGACGGTCGAGGCCAAGACCGGCACGCTCAACTTCGTCTCGACGCTTGCGGGGTATGTCCGCGCGCCTGGCAACACCGATCTGGCCTTTGCGATCTTCACCGGCGACGTGGCGCGGCGCGATTCCATTCCCGATAGCCAGAAGGAGAACGCCCCCGGTGTCGGCGCCTGGGTGAAGCGGTCCAAGCGCCTGCAACAGCAGCTGATCGAGCGCTGGGTGACGGTCTACGGGGCGTGACCCCCCGGAGCGGCCGTGGCCGGGGCGTGAGTCTCAGATCCCGTAGCGCGCGGCGGTGAGCCCGTCGAAGTCGATCTCGGGCCGCTTGCCCATCACGAGATCGGCGACCGCGCGCCCCGAGCCGGCCGCCATCGTCCAGCCGAGCGTGCCGTGGCCGGTGTTGAGGAAGAGGTTGCGGTAGCGCGTGGGCCCGAGGATCGGCGTGCCGTCGGGGGTCATCGGCCGCAGGCCGGTCCAGCCCTCGGCGCGCGCGAGATCGCCGCCCCTGGGGAAGAGGTCGCCCACGACATGGCGGACGGTCGCGGTGGCGTGCGGCCCGAGCCGTTCGGAATAGCCCGCGATCTCGGCGGTGCCGGCGACGCGGATGCGGTCGCCGAGCCGGGTGATCGCGACCTTGTGGGTTTCGTCCATGATCGTGGACTGCGGCGCGAAACGGTCTTCGGTCACGGGAAGCGTCACCGAGTAGCCCTTGACCGGATAGACCGGGAGCCGGATGTCGATCGGACCGAGGAGCTTCGGCCCGAAGCTGCCGAGCGCGCAGACATAGGCGTCGCCCTCCACCCGGCCGAGCGCCTCTGTCATCACCCCCATCACCCGCTCGCCCTTCACCTGGATGAGGCGGATTTTCTGGCCGTAGTGGAATGTCGCCCCGAGGGCCGCGGTCTTTTCGGCGAGCGCCACGGTGAACATGCGGCAGTCGCCGGTCCGGTCGGCGGTGAGCCTCAGGCCGCCCACGAACCTGTCGCGGACGAGGTCGAGCGCCGGTTCGGCGGCGATGCAGCCCTCACGGTCGAGCACCTCGAAGGGGCTGTCGAATTCGGCGAGAATCTCCTGGTCGGCTTTCGAGGCCTTGAGCTGCTTTTCGGTGCGGAAGAGCTGGAGCGTGCCCTTTTCCCGCAGGTCGAAGCTGATCCCCGTCTCGGCGACGAGATCAGGGAGCACGTCGCGGGAATAGTTCGAGACGCGGACCATCCGTGACTTGTTGAGCCGATAGGCGTCCTCGGTGCAGTTCATCAGCATCTCGGCCCCCCAGCGCCACATGTGGGGACTGATGAGCGGCCAGATGAAGAGCGGCCGGCGCTTCATGAAGAGCCATTTCAGCGCCTTCATCGGAATGCCGGGCGCCGCCCAGGGCGAGGTCATGCCATAGGAAAGCTCGCCGGCGTTGGCATAGCTGGTTTCCAGCCCCGGCCCCGGCTGGCGGTCGAGCACCACGACCTCGGCCCCCTGGCGGGCGAGGTAATACGCGGTGGTCACGCCGATCACCCCGGCCCCCATGACGACGACTTTCATGATCGCCTCCTGTCCTGCTGCGGTTTCACAATGGCGGGGAAGGCGGCCGGCGGCAACGGCACCGCCCCCCGCCGGATGGGCCAGCGTGCCCCTTGGGTGACGATCAGAGCGTCAGGTGCCGTGCCCGGGCGCCGCGTTCGATGGCAGCGGCATGGAGGCGGTCGATGTTCAGCTCATGGCGGATTTCCTCGAGCAGCCTCAGTTCGGCCTGGCCGAGCGTGCCGTCGGCGGCGGCCACGTCGCATGCCAGCGCATAGGCGGTTTCCCAGAGCCGTTCGGCCAGCGCCTCGCGCACCATCGCGAAGAGCGTGTCAAGGCCGTCCTCCTCCTCCATGAGGCGGTAGACGGTCTGGGCGACCTCGCGCACCGCCTCCATCTCGTAGTCGGCGAAGATCGGCAGGTGGTTCACCTGGCGTTCGATGGCGACGAGTTCGGAGGTGCGGATCGTCTCGTCGGAGACCGAGACCGTGACCATGATCGCCACGAGCGCGTCCTGGGCGGAAAAGGAGGGGAGGGTGTGGGGCACGGGGCTGGTGTCCTTCCTGGTTCGGCAGGCAAATTATTGACGATGCGTCGTCCGTTCAATAGGGACGGGCCTTGCGGCACGCGAGGTGCCGCCCTTTCGGAAAGCACTGTGACATGACTTCGCTGCGCGACGCCGCCATGACCTCCAGAGCCTGGCCTTTCGAGGAAGCGCGTCGCGTGCTCAAACGCTATGAGAAGGCGCCGCCGAAGAAGGGCTATGTGCTGTTCGAGACAGGCTACGGGCCGTCGGGGCTGCCGCATATCGGCACCTTCGGCGAGGTGCAGCGGACGACGTTGATCCGCCGCGCCTTCGAGATCATCAGCGACATTCCGACGCGGCTCTTCTGCTTTTCCGACGACCTGGACGGGATGCGGAAGGTGCCCGACAACGTGCCCCAGCCGGAGATGCTGCGCGCAAACCTGCAACGCCCGCTGACCTCGGTCCCCGATCCGTTCGGGGAATACGAAAGCTTCGGGCACCACAACAATGCGATGCTGCGCCGCTTCCTCGACACCTTCGGCTTCGAATACGAATTCTTTTCGGCCACCGAGTTCTACCGCTCGGGCCGGTTCGACAACACGCTGCGGCTCGCCGCCGAGCGCTACGAGGCGATCATGGAGATCATGCTGGCCTCGTTGCGAGAGGAGCGCCAGCAGACCTATTCCTGCTTCCTGCCGATCCATCCCGAGACCGGCCGGGTGCTCTATGTCCCGATCAAGCATGTCGACAAGCGCGACCACACCGTCACCTTCGACGACGAGACGGGGCGGGAATGGACCCTGCCGGTGACCGGCGGGCAGGTGAAGCTGCAATGGAAGCCCGATTTCGGCGCGCGCTGGGCGGCGCTGGACGTCGATTTCGAGATGTACGGCAAGGATCACAGCACCAACACGCCGATCTATGACGGGATCTGCGAGGTGCTGGGGGGCCGCAAGCCCGAGCATTTCACCTATGAGCTGTTCCTCGACGAGCAGGGCCAGAAGATTTCCAAGTCGAAGGGCAACGGCCTGACGATCGACGAGTGGCTGACCTATGCCTCGACCGAGAGCCTTGGCTACTTCATGTACCAGAAGCCCAAGACCGCGAAACGGCTGTGGTGGGACGTGATCCCGAAGGCGGTGGACGAGTATCACCAGCAGCTCCGCGCCTTCCCCGATCAGGCGGTCGATCAGCAACTGGCCAATCCGGTCTGGCACATCCACGGCGGCCACCCGCCGGCGTCGGACATGGTGGTGCCCTTCGCCATGCTCCTGAACCTCGCCAGCGTCGCCGGCGCGAAGGACAAGTCCCGCCTCTGGGGCTTCATCCGCCGCTACGCGCCGGATGCGAGCCCCGAACACAACCCGCAGCTTGATCAGGCGGCGGAATTCGCGGTGCGCTATTTCCGCGATTTCGTGGCGCCGACGCGGGTCTTCCGCCTGCCGGACGGGCGGGAGCGGGCGGCGATGGAGGATTTCGCCGGGCGGCTCAGGGCCTGGGACGGCGGGCTGGATGCCGAGGCCTTGCAGTCGATGGTCTTCGCGGTGGGCAAGGACCACGGGTTCGAGCCCCTGCGCGACTGGTTCCAGGCGCTTTACGAGGTGCTTCTGGGGGCGTCCCAAGGCCCGCGTTTCGGCGGGTTCGTGGCACTTTACGGCGTCGAGGAGACGGTGGCGCTGATCGGGCGGGCGCTGAAGGGAGAGCTTGCCGGGGAAGGCGGCCTGACGGGGAAGGCGGGCTGACAGGGAAGGCGGGCTGACGGGGAAGGCGGGGCTCAGCCGTCGCGCCAGATCTCCCACCAGCCGCGCCAGCGGCGGCCGAGGCCCGCGGCCGGTTCGCTGAGGAAGCGCCGGCCGAGCGCCCCGGCATCGGCGAGAAGCCGCGCCTCCTCGTGCTCCGCCGCGATCCGGATTTC
This sequence comes from Albidovulum sp., assembly GCA_030837785.1. Taxonomy (GTDB): domain Bacteria; phylum Pseudomonadota; class Alphaproteobacteria; order Rhodobacterales; family Rhodobacteraceae; genus Albidovulum. Next base: position 73,379 of record JAUQYA010000082.1, read on the forward strand.
GGCGCCGCCGGGGAGGTCCGCCAGCGCCGCGGCGAGACGCGCGAGGTCGCGCGCGTCGCCGAGAAGCTCACCCAGCGTTTCGGCCGCCGCCATGTGATGCGCCATCGCCTCGGGCCAGATCGGCTGGAGAAGGCGGGCATGATACCAGTGGTCCTTCATCCGCCTGCGCCAGAGGTGAAGCGCCTCGGGCCCCGGATTGGAACGGGCGCCGCGCATCGCCTTCTGCGCGGCCGTCCAGCCGCGTTCGATGCCGGGCCCCAGCGCGCCGAAGCCGTCGCCCGCGATCTTCCAGTCTCGGGCGCGCCGGTCGATCTTCGCGATCGCCTCGGCATGGGCGCGAAGGAGGGTCGCCGGATCGTCCGGGCCCGGATCGGGCGGCACGGCCTGCGCCCTGAGCGCGGCCAGCGCCTCGGGCGGAATGTAGACGCGCGCGGCGACCCGGTCGAAGGTCTGGCCCAGAACTTCGGCGTCGCGCAGCGCGGTCAGCATCCGCCCCGCCTCGGCAAGTGCCGCGTTCTCGGCCGCGTGGTCGCGGAAGGCCGGGCGCACGAGGCGCAGGAGTGCGCGGACCTTCTTCACGTTCTTTCGCAGTTCGTGGACGAGTTCGGCCTGGGTCAGGCGGCCCGTCTCGATCAGACCGGCCGATGCGGCGAAGCGGTCGCGGGCGATGCGGCGGATGGCCCGGGTGACAGACTTGTCCTTGGGGGTGAAGCGGTAGGGCATGATCGGTCGGTCCTGCGTGAGCCGGGCGTCGCGCCCGTGCGCCACCTGGCACGGGGAGCGTAACACCCGCGTGACAGCGGGTCCTGCGCGCGATCAGCGCGCGGTCGGGTAACCGGGCGATCAGGCATTGGCGCTAGAGCGTGTCTGCGCTTGATTGAATCTGGAAGAGGATTCCGCGATTGATCGTGATGTGCTTCACTGTGACCACCAGACAATGGGGGTGAAGTATGGTGGCACCACTTTCGATGGACCTGCGGATGCGGATTGCGTCG
>JAUQYA010000083.1 GCA_030837785.1 Albidovulum sp.
ACAAGGGGGACCGAAATGGCCGATGTCAACCGGGGCAACCGCCCGCTGTCGCCTTTCATGATCGGGCCATACTACCGCCCGCAGATCAACTCGATCACCTCGATCCTGACGCGGATCACCGGCAACGGGCTGATCGTGGCGGCACTCCTGATCGTCTGGTGGCTTCTGGCGGCGGCGACGAGCGCGGAGTATTTCGCGGTCGCCGATGCGGTGGTGCGAAGCTGGTTCGGCAAGCTGGTGTTCGCCGGCTCGATCTGGGCGGTCTGGTATCACACCCTCGCCGGGCTGAGGCATCTCTGGTACGACAGCGGCCGCGGCTTCGAGATCGCGGAGATCAAGCGGCTCGGCTGGGGGGTCATCCTTGGCTCGCTCGGGCTGACCCTGATCACCCTCACCATACTGTGAAAGGAGGCCGGGCATGAGATACCTGACCGACCGCAAGCGCGCCGAGGGGCTCGGCTCCGGCAAGTCCGGCACCGCGCATCACTGGTACATGCAGGTCAGCGCGGTGGGCCTTGCCGTGCTGGTGCCGCTTTTCATCTTCACCTTCGGCCGCGTCCTCGGCGCCGACCACGCGACGGTGGTCGACTACTACAGCCGGCCTTTCCCCGCGATCGTCGCGGGGCTGACGCTCTGGGTCGGGATGCTGCATTTCCGCCACGGCGCGCAGATCATGATCGAGGACTATGCCCACGGCTTCATGCGCAAGGCGCTGATCGTCGGCACCGTCTGCCTGACCTACGGCACGATCGCCACCGGGCTTTACGCGCTGATCCGGCTCGCGCTCTGAAGGACCACATGAGATGACCGCAGCTTATCCTTACGAAGTTCACGAATACGACGTGGTCGTGGTCGGTGCCGGCGGCTCTGGCCTGCGCGCGACGCTCGGCATGGCCGAGCAGGGCCTGAGAACCGCCTGCGTGACCAAGGTCTTCCCGACACGCAGCCACACCGTCGCCGCGCAGGGCGGGATCGCCGCCAGCCTGTCGAACATGGGGCCGGACCACTGGCAGTGGCACATGTATGACACGGTCAAGGGCTCCGACTGGCTGGGCGACACCGACGCGATGGAATACCTCGCGCGGGAGGCGCCGAAGGCGGTCTACGAGCTTGAGCACTACGGCGTGCCGTTTTCCCGCACCGAGGAGGGCAAGATCTACCAGCGCCCCTTCGGCGGCCACACCACCGAATTCGGCGAAGGCCCCCCGGTGCAGCGCACCTGCGCCGCCGCCGACCGCACCGGCCACGCGATCCTGCACACGCTCTACGGCCAGAGCCTGAAGCAGAAGGCGGAGTTCTTCATCGAATACTTCGCCATCGACCTGATCATCACCGACGGCGCCTGCACCGGTATCGTGGCCTGGAAGCTGGACGACGGCACCATCCATGTCTTCAACGCCAAGATGGTGGTGCTGGCGACGGGCGGCTACGGCCGCGCCTACTTCTCGGCGACGGGAGCGCATACCTGCACCGGCGACGGCGGCGGCATGGTGGCGCGCGCGGGGCTGCCCTTGCAGGACATGGAGTTCGTGCAGTTCCACCCGACCGGCATCTACGGCGCCGGCTGCCTGATCACCGAGGGCGCGCGTGGCGAGGGCGGCTATCTCACCAACTCCGAGGGCGAGCGCTTCATGGAGCGCTATGCGCCGACCTACAAGGACCTCGCCTCGCGCGATGTCGTCAGCCGCTGCATGACCATCGAGATCCGCGAGGGCCGCGGCGTGGGCGAACACAAGGACCACATCCACCTGCACCTCAACCACCTGCCGCCCGAGACGCTGCACGAACGCCTGCCGGGCATTTCGGAATCGGCGCGCATCTTCGCCGGGGTGGATGTCACCAAGGAGCCGATCCCGGTGCTGCCGACGGTGCACTACAACATGGGCGGCATCCCCACGAACTACTGGGGCGAGGTGCTGAACCCTGAGCCGGGCAACCCCGACAACGTCTTTCCCGGCCTGATGGCCGTGGGCGAGGCGGGCTGCGCCAGCGTCCACGGGGCGAACCGGCTGGGGTCGAACTCGCTCATCGACCTCGTGGTCTTCGGCCGCGCGGCGGCGATCCGCGCCGGTCAGGTCGTGGACCGTGCCGGTGCCGTGCCGGCGACCAACGCGGCCGGGGTGGACAGGGCGCTGGCGCGCTTCGACGGATTGCGCCACGCGACGGGCAACGTCGCCACGGCCGAGTTGCGGCTGGAGATGCAGAAGACGATGCAGGCCGATGCCGCCGTGTTCCGGACCGACAGGACGCTGGCCGAGGGTGCCGAGAAGATGAGGCGCGTCGCCGCCAAGCTGGCCGACCTCAAGGTCACCGACCATTCGCTGATCTGGAACTCCGACCTGATGGAGACGCTGGAGCTGACCAACCTGATGCCCAACGCGCTGGCGACGATCGTCGCTGCCGAGGCGCGCAAGGAAAGCCGCGGCGCGCATGCGAGCGAGGATCACCCGAACCGCGACGACGCCAACTGGCGCAAGCACTCGCTCGCCTGGGTCGATGGGCCGGAAGTCCGGCTCGGCTACCGGCCGGTCCATCTCGATCCGCTGACGACCGAGGCCGAGGGCGGCATCAGCCTGAAGAAGATCGCGCCCAAGGCGCGGGTGTATTGATGGCGGCGCGTGCTGCCTTCCTGCCGGCCATTGCGCTGGTCGCGGCCTGCGGGCCGATGTCGGTCGAACGCGCCGAGGATGCGTGCTTCGAGCACGCCCGCCTTGCCGCGCATCCGCGCGGGATGGTGGCCGTGGGGGCGGGGACCGGCGGCGCGAAGTCGAAGCTCCGGCTCCAGGTTTCCTCCGACTGGCTTCAGGGCAAGGATCCGGCCGCGCTCTACAACACCTGCGTCCATCAGAAATCCGGCCGGATGCCGCGCCGGCCGCTCTATGACCGCCCCGATTGGAAGGGATAAGACATGGTCCAGCTCACGCTTCCCAAGAATTCCAAGGTCCGGGTCGGCAAGACCTGGCCGAAGCCCGAGGGCGCAAGGAACGTCCGCAAGTTCCAGATCTACCGCTGGGATCCCGACACCGGGGAAAACCCGCGGGTCGACACCTATTTCATCGACATGGACCGCTGTGGCCCGATGGTCCTGGACGCGCTTCTGAAGATCAAGAACGAGATCGACCCGACGCTGACCTTCCGCCGGTCGTGCCGCGAGGGCATCTGCGGCTCCTGCGCGATGAACATCGACGGGATCAACACGCTCGCCTGCATCTACGGGCTGGACGAGATCAAGGGCGACGTGAAGATCTATCCGCTGCCGCACATGCCGGTGGTGAAGGACCTGGTGCCGGACCTGACCCACTGGTACGCGCAGCACGCCAGCATCAAGCCCTGGCTGGAGACCGAGACCAATCCGCCGGTCAAGGAATGGCGCCAGTCGATCGAGGACCGCAAGAAGCTCGACGGGCTTTACGAGTGCGTGATGTGCGCGTGCTGCTCGACGGCGTGTCCGTCCTACTGGTGGAACCCCGACCGCTTTCTCGGCCCGGCCGCGCTCTTGCATGCCTACCGCTGGATCATCGACAGCCGCGACGAGGCGACGGGGGAGCGGCTCGACGCGCTGGAAGACCCCTTCAAGCTCTACCGCTGCCACACGATCATGAACTGCACCCGGACCTGCCCGAAGGGGCTGAACCCGGCCAAGGCGATCGCCGAGATCAAGCGGCTGATGGTCGAGCGGATGGTGTGATCCGGGTGCGGGGCGGCGGTCAGCTTCCGCGAAGACCGCAGAATTTCCGGGACGTATCCTTGGCTTGCCGGTAAGCTTCCGGCAGCGGCGGATGGCTGGCCGGGCAGGCGGCGGAACGGGAGGCGCGGGCGGATGGACATGGAGATGGCGGGCAACCGGCTCGGCGAATGGGCCGAGCTGATGGCGCGGGCGCAGGCGGCGCTGGCGCAGGCGCAGGCGGCGGGCGCGGCCAAGGCGACGGGGGAGGAGTTCTCGATCGTCGATGCCAACACGATCACGGGCGCCTACATGAAGGCCTGGGCCGAGCTGATGTCGGACCCGATCGCGGTGACCGAATTCGCCCAGTCCGCCTGGGCCGACTGGGCGCGGGCCTGGCGCGACGCCTGGCTGGGCGAGGGCGGGCAGGGCGGCGCCGACAAGCGGTTCCGCGACAAGCGCTGGGATGCCGATCCGGTGGCGCGGGGCCTGAGGGATTCGCACCTGGCGCTGGAACGGGCGACCGAGCGCTTCCTGAAGGCGCTGCCGGAGGGCACGAAGGAGACGCTGAGGGTCAAGTTCTACACCCGCCAGATGCTTTCCGCGCTGTCGCCCACCAACTTCCTCGCGCTCAACCCGGCGGCGCGGGAACGCTTCCTCGAGACCGAGGGCAAGAGCCTTCTCGAGGGCTTCCGCAACCTCGTGGAGGATCTCGAGCGCGGGCAGGGGCGGCTTGACATCAACACCAACGATCCCGACGCCTTCGAGGTGGGCCGCGACCTGGCGACGACGCCGGGCAAGGTGATCTTCCAGAACACGCTGATGCAGCTCATCCACTATGCGCCGATGACCGCGACGCAGAAGAAGCGGCCGCTCCTGATCGTGCCGCCCTGGATCAACAAGTTCTACATCTTCGACCTGAAGCCCGAGAACAGCATGGTCCGCTACCTGCTGGAACAGGGCCACAGCGTCTTTCTCATCTCCTGGGTCAACCCGACGCGGGACCATGCCGAGATGAGCTTCGAGGACTACATGCGGCTCGGCCCGCTCGCCGCGCTGGACGCGATGGAGGCGGCGACCGGCGAGAAGAAGGTCGACATCCTCGGCTTCTGCATCGGCGGCATCCTGGTGACCGCGACGGCCGCGCTTCTGGCGGCGCGGAAGGACAAGCGGATCGCCACGGCCACGACCTTCGCGACGATGGTCGATTTCACCGACGTGGGCGAGATTGGCGTCTTCATCGACCGCGACCGGCTGAAGGTGCTGCGCCAGCACATGAAGGAGAAGGGCTATCTGGAGAACCACCACCTCCAGGACATGTTCTCGATGATCCGGGAAAACGACCTCGTCTGGTCGTTCCACGTGATGAACTACCTGATGGGCAGGAAGCCGCCGGCCTTCGACCTGCTCTTCTGGAACGCCGACAGCACCCGGCTGCCGGCGGCGATGCTGCTGTGGTATCTGGAAAAGATCTACATCGAGAACGGGTTGCGAAACCCCGGTCACCTGACGCTCGACGGCACGCCGATCGACCTTGGCAGGATCGAGGTGCCGTTCTTCGTGCTCGCCACCAAGGAGGACCACATCGCGCCCTGGACCTCGGTCTATCCGACGGCGCATCTTCTGGGCGGCGAGGTGAAGTTCGTGCTCGGCGGCTCGGGCCATATCGCGGGGGTGATGAACCCGCCCGCGGGGCGGCCGAAATACGGATACTGGCTGCACGACGGCTATCCCGAGCGGCCGGCGGACTGGCTGGCGGGCGCGGAGCATCACGCCGGGTCCTGGTGGCCGGAATGGGTCGCCTGGCTGGATGCGCATTCCTCGGGCAAGACGGTGCCGGCGCGGGTGCCCGGCGCGGGCGGGCTGAAGCCGATCGAGGACGCGCCGGGCAGCTACGTCCGCGCGAAATGACCGCGCGGCCGGCCGCGGCCGCAGGGGAAAACCGGGCGGGACCGCCCGCCACGGAGAAGGACCTGACGATGTCCGCGACCTATGCTCTGCTCTTCTTCGCCATCGTGGCGGAGGTCGTCGCCACCACCGCGCTGGCGCGGACCGACGGGTTCACCCGGCTCTGGCCGAGCGTCGTCACGATCGCGGGCTATGCGATCGCCTTCTGGTCGCTGTCCTTCGTCCTCAGGGTGATGCCGACCGGCGTGGTCTATGCGATCTGGTCGGGGCTCGGCGTCGTCCTCGTGGCGCTGGTGGCCTGGGTCTGGGCCAAGCAGACGCTCGACCTGCCGGCCCTCATCGGCCTCGGCCTGATCGTCGCGGGCGTGGCGGTGATCAACCTCTTCTCGCGCACCGTCGGCCACTGACGCCGATCCCGGCAAGGGTGGCGAAGGGGCCGCGTTCGTGCGATGACAGCATCCCTGAGGGCCGCGAGGGGAGGACGGGATGACATTCGGCAAGGGCAGCCACCTGCACCTGATCGACGGCTCGGCCTATATCTTCCGCGCCTATCACGCGCTGCCGCCGCTTACCCGCAAGTCCGACGGCCTGCCGATCGGGGCGGTGGCGGGGTTTTGCAACATGCTCTGGTCGCAGCTTGCGCGCAACGGCGGCACGGCGGGGCCGACGCATCTCGCCGTGGTCTTCGACTATTCGTCGAAGACCTTCCGCGACGCGATCTACGACAAGTACAAGGCCAACCGGCCCGAGCTTCCCGAAGACCTTCGCCCGCAGTTCCCGCTCACGCGCGAGGCGACGCGGGCCTTCAACGTCGCCTGCCTCGAGATGGAGAACTACGAGGCCGACGACATCATCGCCACGCTCACGCGCGAGGCCGTCGAGGCGGGGGGCGACGTGACGATCATCTCCTCGGACAAGGACCTGATGCAGTTGGTCGGCCCGGGCGTCGTCATGTTCGACGCGATGAAGAACCGGACGATCGGACTGGCCGAGGTCGAGGAGAAGTTCGGCGTGACCCCCGACCGGGTGGTGGACGTGCAGGCGCTGGCCGGGGATTCGGTCGACAACGTGCCCGGCGCACCCGGGATCGGCGTCAAGACGGCGGCACTGCTGATCAACGAGTTCGGCGATCTGGAAACCCTGCTTGCCCGGGCCGGCGAGATCAGGCAGCCCAAGCGCCGCGAGGCGCTGGTGGAGAATGCCGAGATGATCCGCATCTCGAAGAGGCTCGTGACGCTCGACGCCCGGGCGCCGGTGGAATGGTCGCTCGACGCGCTGCAGGTGAAGGCGCCCGAGGCGGGGCCGCTGATGGAGTTCCTCGGCAGGATGGAATTCCGCACCCTGGCGAAGCGGGTGGCCGAAGCGCTGAAGGTTGCGCCCCCGGCCATCGCCGAGCCGCCCGTGCCCGTCGCGGCGGAGGCCGGGGAGGGGCGGGAGGACGTGCCGGCCGCGCCCGGGGAGCCCCCCTTCGATCATGCCGCCTACGAATGCGTCCGCGACCGGGCGGCGCTTGAGCGCTGGATCACGGCGATCCGCGACCGCGGCCATGTCGCGGTCGATACCGAGACGACGAGCCTTGACGAGATGAGGGCCGAACTGGTCGGCATCTCGCTTGCCGTGGTTCCGGGGAGCGCCTGCTACATTCCGGTCGGCCACCGCCAGGGCGGCGGCGACCTCTTCGGTTCGAACGACCTTGCCGGGGGGCAGATGGCGCTCGGTGACGTGCTCGCCGCGCTGAAGCCGGTGCTGGAGGACGACGCGATCCTCAAGATCGGCCAGAACATGAAATACGACTGGAAGATCTTCGCCCGGCACGGCATCCGCGTCGCGCCCTTCGACGACACCATGCTGATGTCCTATGCCATGCACGCGGGGCTCCACAACCACGGCATGGATTTCCTCAGCGAGAAGTACCTCGGCCACAAGCCGATCGAGATCAGGTCGCTTCTCGGCTCGGGAAAGGGCCAGATCACCTTCGACCGGGTGGCGATCGCGGACGCGGTGAAATACGCGGCCGAGGATGCCGATGTCACGCTGCGGCTCTGGCGCGCGTTCAGGCCGAACCTCCATCGCGCACGGGTGACGACGGTCTACGAGACGCTGGAGCGCCCGCTCGTCCCGGTGCTGGCCGAGATGGAGATGGCCGGCATCCTCGTCGACGGCCAGACGCTGAGCCGCATGTCGAACGCCTTCGCGCAGAAGATGGCCGGGCTCGAGGCGGAGATCCAGGGCCTGGCGGGGGAGCCTTTCAACGTCGGCTCGCCGAAGCAACTGGGCGAGGTTCTCTTCGACAGGATGGGCGTGGAGGGCGGCGAGAAGGGCAAGGCCGGGGCCTATGCGACGGGCGCCGATGTGCTGGAGGACATCGCAGCGAATACCGAGCTTGGAACCCCGGCGGAGCTTGCCGCGCGGGTGCTCGACTGGCGGCAGATCGCCAAGCTGAAATCGACCTACACCGACGCGCTGCAGGGTCACGTGAACCCCGAGACGGGGCGGGTGCACACCTCCTATTCCATTGCCGGCGCCAATACCGGGCGGCTGGCCTCGACCGACCCCAACCTGCAGAACATCCCGGTCAGGACCGAAGAGGGAAGGCGCATCCGCGAGGCCTTCGTGGCGGGGCCGGGGATGCGGCTCGTCAGCCTCGACTACAGCCAGATCGAACTGCGCATCCTTGCCCATGTCGCGGACATTCCGGAACTGGAGCAGGCGTTCCGCGACGGCATCGACATCCACGCGCTGACCGCATCGGAGATGTTCGGCGTGCCCCTGGCCCAGATGACGCCGGAGATCCGGCGGCGGGCGAAGGCGATCAACTTCGGGGTGATCTACGGGATTTCGGGCTTCGGGCTCGCGCGCAACCTGCGGATTCCGCGCGCCGAGGCGCAGGGGTTCATCGACCGCTATTTCGAGCGGTTTCCGGGGATACGGACCTACATGGACGACACCGTGGCCTTCGCCAGGGCCAACGGCTTCGTGCGCACGCTGTTCGGGCGCAGGATTCATACGCCCGAGATCAACGCCAAGGGGCCGACGGCGGGTTTCGCGCGGCGCGCGGCGATCAACGCGCCGATCCAGGGGGCGGCGGCCGACATCATCCGCCGCGCGATGATCCGGATGCCGGCGGCGATCGCCGGCCTGCCGGCGAAGATGCTGCTCCAGGTGCACGACGAACTCCTGTTCGAGGTCGAGGCGGGATCGGCCGACCGGCTGATCGCGGCGGCGCGCGAGGTGATGGAGGGCGCGGCGCGGCCGGCGGTCGATCTCGACGTGCCGCTGGTGGTCGACGCGGGCCAGGGCGCGAACTGGGCCGAGGCACACTGACGGCGCGGCCGCATCAGGCGCCGCCTAAACCTTGGATCGACGGAGCTTTTCCGCCGATGGCGCGAATGCCGTCCGCCGACGGTTCATCCCCATGCAACCAAAGTTCGTGGCGCCGGATCCGCCGCTGTCGGTAGGGTGCGGACGGAAGCGCGCCTCGGACGAGGAGGCATAGATGTCCGCCATGAGGCGCAATGGGGCGGGGTTGCGGCCCTGCCGATGGATTGCCGCGGCGGCGTTCGCCGTGCTGCCGGGCTGGGCCGGTGCGGCGACGCTGACCGTGTCGCCGATCACGTTCGACGCCGGCCCCGGCTACAGCATGACCGCCACCGGCACGATCACGACCGGTGCTGCGCCGGGGTCGATCAGCGACTGGTCGATCAGCGACTGGTCGATCAGCGTGACGACCCAGCAACAGCTTGGCCACTATTCCGGCGCGAACACGCAGGCGCAGGTGTCGGGCGTCGCCGTTTCGGGCGGCGGTATGTCTGTCGCCACCTCGCCTGATCCGGCGAACACCGACGGCGGCTATCTGACGTTTCGCTCGCCGAATCCCTATCTGGATTTCGGGGTGACGCTGGCCGACTTTACCGGCGCGTACGCGGCCAGCGGGCAGGCGATGTACATGATGGGCGGGACTTTCGACTTTCTCGATCTCGGCGGGCCGGCGGGGCCGTCCTTCCAGGTTGCCACCGCGCTGTCCGGAGGCTCGATCTTCACGCTCGACCCGCTCAGCTTTTCGGGTGGCGTGACGGTCACGGGAACGATCACGACCGATGGGACCACCGGCTCGCTCGGGCTGGCCAACATCCTTTCGTGGGACATCTACGTCAACCAGACGACGGTCGACCTGTTTGATTCCACCAACAGCGTGGTGACGTCGGCGATTCTCGGGATCGCGCCGAACGGCCAGGACCTGACCGTGAACAACCCCGGCGGCTATCTCGGCTTTTCCAAGCCGCCGCTCGGCGGCCGGGCCCACAGCCTGGTTCTTGCCGATTTCACCGATCCCGCGGCGCCGCAGGGACAGGCGGCCTACATGCAGGGCAGGCTCCAGTACCTGACCGTGCCGCTCGGCGCCGGGCGGGGTCCGTGGGCGGTTACCGGGGGTGCGCCGATCGCCCCTGTGCCCCTGCCGGCCGCGCTGCCGGCGCTTGCGGGGGCCATCGGCCTGCTGGGCCTGATCGGGCGCCGGCGGGCGCGACCGGCCTGACGGCGGGGGGGGGGGTAACCCGGCCGGGCATTCCGGCGACGGTCGACGACCGGTCGGGCCGGGCAGGTCTCTCGCTGCCGCGAAACAGAATCGTCAGCTTCACCGCGTGGCGGGGCCTCAGGCGAGGTCGGCCGAGGGGATGACCGGGAAGAAGGTGGCCCCCGACCAGAGGCCGAACCAGCGCGTGCCCTCGTGGTTCTCGTGGGTGCCGATCTCGACCAGGCGGTAGAAGGTCTTGCGGTCGATCAGCGCCTCGAGGTTGGCGCGGACGAGGACGTAGGGCGAGGGCTCGCCGGTCCCGGGGTCCCGGACGACGCGGATCGGGTGGTCGGGGCCGGCCGTTACCATGTCCTCGACATTGGTGGTGAAGGTGATCCGCTGGTCGCGGCCCCGGCCCTCCACCTCGGCATCGACGGCGACGAAGGGCGCGTCCACGACGCGGATGCCGACCTTCTCCACCGGGGTGACGAGGAAATAGTCGGCGCCGTCCTTGCGGATGATCGAGGAGAAGAGCTTCACGAGCGCATGCCGGCCGATCGGCGTGCCGAGGTAGAACCAGGTGCCGTCGCGGCGGATCTCCATGTCGAGGTCGCCGCAGAAGGGCGGGTTCCAGAGGTGCACCGGCGCCGGCCCCTTCCTGCCGGCGGCGCGGGCGGCGGCTGCGAGGTTTTCCGCCGAGGGCTTCACGTTCAATTGTCCGGTTTCCGTTTTCGCCATTGGTGCGGGCCCCGATTTCTGCCTTTATGCTGGCAAGTCTATACCGAGGAAGGAGCGCTTGTCATGGCTGAGTCCCGCGAGCTTCTGGCCGAGATCGAGGCCCTGGGCGAGAAGATCGCCGAGGCGCGGCAGGCGGTCGGGCGCCGCTTCATCGGCCAGGGCCAGGTGGTGGAACTGGCGCTCTCGGCGCTGCTCTGCGGCGGGCACGGGCTTCTGGTCGGCCTGCCCGGCATGGGCAAGACCATGCTGGTGGACACGCTCGGCACCGTCATGGGGCTTTCCTCGGGCCGGGTGCAGTTCACCCCCGACCTGATGCCGGCCGACATCCTCGGCTCGGAGGTGCTGGAGACGGCGGCGGACGGGACGCGGGGCTTCCGTTTCATCGAGGGGCCGGTATTCTGCCAGCTTCTGATGGCCGACGAGATCAACCGCGCGAGCCCCCGCACCCAGTCCGCGCTTCTGCAGGCGATGCAGGAGCGCGAGGTGACGATCGCCGGCGTCCACCGGCCGCTGCCGAAGCCGTTCCATGTGCTCGCCACCCAGAACCCGATCGAGCAGGAGGGCACCTATCCCCTGCCCGAGGCGCAGCTCGACCGGTTCCTGGTGCAGATCGACGTCGACTATCCCGACCGCGCCACCGAGCGCGACATCCTTCTTGCCACCACCGGGGTGGAGACCGCGACCTCGCCGCGCATCTTCACCGCCGCAGAGCTGGTCGCGGCGCAGGCCACGGTGCGGCGGATGCCGGTCGGCGAGAAGATCGTGGAGCTGATCCTCGACCTCGTGCGCGCCTGCCGGCCCGGCGAGGCCGAGGCGGGGCGCGCGGTGAGCGAGAGCGTCGCCTGGGGGCCGGGGCCGAGGGCCGCGCAGGCGCTGATGCTGGCGGTCAGGGCGCGGGCGCTGCTCCACGGCCGACTCGCGCCCTCGGCCGAGGACGTGCTGGCGCTGGCGCGCCCGGTGCTCAGCCACCGGATGGCGCTTTCGTTCGCGGCGCGCGCGCGGGGTGAGAGCCTTGCCGGGATCATCGAGGGCGTCGCCGGCGAGGTGACCCGGGCCGAGGCGGCATGAGCGGCGCCCAGACCTCCGCGGCCCAGACCTCCGCCCGTCCGGCGGGGCTGAGGCGCAGTGCCGAGGCGCTGGCCGCCACGCTGCCGCCGCTCCTGGCCGATGCGCGGCACCTGGCGGCGACGGTGCAACTCGGCCAGCACGGACGGCGGCGGTCGGGCATGGGCGACGAGTTCTGGCAGTATCGCGCGGCGCACGCCGGCGACGAGGCCCGGGCGATCGACTGGCGCCGGTCGGGCCGGGCCGACCAGCAGTTCGTGCGCGAGAAGGAATGGCAGGCGGCGCAGTCGGTGCATCTCTGGGTCGATGACGCGCGGTCGATGGAGTTCACCGGCGATCCCGGGCGGCAGGCCAAGGCCGACCGCGCGCGGCTTCTGGCGCTGGCGGTCGCGGTCCTGCTGATCCGCGCGGGCGAACGGGTGGGGCTTGCGGACGGGATCGCGCCGCCGCGGTCGGGCGAGGTCCAGCTTCTGAGGCTGTCGGAGGCGCTGACCCGGCCCGCCGGGCAGGCCGACTACGGCGCGCCCGAGGCGCGGGCGATCCTGCCCGGCGCGCGCGCGCTCTTCCTGTCGGACTTCCTCGGCGATACCGTCCCGGTCGAGGCTGCGCTGGCGATCGCCGCCGACAAGGGGGTGACCGGCGTCCTGATGCAGGTCAACGACCCGGTCGAGGAAGCCTTCCCCTTCGAGGGGCGGACGATCTTCGAGAGCATGGGCGGCACGCTGTCCCACGAGACCCGCAAGGCGGGCGACCTGCGCGACCGCTACCGTGCCCGGCTGGCCGAGCGGCGGGCGCGGCTGAGCGACCTCGCGCGCAAGGCGGGATGGCTCTTTGCCACCCATCACACCGGCGATCCGGCGCAGGGCGCGCTCCTTTGGCTTTACGCCGCGCTCAGGAAGGACGGCTGATGCTGATCCTCGGCCCCATCGGCTTCACCGCGCCCTGGCTCCTCTGGGGCCTTGCCGTGCTGCCGGTGCTGTGGCTGCTGCTGCGCGCGATCCCGCCGGCGCCGATCCGGCGGCGGTTCCCGGGCGTGGCGCTTCTCCTCGGCCTTGCCGACGAGACGCAGGTGGCCGAGCGGACGCCGTGGTGGCTGCTGCTCCTGCGGATGCTGGCGGTGGCGGCGATCATCCTCGGCTTCGCCGGGCCGGTGCTGAACCCCGAGGTGAAGCCCGCCGGCCGCGGGCCGCTGATGATCCTTGCCGATGCAAGCTGGGCCTCGGCGGGCGACTGGACGCAGACCGCCGCGCGGCTCGCGGCGGCGGTGGACGAGGCCGGCCGCGCCGGGCGCAGCGTCGCGGTGGTCGCGCTCACCGACGTGCCCGCCGGCGGGCCGACGTTCGCCGCCGCCGATGCCGTCGCCCCGGCGCTGCCCTCGGTGCAGCCGAAGCCGTGGGAGCCTTCGGCGGCGGACATGGCGGCGCTTGCCGCGAGCCTGCCCGAAGGCGGGTTCGACACGCTCTGGCTTTCGGACGGGATCGCGCGCGAGGGGCGCGGGGCGCTCCTCGACGCGGTCCGCGGGCATGGCGCGGTGACGGCGGTCGAGGCGCCGCGCGGGGCGCTCGCGCTTGCCCCTTCGGTCTACGAGGGCGGTGCCGTCTCGGCGCCGATGCTCCGGGCGCGGGCCGACGGGCCGGGCGCGGCCGAGGTCGTGGCGCGCGGGCTCGACCCGGCGGGGATCGAGCGCGAGCTGGCACGCGCCCCGGCCGCCTTCGCCCCCGGCGAGGGGCGCGTCGTGGCGACCTTCGATCTGCCGCCGGAGCTTCGCAACCGCCTGACCCGCTTCGAGATCGCCGGCGAGACGAGCGCCGGGGCGGTGACGCTGGCCGATGACGCGCTGAAGCGGCGCAAGGTGGCGATCATCACCGGCGGCGCGGCGCGCGAGGGGCTGGAGCTTCTGGCCCCCGACCACTACCTGCGGCAGGCGCTGGTGCCCACCGCCGACGTCATCGAAGGCACGATCGGCGACGTGATCATGGCCAACCCGGACGTGATCATCCTCGCCGACGTCGCCAAGGTGGCCGAGGAGCCGTCGCTGACCGAGTGGATGGAAAAGGGCGGCCTGCTGGTCCGCTTCGCCGGTCCGCATCTGGCCGCCTCCGACGTCGGGCGCGACACGCTCGACCCGCTCCTGCCGGTGCGGCTCAGGATCGGCGGGCGGTCGGTCGGCGGCACCATGAGCTGGGGGGAGCCGAAGGCGCTCGCCCCGTTCGCCGAGGGCTCGCCCTTCGCCGGGTTGGTGCCGCCCGCCGACGTCTCGGTCAGCGCGCAGGTTCTGGCCCAGCCGGGTCCGGACCTGGCGGCGGCGACGATCGCCATGCTGGCCGATGGCACGCCCCTTGTCACCCGCAGGGCCATCGGCGACGGGCAGGTGGTGCTGTTCCACGTCTCGGCCAATGCCGAATGGACCAGCCTGCCGCTCTCCGGCCTCTTCGTGCAGATGCTGGAACGGCTCGCAATCTCGTCGAAGGCGGCGCGGTCGGAACCGGCCGACCTTGCCGGCACGGTCTGGACCGCCGAGCGGGTGCTCGACGCCTTCGGCACGCTCGGAGAAGCGGGGGGCCTGGCCGGCGTTCCGGGCGAGCGGCTGGCCGATGCGCTGGCTGGGGCGCAGGTCGGCCCGGAGATGCCGCCGGGGCTCTATGCCTCGGGCGACCGGCGGCTCGCGGTCAACATCATCGCCGCCGACCGGGTGCTGGCGCCGGCCGAATGGCCCGCGGGCGTCATCGTGGAAGGTCTGGCCGTGGCCCGCGAACAGCCGCTCAAGGGCTGGGTGCTGGCGGTGGCGCTGGCGCTGCTCGTCATCGACCTCCTGGCCTCGATGGTGCTGGGCGGACGGCTTCGGGGCGCGCGCGCCGGGGTCGCGGCGCTTGCGCTCGCCACCCTCGTCCCCGTCCTCGTCCCCGTCCTCGTCCCGGGCCTCGTCGCCGTCCTCGTGCCGGGCCGCGCCGGTGCCGCCGAGGGGCCGCTGGAGGACAAGATCCTCCGCGCGGCCGGAAACGTCGTGCTGGCCCATGTGCTGACCGGCGATGCCGAAACCGACCGGGTGGCGGAAGCCGGGCTCTGGGGCCTGTCGGAGACGCTTTTCGCCCGCACCTCGGTCGAGCCCGTGGAACCCCAGGGCGTGGACCTCGAGACCGATGAACTGTCGGTCTACACCTTCCTGTACTGGCCGGTCACCGCGACCCAGCCCGCGCCCTCGCCGGCGGCCTACGCCAAGCTCAACCGCTATCTCCATTCCGGCGGCATGATCCTGTTTGACACCCGCGACGCCGATGTCGCCGGGTTCGGCGCGGCCTCGCCCGAGGGGCGGCGGCTTCAGGCGCTGGCAGCACCGCTCGACATTCCGCCGCTGGAGCCGATTCCGCGCGACCATGTTCTGACACGGAGCTTCTACCTGATCCAGGATTTCCCCGGCCGGTTCGACGGCCGCGCGATCTGGGTGGAGGCGGCGCCGCCCGATGCCGAGCTTGCCGAGGGGATGCCGTTCCGCAACCTCAACGACGGCGTGACGCCGGTCGTCATCGGCGGCAACGACTGGGCGCGCGCCTGGGCGGTCGACGACCAGAACCGGCCGATGTTCCCGGTGGGCCGCGGCCTCGGCGGAGAGCGTCAGCGCGAGATTTCCTACCGCTTCGGCGTCAACCTCGTGATGCATGTGCTGACCGGCAACTACAAATCCGACCAGGTTCATGTGCCGGCGCTCCTGGAAAGGCTCGGGCAATGACGGCGACGGGGCAGGTGATCTTCGACCCGCTGCTGCCCTGGCCGGTGCTCTGGGCCCTGGCGGCTGCCGCCGTCCTCGTCGCGGGCCTTGCGCTCTGGCGCGGGCTCTCGGGCTGGTGGCTGCGGGCGCTGGCGGCGGCGGCGCTTCTGGCCGCCATCGCCCAGCCCTCGCTGCAAAGCGAGGAGCGGCGGCCGCTTTCCGACATCGTGATCCTCGTCGTCGACGAAAGTGCGAGCCAGAAGATCGGCGACCGGCCGGACCAGACCGCCGCGGCGGTGGCGCGGATCGAGGCCGAGGTGGCGGCGCTGCCGAACACCGAACTGCGCAAGATCACCCTCGGCGACGGCGCGAAGGACGCGGGCACGCTGGCCATGACCGCGCTGGCGCAGGCGCTGGCCGAGGAGCCGCGCGCGCGGGTCGCCGGAGCGATCCTCGTCAGCGACGGGCAGGTCCACGATCTCGGTCTCGCGCCGGCGCTGCCCGCGCCCCTGAACGTGCTTCTGACCGGGCACGCGGCCGACTGGGACCGGCGGCTGATGATCAAGACCGCGCCCGCCTTCGGCATCATCGGCGAGCCGCTGACGCTGACGCTCAGGATCGAGGAGCAGGGGCGGATGCCGGATGCCGAAGCCGGCCGTCCGGTCGAGCTGGCCATCGCCATCGACGGCGGCGAGCCGCAGCGGGTGACCGTGCCCACGGGCCGCGACCTCGACCTGCCGCTGACGCTGTCGCACGGCGGGCAGAACCTCGTCCAGCTGACGCTCGAGACCGCCGAGGGGGAACTGACCGACCGCAACAACGCGGCCGTGGTGCAGATCAACGGGGTGCGCGACCGGCTCAGGGTGCTCCTGGTCTCGGGCGAGCCCTATGCCGGCGAGCGGACCTGGCGGAACCTTCTCAAGTCCGACAGCGCGGTGGACCTGGTCCACTTCACCATTCTGCGCCCGCCCGACAAGCAGGACGGCGTGCCGGTATCGGAGCTGTCGCTGATCGCGTTTCCGACGCGGGAGCTGTTCGTCGAGAAGATCGACGAATTCGACCTGATCATCTTCGACCGCTACCGGTTGCGGGGCATCCTGCCCGCGGCCTATCTCGACAACATCCGCGACTATGTGCTGGGCGGGGGTGCGGTGCTGGTGGCGGCCGGGCCGGACTATGCCTCGGCCGAAAGCCTCTATCATTCGGGCCTGGGCGACATCCTGCCGGCGCGGCCGACGGCACGGGTCATCGAGGCGCCATTCCTGCCGCGCGTCTCGGCGCTGGGCGAACGCCATCCGGTGACCGAGGGGCTCGAGTCCTTCGCGCCGGAGGGCGGCGGAGCGGGCAAGCCGGGGGTACCCGCCTGGGGCCGCTGGACCCGCTATGTGGAGCTTGCCGGGGCGGACGGGCAGGTGGTGATGGAGGGCCCCGACAAGGCGCCGCTCCTGCTTCTCAAACGGGCGGGAGAGGGGCGCGTGGCGCTTCTCGCCTCGGACCAGGCCTGGCTCTGGGCGCGCGGCTTCGAGGGCGGCGGGCCGCAGCTCGAGCTTCTCAGGCGGCTCGCGCACTGGATGATGAAGGAACCCGACCTCGAGGAGGAGGCGCTGACCGCGACCGCCGAGGGCAACATGCTGACGATCACCCGGCGGACGCTGGGCGAGGGCGGGCGCGAGGTGACGGTGACGGCGCCGGACGGGTCATCGACGCAGCTTGCCCTGACCGAGGTCGCGCCGGGGCGCCACCAGGCGACTTTCGCGGCCTCCGACCTCGGGCTCTACCGGATTTCGGACGGAGAGCTGGAGCGCGTGACCGCCCTTGGCCCCGCCAGCCCGCGGGAGTTCGAGGACGCCATCGCCTCGGCCACGCCGCTCGATCCCGTGGTCGGGCCCACGAACGGCGGCTTCGTCGCGGTCGAGGACGGATTGCCCGATGTCCGCGCCGTGCGCGAAGGCCGGCCGGCGGCGGGCCGCGGATGGATCGGCATCACGCCGCGGGGCGCCTATCAGACGACCGACATCCGTATCGCGGCGCTCTTGCCGGCCTGGGCGTTCCTGATGATTGCCGCGGGGCTGACGATCACGGCCTGGCTCCGCGAAGGGCGGCGCTGACCCCCGAGCGGATCCGGCAGCGGAGCCGGCCGACCCCTTCGGCAGCACCGATCCGAGGTGGCGGAGTCAGAGCGGCACGTTGTCCCAGAGCGCCTCGGCATCGTTGCACAGGGTCAGCAACCGAAGCTGCGCGCGACGCTGTTCCGGCGTCGCCTTGTCACCGAAGGTCTCGCGCAGCTTGCCCTTCAGCTCTTCGGCGCGTTCCGGATTGGCGAGGAGATCGTCGACAAACAGGTCAATCTCGTCACGACGTTGCGTCTGGCCCATGACATCCTCCCGGTGAGTCGCACTTCATTGAGCACGCAGTTGTGGCGGTAATGCAACTGCTACACGAAAAAAGCGATTCTCGCCACGCCGCTGTGCCGGATATTTTCGCCCGGGCCCGCGCCCCGGGCGGCTTGCCGCCGATCCCGCCGGAATCATCGGCGAAGATCGAGACGGGCCGGCATCGCCACCCAGCCGTCGAGCGTGCAGCGCGGGCGGATCAGCACGAAATCGACCGCGTCGGGAATCGCCACGTCATCCAGGCTGCGGGTGAAGGGCTGTTCGTCGGCATGCGGATGGGACAGTTCGCGATAGCCGAGCCGGGTTCCGTCCGGTGCCAGCACCTCCCATCCGCTCGCGTAGTGGTCCCAGCCGGTATCGGGGTGGCGGAGCGTCACGAAGATGGACCATCTGCCGCCATCCCCCGCCTCTGCCCTGACGGAGACCACCTCCGGCGGATTGGCAGCTGCGGGCAGGGCGGCAAGACAGGCCAGGGCGAGCAGGGAGTGGCGCATGGGCGCACTGTGCCACGTCTCGCCCGCCCCGACGATCACTTTGGCGTGCCATCGACCTTCCGCCCCGCCGGGCCGGGACGGCCGCCGCCGCCCGGCAGACCGACGGCGCCGTCAGCGCGACAGGCTGGCGGCGAGCCGCATCAGACCGACCGCCTCGGCGCGGTAGCCGTAGGGATCGTCGCCCTTGGCGCCGCTTGCCAGCGCGATGGCCTCGTCCCAGCCCCAGGTGCCGAGGTATTTCGGTTCGGACAGCAACTGGCCCATGCCGGCGATGGCGGCGGCGAAGCGGGCGTCGTCGTCGGCCGTGCCGGGCGTGGCCGGGATCGGCGTCTCGACCAGGTGCGATTCCGCCGCCCCGGGCGCCTTCCAGCGCAGCTTGAGGAAGCCAAGCTCGGAGGCATCGCCGCCGGCGGGTGCCTCGCCGTAGCGCAGCGGATCGGAAAGCCGCGCCGGCGAGCCCGCCGGCGTGATCTCGTAGAGTGCGGTCACCTGATGGCCGGCACCGATCTCGCCCGCGTCGACCTGGTCGTTGTTGAAATCCTCCCGCGCGAGCGCGCGGGTCTCGTAGCCGATCAGCCGGTATTCGGCGACGGCGGCGGGGTTGAACTCCACCTGCACCTTCACGTCGTCGGCGATCGGGAAGAGCGCGCCCGACAACTGGTCGACCAACACCTTCTGCGCCTCGGACAGCGTGTCGATATAGGCCGCCGTGCCGTTGCCGTTCTGCGCCAGCGCCTGCATCGTCGCGTCGTCGAGATTGCCCCGCCCGAAGCCGAGGACGGAGAGGTAGATGCCGCTCTGCCGCTTCCTGGCGATGAAGTCCGTGAGCGCCTCCGGGTCGGAGAGCCCGACGTTGAAATCGCCGTCGGTGGCGAGCAGGATGCGGCTGACGCGGTCCCCGCCTTCCGAGTTCCCGCCGCCCATGCCTTCCGCGACCGCATAGGCCTGCTGGAGCCCTTCCTGCCCGGCCGTCGATCCGCCCGCCTCAAGCCGGTCGAGCGCGCCGAGGATCGCGGTCCGGTCCGAGGCGGCGGTGGGCTCCAGCACCAGCCCGGCCGATCCGGCATAGGTGACGATGGCGACCCGGTCCTCGGGGCGGAGCTGGCCCAGCATCAGCCGGAAGGACTGCTTGAGAAGCGGCAGCTTGTTGGCGTCCTCCATCGACCCCGAGGTGTCGATGAGGAAGACGAGGTTCAGGGGCGGCCGGTCGTCGGTCGCCGGCAGCGCGCCCTGAAGACCGATGCGCAGAAGCCGGGTGTCGGCGTTCCACGGTGTCGGGAACAGGCTGACCGAGGCGCGGAACGGTGCCTCGTCCGTCTCGGGCGCGGGGTAGCCGTAGGGGAAGTAGTTCACCATCTCCTCGGTCCGCACCGCCTCCTTCGGCGGCAGCGCGCCGCTGGCGAGCGAGGAGCGGATCACCGACCACGACGCCGTGTCGGTGTCGATCGAAAAGGTGGAGACGGGCTCCTCGGCGGCGATCTTCACCGGGTTCGCGGCCTGATGGGCGAAGGCCTCGCTGTCGGGGGCGGCGGGAACCGCCATCGCGTCCGGCGCGGCGAGGCCTGCGGCGGGGGCCTTCGCGACGATGCCGGCCGGCGCGGCCATCTGGTTATCGAGGTCATAGATGGCGTCGGCCGCCTCGCGCCGGCGGGCGAGCGAGGTGGCGGGCGCAGGCGGGGGCACGGCCGCCCCGGCGATGTCCTCCGCGACGGCCGTGTCGGATTCGGCCTTGGGGGCCTCCGCTTCGGCGGGAGCTTCGCCCAGGGTCTCGTTACCGGTCTCGGCCTGCGGCGTGGCCGTGCCCGCGACGATGTCGGTGGCCGGCGCCACCGGGCTCTGCCCGGCCGGAGCCCCGTCAATGCGGGCGGGCAGGGGGGCGGGCAGGGGGGCGGGCTGGGCGCCGGGCAACACCGCCTCGCGCCGGAGCGCGGGGGAAAGCGCGACCGAAAGCCCGATCACGGCGACCGAGGCGGTGGCGGCGAGCGCCGCGCGGGGGGTGAGATGGGACAGCATCTGGCGAACTCCTGTCAGGAACCCCGCCCTCCGGGGGCGGTCCGACATGGGACGCGCGGCCTCGGCGCTTTCTTGGGCCCCGTGTTGAATCCGGTCGAAACCTTCCATCGCCAGCTTCATCGCCCGCGCCTTCGCCTCGGCATCGGGCGCGGGAGCCGCGGCCTTCAGCCGGTCGCGGAGCCTGTCGAGTTCGTCGCTCATAGCATTCCCTCCGCCCGCGCCATCTCGCGCAGGCGCTTCTTCACCTCGCTCATCCGCCAGGCCACGGTGCCTTCCGGGATGCCCAGCACCTCGGCCGCCTCGCGCTGCGACAGATCCTCGCCGAGCGTCAGCGCCACGGTATCGCGCAGCTCCGGCGACAGCCGCGCCATCGTCTCGGCGAGCCAGTCCTGCGCCGCGGCCTCCTCGGCGATCCCGGCGCGGCGGTTCACCTCCCAGTCGCCCCAGCCATCCGCCGCCCTCGCCCGCGTCGCCGCGCGGCGGCGGCGGTCGTGCGCGGCGTTGACGGTGACGCGGTAGAGCCAGGTCGTGAACCGCGCCTCGCCCCGCCACGAGGCCAGCTTGGCGGGCAGCGCCAGGCAGATGTCCTGGGTGAGATCCTCGGCCTCGGCGCGGCCGCCGGTCAGGCGGAAGGCGAGAGCGAAGATGCGGTCGTAGTGCCGCCCGAGAAGCGCCGCGAAGGCATCGCGGTCTCCTGTCGCGGCGGCACTCGCCAGGGCCTCGTCCGGGGTTTGCATGCGCATGACGAAACTCCGACGCGGGCGGCCGGTCAATCCTTGGTCGGCGGACAAAAAAAGAAGGGGCCGTGCGGCCCCTTCCCCCGTCGGCCTCTCAGCCGAGGATGGTGTCGTAGAACTCGTAGGCGCCGCCCATCGAGTCGAGCTGGTCGGTGCCGGTGGAGTCCCCGGCGATGGCCAGGATGGCGCGGTAGGTCATCGGGCCGAAGGCGCCGTCGATGCCGCCCCGGTAATAGCCCGCCTCGGCAAGCCGCGACTGGATCCTGCGCCGCTCCGCCGGGCTGTAGCTGTTGAAGGCGTTCGCGGCGGGCGTGGCGTAGATGCCCGAGGGCAGGGCGGGCTGATAGCGGGTGGCGGCGGGCGCGTCGTAGCGCGGCTGGTAGTAGGTCTGGACCGGCGCGCGGGTGACCGGCGCGGCCCGGCGGCGCTGGTTCTCCTTCAGGACGAGCGTTCCGATCACGCCGGCCGCGACGATGGCGGCAAGCGCGTTCTGTTCCTTCTCGCCCCAGGCGAAGGCGGGCGCGGGCAGGGCCGCAGCGATCGAGAGGGCCGCGATGGCAGCGGTGGCGGTATTGCGGATTTTCGGCAGCATGTCATTTCCCCGGTTGCGGTGGGCTGATGGGGAAGAGATGCGGGCGGGCGGGGTGCTAGGCAAAAACCGCGCCTCTGCTATCCGATAACGCCGAGTCCGGGGACGGCGGGCGCCAGCCCTTCTTCGTTGCCGAACTACCCGGGGAGGGTTCGGGAGGGCGGCGCCCTCCCGGCGGCTGCCGGTTCAGACCGACAGGCAGATGTACTTGATCTCGAGGTAGTCCTCGACGCCGTGGTGGCTGCCCTCGCGGCCGAGGCCGGATTGCTTCACCCCGCCGAAGGGCGCAACTTCGGTCGAGATCAGCCCGGTGTTGACGCCGACCATGCCGTATTCCAGCGCCTCCTGCACCCGGGTGATCCGGCCGATGTCGCGGGCGTAGAAATAGGAGGCGAGCCCGAAGATCGTGTCGTTGGCGAGCCGGATCACCTCCTCCTCGGTCTCGAACCGGAAGAGCGGCGCGAGCGGCCCGAAGGTCTCCTCGGTCGAGACCTTCATCTCGGCCGTGATGCCGGTGACGACTGTCGGCTCGAAGAAGGTGCCGCCGAGCGCGTGGCGCTTGCCGCCGGTAACGATCTGGCCGCCGCCGGCGAGCGCGTCGGCGATGTGCTCCTCGACCTTCTCGACCGCGGCTTCGTTGATCAGCGGGCCGGTGGTCACGCCCTCGCTCAGCCCGTCGCCGACGTTGAGCTTTTTCACCGCTGCGGCAAGCTTCGCCGCGAAGGCATCATAGACGCCGGCCTGGACGTAGATGCGGTTGGCGCAGACGCAGGTCTGGCCATTGTTGCGGAACTTCGAGATCATCGCACCTTCCACGGCGGCGTCGAGATCGGCGTCGTCGAAGACGATGAAGGGGGCGTTGCCGCCAAGCTCCATCGAGCATTTCATCACCTGGTCGGCCGCCTGGCGCAGGAGGATCCGTCCGACCTCGGTCGAGCCGGTGAAGGTCAGCTTGCGGACCGCGTGGTTCTCGCAGAACTCCTTGCCGATCGCCGAGGACTTCTTCGAGGTGATGACCGAGAAGAGCCCCGCCGGCACCCCCGCCCGTTCCGCCAGGACCGCCATCGCCAGCGCCGAGAGCGGCGTCTCGGCCGCGGGGCGGGCGACGAAGCCGCAGCCGACGGCAAGCGCCGGCGCGACCTTGCGGGCGATCATCGCATTGGGAAAGTTCCACGGCGTGATCGAGGCGGCGACGCCGATCGGCTGCTTGATCACGGTGATGCGCTTGTCGCGCTGGTGGCCGGGAATGGTCTCGCCGTAGATGCGCTTGGCCTCCTCGGCGAACCATTCGACGAAGGAGGCGCCGTAGAGCACCTCGCCCTTCGCCTCGGGCAGGGGCTTGCCCATCTCGGCGGTCAGGATCGCGCCGAGGTCGTCGGCATTGGCGACCATCAGGTCATGCCATTTGCGCAGGACGGCGGCACGCTCCTTGCCGGTGCGGGCGGCCCATTCGTGACGCGCCTTCTCCGCCGCCTCGATCGCGCGCGCCGTCTCGGCACGGCCGAGGTCGGGGACGGTGCAGATCACGTCGCCGCGGGCGGGGTTGGTGACGGGGAAGGTCGCACCGTCATCGGCAGCCACCCATTGTCCCGCGACGTAGGCCCGGGTTACCAGAAGCGATGGATCCTTCAGCCGGGACTTCAGGTCGGTAGCGGAATCGAGCATGGGAACTCCCCCTCATCTGTGCAATTCGATCAAATGCCCGAGGCCGGACCCGATGTCCAGCAGGGCCGCCGATCGAGGATTCGCCCATGAGATATGACGACGCCTACCAGAATGCAAAATACATTCCCGGCGGCGGGGATTTTCCGCCCCGCTGGGCCGCGGCCGCGGCGGCGTTCCGCGACCGGGTCGGGACGGCGGCGCGGCCGGGCCTGCGCTACGGGGCCGCGCCGGCCGAATGGTTCGACCTCTTCCTGCCCGAGGGCCCGGCCGCGGGGCTCGTGGTCTTCGTTCACGGCGGCTACTGGATGGCCTTCGGCCCGCGCGACTTCTCGCATCTGGCGGCGGGGGCGCTGGCGCGCGGCTGGGCCTGCGCGATGCCCGCCTACACGCTCGCGCCCGCGGTGCGGATCGCCCGGATGACGCGCCAGGTCGCGATGGCGATCGCCGCCGCCGCGGGCGAGGTGCCGGGGCCGGTGGTCCTCGCCGGGCATTCGGCCGGCGGGCATCTCGTCGCGAGGATGGCATCGGCCGATGCGCCGCTCGCCCCCGAGGTCGCGGCGCGGCTCGCCCGCGTCGTGCCGGTCTCGCCGCTTGCCGATCTCCGCCCGCTCCGCGAAACCTCGATGAACGAGACGCTCGCGCTCGACGCGGCCGAGGCGCTGGCGGAAAGCCCCGCGCTCCTGCCGCGCCGCGCCGGCGTGCCGGTCCATGTCTGGGTGGGGGGGGGCGAACGGCCGGCGTTCCTCGACCAGGCCCGCCGCCTCGGAAACGCCTGGGCCTGCCCGGTCACGATCGAGCCGGGGCGGCACCATTTTGACGTGATCGAGGGGCTGGAACGGGCGGGCAGCCCCTTGATGCGGGCGCTCCTCGGCTAGCTGGCCGCGAGCCCGCCCAACGGGATGAACTCCGGGCTCTCCGGTGTCAGGCCGGAACCGGTCCAGTCGCCCATCCAGCGCCCGACCGCGAGTCCGGCCGCGGCGATCGCGCCCTCGAGTTCGGCAAGCGGCGGAAAGGCGATCCGCGACGCGGCGGAGAGCTGCCGGCCGTCGGCGGTGCGGTAGTGCGTCGCGTAGGTGACGATCCGCCGGGCGGCGTCCCAGCCTGCATCGTTCCAGGCGGTCACCGGGCCGAGGACCGGGTCGTCGAAGCGCCGCTCCGACGCCTCGGGCCGCCAGTCCTCCCACTCCCGGCCCGCGGGATTGCGGCTGTCGAAGGCGAAGCGCCCGCCGGGGGCGAGGTGGCGGGCGATCGTGGAAAGGCAGGCGGCGCGGTCCTTGCGCGTCAGCAGCGTCTGGAAGGCGTGGCCGGTCATCACGATCAGGTCGAAGCTCTGGCCGAGCCGCAGCGACCGGGCATCGCCCTCGATCCAGCGCACCCGCTCCGCCCCCGGTTTCGCCCGCGCTAGATCCAGCATCGCGCCCGCCGGATCCACCCCGGTTACCGCCGCGCCGTGCTCGGCGGCGATGCGGAGGGCAAGCTCGCCGGTGCCGCAACCGAGGTCGAGCACGCTGCCCGCGCCGGCCACAAGGTCGAGGCAGAAGGCCCGGTCCTCGCCCCAGCCGTTGTCGAGGTCGTAGAGGCGCGCGAGCGCCGGGTCGGTATAGAGCGGATCGTCAGCCATGCCCGAACCGTGCCCGCCAGTTGGGCATCAGGTCGCCCGGCCGCGCCCCGGCCGCGAAGACCGCGCGGGCGATGGCGCGGGACAGGCAGGCCGCCGCGGCATGGCCGATGAGAAACGGGTCCGCCACCGGATCGGCCAGCGCCCGCGCGCCGGTCGCGGCGGCGAAGACCAGATCGCCATCCAGCGGCGTGTGCGAGGGGACGATGGCGCGGGCCATGCCGTCATGGGCGGCGATGGCCATCCGCTGCGCCTGGGCCTGGGTGAGCCGCGCATCGGTCGCGACGATGGCGATGGTCGTGGCCTCTCCGGGGCGCTTCTCCGGCCGGGGCTCCATTCCGGCGGGAAAGGCGGACGGCAGGCCGAGGCCGCCGAACTCGGCGTCAAGCTCCCAGGGTGCTGCCCAGAATTCGCACCCCCCGCCCACCGTGACCGAACCCAGCGCATTGACCGCGACCAGCGCGCCCACCGTCAGCCCGTTTTCCAGCACCGCCGAGGCCGAGCCGAGCCCGCCCTTCAGCCCCCGGGTGGTCGCCCCGGTTCCGGCCCCGGCGGTGCCGATCCCGAAGTCCGTCCCCGCCGCAGCGAGCGCCCGCGCGCCGAGGCCGCGATAGGGGTTTTCCGCCCAGTCCTTCGCGCCGCCGTTCAGCAGGTCGAAGAGGATCGCCGCCGGCACGATCGGCACGCGCTGGTCGCCCACCGCGAAGCCGCGCCCCGCCGCGCGGAGCGCGTCCGCCACCCCCGAGGCGGCATCGAGGCCCAGAGCCGAGCCGCCGGACAGCACCAGCGCGTCGGCCTCCTGCACCAGCCGGTCGGGGGCCAGAAGGTCGGTCTCGCGCGTCCCCGGCGCGCCGCCCATGACGTGGACGGCCGCGGTGAAGGGCCGCTCGCCCACCAGCACGGTCACGCCGGTGCGCACCAGGTGATCCTCGGCATTGCCGACGCTCAGCCCCTCCACATCGGTGATCAGGTTCCTCGGTCCCGGCCGCATCGTCCCGTCCTTCTTCGTTGCCGAAATATCCCGGGGGTCCGGAGGTCGGCCCCCGGGTCCGGTTCAGATGCAGCGCCCGCCGTCCACCTCGAGCGCCACGCCGGTGATCATCGACGCCTCCTGCGAGCAGAGGAAACAGGCGGCGTTGCCCATGTCCTCGGGCGTCGAGAAGCGCCCGATCGGGATCGTGGCGAGGAACCGCGCCCGCATCTCGGGCGTGTCCTCACCCATGAAGCGCTTCAGAAGCGGCGTCTCGCCCGCCACCGGGCAGATCGCGTTGACGCGGACGCCGGCGGGCGCAAGCTCCACCGCCATCGCCCTGGTCGCGGTGATCATCCAGCCCTTCGAGGCATTGTACCAGTTGAGCCGGGGACGGGGCGAGAGGCCCGCGGTCGAGGCGACGTTGAGGATCGCGCCCGCGCCCCGCGCCTTCATCAGCGGCACGAGCGCCCGCGCGGTCAGGTAGACCGACTTGCAGTTGACCGCGAAGACCCGGTCGAAATCGGCCTCGCTCACCTCCTCGAGCGGCGCGGGCAGGTGCGTCACTCCGGCGTTGTTGACAAGGATGTCGATGCTGCCGAAGGCGGCGACGGCGGCCGCCGCCATCGCCGCGACGCTGTCGGCCGAGGCCACGTCGGCATGGTGCGCGAGGCCGCCCATTTCCGCCGCGACCCTGCGCGCCGCGGCCTCGTCGATGTCCGCCACCATCACCCGCGCGCCCTCGGCCGCGAACTTCCGCGCGATGCCCGCGCCGAAGCCCGATCCGGCACCGGTGACGATGGCGGTCTTGTCCTTCAGCCGCATGCCGCCCTCCTAGCCGTGCCGTGCCGCGACGGTCTTCAGCGCCGAGAAGCCGAAAAGCGCCTCGAACCCCTTCTCGCGCCCGTGGCCCGACCTGCCCCTGCCGCCGAAGGGAAGCTCCACGCCCCCGCCGGCACCGTAGGTGTTGAGGAAAACCTGCCCCGCGCGGAGCCGCTTCGCAAGCCGCATCTGGCGGGCGCCGCTTTCGGTCCAGACCGCGGCGACGAGGCCGTAGCCGGTGCCGTTGGCGATCGCCACCGCCTCGTCCTCGTCCTCGAAGGGGATCACCACCTGCACCGGGCCGAAGATCTCTTCCCGCGCCAGCGGATGATCGGGCCCGGGGCCTGCAAGCAGCGTCGGGGCGACATAATGGCCGCCCGCCGGCGCCTCGGCGACGATGCTGCCGCGGGCCGCCACCGCGCCCGCCGGCGCCATCGCGAGGAAGTCTTCGACGATCCCCTTCTGGCGGGTGGAGATGAGCGGACCAAGGTCGAGGTCGGCCATCGCCGGGCCGACCCTCAGTGCCCGGTAGCGGTCCGCCATCCGCGCCACCACCTCGTCGTGGCGCGACCGCTCGACGAGGATGCGCGAGGCGGCCGAGCAGGTCTGGCCGGCGTTCTGAAGCCCCCCGTTCACGAGGAAGGGGAGCGCCGCGTCCAGATCGGCATCGGCGAAGACGAGCTGGGGCGACTTGCCGCCAAGCTCCAGCGTCACCGGCACGACATTCGCGGCCGCCGCCGCCTGGACCCGCTGTCCCGCCGCGACCGAGCCGGTGAAGCTCAGGTGATGGACGCCCGGGTGGGACGAGAGCGCCGCCCCCGCCTCCTCGCCGAGGCCCGGCACGACGTTCAGTGCGCCCGCCGGCAGGCCCGCCTCGGCGGCGATCCGGGCGAAGGCGAGCGCGGTCAGCGAGGCTTCCTCGGCCGGCTTCAGGACGCAGGCATTTCCCATCGCGAGCGCCGCGCCGACCGAGCGGCCGACGATCTGCATCGGGTAGTTCCAGGGCACGATATGGCCCGTCACCCCATGCGGCTCGCGCAGCGTATAGACGGTGTAGCCGTCCAGGTAGGGAATCGTCTGCCCCATCACCTTGTCGGCCGCGCCGGCGTAGAACTCCATGTAGCGGGCAAGCGCCAGCGCGTCGGCCCTCGCCTGCTTCAGGGGCTTGCCGACATCCGTCGCCTCGATCACCGCGAGGTCGTCGGCGCGGTCGAGCACCATCCGGCCGATCCGGGCAAGGATGCGGCCCCTGTCGGCCGCCGCCGCCCGCCCCCAGTCGCCGGCCAGCGCCGCCGCTGCCGCGGTGACGGCCGCGTCGATGTCGCCGGCCGTTCCCCGCGCCAGCGCGCCGATCCCGGCCCCCGTCGAGGGGTCCTCGATCGGCAGCGTCCGCGACGCCGGGCGCCAGGCCCCGCCGATCAGCATCTCGGCCGGGTCGAACCAGAGGCGGGCGATGTCAGGTCCGGGCGGCATGGGCGGGCTCCCTCCAGTCGTCGGGGATGGTTGGCGTCGCGGCGACGAGGTCTCGCGTGTAGGCCTGCCGCGGGTTGGCGAAGACGGCTTCGGTGGGCCCTTCCTCGACGATCCGGCCCTGCCGCATCACCAGCACGCGGTCGGTGATCCTGCGCACCACCGACAGGTCGTGGCTGATGAAGAGATAGGCCAGCCCGTGGCTTGCCTGAAGCGCCGCGAGCAGGTCGAGCACCTGCGCGCGCACCCGCACGTCGAGCGCGGAGACCGCCTCGTCGAGCACGATGAGCGCGGGCCGGATGATGAGCGCGCGGGCGATGGCGATGCGCTGGCGCTGGCCACCGGAAAACTCGTGGATGTATTTCCCCATGTCCGCGGCCGAAAGCCCGACCTCCTCCAGCGCGGCAGCCACGCGGGTGCGCGCATCCCCCGGCACGCCGGTCAGGTGGAACGGCTCGGCCACCAGCCGTGCCACCCGGTGGCGGGGGTCGAAGCTGCCATAGGGGTCCTGGAACACCACCTGCATCTTCGCGCGGAGCGCCCGCGGCATGGTGTGGCCCGCCGTGACTGCCTGCCCGTCGAGCCGGATTTCGCCTCCCTGCAAGGGGTCGAGCCCGAGGATCGCGCGCGACAGGGTGGACTTGCCACAGCCCGATTCGCCCACCAGCCCGACGCTTTCGCCTGGCGCGATGGCCAGGCTCACGCCATCGACAGCGCGCAGCTTCGGGTGGGCGGCGAAGGCCCGCGGACGGGGAAGCGAGTATTCCCGCACCGCGCCCTCGACGGCAAGGAGCGTGCCCGGACGCGTCTGCGGCACGCGCGCGGGGCGGTGATCGGCGGCGGCGAAGAGGCGGCGGGTGTAGTCGCTGGACCGGATGCGGAACACCTGCGCGGTCTCGCCCTGCTCGACGATCCGGCCCGCCTGCATCACCGCGACACGGCTCGCCATCTGCGCCATCACCGCGAGGTCGTGGGTGATCAGCATGAGCGCCATGCCGTCGTCCTGCACCAGCCCCCTGAGGAGCCCGAGGATCTGCGCCTGGGTGGTGACGTCGAGCGCGGTGGTCGGTTCGTCGGCGATCAGGAGCTGGGGGCGGAGCGCGATCGCCATCGCGATGGCGACGCGCTGCCGCTGGCCGCCGGAAAGTTCGTGCGGATAGCGCGAGAGCGGGAAGCGGTCCTCGGGCAGGCCGACGCGGGCGAGCTTCTCGCGCGCGACCGCCCGCGCCTCGGCACGCCCCGCGGCGCGGTGGATCAGCAGGGTTTCGGCGACCTGGTCGCCGATCGTCTTCATCGGGTTCAGGGCCGTCATCGGTTCCTGGAAGACCATGCCGATCTCGTCGCCGCGCAGGCCGGACAGCGCGCGTTCGGGCAGCGTCAGGAGGTTCTGGCCGAGGAACTCCGCGGTGCCGGAGGCGCGCGCGCCCTCGGGCAGAAGCCCCATCAACGCGAGCGCGGTCATCGACTTGCCGGAGCCCGATTCTCCCACCAGGCCGAAGACCTCGCCGCCGGCGATGCGGAAGGACAGGCCGGAGAGGATCGGCGCGCCCCCGATCGCAAGCGACAGGTCGCGGACGGACAGCAGGCTCATGGCGCGCGCCCCGAGCGGGGGTCGAGACGGTCGCGCAACCCGTCGCCGAGGAGGTTGAGGCCGAGCACCGTCAGCACGATGGCAAGTCCCGGGAAGACCGCCACATGGGGGGCGAGCGTCACCATCGTCTGCGCTTCCGCCAGCATCCGGCCCCAGGAGGGGATGGGCGGCTGCGCCCCGAGGCCGACGTAGGACAGCCCCGCCTCGGCGAGAATGCCGAGCGAGAACTGGATCGTGCCCTGCACGATCAGGAGGTTGAGGATGTTGGGCAGGATGTGCTCGACCGAGATGCGGGTGCGGCCCTTGCCCGCGACTTCCGCCGCGCGGATGAAGTCGAGCGTCCAGAGGGAAAGCGCCCCGCCGCGGGTCACGCGGGCGAAGACGGGAATGTTGAAGATGCCGATGGCGATGATCGCGTTGGTGGCCGAGGGGCCGAAGACGGCGGTGATGAGGATGGCGATGACCAGAGAGGGGAAGGCGAAGATCAGGTCGTTTCCGCGCATCACGACCTCGTCGGTCAGGCTCCCGGTCCGGGCTGCGGCAAGAAGGCCGAGCGGCACGCCCGCGCCAATGCCGATACCGACCGCGACGAGGGCGACCGCGATCGATGTCCGGGCGCCGGCCATCAGCATCGAGGCGATGTCGCGGCCGAAGTGATCGGTGCCCAGCCAGTGTGCGGCGCTGGGTGGTTTCAGCCTGTCGGCGATGGCGAGGGTGGCGACGTCCTGGGGCGTCCAGACAAGCGAGACGAGCGCGGCCGCCAGTGCGGCAAGCGAGAGGGCGAGACCGAGCGCGAAGGAAAGCCTCATGCCCGTTTCCTCATCCCCGTTTCCTCATCCCCGTTTCCTCAGGCGCGGGTCGATGGCGGCGTAGGCCAGATCGACGAGGAAGGTCACGACGATCACCGCGAAGACGAGGATCATCACCACCGATTCCACCACGATCAGGTCGCGCTGCGTGATCGCCTGGAAGATCAGCCGCCCGAGGCCCGGCAGGTAGAAGACGTTCTCGATGATGATGGCGCCTGCAAGCAGGAAGGAGAACTGCATGCCGATGATCGTCAGCACCGGGACCATCGCATTCCTGAGGGCATGGCGCAGGACCGCCTGCCCGGCGGTCAGCCCCTTGGCGCGGGCAGTGCGGATGTAGTCCTGGCCGAGCGTCTCGATCAGCGCCGAGCGCAGCACGCGGGCAAGGATCGCGGCCTGCGGCAAGGCCAGCGCCACCGCCGGCAGGGTCAGCGCCCCGAGGCCCGCGAGGGGCTGGCCCCAGCCCGGGAATCCGCCGGCGGGAAAGATCCGCCAGCGGAGCGCGAAGGCGAGGACGAGGAGCATGGCGAACCAGAAGTTCGGCAGCGCGATGCCGACCTGCGTCGCCCCCATCACCGCGGCGTCCGCCACCCGCCCCCTGCGGGCGGCGGCGAGAAGCCCCGCCGGGAAGGCGATCAGCACGGCGAGGAGAAGGGCGTAGAGCGCAAGCGGCAGCGAAACCGAAATACGTTGCCCGACAAGATCGGCCACCGGCACCCGGTAGGTGTAGGACTGGCCGAAATCGCCCGTCGCCATCCCCGAGACCCAGTGCAGGTAGCGCAGCGGCGGCGCCTCGTCCAGGCCGAGGCGGTCGCGCAGCGCCGCCACCGTGTCGGCGCTGGCGTTCAGCCCCAGCATGTAGGAGGCCGGGTCGCCCGGCACGATCTCGATCACCGTGAAGATCACGAGGCTGGCCATGAGGAGGCTGAGGGCCAGCGAGACGAGACGTCCGAAGAGATAGCGTTGCATGCCCGGCCCCTTCCTGGGCGCGAGGCTAGGGGGAAGGCGGGCGAGCGTCCAGAGGGTGCAGCAGCGTCCGTGAAGCCGGTCCGGAGAAGCTGCGGACAAGCGGGTTACGCGGCAGTTTGTCCCTTCCCACCGGCGCCGTGACACCCTACCTTCACCGGAGGCTTGCAAGGACATCATGAACGACGCTCCCGGACCCGGACCCGAAGACCTAGCCCGCCCGGCCGGCGGGCTCGATGATGGCCCTGCCAGCGCACCGGAGGGCGCGGACAGCCCGGCCGGCGCGGCGGAGGGCGGCCGGCGGGGGCGTGGCGATCGACGGGAGCGGAAAAAGCCGCTTTCCGAAGTGCTTTCCGCCATCGCCGCGGACACGACGCGGCAGGACGTGGCGGTGGGTGATCTTCTCGTGCTGCTGGGCGGCCGCGGCCGGGCGGCGCTGATCCTGCTCTTCGCGCTGCCGAACGTGCTGCCGACGCCGCCGGGAACCTCTGGCATCCTCGGGCTGCCGCTGCTTTATCTCTCGTTCCAGATGATGCTGGGGCGGGTGCCCTGGTTGCCGCGCTTCATCGACGAGCGCAGCATGCCGCGCTATCGCTTCGCGCAGCTCGTCGAGCGTGTCGTCGTCGTTCTCGGCCGGGCCGAGCGGCTGCTGCGGCCGCGGTGGTCGATCTTCGTCGGCCACGGGGCCGAGCGCGTCCTCGGCGCGCTCTGCCTGGTCCTCGCGATCATCCTCGTCCTGCCGATCCCGCTCGGCAACATCCTTCCCGCGCTGGCGATCTGCCTCATCGCCCTCGGCGTGCTGGAGCGGGACGGACTCTGGGTCCTGATCGGCATCCTCATGGCCGTCCTGTCGCTGGTTCTCGTGGCCGGCGTCGTCTATGCGCTGGTCAAATCGATGATGTTCATCCTGATGAACGCCTTCGCCTGACGATGGGGCGGGGTGCCACGCCCCGTTGTTCCTGTCGGTTCTGGCCGCAAGCCGGCCGCGGATGTCGCTTTCAGGCTAGAGTGCCGGGTCCCGGCGTCGTAAAAGAACCTTAGAGTCGTGGCGATGGCGTCGCCGCAGGGGCATTGCGCCCCCTCGCTCGCGGATATTTCCGCTGAAGTCCTGTACGCCGGGACCTTTCGGGGTCTCGTGCCGTGGGCCGGACCCCATCAAGTGAGGTCTGACAATGACGGAACGTCCCCAGCAGTATCGTTTCCACCAGGGCGACCGCGTCCTGCCCTTCGCCAGGTCGGAATACGAACAGCGTCTCGGCGGCCTGCGCGCGATCATGGACGCGCAGGGTGTCGACGCGGTGGTCTTCACCTCGATGCACAGCATCGCCTACTACTCCGGCTTCCTCTACTGCTCGTTCGGCCGGCCCTACGGCCTCGTCGTGACCGCTTCGCAGGATGTCACGATCAGCGCGGGCATCGATGCGGCGCAGCCCTGGCGGCGCTGCCACGGCGACAACATCACCTACACCGACTGGCAGCGCGACAACTACTGGCGCGCGATCCTGTCGGTGACCGGCCCGGGCAAGGTGATCGGCTACGAGGGCGACCACCTGACGCTCGTGCAGTCGGAGAAGCTGAAGTCGTTCCTCAAGCCCTCGAAGGTGGTCGACATCGCGCCGGCGACGATGAAGCAGCGGATGATGAAGTCAGCCGCCGAAATCGCCATCATCAAGGCCGGCGCCAACACCGCCGACGTCGGCGGCTATGCCATCCGCGAGGCGATTTCGGTCGGGACGCGCGAGATCGACGTCGCGATGGCCGGGCGTGACGCGATGGAGCGCGAGATCGCCCGCCGCTTCCCCGATGCCGAATACCGCGACACCTGGGTGTGGTTCCAGTCGGGCATCAACACCGACGGCGCGCACAACCCGGTCACCGCGCGCCAGCTTCAGGTCGGCGACATCCTCAGCCTCAACTGCTTCCCGATGATCTCGGGCTACTACACCGCGCTCGAGCGCACGTTGTTCGTGCGCGAGGTCGATGCGGCCTCGCTGAAGGTCTGGGAGGCCAACGTCGCCGCCCATGAATACGGCATCAGCCTTCTCAAGCCCGGCGCCTCCTGCGCCGAGGTGACGGCGAAGATCAACGACTTCTTCGAGGAGCGCCAGCTTCTGCAATACCGGACCTTCGGCTATGGCCATTCGTTCGGCGTGCTCAGCCACTACTACGGCCGCGAGGCCGGGCTGGAACTGCGCGAGGACATCGACACGGTGCTGGAGCCGGGCATGGTGATCTCGATGGAGCCGATGCTGACGATCCCGGACGGCAAGCCGGGCGCGGGCGGCTACCGCGAGCACGACATCCTCGTCATCACCGAGGACGGCAACGAGAACATCACCCACTATCCCTACGGGCCGCAGTTCAACGTCGTCGGCTGAGGCCCGCCGGACGCCGGACCTGTGACACGACTGCCCCGCCCGCGCGATTTTGCGCGGGCGGGGCCTTGACGCCCGCACAGAGGGCGTGGACATGGGGGCAATGCGGCCGCGGGGGGCGGAGTGTGCCGATTCCGTGGCGTTGACAGGACAACAGGAACGGACGGTTTCATTCCCATGACAGGACAACCCGGAGTTAAGTGGCGCCTGGGTGCCACGCGCGTCTGCGCCTTCGTGGCGCTTCTTGCCCTTGCCGCCTGCGGTGCACCCGCCCAGCAGTCGGGGATCGACCCGGCGACCGGCGTCTCTTCCATCGCGCCGGCGCCGGAGGTGGTGGCGCGCTATCAGGCGGTGCAGGATGCCGACGTGACGATCCCGGCGGTGGAGCCGGGCTATCTGACCGGGCAGAACCCGCGGACCGAGGTCTATTACACCGGCCCCGATGCGCCAGGCTCGATCGTCGTCGACCCTTATGCGCGGGTGCTCTACTACATCGAGGAGGGCGGCCGGGCGATCCGCTACGGCATCGCGGTGGGCCGCGAAGGCTATGGCTTTTCCGGCAATGCCTACGTCGGGCACAAGCGCGAATGGCCGAGCTGGACGCCGACCAAGAACATGATCCGGCGCGAGCCGGACATCTACGGACCGCTTTCCGGCGGCATGGAGGGCGGGCTTTCCAACCCGCTTGGCGCGCGGGCGCTCTATCTCTATCGCGGCGGGCGCGACACCTACTACCGCATCCACGGCACCAACAACGCCTCGACGATCGGGCGGGCGACCTCTGCAGGCTGCATCCGGCTCTTCAACCAGGACATCCTCGACCTGTTCGAACGGGTGCCGTCGGGCACGCCCGTCCATGTGCGCTCTGCCGAGGAATCGGCGATCGCCGAGGATCCGATGGTGGAGAACGCGCACGGGCTGATGGTGCCGCTCACCTCGCTCCCCGAGGACGTGCAGGCGCAGATTCAGGCGGGCAACATCCCCTGGCCGAAGTTCATCCCGCCGGTCGGCGTCGTCACGCAGGAATCGGCCGCGACCGGCACCGCCGTGCCGGTGGGTTCGGCCGGCGCGCCGACCGGCGCGGCGGTGCCCATCGGCCCGGCCGGGGCCGGTGCGGCGGCCGATCCCGACGGGGTCTTCACCCAGATCAACTGAGCCGGCCCGCCCGGCTCAGAGGCGGATGACGTAGTCCTTCCGCGTCGTCTCGATCACCTCCCAGGTGCCGGTGAAGCCGGGGCGGAGGATGAAGCTGTCGCCGGGGCCGAGGTGATGCTCGGCCCCGTTTTCGTCGGTGATGACGGAACGGCCGGAGAGGATCCGACAGTATTCCCATTCGTCGTAGGAAATCCGCCACTTGCCGGGGGTGGACTGCCAGATGCCACAGTAAAGCCCGTCGCGCTCCTCGGCGTTCCAGGTGGTGTGGACCGGATCGCCCGAGATCATCCTTTCGGGCGCGGGGCGTTCGGTTTCCGGCGTGGCGGCGGTTGGGGTGAGGCGGAGGAAGGAGGGCATGGTGCGTCTTTCGGGGCTGGCGGCCGGACGGCCGGAAACGGCTGATCCCTGATTACAATCCGCGCCGTCGTTGCGAAAGAGGCGTATGCTGGGCGGCATTCGACGCAGCCCTTCTGACGCTGGAGCAAATGTCATGTCCGAGACCGCACGACACGATTCCTGGCAGGCGGGCGCCAGTTACGACGCCTATATGGGCCGCTGGAGCCGGCAGATGGCGCCGCGTTTCCTCGACTGGCTGGAGGCCCCCGACGGCGGCGACTGGCTCGATCTCGGCTGCGGGACCGGATCGCTTTCTGCCGCGATCCTCGGGCAGTCGGCACCCCGCAGCGTGACCGGAGTGGATGCCTCAGAGGGATTCGTCGCTCATGCAGCGAGCAAGACCGACGATCCCCGCGCGCGATTCCGACGCGGCGATGCCCAGAAGCTCGACGTTCCGGCGGAAAGCTTCGATGCGGCCGTCTCCGGCCTTGTCCTGAACTTCGTGCCCGACCGTTCCGCGATGCTGCGCGAGATGGCCCGCGTCGTCCGTCCCGGCGGGCGGCTCGGCTTCTTCGTCTGGGACTATCCGGGCGGCGGCGTCCGGTTCATGCGCGAATTCTGGCGCGCCGCCAGCGCGCTCGACCCCGCCGCTCGCGACCTGACCGAGGACAAGAGGTTCCCCGACTGCACCGAGACCCGGCTGCGCGATCTCGCGGCGGAGGTCTGGGCGACGGAGGTGGAGTCGACGGCGCTTGTCATCGACACGCGGTTTGCCGATTTCACCGATTACTGGCGGCCCTTCACCCTCGGCGCCGGTCCCGCGCCGGGCTACTGCGCTGCCTTGCCGCCCGATCGCCGCGAGGCGCTGCGCCGGAGGCTGGAGAGCGATCTGCCGACCGAACCGGATGGCGGCATCGCCCTGACGGCGCGGGCGTGGGCGGTGAAGGCGGTCGTCCCCGGCTGAGGCCTGCTTCCGCTCACTCAACCCAGTGCACCCCCGTCAGGTCGTTCGCCTGCGTCGGCGCGTTCTGCCACAGCCCCTCGATCCTGGCGTTGGCGACGCCGGTCTGGGCAAGCTGGAAGAGATAGGCGTTGACGTAGTCCTTGGCGATCATCTCCTGCGCCTGTTTCAGAAGGTCGGAGCGTGCCGCCGGGTCGATGGTTTTCGCCAGCTTGTCCATCAGCGCCACGAAGTCGGGCTTGGCATAGCCGAAGTAATAGTCGTCGCGGGCGTAGATGTTGATGTCCATCGGCTCGGTGTGGCTGACGATGGTCAGGTCGAAGTCATGGCCCTTGAACACCTGTTCAAGCCATTGCGCCCATTCGAGGTTGGTGATCTCGGTCTCGATCCCGACCGCGGCAAGCTCGGCCGCGACGATCTCGCCGCCGCGGCGGGCATAGGTGGGCGGCGGCAGGGCGAGGCGGAGCTTGAGGTTGCTGATCCCGGCCTCGGCCAGGAGTGCCTTCGACTTCTCGGGGTCGTAGGCCGACAGCGCGGTCAGATCGACGTAGTCGGGATTGTGCGGCGCGAAATGGGTGCCGATCGGCGTGCCGTAGCCGAACATCGCGCCGTCGATGATTTCCTGCCGGTTGATCGCATGGGCAATCGCCTCGCGCACCTTGACGTTGTCGAGGGGCGGCTTGCGGTTGTTCATGGCGAGGATCGTCTCGCCCTCGGTCGTGCCGACGATGACCTTGAAGCGGGGATCGGAGGCGAACTGCGCCAGCGTCTCGGGCGCGGGGAAGTTCGGGAAGGCATCGACATCGCCCGCCATCATCGCGGCGAAGGCGGCGGTCGGGTCGGCGATGATCCGGAAGGTGGCCTTGGAGAGCGCCACCGGCTCGCCCCAGTAGTCGGGGTTCCGCTCGATGGTGACGTGGTCGCCCTGCACCCATTCGACGAAGCGGAAAGGGCCGGTGCCCACCGGTTGCGTGGCCTCGGTCCCGGCCGACTCGGGCGCCACGATCACCGCATCGCCCCAGGCCATGTTGAAGGGGAAATTGCCGTCCGGGGCCTTGAGCGTGACCTTCACGGTCAGCGGGTCCACCGCTTCCACGCTTTCGATGCCGGCGAAGAGCGCCTTCTGGGCATTGGCGCTGTCTTCCGCCCGCGCCCGGTCGAGCGAGAACTTCACGTCCCCGGCGTCGAAGCTCGTGCCGTCGTGGAAGGTCACGCCCTCGTGCAGGTGGAAGACATAGGCCTTCGCGCCATCCTCGACGTCCCAGCTTGACGCCAGCGCGGGGCGGACCGCGCCATCGGGGCCGAAGCGGGTGAGACCCTCGAAGATATTGGCATAGACGACCTCGTCGATGGCGGCGGCGGCGCCGGCGGTCGGATCGAGGTTCGGCGGCTCCAGCACCATGCCGATCGTGATCGTGTCCTGCGCGGCCAGCGCGGCCCCGGCGGTCAGCGCCAGCGCGGCGGCCGTGGCGGTCAGTCGGTGGAACATCGGATGCCTCCCCTCTGGCCCGGGTCCGGTGCCGGGCGGCGCGCGCATCTTTGGCCGGTTTCGCCTGCCGATCAAGCGGTTGGGTGGCGCAGAGAGCGCTGGAAACGATGCTGCGGCGCAGCTATGATGCCGGAGCGGCCCTCAGGCGGGGCGGTGGGGGAGGGTCGGGATGAGCGCGACAGGCGAGGCGAAGCGACCGGCGCCGCCGGATATCCGGGCGCGCAAGGGCGGCGTGCCGATCGTGATGCTGACGGCCTATACCACGCCCATCGCCCGGCTGGTCGATCCGCATTGCGACATCGTGCTGGTGGGCGACAGCCTCGGCATGGTGCTGCACGGGCTGCCGTCCACGCTCGGCGTGACGATGGAGATGATGATCCTGCACGGAAGGGCGGTGGCGCGCGGGCTCGCCCGGGCGATGCTGGTGGTGGACATGCCCTTCGGCGCCTACGAGGAGGGGCCGGAACAGGCCTTCCGCAATGCCGCGCGGCTGATGACGGAGACCGGAGCGGCGGCGGTGAAGCTGGAAGGCGGTGCGCACACGGCGCCGACCATCGCCTTTCTCAGCGAACGCGGTGTGCCGGTGATGGCCCATGTCGGGCTGACGCCGCAGGCGGTCAACACGCTCGGCGGCTACCGGGTGCAGGGGCGGGGCGAGGACGGCGACCGCATCCGCCGCGATGCCGCCGCGGTGGCCGATGCCGGGGCCTTCTCGGTGGTGCTGGAGAAGGTGCCGGATGCGCTGGCGGCCGAGATCACCCGCGCGGTGCCGGTCCCGACGATCGGCATCGGCGCCTCGGCCGCCTGCGACGGGCAGGTGCTGGTGGTCGACGACATGCTGGGGCTCTTCACCGCGTTCCGCCCGAAGTTCGTGAAACGCTATGCCGAGCTGGGCGCCGAGGCCGACCGGGCGATCGCCGCCTATGCCGCCGAGGTCAGGGCGCGGACCTTCCCGGCGCCGGAACATGTCTTCGCCGAGGCGCCGGACAGATGACCGAGGTCATCCGCGGCACGGGCCCGCTTCAGGAAAAGGTCGCGGCCTGGAAGCGCGCGGGCGCGCTGGTCGGCGTGGTGCCGACGATGGGGGCGCTGCACGACGGGCACCTCAGCCTCGCCCGCGCGGCGCGGCGGCAGTCGGACCGGGTGATCGTGACGATCTTCGTCAACCCGATGCAGTTCGGCAACCCCGAGGATCTCGCGAAATACCCGCGGGACGAGGCGCACGACCTCGCACTGCTGGAGGCCGAGGGGGTCGACGTCCTTTTCGCGCCGGGGCCGGAGGAGATCTACCCCGATGGCTTCGCCACGCGGGTGACGGTTTCGGGCGTGTCGGAGCCGCTGGAAGGGGCGTTCCGGCCCGGCCATTTCGAGGGCGTGGCGACGGTGGTGACGAAGCTTCTCGGCATGACCCAGGCCGGGCGCGCCTTCTTCGGCGAGAAGGACTGGCAGCAGTTGCAGGTGGTGCGCCGGCTGGTGACCGACCTCAACATCCCGACCCGGATCATCGGCTGCCCGACCATCCGCGAGCCGGACGGGCTTGCCATGTCGTCGCGCAACGCGCGTCTCGGAAGCGAGGCGCGGGCGGCGGCGCCGGCGCTTCACGCCGCAATGGCGGCGGCGGCCTCGGTGATCCGGGCGGGCGCGGCGGTCGCGGAGGCCCTGGCGACGGCGCGGGCCGAGGTGCTGGCCGCCGGTTTTTCCGGCGTGGAATACCTGGAGTTGCGCGGGGCCGAGAGGCTCGAGCCGCTCGCCACGCTCGACCGGCCGGCGCGGATCCTCGCGGCGGCGACGCTGGGCGGGGTCCGGCTGATCGACAACATCGGGGTCTGAAAGCCCCGGCGCGTCCCGGGGGGCGCCGCCCCCGGACCCCCGGGATATTTCCGCAACGAAGAGGCCTCAGGGCGCGAGAAGTTCCGCCAGCACCAGCGCCATCACCCGGGCGCTGTCCATCATGTCGGTGATCCCCACCCATTCGTCGGGCTGGTGCGCGAGGTCGAGCACGCCCGGCCCGTAGGCGATGCAGTTCTTCAGCCGGCCGATCCGGTCGATATGCTTCTGGTCGTAGGTGCCGGGCGAGACGACATAGCCGGCCTGCCGGCCCAACACCTTCTCGATCGCGGCGGCGGTGGAGCGGACGATCGGCGCGGTGCGTTCCGTCATCACCGGCTGCACCTCGAAGAGGTCGCGGACCTCGTAGTCGAAGGCGGGGCGGCGGGCCTTCACCGTCTCGAGGAGCGCGGTGACCTCGCGCTTCACCTCCGCCAGGTCTTCCTCGATCAGGAAACGGCGGTCGATGGTGGCGCGGCAACGGTCGGGGACGCAAGGCGCGGGCAGGCCGGTGTAGTCCTCCGCCTGTTCGGCGGCGCCGCCGTGGATCGCGTTGATGTTGAGCGTGGACTGGCGCGCGCCTTCGGGGATCACCGGCATGGCGGTGCGACGGGTGGCGAGACGGGGGAAAAGCGTCGCCTCCATCTCGGCCAGGACCGCGCCCATGTGGCGCACGGCGCAGTCGCCGAGGAAGGGCATCGAGCCGTGCGCGATGCGGCCCCTGGTCTCGATCTCGGCCCACCAGACGCCGCGGTGGCCAAGGCAGATGCGGTCCTTGTGGAGGGGTTCGGGGATGATCACGTGCTGGACGCGGTCGGGCGAGAACCATCCGCGTTCGGCAAGATACGCGACGCCGCCGAAGCCGCCCGATTCCTCGTCCGCGGTGGCGCTGATCTCGATGGCGCCGCGGTGGCCGGGGCAGGCGGCGACGAAGGCTTCGGCCGCGACGATGCTGGCGGCGAGCCCGCCCTTCATGTCGCAGGCGCCGCGGCCGTAGATGCGGTCGCCCTCGACCTCGGCGCCGAAGGGGTCACGGGTCCAGCCGTGGCCGACCTCGACGACGTCGTGGTGGGAGTTGAAATGCACGCAATCGCCCGGGCCCTCGCCCTCGTGGCGGGCGACGAGGTTCCAGCGCGGATGCGCGGCCGAGTCGCCCGGCGCCCCCTCGGCGCGGATCAGATCGACGCTGAAGCCGCCGCGGCCGAGCCGGTCGGCGAGATATTCGCAGATTTCGAGGTAGTTCAGCCCCGGCGGATTCAGTGTCGGGATGCGGATCAGATCCCGGGTCAGCGCCACGATGTCGTCGCGGCGGGCGGCGATCTCGGCGGCGAGGCGGGCGTCGAGGGCGGCGGTCATGGGGGAAGGCTAGAGGCGCCCGGCATCTCCCGCAATGGCGAAACCGTCCCGCCCCGCGATCGCCGCTCTGGTCGCGGCCGCGGCGGGGCGCTATCGTCGGGCCGTGCGCGCGGCTGCCCCGTGCGCGTCCGGAAGGAGCGCCGATGATCGCCTTTCTTCGTCTTGCCGTCTTCGGCGCCATTGGCCTTTCGGTCGTCTATCTGGCGTTGTGGATCTACGCCCGGTCGGTCCGGCGCGAGGAGCTGGAGAAGGACTGGGCGGCCGACCATCCCGACGGGGGTGACCCCGACGCGCGCGACGCCTATATCGAGGCGGGCGTCAGGGATTACGAGCGGGGGCTGCGGCGCAGGCTGATCCTGTTCGTCTTGCTCCTGCCCGCGGCCGTCGTCGCGGCGGTTCTCTACCTGACCAACTATCAATGAGGCGGACATGCGTTACGTGAAATGGACGGTGCTGGCGATCCTCGCGGCGATCGTGATCGGCTTTCTGCACTACACGCTGCCGCAGCACGACGTGGTCCGCATCGTCGGCACCTATCAGGAGCGGCAGGATCTGAGCGACTGGACGCGGATCTTCTGGGCGACGCCCGACGACCAGGCGACCGGGCTGATCAACCGCGACGTCCAGTTCATCCAGGCGGTGAAGGCGAACGGCAAGGCAATCGTCTACCGCAACGAGGACACCGGCTGGTCCTGGCCGCCGTATTTCAAGTTCGACACGGCGAACCTGTTGGCGCGCGCCCAGGATCTGATTTCCACCTCGGACAATCCGAAATGGGCGGTGGTGACCCATTACGGCTGGCGCAACATCTATTTCTCGTCCTTCCCCAATGCGATCGCGATCAAGCCGGTGGCGGGGCCGGATGTGCGGATCATCCCCTGGTTCAACCTGGTGTTCTTCATCCTCCTCGCGGCCGTCCTTTTCATGATCCGGCGGATGTGGCTCCAGTTCCGCGAACGCGCGCTCGACCCGGCGCTGGAGGACATGGGCGAGGCCTGGGAAGGGGTCGAGGACCGCGCCGGGCAGGCGGCGGACGAGGCGAGGGGCGTCTGGGGCCGGTTCAGGGGCTGGCTGATGACCCTGAAGGGCAAGCCCCGGGCCTGAGGGGCCTGCCGGACGCCGCCCGGACCGGAAGCGTCGGTTGCCGCACCCCCCCGCGGGCCGGGGACCCTTCACACCGCGAGGGAAAGCCCGCCGTGGCGGCTGATTTCGGCTTCGACCTCCGCGATCAGGCTGTCGAGCGCGGGGTTCCTGGCCTTGCGGGCGCGGCGCACGACATAGGCAAGGGCGGGTGGCTCCGGCAGGCGGTCGCGGAGGATCTCCATCTCCGGGCGCAGGTGGCGGTCGCTGAGGAGCGCCACGCCGAGGCCCGCGCCGACGGCGGCGACGATGCCCGCGGCGCTGGCGCATTCGAAGACGGTCTCCAGAAGCGCGCCGCCGTCCTGGCCGATGTCGAGCGCCCAGCGACGGTAGAAGCAGTCGTCGTCGAACGAGAGGAAGGGGATCGCCCCCTGCGGTGCCAACTGAAGACCGGGCGACTTCACCCAGTGCAGTCCCTCGCGGAACAGCACGACATCGGCCGGGCGCACCTCGTGGGCGAAGACCTGCACGATGGCGGCATCAAGCTCGCCCCGGTCGAGCATGGCGCGGAGCACGAGGCTCATCCGGACCCTGGTGCGGACGGCGACCTGCGGGCGCAGCCGGCGGAACCGGCCGAGGATGCGGGAAAGGTCCGAGCAGGTGGTGTCCTCGGTCAGGCCCAGAAGGATGCGCCCGGCCAGATCGGTCCTGGTGAGGCTGAGCAGCGCCTCGTCATGCAGGCCGACGATCCG
Organism: Albidovulum sp.; assembly: GCA_030837785.1. Lineage (GTDB taxonomy): Bacteria > Pseudomonadota > Alphaproteobacteria > Rhodobacterales > Rhodobacteraceae > Albidovulum. The sequence continues at coordinate 43,063 of JAUQYA010000083.1, forward strand.
GTCGGCATAGCCGAGAAGATCCTCGCCCGCCGCGGTGAACATCGGCGCGCCGGGCCTGCGGCTGAGGAGGTCGCAGTCGAGGCTGGCCTCCAGCCGCTTGATCTTGTGGCTGACGGCCGATTGGGTCAGGCCGAGCGCCTCGGCCGCGCGGGTGATCCCGCCCTGCCGGCGGATCGCGCGAAGCACCCTCAGGGCGTCGATGTCAAGGCGTCTGGCCGTCAGGTCGGGCATGGCGGTATCCGGTGTGGATCGCCCGAAAGATGCGCCGGACGGCGAGGTTTCGCAACCCGCCATCTGCGTAGCGGCTGCATCTTCATGCTTCCATCAATATTTGTCATGTGCGCCCTTGCGCGTGGCCGGCTATGCCGGGCCGGCAGTCACGTCACCCGAGCCCGCCATGACCGATCTCTCGCTGTCCTCCGCCGCGCCGAACCGGCATCCGCTCCTCTGGCCGATCATGGCCGCGCTGCTGGTGATCGGCTGGAGTTCCGGCTTTGTCGGCATCCGCTTCGCCAACGAAGAGGCGAGCGTCTTCCTGCTGCTCTTCTGGCGCACGCTGCTGTCGGGGCTGATCCTGCTGCCCTTCGCGCTGGCGTTCGGTCCGCGCCCCGGTCCGCGCGCGGTGCTGTCGCAGATGGGCTTCGGGGTGATGGCGGTGTTCCTTTACCTCGGCGGTTTCGCGCTGGCGATCGAACAGCGGGTGCCGACGGGGCTTGTCGCGCTGATCTCGGACCTCCTGCCGCTGGCCATCGCGGCGCTGTCGCAGCCGGTTCTCGGCGAACGGCTGAGCGGGCGGCAGTGGCTGGGCACCGCGATCGCGGTGACGGGCGTGCTGGTGGTGTCCTTCGACAGCCTCGGCGTCGGCTCGGCCCCGCCCTGGGCCTACGGGCTGACGGTGGCCTCGATGCTGGTCTTCGCGCTGGCCTCGGTGCTGCACAAGGGGCGCAAGGGGCTGCACATGCCGGTGCATCAGGGCCTCTGCATCCACACCCTGACCGGCGCGGCGCTGTTCGGGGCCTGCTCGCTGGCCGCGGGAGACGGGCTGGCGCCGCCGATGACGCGAGATTTCGCGCTCGGCATGGCCTGGCTGGTGCTGATCGCGACCTTCGCCACCTACTCGCTCTACTATACCGCGTTGCGGATGTTCCCCGCGGCCAAGGTCAGCGCGGCGATCTACCTCAGCCCGCCGGTGACGATGCTCTGGGCCTGGGCGCTCTTCTCCGAGCCGCTGACGCCGGCCATGTTCGCGGGGCTCGCCCTGACGCTGGCGGGGGTCTGGCTGACCTGGAGGGGGTGACGGGCGCGAGGTGCCGGGGCGGGGCTCAGGGCATCCGATGCCGCCGCCGCACGCTTTCCGGCCGGCCGGAGAGCGCCAGCCGGGCATCATTGCGGTCGCGGCGAGAGATCACCTTGCCCCTCGAGATGACGGCCAGCCGTTCGGCGCGCAGCCTGAGCGCCTCGACCGGATTGCCGGCGTCGAGCACCACCAGCGAGGCCATGCAGCCCTTCTCCAGCCCGTAGCCTTCCAGCCCCATGATCCGCGCGTTGTCCTCCGTCACCATGCGGAAACAGCGCGCCATCTCCTCGGGATGGGTCATCTGCGCGACGTGGAGCCCCATGAAGGCCACGTCGAGCATGTCGGCGGTGCCGAGCGAATACCACGGGTCCATGACGCAGTCCTGCCCCCAGCCGACGGTGATGCCGTGGGCCTGCATCTCCTTCACCCGGGTCAGGCCGCGGCGCTTGGGAAAGGTGTCGTGGCGGCCCTGGAGCGTGATGTTGATCAGGGGGTTGGGGATCGCGGCCATGCCGCTTTCGGCGATCAGCGGCAGGAGCTTGGAGACATAATAGTTGTCCATTGAATGCATCGAGGTCAGATGCGATCCGGCGGCGCGGCCGCCCAGCCCGTGGCGCGTGACCTCGGCCGCCAGCGTCTCGACATGGCGGCTCAGGGGGTCGTCGCTTTCGTCGCAGTGGATGTCGGCCCTCAGCCCGCGCTCGGCGGCGATGCGGCAGAGATCGCGGAGCGATTCTGCGCCATCGGCCATCGTGCGCTCGAAATGCGGGATGCCGCCGACCACGTCGAGCCCCTTGTCGAGCGCACGGATCAGGTTCTCCCGTCCGGTCGGGTGGCGGTAGAGCCCGTCCTGCGGGAAGGCCACGAGTTGCAGGTCGATATACGAGGCCACGCGGGCCTTGACCTCCAGCATCGCCTCGACGGTGCGCAGGTGGTCGGGCGTGGTGTCGACATGGCTGCGGATGGCGAGCAGCCCCATCGAGGCCGCCCAGTCGCAGTAGATCAGCGCGCGGGCCACCATCTCGTCCACCGTGGCGACGTCGCGCAGTTCGCCCCAGAGCGCGATGCCTTCGAGGAGCGTCCCGCTCGCGTTCACCCGCGGCAGGCCATAGGAAAGCGTCGCGTCGAGGTGGAAGTGCGGATCGACGAAGGGGGGCGAGACGAGATCGCCGGTGGCGTCGATCACCTCGCGCGCCTCGCCTTCCACCCGTCCGGTGGCGACGATGCGGTCGCCCTTGATGGCGATGTCGGAGACGCGGCCATCGGGCAGGGTGCCGCCCTTGACGAGAAGGTCGAACATCACCGCTCCCCCTTGTTGAACGGGATCATCAGCGCCGCCGGAACCTCGGCCCGGCGCGACATCAGGACGAGCGCGAGGATCGACAGGAGATAGGGCACCATCAGGAACACCTGATAGGGCACATAGGCCCCCATCGGCGTCTGCTGGAGCCGCACCTGGAGCGCGTCGAAGGCCGCGAAGAGAAGCGCGCCGAGCGCCGCCTTGCCCGGCCGCCAGGCGCCGAAGACGACAAGCGCGATGCAGATCCAGCCCCGGCCGTTGACCATCTCGAAGAAGAACGACGAGAACGCCGACATCGTCAGGAACGCGCCCCCCACCGCCATCAGGCCGGAGCCCGCGATCACCGCGCCCATGCGGATCGCGGTGACGGACAGGCCCTGCGCCTCGACCGAGGCGGGGTTTTCCCCCGCGGCGCGGAGCGCGAGGCCGAGCGGCGTGCGGTAGAGGACGACGGAGACCACAGCTATGAGGAGGAAGGCGAGGTAGGTGAGCGGGGTCTGGGTGAAGAAGGCAGGCCCGATCAGCGGAATCTGCGAAAGGCCGGGAATTTCGACCGGCTGGAACGGCACGATCTTCGGCGGCGAGGTGACTTCGGGCAGCGACAGGCGATAGGCGAAGGCGGCAGTCGCGGTCGCAAGGAGCGTGATGCCGAGGCCGACGACGTGCTGGCTGAGGCCGAACGGCACGGTGAGCGTCGCGTGCAAGAGCCCGAAGAGCATCCCGGCCAGCATGGCGACGAGAACCCCGGTCCAGAGCCCGAAGCCGAGGTAGACCGCCATCCAGCCGGTGAAGGCGCCGATCACCATGATCCCCTCGATGCCGAGGTTCAGAACGCCCGCGCGTTCGCAGATGAGTTCCCCCAACGTGGCGAAGATCAGGGGCGAGGCGATGCGGACGGCGGCGGCCCAGAAGCTGGCGGTGAGGAGGATGTCGAGGATTTCCATCAGCGCCACCTCACGCGGGTCCGGGTCAGCCGGAGCGCCAGAACCATCGCCAGAAGCGCGGTGGCCGTCAGGATGTCGGCGATGTAGGTGGGCACGCCCGCCGCCCGGCTCATGCTGTCGGCGCCGACGAAGACGCCGGCGACGAAGACCGCCGAGACAACGACGCCCAGGGGGTTCAGAAGCGCCAGCATGGCGACGATGATCCCGGTGTAGCCGAAGCCGGGGGAAAGGTCCAAGGTCAGGTTGCCCTTGAGCCCCGCCACCTCGGAAAAGCCCGCGAGCGCCGCAAGGCCGCCGGAGAGGAGCGCGGTCTTGACCATCACCCGGCCCACCGGGATGCCGGCGAAGCGGGCGGCCTCGGCATTCAGCCCGACGGCGCGGATTTCATACCCCAGCGTGGTGCGGGTCTGGATCACCCAGACGGCCGCGGCCGAGAGGATCGCCAGCGCGAAGCCCCAGTGGAGCCTCAGCCCCTCGACGATCCGCGGCAGCCGCGCCGCCTTGTCGAGCGCGGGCGACTTCGGCCAGCCCATGCCCATCGGATCCTTCAGCGGCCCTTCGAGAAGCCAGGAGACGAAGAGCAGCATGATGAAGTTGAACAGAAGCGTCGTCACCACCTCGTCGACGCCGAGACGGGTCTTGAGGAGAACGGGACCGAGGAGGACGAGCGCGCCCGCAACCGTCGCGGCAAGCGCGGTCACCGGGATGAGAAGGGCCGATGGCAGCGGCAGCGCGCCGGTGCCGAGCAGCACGGTGACGACGGCGCCGGCGTAGAGCTGCGCCTCGGCGCCGATGTTCCAGAGCCGGGCGCGGAACGCCACCGCCACGGCAAGGCCGGTGAAGATCAAGGGCGTGGCGCGGTTCAGCGTCTCGAGAAGCGCGAACTTCGATCCCGCCGCGCCCTTGACGATCAGCCCGAGCGTGGCGAAGGGATCGGCGCCGGCCACCAGCGCCAGCACCGAGGCGACCACGACGGTGAACCCCAGCGCCGCCGCAGGCAGGCCGAAGGTGCGGGTGGAGGACGGGTTGGCGATCGGCTCAAGCCGCATCCCGCCCCCCGTTGAAGCCGTGGCCGGCCATCCAGGTGCCGAGCCCGGCCGGGGTCATCGCCCCGCGCGGGAAGGCGGGCGAGAGGCGCCCCTCGTAGATGACATGGATCACGTCCGACAGTGCCATCACCTCGTCGAGGTCCTCCGAGATCAGCAGCACCGCCGCCCCCGCGTCGCGTGCCGCGATGAGCCGGTTGTGCACGAAGGTCACCGCGCCGATGTCGAGCCCGCGCACCGGCTGGTTGGCGAGGATGATGCGGGGTTTCGCTTCCAGCACCCGGCCGAGGATCAGCTTCTGCATGTTGCCGCCCGACAGAAGGCGGATCCGGGCGGAAGGGCCGGGGCAGCGGACGTCGTAGGTCTCGATGATCTTCCGCGCGAAGCCCTCGGCGGCGGCCCAGTCCATCCAGCCCTTCCGGCTGTAGGGCGGCCCGGCATAGGTTTCGAGCACGGCATTCTCGGTCAGCGAGAAATCCGCGACCGTGCCGGTGCGGTGCCTGTCCTCGGGGATGCGGGCAATGCCGGCAGCAAGGGCGGCGCGGGGCGACCAGTCTGCCGGCACGTCGCCGTGCAGTTCCATGCCGCCCCGCTCGGGCAATTCCAGCCCGCCGATCAGGGCGGCGAGCGCCGCCTGGCCATTGCCGGACACGCCGGCGAGCCCGGTGATCTGCCCGGCGCGGAGCACGAGGTCGACCGCCCGAAGGCCGGGCGCGTTGCCGCGCCGGGCCGTGTCGACGTTGGAGAGCGTCAGAAGCGCGGGGCCGGGGGCGCGTTCGGACAGCCGGGGTGCTGCGATCTCGGCCCCCACCATCATCTCGGCCAGCCGGTGCCGGTCGGTCGCGGCGGTCGCCACCTCGCCCACGAGCTTGCCGTGGCGCAGCACCAGCACGCGCGAAGAAATCGCCATGACCTCGCCCAGCTTGTGCGAGATGAAGATGATCGACAGTCCCTGCGCGACCGCCTTCCTGAGCGTCTCGAAGAGCGCTGCCGTCTCCTGCGGGGTCAGGACCGCGGTCGGCTCGTCGAGGATCAGGATGCGGGCGTCGCGGTAAAGCGCCTTGAGGATCTCCACCCGCTGGCGCTCGCCGACCGACAGGGTGCCCACGCGCGCCCCGGGGTCGACGGCCAGGCCGAAGTCCTGCGCGAGCCGCGCCACCTTCGCGCGCCCCGCCCGAGCATCGAGCCGGGGCGCGAGAAGCGGCCGGGTGCCGAGCAGGATGTTTTCCAGCACGGTCATGTTGTCGGCCAGCGTGAAGTGCTGGTGCACCATCCCCACCCCGGCGGCGAGTGCGGCCCGGGGATGGCCCGGCGGCAGCGCCCGGCCGAAGACCTCGACCGTGCCCGCATCGGCCGTGTAATGGCCAAAGAGGATGTTCATCAGCGTGGTCTTGCCCGCGCCGTTCTCGCCCAGAAGGGCGATGACCTCGCCGCACCGCAATTCGAAGCTGATCGCATCGTTGGCCACCAGCGGCCCGAACCGCTTGGTGATGCCGGAAAGGCGGAGGACGACCTCCTCCGCCCCCTTGTCCGGTACCATCAGGACGACTTCGGCTCGCCGTCGTCGACCGCGACGGTGAAGGACCCGTCCTTGATCGCCGCCTCGCGCTCGGCCACCAGCTTCACCGCCGCCTCGGGCACCTTGCCCTCGAAGGTACCCAAGGGCGCGAGCGAGCAGCCGCCTTCCTTCATCGAGGAATAGATGCCGTAGTTGTCGGCCTTGAACGTGCCGTCGGCAACGCGGGCGAGTGCGGCGTTCAGCGTCGGCTCGAAATGCCACAGCGCCGAGGCGACGACGGTGTCGGGATAGTCGGCCTGCGTGTCGATGACGTTGCCGATGGCCAGGACGCCGCGTTCCTTGGCAGCGTCGGAGACGCCGAAGCGTTCGGCGTAAAGCAGGTCGGCGCCGCCGTCGATCATCGCGAAGGCGGTCTCCTTCGCCTTCGGCGGATCGAACCACGACCCGATGAACGAGACCTGGAACTTGATGTCGGGGTTCATCTCGCGCGCGCCGGCCATGAAGGCGTTCATCAGCCGGTTGACCTCAGGGATCGGAAAGCCGCCGACCATGCCGATGTTGCCCTTGGTCATGGCGCCGGCGATGATCCCGGAAAGGTAGCTCGCATCCTGGATGTAGTTGTCGAAGACCGCGAGGTTCGGATGCGCCTGGTCGGCCGGGAAGGAGGAGCCGAGAAGGAAGGCCACGTCGGGATATTCGTCGGCGACCTCGCGGGCCTCGTCCTCGACCCCGAAGATCTCGCCCACGATCAGCTTGTAGCCCTGTTCGGCATATTCGCGCATGACGCGGGGATAGTCGGTGTTGGCGGTGTTCTCGGTGTAGACGTATTCCGCAGCGCCCGCGGCCACGGCGGCCTCGGCCGCCGTGTGGATGCGGCTGACCCACTGCTGTTCGACGGGCACGGTGTAGATCCCCGCGACCTTGACCGGGTCGGCCGCGAAGACGCGCCGGGGGAGGCCGACGATCCCGGTCGCCGCCGCGCCCGCCGCCGAGGCCATGAGATGGCGCCGGCTGATGCCGGCCCTGAGCAGTCTCGTCATGTCAGCTCCCCCTGTTGCATGCGCTCGCGGCGCCTGGATTTTTATCAAATGGTAAAGAAACGCGAGATTCGCGCAAGATAATTCTGACGCGGAAGCCGCCCAGCGGAAAGGCCGGTGCTCAGACCCCGACAAAGGCGGCGAAATGGGCCGCGCCGGGATGCAGCCCCTTCACCGGCACGGTCTCGGCCACCTGTCCGCCGACGATGAAGGCGATCCGGTCGCCCACCGAAAGCGCGGCATCGACGCGCTGTTCGACAAGGATCGTGGCCACCCCGGTGGCCTTGAGCGCCACCACCGTGTCGCGGATCAGCGCGATCATCGAGGGCTGCAAGCCTTCGGTCGGCTCGTCCAGCAAGAGCACCTTCGGTTCGAGGCAAAGGGCCCGGGCGATGGCAAGCATCTGCTGCTCGCCACCCGAGAGCGTGCGCGAGACCTGGCCCATGCGTTCCCTGAGCCGCGGAAAGAGATCGAGCACGGTTTCGCGCACCCGCGCGCCCCGGCCCCGCGTCATCAGCCCGATCTCGATATTTTCGGCCACCGTCAGGTCGCCGAAAAGCCGGCGCCCCTGCGGCACATAGCCGATGCCGTGGCGCGGCACCTCATGCGCCGGCAGCCCGTCGATCCGCGCACCGTCGAGGGTGATCCGCCCCGCCGCCACCGGCACCTGGCCCATGATCGCCTTCAGCATCGTCGACTTGCCGGCGCCGTTGCGGCCCATGATGCAGAGCACCTCGCCGGGTTCGACCGAAAGGGTCAGCCCGCGCAGCACCTGCACCGCGCCGTAGCCTGCGTCGATGGCGTCGAGGATCAGCATCTATCCCCCGAGATAGGCGGCCTGCACCGCCGGGTTGGCGCGGATTTCCCCGGGCGTGCCGGTGGCCAGCACCTCGCCGAAGTTCAGCACGGTGATCCGGTGGGCCAAACCCATCACCACGTCCATGTTATGCTCGATCAGGAGCACCGTCGTCTGCGGCACGACCGACCGGACGATGCCCTTGAAGGTGGCGATCTCGCCCTCCGCCAGCCCCTGCGTCGGCTCGTCGAGGATGAGGAGGAGGGGCGCGAGCGCGAGCCCCATCGCGATCTCCAGCACCCGCTGGTGGCCGTAGCTGAGCGTGCCCGCGACCTGCTGGGCGCGGTCGGCAAGCCCGACGCGGGCAAGCGCGGCCATCGTCTCCGCCGCAAGCGGATGGCCGCCCCTTCCCTGCACCGCCAGCGCCACGTTGTCGAAGACCGTCAGTGCGGCGAATATCTGCGTGATCTGGAAGGTATAGGCGATGCCGGCGCGGACGCGGGCATGGGCGGGCAGGCGGGTGATGTCGCGCCCTTTGAGCCGGATCGTGCCCGACTGCGCCGGGATGCGGCCCGACAGGAGGCTGACGAAGGTGGTCTTGCCCGCCCCGTTGGGGCCGATCAGCGCGTGGATCTCGCCCGCCTCCAGCGCGAAGTCCACCCCGTTCACGGCCCTGAGCCCGCCGAAATGGCGGGTCAGGCCGCGCGCCTCGAGAAGCGTCACGGCAGCCATCCGATCCCCCGTGCCCGAAGCGTGCCGAGGATGCCCTTCGGCGCGAAGAGGATGAGCAGCACCAGCGCCGCGCCGGTGACGAACTGGTGCGCGTCGGTCAGCGCGCTCGCCCAGTCGATCAGGTAGAACATCACCAGCGCGCCGAGGAACGGGCCGAGCACGGTGCCGGCGCCGCCGAGAAGCACGTAAAGGAGCGGCAGGATCGAATACTGCACCGAGGCGAGGCTGGCGCCGACATAGCTGAACATCAGCGCATAGGCCGCGCCGGAGAGCCCCGCGTAGAGCCCCGAGACGGTGAGTGCCGCGAGCTTCACCGTGAACGGGTTGAAGCCGAGCATCCGGCTCCGCTCCTCGTTCTCGCGCATCGCCACCATGACCCGGCCGAAGGGCGACCGGACGAGCGCGAGGTTGGCCAGAAGCGCCAGGGCGAAGAGCGCCAGCGCGACGAGGTAGCGGGTGGCGTCGTCGGCAAGGTCGAGCCCCGCGATCACCCGCGCCGCCTGCGGGATCACGATCCCCTCGTCGCCCCGCGTCCAGGCGCCGAAGTAGAGCACCGTCAGGTATCCCGCCTGCGCGAACATCAGCGTCACGATCATGAAGGCGACGCCCGCGGTGCGGAGCGCCAGAAGCCCGACCGCCAGCGCCATGCCGCCGCCGGCGAGCGCGCCCGCCGCCAGCGCCACCGCCGCGCCCGCCCCGCCGTGGTAGACAAGAAGCCCCGCACCGTAGAGTCCCGCGCCGAAGAGGAGCGCATGGCCGAGGCTCAGGAGCCCGGTGTAGCCGAAGGCGATGTTGTAGCCCATCGCGTAGATCGCCAGCACCATGATCCGGGCGATATTGGTGTGGTGGTAGGGGGGCGCCGCGAAGTGCAGCGCGAAGAGCGCGGCGAGCACCCCGAGATGGAGCAGAAGCGCGCGGTCGGGCTTCATGCCGCGCGGGTCCCGAACAGCCCCTGCGGGCGGAACACCAGCACCAGCGCCACGGCGAGCGTCGCCACGATCTTCGCCAGCGTCGGCGCGAAGAAGGTGGAGATGACGCCGTCTGACAGCCCGATCAGCAGCGCCGCCAGAAGCGTGCCGCGCAAGCTACCCAGGCCGCCGATGATGACGACGATGAAGGAGAGCAGCAGCGGATCGCCCCCCATCAGGTAATGCGCCTGCTGGATCGGCACGACCAGCACGGCGGCGATGGCGGCAAGCCCCGCCCCCATCGCGAAGACCCCGGCATAGACCCGGTCGACGTTGATGCCGAAGGCGCGGGCGGTGTCGCGGTCGATCTGGGTGGCGCGCATGACGAGCCCCGCCCGGGTATGCCTGAGGATCAGCCAGACGGCGACCAGCAGGAGGACCGCCGCCGCCACGACCAGGAGCTTGTAGCCGGAATAGCCGAACCACGGCAGCTGGATGCGGAAGTTCACCGGCGCCGGGACAGGGCGCGCGTCGGGGCCAAAGAGGCTGAGTGCGGCCTGTTGCAGGATGTAGAGCAGCCCGATGGTGGCGACGATCGTCGCCTCCGGCTGGTAGTGCAGCCGTTTCAGGACCAGCGTATCGGCCAGCGCCGCGATGGCGCCGACGACGAGCGGACAGAGCACCAGCGCCACCGCGAAGGCCACGGCGGGCGGACCCGGCACCCATTGCGAGCAAAACCAGGCCAGCACCGCGCCGAGCATGAAGAACTCGCCATGCGCGACGTTGACCACGCGCATGATGCCGAAGACGAGGCTCAGCCCCGAGGCGGTGAGCGCGAGCACCGCGGCGGTGACGAGGCCCTCCATCAGGGCGAGGAGAAGGTAGGGTCCGAAGTCCAAGGCGGAAACCGGGCGGGGTCGCCCCCGCCCGCTCGGGCTCAGAAGCTCATCGTGGTGTAGTCGACCTCGTCGGGATAGAAGCCGTCCTCCATCGCGGTCTGGTGGACGCGGGCGAGCTTGCCGCCCTCCACCTTCGAGATCGACTGGAGTCCGAAGACCTGGTGGGTCTTGCCGTTGAAGACCTTCGGGCCCTGGGGATGGTCGTTGCCTTCCGCGAAGGCGGTCATCGCCTCCATCGCCTCGACCACCTTCTGCCGGTCGGCCGGGCCCTGATAGCCCGCCGCCGTCATCGCGTCGCGGAGGGCGAAAAGCGTTTCCCAGACCGAGAACATGTGGGCGTAGGTGGCGACATCGGCGGGGTCGGAGACCGAGGCGCCGTTGTCGTCGACGCCCACCGCGGCACGATAGAAGGTTTCGTATTCGGCCGCGTCCGCCTGCTTGTAGCGCGGGTGGCCTTCCCAGAAATGGGTGCCGTCGAGGAACTCGAGGCCGGGCGAGGCGATGTCGACGGCCTCGAGGCTGTCGATGAAGCCGAAGATCTGGGGCCGCGCGCCGGTGCCGTAAAACTCGCCCAGCTCCTTCACGAAGGTCAGCACGGCCGGGCCCACCATGACGTGATAGAGCACCTCGGTCTCGGCCGGGATCTGCGGGAAGTAGCGGGTGAAGGTGGTCTCGGTCGGCGGGATGGCGATCTGGGCGACGACCTCGCCGCCCTCAGCCGTGATGGCGGCGCTGAAATAGTCGCGGTGGTCATGGCCGAAGGCGTAGTCGGGGAAGATCATCGTGACCTTCTTGCCGAGGTTCTGCGTCACCCAGGGCGCCATCGACTGCACCTGGCTCTTCACGTCGGTGATGCCGGGCTGGAGCGTCCAGCGGTTGAGCCCGCCGGAGGCGAGCTGGTGGCCTTCGGAACAGATGACGTAGGGCACCTTCAGCTCTCCCGCCCGCGGCGCGGAGCCGGCCACGACATGCGAGAAGAGCGTGCCGAAGATCAGGTCGCAGTTTTCCTGTGCTGTCAGTTTCTCCACCACCTCGGCGCCGCGCTTGGGGTCGGTGCCGTCGTCCTCGAAGACGATCTCCACCGGGCGGCCGTTGATCCCGCCCGCCTCGTTCAGCACCTTCAGCGCCGCGGTCGCGGTGCGTTCGTACCAGCGGCCGTAGGAGGCGCCGATGCCGGTGCGGTGCAGCTGGAAGCCCAGCCTGATCGGCGCCGAGGACTGCGCCTGCGCGAAGCGGGCGCCGAGGCCGGTTGTCAGAAGCGCGCCGCCGGCGGCCATCCCCTTGAGAAGCGTGCGGCGCGAGGGAGTGATCAGCTTGTCGGTCATCGGAGTCTCCGCTGTTGGGCCGGCGCGGTTCTTCGGGCTTTCCGCGCACGTCTATGGGTTTGCCTTCCGTAACGGAACAACGGGCCGGGGAGCAATGCAATTCCTTTCTCGCGCCCCCCGCTCACGGCGCCATTCGGGCCCCCGGCATGCCGCCGATCAGGCGCCGGTCGGCGCGGACAGGAGCCACAGCCCGAAGACGGTGTAGGCGACCATCAGAAGGGTCATCGGCAGGTGGGTGCGAAGGGCCCGTGCATGGCCCGCGCCTGCCGCGAGCCGGAACCCGAGCAGGACCGCGAGCACATGGGCCGAGAGGATCACTGCGAACTGGAAGGTCCAGATGGCCATCACGCCCCCGCGCCGGTGCAGGAAGCCGAAGGAAACCCAGTGTTCCGGCAGGCCCAGGAGCGATGCACCCGACCCGAAGGGGTCGTCGAGGGCGGCCAGCGCGTATTGGCCATTGGTCAGGAGCGCGACGAAGTAATGCGCGACGTGATAGCCCGCCGCGATCGGCAGGAACGACAGGACCATCGGCCCGGCGAGGGTCGAGAGCCGCGTGCCTTGCGGGACGCCGGCGCGGATTGCGCCCAGGATCAGCGCGGCCGAAACGCCCCAGAACGCCACCAGCGCCACGCTGTTGATGCCGTAGACGGCCGAACGGCCGGGGAATTCCAGCGGGTTGAGGCCCAGCCGGATCAGCCACCAGAACGTCTCGTGCAGCCCGTCGAAGCTGACCGAGGCGATGAGGAGCGTGACGAAGGCCGCGGCCGAAGGTGAAAGCGCGCCCATCCGCAGCACCTGCGCGCCGGGCCATCCGGCCATCACGGTGACGCGACCCCCGGAATAGTCGGCCCAGAAGGGGGCGATGCGGGAGATCATGGCGAAATAGGCGGTCAGGAACTCTCCCTTCGGCAGCCAGTCCTCGCCCTCGGCCACGGCGAGGGCGAGGATCAGAAGGTAATAGGCCGCCACCGCGCGGGCGAGCACGAGCGGGTCGGCGGGCGAAAGCGAGACGATCTCGAACCAGGCGAAGCCGAGAAGCCCGGCGACGGCCGGCAGGTGGCCGAGGCGCGAGAGGCCGACCGAGCCCCGCCAGCCGATCAGCCGGCGCAGGGCGCGCACCGGGCCGGTCCAGGGCTCGATGTCGCGCCAGAGGTTGCCGAAGATGACGCTGGCGAGCGTGAGACCCACCCAGATCACCGTCCACACGGCGAGTGGCAGGAGGTTTTCCAGGGGATCGCGGGTGCCCCAGACCCCCGCGGCGACGAGCGCCCAGAGAAGCGCGGCGCCGATCCAGCTCGTGACGGCGCGCGGCAGAAACGCGGGCCGTTCGAGAAGGGGGTGGGCGGCGAAGGCGGGCAGGCGGCCGGACAGAAGCGCGAGAAGCGCGGTCAGCGCCACCGCCACGCCGGCGCCGGCCAGATACCAGCCGGTGGGCAAGGTCAGGATGATGGCGCGTTCGGACGCATGGGCATGGGCCGCGCCCGGAACGAGCAGGAGCAGGGGCCAGAGCTGGCGCATCGGCGCGCACCGCCACCGTTGCGCGGTCAGCCGTTCCACCGCGCGCCCTGTCGGGACGGAAAACCGACGGATGTCCGACGCGGAACCGACGGCAATCCGACGGCCATCGCAGGGCCCCGGCGCCGGGCGGGGAAACCCTGCCGCCAGACCCGTCACTCGGCCGCGGCGATCGTCAGGTCGACCGGGGCCAGCCCGTCGATCTCGCCATGCAGCCGGTTGCCGGGGGTCACCGGGCCCACGCCCGCGGGCGTGCCGGTGTAGATCAGGTCGCCGGGGGCGAGGTGATAGAGCTTCGAGAGATGGGCGATGATCTCGGGCACCGACCAGACCATCTCGGACAGATGCGACCGCTGCACCGGCTCGCCGTCGAGGGCGAGCGTGATCGCCTGCGGACCCGGAAGGCCGAACTCGGCGGCGCGGGTGATCGGGCCGAGAACGGCGGCGTGCTCGAAGTCCTTGGCGGTGTCCCAGGGCCGGCGCTTGTCCTTCGCCACGCCCTGCAGGTCGCGCCGGGTCATGTCGAGCCCGGCCGCGTAGCCGAAGACGAGGCCCATCGCCTGTTCCGCGGCGACGCGGAAGCCTGCCGCGCCCAGCACCACGACGAATTCCATCTCGTGGTGGAAATCCTGCGTGCCCGGCGGATAGGGGACGGTCGCGCCCGACAGCACCAGATGCGCGGGCGACTTGGTGAAGTAGAACGGAGCCTCGCGGTCGACCTCCGCCCCCATCTCCTTCGCGTGGTCGGCATAGTTGCGGCCGACGCAGAAGATGCGGGTCACCGGGTAGAAGCCGGTGCCGTCGCGCAGCGGAACGAGAACGGGGGCGGGCGGGGGGAAGAGGATGTCGGTCATTCGCCGTAGGGGATACAGATGTTTTTCACCTGTGTCGCGCGTAGCAGGAATTCGCGGCCCTGGCCATCGGTCCCGCGCCAGTCGCGGTTGGCGAAGGTCCAGGTCGCCTTGAGGTTGCCGGTACTTTCGTCTTCGACCATCGCGCGGCCCTCCGGCCCGCCGCAATACCAGATCGCCGCCACGTCGTCGTGGGCCGCCAGCACCTTCGCAAGCTCGTCCTTCGCGCCGGTGACGATGTTGACCACGCCCCCCGGCAGGTCCGAGGTGTCGAGGACCTGATAGAGGTCGGTCGCGGCCAGGGGCATCGAGGGCGCCGGGATGGCCACCACCCGGTTCCCCATCGCGATGGCGGGCAGCACCAGGCTGAGGAAGCCGAGCAGCGGCGCATCGTCGGGGCAGGCGACGCCCATCACCCCGAAGGCTTCGGGCATGGCGAGCGTCACATGCGCCGATTTCGTCGAATGCACCGCGCCGTCGAACTTGTCGGCCTGCGCGGCATACCAGAAGGCGCGGCGGATCGACAGCGCCACCTCGTCCGCCGGCCGCGCGACGCCCGCGGCCTTGAGCCGGGCGGCGAACTCCGCCTCCCGGGCGGCGAGGTTTTCGGCGAGGTAGTAGAGCACCTGCGCCCGGTTGTGGCCGGTGGCCTTGCCCCAGCCCTTCGCAGAGTGTGCCGCCTCCACCGCGTTGCGGATGTCCTTGCGGCTGCCGAGGCCGGCAAGGCCGATCTCGCGCCCCTTCGCCACGACCGCCCAGGAATAGCCCGAGTCGGGCCGCTTCTGCGCACCCCCGATGTAGAGCTTCGCCGTCCGGTCGATCGGCGCGGGACCATCGGCCGGGGTGCCGGGGCGGGGGCTCGCATCCAGCCGCCGCGGCTCCGCCTCGGGCCTCGGTTTCGGGGCGGGCGGGGCGAGATACTCGCGCATCCCCTCGCGCCCGCCCTCGCGGCCGAACCCGCTTTCACGGTAGCCGCCGAAGCCGGCGGCCGCATCGAAGACGTTGGTGGAGTTGATCCAGACCACGCCGGCCCTGACCTTCGCAGCGATGTCGAGCGCGAGGCTGATGTTCTCCGACCAGATCGAGGCGGCAAGGCCGTATCGGGTGTTGTTGGCAAGCTCCACCGCCTCCTCCGGCGTGCGGAAGCTGGTGAGCGTGGCGACGGGGCCGAAGATTTCGACCTCCGACACGATGTTCGCAGGCGCCACGCCGGTGAGGAAGCCGGGGGCGAAGAAGCAGCCCTGCGGCGGAAGCGGGGTTGCGGCCTGGTGCAGCACCGCGCCCTGCGCCTCGCCCTGCGCGACGAGGTCGCGGATGCGGGAAAGCTGGGTGGCATCGACGATGGCGCCGACGTCGGTCGACTTGTCCAGCGGATCGCCGACGCGCAGCTTCGCCATCCGCGCTGCGAGCCGCCGCTGGAAGGTTTCCGCCACCGCCTCGGCGACGAGGATGCGCGATCCTGCGCAGCAGACCTGGCCCTGGTTGAACCAGATCGCGTCCACCACGCCCTCGACCGCGGCGTCGAGATCGGCGTCGGCGAAGACGACGAAGGGCGACTTGCCGCCGAGTTCCAGGGTCAGTTTCTTTCCGGTGCCCGCGGTGGCCCGGCGGATCGCCCGGCCGACCTCGGTGGAGCCGGTGAAGGCGATCTTGTCGACCTCCGAGCCGACCAGCGCCGCGCCGGTCGCGCCGTCGCCGGTGACGATGTTGACGACGCCCCTCGGCAGCCCGATCTCGGCGCAGATTTCGGCGAAGGCGAGGGCCGTGAGCGGCGTCTGTTCGGCGGGCTTCAGCACCACCGTGTTGCCGGCGGCGAGCGCGGGCGCGATCTTCCAGGCCAGCATCAGCAGCGGAAAGTTCCACGGGATGATCTGGCCGCAGACGCCGACCGGCCGGTGGCCGGGAAACTCCTCCTCCAGCAGCTCGGCCCAGCCGGCGTGGTGGTAGAAGTGGCGGGCGACGAGCGGCACGTCGATGTCGCGGGCTTCGCGGATCGGCTTGCCGTTGTCGAGCGTCTCGAGCACGGCAAGGAAGCGTTCGCGCTTCTGCACATGGCGGGCGAGCGCGTAGAGCCACTTCGCCCGCTCGTGGCCGGACAGGTGCGACCAGCGGGGCAGGGCGGCGCGGGCGGATTTCACCGCCGCCGCCACGTCCGACGCAGAGCCCTGGGCGACCTCGGCCAGCACCTCACCGGTGGCGGGGCTGGCGGTGGCGAAGGTCCTGGCGCCCGCGACGAAGCCGCCGTCGATGTAGTGGCCGAAGCGGCCGCGCGCCTTCAGCCAGGCCATGACCTCGCCCGAAGCCTCGGGGGCGGGGCCGTAGTCCATCGTCTTCAGGATTTCGCTCACGCTGGGCATCCGGGTGGTGTTCTTTCATCTTGCCAAGGACAGGGCGGATCGGGCGCCACCCGTGCTGGCGCACGGGTGACGGAAGGATGCTCACGCCAGCGCATGGCGCGAGGACGCCGCATAGCGTCCCGTCACGTGATGTTCCAGTTGCCGCTCGATGTCGGCGAGCATCGAGGAGGCGCCAAGGCGGAAGAGGTCGGGCGAGAGCCAGTCGTTGCCCATCTCCTCCTTCATCAGGATCTGCCAGGCGATCGCATCCTTCGCGGTCTTCATGCCCCCTGCCGGCTTGAAGCCGATGCGAAAGCCGGTGCGCTCGCCGTAGTCGCGGAGCGCGCGGACCATCACCAGCGACACCGGCAGGGTGGCGTTCACGCCCTCCTTGCCGGTCGAGGTCTTGATGAAATCGGCGCCGGCCTGCATCGCCACCATGCTGGACTTGTAGACGTTCCTGAGCGTCCTGAGGTCGCCCGTCGCCAGGATCGCCTTCATGTGCGCCGTGCCGCAAGCCTCGCGCATCGCCGTCACCTCGTCGTAAAGCGCCGGCCAGTTCGCGTCGAGCACATGGGCGCGGGTGATGACGATGTCGATCTCGTCGGCGCCCTGATCCACCGCATAGCGGATTTCGGCAAGCCGCAGGTCGAGCGGCATCAGCCCGGCCGGAAATCCGGTGGCGACGGAGGCGACCGGAATCCCGCTGCCGCGCAGCGCCCGGACGGCGGCGGCGACCATCGTCGGATAGACGCAGACCGCGCCGGTCCTCAGCCGGTCGAGCCCGAGGCCCGCCATCACATGGTCGGCCACGGGCCGCGCCGCCTTGGCGCAGAGCCGCCGCACCCGGTCCTCGGTGTCGTCGCCGGAAAGGGTGGTCAGGTCCATGCAGCGGATGGCGTTCACCAGCCAGGCCGCCTGCCATTCCTTCTTCACCGTCCGCCTCGTGGTCAGGGTCGCGGCGCGCCGCTCGGCCGCGGGCGTGTTGACCGCGACCTGCTCGAACCAGTCGGTCTGCAGCGGAACGCCCCGGTTGCGTCCAGCGTTGGAAAGCCCTGTCGCTCCGGTGGTGGTCATCGCTTGTCCCGTCCGCGGCCCGGCCCGATCGTCGCCCGATCGTCGCCCGATCATCGCCCGATCATCGCATGACAGGCTAGCTTTTGTCCGCAGCAACTGCAACGCACCCCTTTGACCGGAAGGTCAAAAATGCATCGTTTCCGGATTCGCCCCGGATTCGCCGTTGACTCGGGCCGCGAAACCGGCGGGAAACGGGGCGGGTGGCGGCGGCAGGGTGCCGCGGTTTGGGCGTGGCCGGACGATGACGGGGGCGGGTACAGGCGCATCGGGTGATCTCGACAAGGTGCAGTTCGCGATCGAGCGCCTGCTCGATGCGCCGGACGGCTGGCGGGCGCTGGTGCGCGACATGGTCGGCCGCTGGCCAGAGGCGCCGGCGGGCGAGCTGATCCTTGCCATCGTCACCGCGGCGGCCGAGATCGAGGCGACGTTCGGCCCCGGCAGCCCGGCGCGCGACGGGGCCGGGCGCGGCTGGCGGCTTGCGGGCCTTCTCGGTGTCGACCTCTACGCGATGCAGGCGGCCGGCCTGCCGCACGGGCGCGCGGGTGACCTGCCCGGCTACTGGATGATCGACCCCTATTTCCGCGACCTCTGAGCCCTTCAGCTGCCGCGATAGGTCGAGTAGCCGTAGGGCGAAAGCAGCAAGGGCACATGGTAATGCGCCTCACCCTCGGCGATGCCGAAGCGGATCGGAACCTCGTCGAGAAACAGCGGCTCCGCCCCGGCCTGCCCGGTCGCCCGCAGGTAGTCGCCGACGTGGAAGACAAGCTCGTAGGCGCCGCGCACGAAGTCCCCGCGCGGCAGGAGCGGGGCGTCGGTGCGGCCGTCGGCATTGGTCACGGCCTCCGCCAGAGGTTCCCGCCTGCGCGATGACAGACGGTAGAGCGCGATCCGCACCCCGTGCGCGGGACGTCCCCGTGCGGTATCGAGCACATGCGTCGTCAGATATCCCGTCATGCCGGCTCCTTTTCCCTGCCGCATCATCGGCTGCGGCGGCGCCAAATGCGATCGGCCGATTTCCCGCCAGGACTTTCAGCTTTTTCCGTATAATCATCGTGACTCCCGGCGTCTAATCTTTTGCCACAACAGCGCAGGTGACCATGAACCGCTATCCCCGCGACATGTCCGGCCACGGCCCGACCCCGCCCGATGCGATGTGGCCGGGCGGGACGAAGATCGCCGTCTCGATGGTGCTGAACTACGAGGAGGGCGGCGAGAACTCGGTGCTCCACGGCGACGCCGCCTCCGAGGCCTTCCTGTCCGACATCGCCGGCGCGCAGCCCTGGCCGGGGCAGCGCCACTGGAACATGGAATCGATCTACGACTACGGCGCGCGCGCCGGGTTCTGGCGGCTGCACCGGCTTTTCACCGGCATGGGCATCCCGGTCACGATCTACGGGGTGGCGACGGCGCTGGCGCGGGCACCCGAACAGGTGGCGGCGATGCAGGCCGCGGGGTGGGAGATCGCCTCCCACGGGCTGAAATGGGTCGAGCACCGCGACATGGCCGAAGACGAGGAGCGCCGCCAGATCGCCGAGGCGATCCGGCTTCATACCGAGGTCGTGGGCGCCCGCCCGACCGGCTGGTATACCGGGCGCTGTTCGGTCAACACCGTGCGGCTCACCGCCGAGGCGGGCTTCGACTGGATCTCCGATACCTATGACGACGACCTGCCCTACTGGATCGAGGCCGGCGACCGCGACCAGCTCGTGATCCCCTACACGCTCGAGGCCAACGACATGCGCTTCGCCACCGCGCCGGGCTACATCACCGGCGAGCAGTTCTTCCAGTATCTCAAGGACGCCTTCGACATGCTCTATGCCGAAGGCCAGGCGGGGGCGGCGAAGATGATGAGCTGCGGCCTCCACTGCCGCCTGATCGGCCGGCCCGGCAAGATCGCGGGCCTGAAGCGCTTCCTCGACTATGCGCAGGGCCATGACGGAGTCTGGTTCCCGCGCCGCATCGACATCGCCCGGCACTGGGCGGCAGCCCATCCGCCGCGCCGCTTCGACCGGCCGAGCCGGATGGACCGCGAGACCTTCACCGCCCGCTTCGGCGGCGTCTTCGAACATTCGCCCTGGGTGGCCGAACGCGCCTGGGCGCTGGAGCTTGGCCCCGCGCACGACACCGCGGCGGGCCTCGCCAGCGCGCTCGCCCGCGCCTTCCGTTCCGCCTCCCGCGCCGAACGGCTGGGCGTGCTCACCGCCCACCCCGACCTCGCCGGCAAGCTTGCGCAGGCCAGGCGGCTGACGGCGGCCTCCACCGCCGAGCAAGCCACTGCCGGCCTCGACGCCCTGACGGATGCGGAACGGATCGAGTTCACCGAGCTCAACAACGGCTACAGCGCGCGCCACGGCTTCCCCTTCATCATCGCCGTCCGCGACAACAGCAAGGCTGCGATCCTCGCAGCCTTCCGCCGCCGTCTGGAACAGGACAACGAGACCGAATTCCAGGAGGCCTGTGCCCAGGTCGAGCGGATCGCGGCCCTGCGCCTGAAGGACATGCTGCCCCGATGAAGGATGCCGAGATGACAAAGGCCCCGAACCGCTACTTCGCGCCCCACGGCGGCCTGCCGCCGCAGACCTCGCTGATGACCGGCCGCGCCGTCTTCACCGAAGCCTATTGCGTCATCCCGCGGGGCTGCTTTTCCGACATCGTGACGAGCTTTCTGCCGGGCTGGAGCGAGACCCGCATGTGGCTGATCGCGCGCCCGATGACCGGGTTTTCCGAAACCTTCAGCCAGTATGTGATGGAGGTGGGCCCCGGCGGCGGCTCCGACGCGCCCGAGCCCGAGCCGGGCGCCGAGGGCGTGGTCTTCGTCACCGAGGGCGAGCTCTGGCTCTCGCTCGACGGCAAGGAACATGATCTCGGTGCCGGCGGTTACGCCTACATCCCGCCCGGCTGCGCCTGGCGCGTCCACAACGGCACCGACCATCCGGCGCGCTTCCACTGGGTGCGCAAGCTCTACGAACCCGCGCCGGGGATCGAGACGCCCGCGGCCTTCGTCACCTCCGACCAGGATCTGGCGCCGGTCGCCATGCCCGACACCGGCGGGCGCTGGGCGACGACCCGCTTCGTCGAGCCCGACGACCTCCGCCATGACATGCATGTCAACATCGTCACCTTCCAGCCCGGCGGCGTGATCCCCTTCGAGGAAACCCATGTGATGGAGCACGGGCTCTACGTGCTCGAGGGCAAGGCGGTCTACAAGCTCAACCAGGACTGGGTCGAGGTCGAGGCCGGCGATTTCATGTGGCTCCGCGCCTATTGCCCGCAGGCCTGCTATGCCGCGGGCCCCGGCCGCTTCCGCTACCTTCTCTACAAGGACGTGAACCGCCACGCGAAGCTCAGGGGGCCCGGCGCCTTCGGCCGCTAGGGCTTCTTCGTTGCCGAAATACCCCGGGGGGGGCGGGGGGGGG
>JAUQYA010000084.1 GCA_030837785.1 Albidovulum sp.
CGCATCGCGGCGCCCGTTCCCGTTCCGTCATGCGGAACATGTCAGTTGGGCAGCGTGCCCTGTTCGCGCGCGGCCGCCAGTTCGTCGGCGTCCAGCGCGCCATCGCCGTTCACGTCGACCTGCGCGAAGATGTCAGGCGTCATGTCGGGATAGGCCGCGGTCATCTCCTCGATCGAGTAGCTGCCGTTGCCGTCGGTGTCCGTCACGACGGTCTGGGCATTGGCAGCCCCGGCAAGGGCAAGGCCGACCATCAGCGCCGAAATCGTCTTGTACATTCTCACGCTCCTTCATCGCGGGCATCCCTGCGGGGCACCGCAGTCCCCTTCAATGTGGGGGTATCGGCGGCAGGTGCAAGGACCGTTCCCAGCGTCTTGGTGGCCTTTTCGGGCACTGTTAGGCAATAACACCCGGATTTTCACCGGTTTCCTCCGGCACAGGGCCCGCAACGGCCTGCGCGCCGGCCGCAAAGGCGAAGGGGCCGCGCCGGCGCGTAGCCCCTTCCCCTCTTTCGCACTCGCCGCCGGCAGGGTCCGGATCAGTTGAAGACCTTGGTCAGCGCCTTGTCGATCGCCCCGGTGATCTGGTCGATGTCGTCGGGCGTCGCGATCAGCGCGGGCGAGAGGCAGAGCACGTTGTTCAGCCCCGGCACCGAGCGGTTGGAGGTGCCGATGATCACGCCCTGCGCGATGCATTCGGCCGCGACGGCGGCGACCTTCTTCTCGTCCACCGGCTCCTTGGTCTTGCGGTCGGCGACCAGTTCGGCGCCGCAGAACAGCCCCTTGCCGCGCACGTCGCCCACCACCCGGTGCTTTTCCATCAGCGCGTGGAGATTGTTCATGGTCCGCTCGCCCATCCGGATGGTGTTCTCCAGAAGCCCCTCGTCCTCGATGATCCGCATGTTCTCGATCGCCGCCGCCGGGCCTGCGGTGCAGCCGCCGAAGGTCGAGATGTCGCGGAAGTAGTTCATCGGGTCCGACGCGTCGTCCTTGAACATCTCGAAGACCGCCTCGGTCGTGACGCAGCAGGCGATGGCGGCATAGCCCGAGGCCACGCCCTTGGCCATCGTCACGAAGTCGGGCTTGATGCCATAGTGCTGGTAGCCGAACCAGGTGCCGGTGCGGCCGATGCCGCAGACGACCTCGTCGATATGCAGAAGGACGTCGTACTTGCGGCAGATCTCCTGCACCCTTTCCCAGTAGCCCGCGGGCGGGGTGATGACGCCGCCGCCGGCCGTTACCGGCTCAAGGCAGAGGCCGCCCACCGTGTCGGGGCCTTCGCGGAGGATCACCTGCTCGATCTGGTCGGCCGCCCATTCGCCGTAGTTCTCGGCCGGCGCGCCCGCCTGCTGGTGCTTGCGGTATTCCAGGCAGTGCGGCACCCGCACGAAGCCGGGCGCGAAGGGGCCATACTGCATGTTCCGTTCGTCCTGGCCACCCGCCGACATGGTGGCGAGCGTGCCACCGTGGTAGTCGCGCTCGCGGTAGAGGATCTTGTGCTTCTTGCCACCATAGCGCTTGTGCGCGATCTGGCGGATCATCTTGAAGGCCTTCTCGTTCGCCTCGGAGCCGGAGTTGGTGTAGTAGACCCGGCTCATCCCCGGCATCTTGTCGATCAGCGCCCTGGCAAAAATCGAACCGGGGATCGAGCCCGCGGTGTTGGCGAAATAGTTCATCTTGACGAGCTGGTCATAGACCGCCTTGGCGATCGATTCCCGGCCGTAGCCCACGTTCACCGTCCAGACCCCGCCCGAGACGGCGTCGAGGTATTCCTTGCCCTTGGCGTCCCAGATGCGCATGCCCTTGCCCTCGACCATGACGCGGGGGTCCACGGTCTCGAACTGCTTGTGCTGCATCAGGTGGTGCCAGAGATGGGCGCGGTCGGCCTCGACCACGCCGCTAATGTCGTTGGAATAGACGGTGCTGTTCATCGGATTGCCTCGCTTCAGGGATGCCCGGGGGGATGGTCCCGGGCAGATCATGCCGCACTCCGCCGCAGGACGGAATGCCGTTCTGGTGCCAGATCACCACGAATGCCGCCGCCGCCGTAGGACCAGACGGCAGGCGACCATGATGCCAGTTTCTCAGTAGCCGGGCGAGCCGAACATCGGGACCGGGCCGTTCACCGCCTGGAGCCGTTCGAGATTGACGATGGTCGACAGCATGATGCGGTCCTGGCTCCAGTCGCCGGGCTTCTGGATCGCCACCGCCGCGGTCAGCGTCACGGCCAGCGCGGGCCCCGACAGCACGGCGAGGGCAAGCCGCGGGTGCCGTTCGGCCCGGCCCTCGATCACCGAGAGCATCCGGCGCCTGAGAAGTGCGGCCGGCCGGCCGCCGAAAAGCCGGTTCTCGGTCCGCACCAGCGCCACGACGGGAACCTCGACGGCCATCAGCCGCCGCCTGAGCCCGTCTTGGCACACCCTGAGGAGGCAGTCGCAATAGGCCGCGACATCATAGCGGCGGCGCGCCAGAACCTGCCGGTCGCAGGAAAGCTCGCGCAGTTCCGCGACCTGATGCTTCCAGATGTGGAAGGCCGGGTTCCAGAACAGGAACGGCCCGATCAGCCGCAGCGCGATCTTCCATTCGACGTCGCCCTGCCTGAGGTGCTGGAATTCGTGGCCGAGCGCGATCTTCTGGTCCGCCGCGCGTTCCAGCATCGAGGACGGCAGCACCACGATCCGCGTCCTGAACCCGCGGGTCGAGAAGGGCACGGTGACGGTGTCCGACAGGCGCAGGTCGATCCTGCCGATCCGCCGCCAACGGTGCGCCTCGGCGAGTACCCGGCGCAGCTTCACGACGCTCCAGCCGAGGCAGGCCAGGCAGACGACCGTGCCGAGCAGGCCCGCGACAGGCACCGCCTGTCCGGCAGGCGAGAAGGCCGCCTCGGCCAGACGGACACGCAGCATCAGAAGCTGCTCCAGCGCCGAGGCGTTGAAATCGGTGAGGTTGACCTGCTGCGCCGGCTGCACGTGGCCCGCCCGGCCGACCGTGGCGACCAGCGCCGCGAAGTACGGGCTGAGAAGCACGGCGAGAAACACCATCCGAAGCATCCGCAGACGCGCCGTCACGGCGTAAGAGAGGCCGAAGAGGTCGAGCGCACGGGAGAAGGCGAACCGGCGTTGTTGCAGAACTCGGCGTTTTGGCGTGATGCCCCTTACCGCGCTGATATCATGCCATGCGTTCGATCTCGGCGGTGCCGAGAGCATTGAAGCGGTTCATGAGAGCGATGCGGATATGGATTTCGGCGGTCTGGCG
>JAUQYA010000085.1 GCA_030837785.1 Albidovulum sp.
TATACTTTTAATTAAGCCAGATTTTATCTTTTAGTTGCTTTG
This sequence comes from Albidovulum sp., assembly GCA_030837785.1. Classification (GTDB taxonomy): domain Bacteria; phylum Pseudomonadota; class Alphaproteobacteria; order Rhodobacterales; family Rhodobacteraceae; genus Albidovulum. The sequence goes on from JAUQYA010000085.1 coordinate 43, forward strand.
TTTTATGGTATTCCGAAGATTAATCCAGGGTCTGGAGGGCGCGCCATGATTCGACTGGTTTTTTCCAATGAGACGCGGGAACGACTGCGGCATGAGCGAATTCATCACCCGCATCCCCGGGTGCGGCAACGCCTGGAAGTGCTTTATCTCAAGAGTGAAGGCTGGTCGCATCAAGCCATTTGTGCGCGCGTGGGGATCACCAAACCGACCCTGATCAGCTATCTGCGCCTTTATCAGGACGGGGGCTGGGCGGCGCTGACCGCCTGCCGGTTTCGGCGCACCCGGAGTGCGCTGGCGCCCCACGAGGCGACGATTCGGCTGGCCTTCACGCGGCAACCGCCCGCGACCTTGGCCGAAGCCAGCACCCGCATTGCCGAGCTGACCGGGATCGAGCGCAGCCCCGCCCAGGTCGGTAAGGTGCTCAAACAGTTCGGTTTGAAGCGGCGCAAGACGGGGGCGATCCCCGGCCCGGAGCCGACTCCCGAGCAGCAGGCGGAGCGGGCGCGGTTCCAGCAGCAGGAACTGGAGCCGCGTCTGGCCCAAGCGCAAGCGGGTCAACGCGCGGTCTTTTTCGTGGATGCCGCCCATTTTGTGCATGGCTTGTTTCTGAGCTGGCTGTGGTGCGTCGCCCGCTGCTGGCAGCCCACCCCCACCGGCCGGCACCGGCTCAGCGTGCTGGGCGCGCTCAACGCCATCACCCACGAACTGATCACCGTCACCACCGACGCCTACATGAACAGCGAAAGCGTCTGTCGGCTGCTGCGCCAATTGGCCGAGCTGGCCTTGCCGGTTCCGATCACCGTCATTCTGGACAACGCCCGCTATCAGCGCTGTCGGCTGGTGCAAGACACCGCCGCTGCTCTCAAGATCGAGTTGCTGTTTCTCCCGGCGTATTCGCCCCAGTTCAACTTGATCGAACGATTCTGGAAGCTGGTGAAAAAATGCTGCCTGCACGCCCGTTATTACCCCACCTTTCAGGACTTCAAAACCTCGATTCTCCACTTCATTGAAACCGCCCATGTCGAGAAAAAACAGACCCTAAAATCATTGCTCACTTTTAACTTCCAATCGTTCAAAGAATTAAAAGTCGGCATTAGCTAAAGTATAATATCAATGGAAATGATATTCAGACGAATATTATGGATTCTATTAAAGCAATGATGCGCGAGGTTGGGAACGTGGCGCAGGATGATCCAAGAACATATTATGGCTATCACTTTTTGCAACGCCAAGATGGGCCAATTCAGCCAGGTGGTCAACCCATAGATCGGGCTGCTTGGTTTGGGTTTGTTGATACCCGTATGTGGCTAAGACGCTATGACCGTGGACATCCATCCGAATTGGTCATTGCCTATCGGAAGCATGATCAATATAGACTGGATGGGATCCAGTTCAACGACCGGTTTGTTTGTGTTGATGCGGACCGTGGCCTATGTGGTCGTCATTATGTTTTAGATCAGATAGCTTGGATAGCCGATTTTGATGAAACGTGGGATAGAAAGGTATGGATTGAGACATTTGAACAAGTTGGGAGGGTTGGCAACCCAACATTCAATCAACCGGCCTAACTGGGGCTTGCACCTGACCCCGCTACGCGGGGCAGGTGAAGCGGGTCGTGTGTGCCGGGCATGGCAAGAAGCGAGTCGGGTGCAAGTCCCGATACCAGGTGTACGCAGAGCCGAAGGTTAGCCGAAGGGCAAGGGCGTCGCCGCGAGGCGGGGTCTGGAGGAAGTCCAAGGCAAAATCGCGGGGC
>JAUQYA010000086.1 GCA_030837785.1 Albidovulum sp.
GCCAGACCGCCGAAATCCATATCCGCATCGCTCTCATGAACCGCTTCAATGCTCTCGGCACCGCCGAGATCGAACGCATGGCATGATATCAGCGCGGTAAGGGGCATCACGCCAAAACGCCGAGTTCTGCAACAACGCCGATCTGAAGGCCAAACGGCTGGGGGCATAAGAGAGATTGGCGTTGTCAGGCGGTCACGCCGATGCGGTACACCCGGCCCCGTTTTTCTTCCTTGGCCGAGGTCACGAGCAGCCCCAGCTTCTTGCCCAAGGCGCCGGACATCGCGCCCCGCGCTGTGTGGGGCAGCCACGACAAGGCGGCTGTAATCTCGTCCATCGTCGCGCCCTCGGGCTTCTCAAGCATCGCGATCAGCTGCGCCTGCTTGGTTCCGGCCCGCGGCGTCGGCGCTTTCGGTTCGGCATCGGGCTCCGCCTTGGCGCGGTCGCGGAGGGCCGCCATGGTCTGCACCACCACCGGCTCGATCCCGACCGCCAGCAGGCCTGCGTCGGTGACGATCAGCGTGGTGCCATGGCCATCACCGGTTTCGCGCCAGAGCGGTTCGCCGCGCCGCAGGTTGGCCTCGACCTCCTGCAGCCAGCCCCGGTCGATCATCTTGCCGACCGCCATCTTGGCGGCGGCGCCGACCAGCCCCTTCGGCAGCGGCAGGGCGAGGTTGTCCGGGCGCTGGGCCCCGGCGGTCAGGATCAGGCTCTGGGTTTCCGACAGCTTGGTCATGGTTCAGGCCTCCCACTTGGCGAATTCGTCGGCGAGCCCCAAGCTGTCGGCGATGCGGCGCAGGATGCCGGGCGACTGGCGTTCCAGATCAGCGGCGAGCCGCGCCTCCTCGGCGAAGATCTCGCGCGGCAGATGGTTGAGGGTGCCGTAATGCAGTCGCATGGTGGCTTCCACGCCGGCGGGGTTCAGGTCGGGTGCCAGTTCGTGAAGCAGGGTCTGATAGGACATCGGGTGTTCCGTTCATCCGGGTGCGCGGGATGCGCCCCTTCTACGAGGCCGAGCCCCGCCATCGCGGGGCTGGTCCGGTGCCGCACGTTTGTCAGGCGGTGTATTCGCCCTCGCCAAAGAGGAAGTCGCTGATCTTGCGCAGATCGACAGCGACGCTTTGGATCGACCCGACAGCGCCCCAGTTGATCGCGTCCGGGTCAAACTCGAAATGCTCGGCACTCAGGACCTGCAGCCGTTCCAGCATGGTGTCGATCTCGGCCTTGGCGGCGAGGAAGGCGGCGAGCGCACTGTCATTCGGAGCGGTGGCGCGGCGGGTGGTCATGGCGGGCATCCTTCGGTGAGTTGCATCGTGATCCTGCTGCCAGATTCGCTCTGGCGAACAGTTTAATCAACTGAAACATAAGCAATATCATTGCGTTGATCGAAAGGGGCTGGCGATGAAGGGGATGAGCGAGCGGGACTATTCCGCCCATTCGGGCCTTTCGCGCGGGGCAGTTCAGAGGGCAAGGAAGGCCGGGCGACTTGTGGTCCACCAAGATGGTTCGATCAACGCCGCCGCCTCGGATGCGCGGCGGGCCGAGATGACGGACCCGGACCAGCAGCGGCGCAGCACCGGCGGCGATGCGGGGTTCAGCGGTCCCGCGGACAGTTCCTCCTATCTGAAGGCGCGCACCGCGCTGACCGTCTACCAGGCACAGGAACGCCAGCTGGCGATCCAGAAGAAGAAGGGCGCGCTGGTCGACCGGGCGCGGGCGGAGGCGCTGGTGTTCCGCCTCGCGCGGCAGGAACGCGATGTCTGGGTGACCTGGCCCGCCCGGGTGGCGGCGCTGATGGCGGCCGAGGTGGCCACGGAGGTGGAAAAGCAATCCGGACAGCCGGTGCGACCGGAGCGACTGGTGATCATCGAGGCCGCGATCCTGCAGAGGGTGCTGGAAACCCATGTCAGAGCGCAACTCGACGCCCTCGCCGATCTCCGGGTCAGCCTCGGCTGACGACGGGGACCATAACGATCTGACCGAAGGCCTCGACCTCGATTTCGACGGGGCCGAGGATCTGTTGCGGGTCTGGCGCAGCGGCATCCGTCCCGACCCGGACCTCACGGTATCGGAATGGGCCGATGCGCATCGCTGGCTGTCGTCGCGCGCCGCGGCGGAACCGGGGCGGTATCGCACGGCCCGCGCGCCCTACCTGCGCGAGATCATGGATGCGCTGTCGCCGCGGCACCCGGCGCAGCGGATCAGCTTCATGAAGGCCGCGCAGGTCGGGGCCACCGAGGCTGGCAACAACTGGATCGGCTTTGTCATCCATCATGCGCCGGGGCCGATGCTGGCCGTGCTGCCGACCGTGGAGATGGCCAAGCGCACCTCACGCGGGCGGTTGGACCCGCTGATTTCTGAGTCCCCGGCTCTGCGCGAACGGGTCAACCCGGCCCGGTCGCGCGACGCGGGCAATTCGATGCTGTCCAAGGAATTTCCGGGCGGCATCCTGGTGTTGACCGGGGCCAACTCGCCGACCGGCCTGCGGTCGATGCCTGCCCGCTACATCTTCCTCGACGAGGTGGACGCCTACCCGGCCTCGGCCGACGAGGAAGGCGATCCCGTCACGCTGGCCGAGGCACGGACCACCACCTTCTCGCACCGGCGCAAGGTGTTCCTGGTCTCGACGCCGACGATCCGGGGCATCAGCCGGATCGAGCGCGAATTCGAGGCATCGGACCAGCGCCGGTATTTCGTGCCCTGCCCGCATTGCGGCGCGATGCAATGGCTGCAGTTTGAGCGGCTGCGCTGGGCAAAGGGCCAACCAGAATCGGCGGCCTATCATTGCGAGGGTTGCGAGAAGCCCATCGCGGAGCACCACAAGACCGGGATGCTGGAGAAGGGTGAGTGGCGCGCGACCGCCATTTCCGCCGATCCGCATTCCATCGGCTTCCACCTCTCGGCACTCTATTCGCCGCTGGGCTGGAAAAGCTGGGCCCAGATCGCGCGGGAATGGCTGTCGGCGCAAGGCTCGGAGGAGATGCTGCGCGCGGCGCGCGATACGCTTCTGGGCGAGACCTGGGTTGAAAGTGGCGATGCGCCCGAATGGCAGCGGCTGGCAGAACGGCGCGAAGCCTACGGCGGCGTCCAGATTCCGATGGGCGGGTTGTTCCTGACCGCTGGCGTCGATGTGCAGAAGGACCGCATCGAGGTCGATGTCTGGGCCTGGGGCCGGGGCCTGGAAAGCTGGCTGGTCGATCACATCGTGATTGCGGGCGGCCCCGACGATCCGGCCTGCTGGGACAAGCTGACGGCTTTGCTCGGGCGGACATGGACCTGCGCCAACGGGGCGGTGATGGTGATCGGCAAGCTGGCCATCGACACCGGCTATGAAGCGCCAGCGGTCTATGCCTGGGCGCGCAAGCAGGGCTTCGACCAGGTCGCCCCGATCAAGGGCCTTGAAGGGTTCAACCGCGCCTCGCCGGTGTCGGGCCCGACCTTTGTCGACGCCACCATCGGCGGCAAACGCCTGCGGCGTGGCGCCCGGCTCTGGTCGGTGGCCACCGCCACCTTCAAGACCGAGACTTACCGCTTCCTGCGGCTGGAGCGGCCGAGCGACGAGGACCGGGCCGTCGGCGTGCTGGAAGCGCCGGGCACGGTGCACCTGCCGGACTGGATCGACACCGAATGGCTGAAGCAGCTGGTGGCCGAACAGCTGGTCACGGTGCGCAACAAGCGCGGCTATGCCCACCCCGAATGGCAGAAGATGCGGGAACGCAACGAGGCACTCGACGCAAGGGTCTATGCCCGGGCTGCGGCCTGGATCATGGGCGCTGACCGCTGGGACGAGACAACCTGGCGGCGGCTTGAGGTGCTGGCAGGCGTGGAAACACGCCTTCCTCCGCAACAGGCGACGCCAATCGAACCGGCCATCCCTGCCCCGCCTAAGGCCGGGACACCAACCACGCCACGGCGGAAACGCCGGGCTTACACCCCGAACTTCATGAGGGACTGAGATGGATCTGGAACGGATGCGCGCGCTTCTGGCGGCGCTGCAGGAGGCCCGTTATGCAGGCGTCCGCTCGGTCAGCTATGACGGCAAGTCGATCAATTACGGGTCCGATGCCGAACTGGCGAACGCCATCGCCGATCTGGAGGGACGCATCGCCATTGCCACCACCGGCACGCCACGTCGTCGGCGCTGGGGCACCGTAGCCTCGAAGGGGCTTTGACCGATGGGTTTTGACGCCTTTCGTCAACGGCTCGGCTCGATCATCGGCGGATTTGACGCGGCTCAATCCCACCGCCGCCTGCGCGGGTTCCGGGCATCCCGCGCCCATGTGAACACGCTGATCGCCGCCTCGGGCGACACGATCACCGCCCGCGCCCGCTGGCTGGTGCGGAACAACGGCTATGCAGCGAACGCGGTGGAGTCATTTGCCAGCAATGTCGTCGGCGATGGCATCAAGCCCTCCTCGACCATCGCGGATGCCGCCAGGAAGGAAGAGTTGCAGGCGCTGTGGCTAGCCTGGACCGACGACGCCGATGCCGAAGGGCTGACGGATTTCTACGGGCTTCAGCGCCGGGCGGCGCGCGAGGTATTTCTGTCGGGCGAGGTCTTCATTCGCATCCGGCCCCGCCGCGTTGAAGACGGCCTGACAGTGCCGCTCCAGCTGCAGATGCTGCCCGCCGAGATGCTGCCGCTCGACATGAACCGGACCCTGCCCGGTGCCGGGCTGATCCGGCAGGGCATCGAGTTCGACGGCATTGGCCGTCGCGTGGCCTATCACTTCCTGCGCCGTCACCCCGGCGACATGACCGATCCGGGGCTATCCGGCGAAACCGTCCGGGTTCCTGCCTCGGAGGTGATCCATGTGCTGGACCCGGTTGAGGCCGGGCAGCTGCGCGGTGTGTCGCGTTTCGCTCCGGCCATCGTCAAGCTCTTCACCCTCGATCTCTATGACGACGCGGAACTGGAGCGGAAGAAGATCGCGGCGATGTTCGCGATGTTCATCACCTCGCCCGCCCCGGAAACCCCGCTGGAACCCGCCGAGGAGGATCTGGAGGTCGAGCCCGGCCAGGTGGTCCGCCTTGATCCCGGCGAGGATGTCACCACCCCGGCGACGCCAGACTCGGGCGGCACCTATGAGCCCTTCCAGTATCGCACGCTCCTGCAGATCGGCGCGGCGCTGGGCGTGCCCTATGGTTACATGACCGGTGACACGGCGAAGGGCAACTTCTCCAACACGCGGATTGCCCTCGTCGACTTCCGCCGCCGCATCTCGGCCTTCCAGCACTCGGTCATGGTCTTCCAGCTCTGCCGCGCGGTCTGGGCGCGCTGGATGGATGTGGCCGTTCTCTCCGGCGCGCTGGACCTGCCGGACTACGAGAGCCAGCGGCGGCAATATCTGGCCTGTGCCTGGCTGCCGACCAAATGGGACTGGGTCGATCCGATGAAGGATGCCTCGGCCGAGATCCTGCAGATCGAGGCGGGCCTGAAATCCCGCACGCAAGCCATCTCCGAACGCGGCTACGACGCCGAACAGGTCGACCGCGAAATCGCCGCCGAGCGGAAGAGAGAACTGGCGCTGGGCCTCGACTTCCGGCGCCCGGGGTCGCCCGCGCAGGCGCCGGGCGCGTCGACCAACCGCAGTGGCAGCGATGGCGGTCCGGGCGCCGACCAGCCCGACGCCACCGAAGAGGACGGGGCGGAGGACGATAACCCGGAAACCGCCCGCGAGGAAAACCCATGATGCATCATGTCCAGATCGCGCAGCGCGCCTTCAACACCCCGTTGATGGTCGATCCTGCCAAGGCGCTGGCCTTCCTCTCCGGGCTTGGCCCGCGCATCACCGGACGGGATATCACCTTCCACGGGATCGAGGTGGAGGCGGCAGATCTGGGCGCTGCCACCCTGCCCGCCCGTGCCTCGCTGTTCGGCAATGATCTCGCGCAGCGTCATCAGCGCAATGGCACCCAGCCCTTTGCGCTGGTCGACGGCATCGCGGTGATCGAGATCGCCGGAACGCTGGTGCATCGCGGGGCCTGGATCGGACAGTCCTCTGGCCTCACCTCCTATGAAGGCATCGCCGCACAGATCGACGCGGCCATCGCCGACCCGGCCGTGCGCGGCATCGCGCTCGACATCGACAGCTTCGGCGGCGAGGTCGCCGGGGCCTTCGATCTGGCGGATCGCCTCCGCGCTGCCCGGGCGCAGAAGCCGGTCCACGCCTTTGTCGCGGAACATGCCCTGTCGGCAGGCTATGTCCTCGCGGCCCAAGCCGACCGGATCATCCTGCCGCGCACCGGTGCTGTCGGCAGCATCGGGGTGGTGGCGCTGCACACAGACATGAGCGGGGCATTGGACCAAAAGGGTATCGCCGTCACTCTGATCCATGCCGGATCGCACAAGATCGACGCCAATCCGTACCAGCCGCTGCCCGAAGCCGTGCAAGACCAGATGCAGCGCGAGCTGGAGGTGGTCCGCTTCCTCTTCGCGGAAACCGTCGCTGCCGGGCGCGGGGACCGGCTGACCCGAGACGCGGCACTCGCCACCGAAGCCGCCGTGTTCCGCGGCGCCGATGCCATCGCCGCAGGCCTCGCCGACGAGGTCGCCGATCCCGTCACCGCCTTCCGCGCCTTCGCCGCCGCCCCGCGCGGCATCACTCCCCCCAGCAGAAAGGGTCCGAAGATGACCACCCTCCCCACCGAAAGCCCGGTTTTGTCAGCGGCCCCGCCCGTGGTGGCAGCACCGACCGACCCCGTGTCGCCCGCGCCCGAGCCGCCCGCCAGTGCTGATCCCGCACCCGCACCGGTTGCGGCATCCTCGGCGCCGATTCCGCCAGCCCCCCTGCTCCCGGCACCGGAAGCTCGGGCACCATCCGCCGAGTCCATCCGCGCCGAGGCGGCGGAGGTGGCGCAGGTCTGTGCCCAGGCCGCGCGGCTTGGCGTGACCATCGACGCCGCCGATGCCGTCACGAAGGGTCTGAAACCCGAAGCCCTGCGCGCCCGGGTGCTGGCCGACCTCGCCGCCCGCTCTGATGCGGCTGGGATCATCGCCACTGCCCCGGCCGCAGCCGCCGCGAAAGACAGCCCGCTGATCGCCGCCGCCCGGAAGGTCGCGGCAGAGGCAAAGCGCTGATCACCATCCCCCGCTTCACCATTCCGGAGACTGACCCATGCCTGTCCTGACCCAACCGCCCAGCCTCGGCGATGCCCTCAAATATGAGGTCAACCCGAACTACACCCGCGAGACCGTGACCCTGTTGATGGGCATGCCCTATCCGGTGGGCGCGGTCCTCGGGAAGATCACCGCCAGCGGCAAATACAAGCTCGCCACCAGTGGCGGCACCGACGGCGCCCAGACCGCCACGGCCGTGCTGCTCCATGCCGTTGACGCCACGCTGGCCGATGCCGTGGGGATCGTCGTTGCCCGGGGCCCGTCCATCGTCTCGCGGGCGGAGCTCGCCTACGACGCCACCGTCGACGATGGCGCCAAGATCACCACCAAGCTCGGCCAGCTCGCCGCCGTCGGCATCATCGCCCGCGACGGCGTCTGACGTCGACGCGCCCACTGATCGTACCTCCAGACGAGCGCGGTTCAGCCGCAATCGTCCCGCCTTTTCCCAAAATCCACGGAGTCCGCCATGAACGCCATCATCCGCAACCCCTTCGACGCTGGCGGCTATTCGCTGGCCGAGATGACGCAGGCCATCAATATCCTGCCCAACCTCTACACCCGGCTCGGCCAGATCGGCCTCTTCCGCTTCGAGGGCGTGACCCAGCGCAGCATCGTCATCGAACAGTTCCAGGGCGTGCTCAGCCTGCTGCCTTCGGTGCCCTTGGGCGCCCCGGCCACCGTCGGTACCCGCGAGGGCCGCTCGATGCGGAGCTTCGCCCTGCCGTGGATCCCGCATGACGATGTCATCCTGCCCGGCGACATCCAGGGACAACCGGCGCTGGGCGTCACCGATGCCGCCGACCCGCTGGTCGAGGTGATGAACCGCAAGCTGCAGCTGATGCGGAGGAAGCATGCCCAGACCCGCGAATACATGGAGATGAACGCGCTGCGCGGCATCGTGAAGGACGGCGCGGGCACGACCCTTTACAACTACTTCAGCGAGTTCGGTCTTACCCAGATCTCGGTCGACTTCACCCTCGGCACGGCGGGCACCAATGTTCAGGGCAAGGTCCGGGAGGTGCTGCGCGCCATCGAAGACAACCTTCTGGGCGAAAGCATGACCCGGGCGCATGCGCTGGTGAGCCCCGAGTTCTTCGACAAGCTGATCTCGCACCCGAAGACCGAGGATGCCTACAAGTTCTATTCCGCCACCGGTGGCCAGCCGCTGCGCGAGGATGTCCGCCGTGCCTTTCCCTTCGCCGGGATCCTGTTCGAGGAATATACCGGCAGCGCCACGCTCTCGACCGGCACCGCCGAGCGTTTCCTGCCTGCTGGCGAAGGCGTCGCCTTCCCGGTCGGCACCTTCGACACCTTCACCACCTATGGCGGACCGGCCAACCTGCTGGAGGCGGCCAACACCATCGGCCTGCCGCTCTACGCCCGCCAGCATCTCGACGAAAAGGGCCGCTGGATCGATCTGATGACCGAGGCCTCGATCCTGCCGGTCAACAAGCGACCGCGCCTCGCGATCCGCCTGCACACGTCGAACTGACGGCGACGCCCATGTCGGTGTTCGAGGCGGCGCTGGGCCGCATCTTCGGCAACCCCTCGATGGCGGTGGCGGCGGTGTGGATTTCCGCCGCCACCTCGGAGGAACGCCCGATCCGGGTGATCCGCCGCGCCCCGGATCGCATCACCGACTTCGGGGCCGGGCGTTTCGTCAGCGACACCATGATGGTCGATGTCCAGGTCTCCGACCTGCCCGATCCCCGGTCCGGCGATCTGCTGGTGATCGGTACCGACAGCTTCCTCCTCCAGGGCGAGCCGATCCGCGACCGGGAACGGCTGATCTGGACGCTGGACCTGCGGCCCGCATGAAGCTGAAACTCGAAATCAGCCCCGACCTCGTCGCCCTGATGCGGGCCGAGATCGCCGCCGGGGAAAAGGCGGTCTCGGCGGCGATGCGCGCGGCGGGCTCCGATCTCAAATCCGCCTGGCGCGCGCAGGTCACCGGCGCGGGACTGGGCACAAGGCTTGGCAATTCGATCCGGATGGCCAGTTATCCGAAAGCAAGCGACAGCCTGAACGCGGCGGCGCTGGTCTGGTCCAATGCCCCGGTGATCATCGGCGCGCATGACACCGGGCCGCTGATCCGGTCGAAGGATGGGTTCTGGCTGGCGATCCCCACCCCGGCCGCGGGGAAAAGCACGAAGGGCGGCCGGATCACCCCCGCCGAATGGGAACGCCGCACCGGGTTGGGCCTGCGCTTCATCTATCGCCGCCGGGGACCGAGCCTGTTGGTGGCAGAGGGGCGGTTGAATTCGAAGGGTCGGGCCGTAGCGTCCAAGTCGAAAACTGGACGCGGAGTGGCAACCGTGCCGATCTTCCTGCTGGTGCCGCAGGTCAGGTTGCGCAAGCGGCTGGATCTGGCGCGGGATGCCGAGCGGGCGGTGGAGGGCGTGCCGGGTCGAATAGTTGCGAAATGGGTGGAGGGGAAGCTGTGACGCGCGAGCCGCGTCACCTCTGCTCCATCAGTTCGGCAAGCGGGCCGGTAGATTTCTGCACACTTGCCAGCAGGGCCTTCCAATCGCCGGGCGGGTTGCCATCCTCCAGCATGCCCTTGAACACCCGATAGGCATCCGTGCGGCTGTCATAGGCGCGCAGCGTCGTATCGTCATTCACCCACGCAAAGATGATGATGCGGCTTTCAGCATGGAAGCGGAAGAACAGCCGGTATTGCTGAAAGAACTTTGCCCGGAACCAATGCCGGTGCTCGTCGCCCAACGTGTTGCCCTGCCGGAACTTCGGGTCGGTGGGATCGGACGGGATTTCCTCAAAGATCAGCTTGGTGATCGCGGCAAGGCGCTTGGTTGCGTTCTTGCTGCGGTAGCCCGCCGGGTTTGCGGCCTTGAGGGCCGCGACCTTTTCGGCAAGCTCCGCCACCTGATCAAGAAACAGCGGATGCGCGAACAGGGTCCATCCGTTGACGACCAACGGCACCACGGAACCGTCTGTCATTCATCGTCGGGCGACAGGGCCGCATCAAGATCAAGTTCGACACCTTCGACCAGTTCGCACAGCCTGGCCCGCAGCGGGGCATCCAGGGCGCGGATATGGCCGGGATTATGGCTGATGTCCTGCGCGAGGAAGGTGAGAAAGGCCCCGATGGCCGGGTCTTCCACGACATCCGGTGCGCGGCGCAGCAGAACGTCGCCTTCCGGCAAGATGGTGTAGGAGATGCGATCACGCTTCTTGAGGCCGAGCGCCTTGCGCACCACCCCGGGCATCGTGGTCTGGTATTTGTCGGTCAGCGTGGACTCGACCTTGAGATCGGCAAGCATGTGATTCTCCCTCACGACGCAAACACAAGGTAAGGCAAACGCATTACCTATTCAAGAACGCCGCGCCAGATTGCCGGATGGCGCTCCGAACTTTTCACGAAACTGGTGCCACCATGCCAACCACCCGCGAAACCGTCCTCGCCGCGCTCCATGCGGGGCTGCAGCCGCTTGCCGCCCACACCTTGCGTGACGAGGTGCTGCCCGAGCGGATCCCGGCCGCAGGGCTGATCATCCTGCGCGATGGCCAGCCGGGGGAGCCGGAGGTGACGCTGTCGCCCCTGCGTTACCACTACCAGCACCGCGCCGAGCTGGAAGTCGTTGTCCAGGCCGGAACTGGCCGGGCCAGTGCGTTCGATGACTTGGTCGCCAGCATTGGCGTTGCGCTGGAAGCCAACCGGACACTTGGCGGGTTCTGCGACTGGGTTGAATCCGAAGCCCCGGCCTCCGTTGATCTGCCCATCGAAGGTGCCGCGGCACTCAAGGCGGCGGTGATCACCGTCGTGCTGCACTACACCACCACCGGCCCCCTGGCCTGACACCCCAACATCGAGGATACCCCCATGGCACGTGCGCAAGGCGCGCGGGCGCAGATGGCGCTTGCGTATGAGACCACTTACGGCACCCCGCCGGTCGGCGGCTTCACCAGGATGCCCTTCGCCAGCACCTCGCTGGGATCGGAACAACCACTCCTGAACAGCGAGTTGCTCGGTTATGGCCGCGATCCCCTCGCCCCGATCAAGGATGCGGTGACGGCCGATGGCGATGTCATGGTGCCGATTGACGCCGAGGCCTTCGGCTTCTGGCTGAAGGCGGCTTTCGGCGATCCGATCACCTCCGGCGCCGGGCCCTACACGCATGAATTCCGCTCAGGCGGCTGGACATTGCCGTCGATGTCGATCGAGACCGCCATGCCCGAGGTGCCGCGCTTTGCGATGTATTCGGGCTGCGTGCTGGATCAGCTTTCCTGGCAGCTGCAGCGTTCTGGGCTCTTGACCGCCACCGCGCGGCTCGTGGCGCAGGGCGAGACCATTGCCGCCGCAACTGGCGCGGGCACACCCGCCGAGCTGGGCTTGAAGCGCTTCGGCCATTTCAACGGCGCGATCAGCCGCAATGGCGCGGCGCTCGGCAACGTGGTCTCGGCCGAAATCACCTATGCCAACAATCTCGACCGGATCGAGACCATCCGCAGCGACGGCAAGATCGACGGGGCCGACCCGTCCATTGCCGCCCTGACGGGGCGGATCGAGGTCCGCTTCGCCGACAGCGCCCTGGTGACACAGGCGATCAACGGCGACCCCTGCGAGATCAGCTTCGCCTATGTCCTGCCCTCGGGCGAAAGCTTCACCTTCACGGCCCATGCCGTCTACCTGCCGCGTCCTCGGATCGAGATTTCCGGGCCGCAGGGCGTGCAGGCGACCTTCGACTGGCAGGCGGCCAAGGCCACCTCCCCCGCCCGCATGTGCACCGCAACCCTCATCAACAGCATCGCGAGTTACTGACCATGATCCGCCTGAACCTGACCGCCACGCCCGAATGGCTTGACCTCGCCCCCGGCCTGCGCCTCCTCGTCGGGCCGCTGACCACCGCGCTGATGGTTTCCGCTCGCGCTGATCCGGCCATCGAGACCCTGCCGGAAGGTGCCAGCCAAGAGGCACTGGCTCTCGCCATGGCCAAGGCCGTCGCCCGCCGCGCCGCGCTGGATTGGGAAGGTGTGGGCGATGCCACGGGCCAACCCTTGCCCGTCACCCCCGAGGGGATCGACGCCCTCCTGGAAATCTGGCCAGTTTTCGAGGCGTTCCAGACCCAGTACGTCGCGCGCGGCTTGCTGCTGGATGTCGAAAAAAACGTCTCCGCGCCCTCGCCGACTGGTCCTTCGGCGGGGGCGACCGCTATTGCGCCGCCTGCCAAGTTGCCTGCCCCGACTGCCCTGCAAGACTGAACCGCCCGCTGACCCCCGAGGGCTGGCAGGTCTGGGATCTTGTCGGCCGCCTTGGTGGTCAGCTGCGCGTGATCCCCGGTGCCGTGCTGGGCTGGGACATGGGTGCGGCACTCGCCATCGCCCGTGCCCTCGGGATCGACACCCTGATCGCCGCCGAACTGCTGCCCGAGGTCGAGGCGGTGATGGTGCGCAAGCTGAACGAACAGATGGAGGGAAGCCGAGATGGCTGAAAAACGCGTGTCCGTCCGCCTCGTGGCGGAGGGCGGCCGCCAGGTGCGGGCCGAACTGGAAGGTATCGGCGGGGCGGGCGCACGGGGCTTCGGCCGCCTCTCGACCGAGATGGAGCTGGCCAACACCCGGCTGGCCAGCTTTGCCCGCAAGACCGGGATCGCGCTGGCGGCCGTGACGGTTGCAGCCGCTGCGGCTGGCGTGGCGATGGTCCGCTCCGGTCTCGAAACCATCGGCGCGCAGGCGGACATGGCCGCCTCGCTGAAAACCACCGTCGAAAGCCTGCAGGTGCTGACATGGGCCGGGGAATTGGCCGGAGTTTCCATGGGCGAAATCGAACAGGCCACCAAGAAGCTGACCACCCGGCTGTCGGAAGCGGCCGCCGGTTCCGGATCGGCCGTCGGCGCGCTTGAGCGGCTGAACCTCTCGGCCTCCGAGCTGCAGGCGCTGCCCTTGGACCTGCGCATCGTCGCCATTCAGGACGCGCTGAACCGGCTGATCCCCGAGGCCGAACGCGCCGCCGTCGCGTCTGACCTCTTCGGCGACAAGGCGGCGCTGGCGTTTCTGCGGATTGACCCAGCTACCCTGCGCGAGGCGGCACAGGACGTGCGCGACTTTGGGGTAGCGGTCAGCGCCAGCGATGCCGCCCAGATCGAGCGTACCGGCGATGCCATCGCCAAGCTGAGCCTGATCTGGCTGGGGCTGACCAACCGGCTGACGGCCGCCGTTGCCCCGGCGCTGGAAACCATCGCCAACACGCTGGCCGACATGGCACGCAGCACCGGGCCCATCGGCATCGCGATCAACGCGCTTTTCGACAACATCGGTCGCCTCACCACCTATGCCGCCACTTTTGCCGCCCTGATGGCCGGGCGCTGGGTCGCGGGGCTGGCGGCGGCAGCCCTGTCAGTGCGCGGCCTTGCCACCGGCCTTGTCATCCTGCGGGGTGCCCTGATCCGCGCCGGCATCGGCGCGTTGATCGTCGGGGCTGGCGAATTGGTGTTCCAGTTCACCCGGCTGGTCGCAGGCGCGGGCGGGTTTGGTGCCGCGATTGGCCTGCTGAAGGATCTGGCGCTGGAGGTCTGGGACCGCATCGGCCTTGGCGCGGCCTCTGCCTGGTCGAAGATCGAGGCCAGCTGGGCCGGGCTGCAAGCCACCATCTACGGCGCGATGCAGTCCTCGGTCGAAGCGGTGACCAACTTCGGCAACGCGGCGGCGGGGATCTTCAACGGCGCCTATGATGCGGTGAAAGCCATCTGGGGCCAGTTGCCCGGCGCGATTGGGGATTTCGCATTCCAGGCCGCCAATGGTCTGATCGGTGGCGTCGAGGCGATGCTGAATGGGGTCGTCACCCGGATCAACAATTTCATCAACGGCTTGAACGCCGCGCTGGACCTCTTGCCCGATTGGGCCGTGGGCGAAGGTGGGGTCCGGATCGGCACGCTGGATCCCGTGGCGCTGGGCCGGATTGACAATCCCTTCGCGGGTTCTGCCGCTGCGGCCGGAACTGCCGCCGCCGAAGCCTTCTCGGCCGCCATGGCGCAGACCTATGTCACCACGCCCGATCTCGGGCTGACGGGAATGGCAGAAGAAGCGACCGCCCGTGCCGAGGCGTATCGCGAAGCCTCCGGCATGCTGGCCGATGCGGCCGCCCGTCCGATGCAAAGTTGGCAGGCGCTGAAGGATGCTGTTGCCGGTGCCGGAACCGAAGGCGAAGCTGCACTGGACGGGGCCGCGGATGCCGCCGACCGGCTGGACGAGTCGATGACCGAGGCTGGCCGCGCCGCCGGGGGCGCTGGGGCAGCTGCCGCTGCCGGGGCCGAAGTGGCCAAGACCGGGTGGGAAGCCGCCGTAGCCACGCTCGCTGACTATGCCGCAAAAGCCCGCGACATTGGTGGCGACATCGGCAATGCGCTGGTCTCTGCCTTCACCTCGGCCGAAAACGCCGTGGGCGAGTTCGTGAAAACCGGCAAGCTCGATTTTCGCGACCTCGTCACCTCGATGATCGCCGATCTGGCCAAGCTGGCGGCGCGACGCTTCATCCTCGGCCCCATTGCGAACGCCCTCTCCGGCGCGCTGGGCGGCGCGGGTGGCATCTTCGCCAACATTCTCCACGCGGGCGGCATGGTCGGATCACCGGGGCCGGGCCGCATGATCCCGGCCATGGCCTTTGCCAATGCACCGCGCATGCACGCGGGCGGCTGGGCCGGGATCAAACCGGACGAGGTGCCCGCGATCCTGCAGCGCGGCGAGCGGGTTCTGTCGCGGCGTGAGGCTGCTGGTTACGGCCAGGGACCGTCCTCAACACCCGCCATCAACGTCACGATCAACGCCCGCGACGCCGAAAGCTTCCGGCAATCCCGCACGCAAGTCGCCGCTGACATTGCGCGCGCAGTGTCGCTGGGCCGGAGGGGCATGTGAGTGCGCCCCGCAAGTGGGCATCGGTTGCGGGAAAAAAGCACGAACAACGGAGAGAATAGATGGCGTTTCACGAGGTTCGCTTCCCCGACAACATCAGCCGCGGGGCGCGGGGCGGGCCGGAACGACGGACGCAGATCGTTGAGCTGACTTCGGGCGATGAGGAGCGCAACGCGAGCTGGGCAAACTCGCGCCGCCGCTATGATGTCGCCTACGGCATCCGGCGCGCTGACGACCTGGCGGCGGTCGTGGCCTTTTTCGAGGCCCGCAATGGCCGGTTGCACGGGTTCCGCTACAAGGATTGGGCGGATTACAAATCCTGCCTGCCGTCGCAGGCTGTTGCGCCCACCGACCAGCCCATCGGCACCGGCAATGGCGCCGTCACCAGTTTCGCCCTGCTTAAGCGTTACACCTCCGGCGCGCAAAGCTGGACCCGCGCCATCGCCAAGCCGGTCGCGGGAACCGTTCGCATCGCCCTGAACGGGGTCGAGCAGATGACGGGCTGGAGCGTCGATCTCGCCACCGGCAGCGTCAGCTTCGCCGCCGCCCCGGGCGCAGGCGTCGCAATCACCGCAGGCTTCGAATTCGACGTCCCCGTCCGCTTCGACACCGACATGCTCGACGTCACCCTCGACCTCGAACGTCTCGGGTCGATCGCTTCCATTCCCCTCCTGGAGATCCGCAGATGAATGATGAATCCGGCTTCTTCGCCACGGTGCTGCGCGATCTGGCAAGCTCCACCGCCGTGATCCTCGCCACCTGGGGTGCGCTGGGCGGCGCGACCAATGCGCTGACCACGCGGATGCGGCTCCGCGACGCCCTGCGCCATATCCTGATTGGCGGCCTGATCGCGGCGGGGATGGGCAGCCTGTCGATGGCGCTTGTCACCCGCTGGCTCGGCCTGCCGCCCGAGGCCATTCCCGCCGGGGGTGCGGCCGGATCGGCCGCCTATCTGGTCGGGGTCTTCGGTCCCGCCTTCATCGAGCTGATCCTAGCGCGACTGCGCGGCGCAAGGGAAGGCGCCGGTGATGAGTGACCTCCTGCGTCTCGCGCGTTCCCTTCGCTGCGATGCGACCGATCCACGTCTGACCTACAGCCACCGGCTGCGCGTCGGCCTCGCGGTTGCCGCCCTCATCCTCCTTTTCTCAGCCATCGGGTGATCCATGCATATGACAGACCGGGGTCTTCTGGCCCTGATCCGGCACGAAGGTATCGTGCCCGGACCCTACCTCGACGTGAACGACGTCTGGACCTTCGGCATCGGCCATACCGCCGAAACCGGAGCCCCCGACCCCGCCAGGATGCCTCGCGGCATGCCCGACGATCTTGATGCCGGAATCCGAGAGGCGTTCCGGCTGCTGCGCGCCGACGTTGCCACCTATGAGGTCGAGGTCGAGCGCGCCGTGAAAGTGCCCCTCCAGCCGCACGAGTTCGATGCGCTGGTCTCGTTTCATTACAACACCGGTGGCATAGCCAAGGCCGCGCTGACCAAGTCGCTCAATGCGGGCAATCGCGCGGCCGCCTCCGACGGCTTCATGGGCTGGCTCAAGCCCGCTGCCATCCGCTCACGGCGCGAGGCCGACCGCACCCTCTTCGCGAAGGGGCGCTATCCGACCGGGGACATTCCCGTCTGACCCGTGGGCCACGACGGCCGAGTGAGTTTCGCGCGACCGATCCGGCGGCTGACCGAAGCCGAGGCGCTGGCGCTGCTGCGCCCGGTCGTCGGCCCGCCAGCCATCCCTACGCCCTCCGCCCCATCCGCGGCCACGCCCGCAGCGCCTGCGCCAGAAGCTGCGGCAGTCGGGGCAACGCTGGCCGCACGCATCCTCGCTTTCCTCAAATCCCTGATCGGAGTCTGAACATGAACTGGAACTTTGCCCGCGGCCTCGTCTATCTGGCCTGCCTTGCCGCTTCCGGCCTCGCCATGGCGGGCCTCGCGGAGTTCGACCTTGCAACCGGCACGCTCGATATCCGCCCCTTCAACCTCTACGCGGTGACTGGCGCCGCGGGCGGGGTCGTCTCCTCGGCGCTGGCCTCGCTGGCGCTGCTGCGCGGCTGGGGGCGGAAATGAAGTCCCTCTCCCCCGTGCTTCAGGCGCATCTTGATGATGGCACCACTACCTTGTCCTGGTGCTGGCGAATTTCGCGCAGCGATGGCGTGGCGCTGGGCTTCACCGATCATGATCGCGCGCTGGCCTTCGATAACACTGCGTTTGAACCCGAAAGCGGGTTTGCCGCTTCGGAAATTCGCGCCGGTTCTGACCTCGCGGTCGATGCGCAAGATGCCACCGGTGTGCTGACCTCCGACCGGATCACCGAAACCGACATCCTCGACGGGCGCTGGGATAATGCGGCGGTCGAGCTGTGGCGGGTGAACTGGGCGGACACCGGCCAGCGGGTTCTGCTGCGCCGGGGTGCGGTCGGACAAATCCGACGCGGGCGCATGGCCTTCGTGGCCGAGGTCCGGTCGCTGGCGCATGTGCTGGGCCAGACCGTGGGGCGCACGTTCCAGGCGGGATGTGATGCAAGCCTGGGCGATGCGCGCTGCGGCATCGATCTGGAAAATGCGATCTACAAGGGTACGGGCGTCGTCACCGACCTGCTGCGCGACCGGGCCTTCATGGCCTCGGGGCTCGTCGGGTTCGCGGCGGGCTGGTTTTCCTCCGGCACCCTGACCTGGACCAGCGGGGCAAATGCAGGTCGCATTGCCGAGGTGCTGGCGCACGGTTTGACCGACGCCATCGCGACCCTGACGCTCCTCGAAGCGCCGGTGCGTGCCATCGCCGAGGGCGACAGCTTCATCGCCCGGGCGGGCTGCGACAAGCGCATCGCCAGCTGCAGCGCGAAGTTCACCAATACCGCCAACTTCCGGGGTTTTCCCAATATCCCAGGCCAGGACGCGGTGCTGCGCTATGCCAGCCAGGACGGCGGCCACGATGGGAACGTGCTGTGATGACCGCCGAACCCGCCTTGGTCATTGCCGCCGCACGCGCATGGCTCGGCACGCCCTACCATGATCAGGCCAGCCTGCGTGGTGTCGGCTGCGATTGCCTTGGGCTGGCGCGCGGCGTCTGGCGCGAGGTGGTGGGCGACGAGCCTTTCCCGATCCCACCCTACAGCCGGGATTGGGGAGAAACCGGCCCGCGCGAGGTGCTGGCCGAAGGTGCGCGGGCAATGATGCTGGAAATCATGCCCACTGAGGCGGGGCCCGGCACGCTGATCCTGTTCCGCATGGCGCCGCGCGCCATCGCCAAGCATGTCGGCATCCTGACCGCTCCCGACCGCTTCATCCATGCCTATGAACGGCTGGGCGTCGTCGAGGAAGTCCTGACCCCGACATGGGCGCGCAAGATCGCCTTCGCCTTCCTCTTCCCCAGAGATTGAGACCACACACATGGCGACTTTGGTTCTCGGGGCCGTCGGCTCCGCGATTGGTGCTGGCTTCGGCGGCACGATCCTCGGCTTTTCCGGTGCGGCCATCGGTGGCTTCATCGGATCGACCATCGGCTCGGTCGTCGACAACTGGATCGTCTCTTCGCTGGCCCCCGCCCAGCGCATCGAGGGCGCGCGGCTCGACAGTTTGCGCATCACGGCCTCGACCGAAGGGGCCGTGATCCCGCGCCTGTTCGGGCGCATGCGGATCGGCGGCAACATCATCTGGGCCACCGATTTCCGCGAGGAGGTCAACACCACGACTCAAGGTGGTGGCAAAGGCAGCGGGCCGAAGGTCAAGACCACCGAATACCTCTACTATGCCAGCTTTGCCGTGGCGCTGTGTGAAGGCGAGATCACCGGCATTGGTCGGGTCTGGGCCGACGGCAAGCCGATGGACATGACCGGCGTCACATGGCGCTGGTATCCTGGAAACGAGGTGCAGGCCCCCGATCCGTTCATTTCCGCCAGGATGGGCGCGGCGAGCACCCCCGCCTTTCGTGGCACCACCTATGTCGTGTTCGAAGAACTTGACCTCGGGCCCTTCGGCAACCGTCTGCCGCAGATTTCGTTCGAGGTGTTCCGCCCCCTCGCCGATGCCGACACCGCCGAAGGGCTGGTGAAGGCCGTGACGATGATCCCGGCCTCGGGCGAGTTCAGCTATGCGACCGAGCCGGTCAAGAAGTCCACCGGCTCCGGCGGTGCGACCCTCGCGGAGAACCTGAACGCGATCACCGACACCGCCGACATCGTGGTGGCGCTCGACCGGCTGCAGGCCATGGCCCCGGCGGTGGAAAGCGTCAGCCTGGTAGTGGCCTGGTTCGGCGACGATCTGTGGGCAGGGAGTTGCAAGGTGCGGCCAGGGGTCGAGGTGGCGACCAAGACCACGACGCCCTCGCTTTGGGCTGTGAATGGCGTCGCGCGCACCGATGCCTTTCTGGTCAGTCGCGATGCCGAGGATCGTCCAGTCTACGGTGGCACCCCCGCCGACTTCGCGGTGGTGCAGGCGATCCGGGAGATGAAAGCGCGCGGGCTGCGTGTGACCTTCTATCCTTTCCTGCTGATGGACGTGCCGCCCGGCAATACCCTGCCCAATCCTTACAGCGACAATGCCGCGACGCTAGGTCAGCCCGCATTCCCCTGGCGCGGCCGGATCACCTGCTCCCCGGCGGCGGGTTACGCCGGGACGGTGGACAAGACCGGAACCGCCGCCGCGCAGGTCGCCGCCTTCTTCGGCACGGCAACGCCCGCGCAGTTCTCCATCCTTGGCGAGAGCGTCTCCTGGACCGGCCCGGTCGGCGAATGGGGCTTGCGCCGGATGATCCTGCACTATGCGCATCTGTGCAAAGCCGCCGGGGGCGTGGACGCCTTCCTGATCGGGTCTGAAATGCCCGGCCTGACCACGATCCGTTCGGGTGCCAGCAGCTATCCTGCCGTCACTGCCTACAAGACCCTCGCCGCCGATGTGCGGTCGATACTCGGCGCCGGGCCCAGGATCGGCTATGCCGCCGACTGGTCGGAATACTTCGGGCACCACCCTGCGGATGGCTCGGGCGATGTGTATTTCCATCTCGACCCGCTGTGGTCGGATGCCAACATCGACTTCATCGGCATTGACAACTACATGCCGCTGTCGGACTGGCGCGACGGGTTCGATCATGCCGATGCCGCGCTGGCGACTGCGATCTACGACCGCGCCTATCTGCAATCCAACATCATTGGCGGCGAGGGGTTCGACTGGTTCTACGCCAGCGCTCTTGATCGAACCGCGCAAAACCGCACGTCGATCACAGATGGCGCGGCGGCCAAACCGTGGGTGTTCCGCTTCAAGGATCTGCGCGCCTGGTGGCAAAATCCGCATTTCAACCGGCCGGGCGGGGTGGAAAGCGGCACGCCGACCGCCTGGGTACCGCAGTCCAAGCCGATCTGGTTCACCGAACTGGGTTGCCCCGCGGTTGATCGCGGCACCAATCAGCCGAACGTGTTCTTCGACCCGAAATCGTCGGAAAGCTTCACACCGTATTTTTCGCGGGGCTGGCGAGATGATGCCATCCAGCGGGCTTACCTGGAAGCAACCTATCTGTTTTGGGGTGCCGCGGCAAACAACCCGACCTCCTCGGTCTATGGCATGCGCATGGTCAATGTCCCCGAATGCGCCGCCTGGACCTGGGATGCCCGGCCCTATCCGTTCTTCCCCGAACTGACTGACGTCTGGACCGATGGGCCGAACTGGCGGCTGGGGCATTGGCTGACCGGGCGGCTGGGCGCGGTGTCGCTGGCGGCGCTGGTGCGGCACCTCTGTCTGCGTGCCGGAATGCCTGAAGACCTGATCGACGTCTCCGGCCTTTGGGGCGCAGTCGAGGGCTATGTCATCTCGGCGCTGGAAGCCCCGCGTGCGTCGATCAGCACCCTTGCCCGGCATTTCGGCTTTGACGCGGTCGAAAGCGAGGGGCGGATCAAGTTCCTGATGCGGGGTAGGATCGCCAGTGCCACGGTCGCACCCGACAGCATGGTGGCCCCCACCTCAGCGCAGGGCGACGTGATGGAGCTGACCCGCGCGCAGGAAACCGAACTGCCGCAGGCCCTGAAGTGGCAGGTCGCGCGAGCCGACGAGGACTATGACGCGGCACAGGTCGAGGCGCGGCGCATCACCGTCGACACCACGCGCATCGCCTTGGAGGCCTTCCCGATGGCGATTCCGCCCGAGGAGGCCGAGCGCCGCTGCCGTCGCGCGCTGATGGAGGCCTGGGTTGGACGGGAAAGTGCCGTCTTCCGCCTGCCGCCCTCGCGGCTGGCACTCGATCCCTGCGACGTGATCCTCTTGGACCACGATGGCCGCCTGACGGAAATGCGCCTCGTGTCCATCGCGGACTCCGACCTGCGCAGCATCGAGGCCGTGCGCCAGGATCGCGCGGTCTATGACCTGCCACCCGGCGAGCCGCGCCCTGCGTCCGTGTCGACGCCCACCGTCTTTGGCGCACCGGACGTCGTGCTCTTGGACCTGCCGCAACTGCGCGAGGACCAGCCTGCCCACCGGCCCCTTGCCGCGGCGCATGCCAAGCCATGGCCGGGTGCGATCGCGGTCTACCGCAGCGCCGCCACGGATGGGTTCGCGCTGCTGGCAACCTTCAGCTCGCGAGCGCGGATCGGTGCCTTGGCGGCGGATTTCCGTTCCGGGCCGGTCGCGCGCTTCGATCTCGGCAATGCGCTGGTGTTGGACCTGTTCTCCGGAACCCTGGAAAGCGTCTCGGATGTCACCCTCTTCGGCGGGGCCAATGCGCTGGGCGTCGAAACCGGCGCCGGGCAGTGGGAAATCGTCCAGGCGGGCAATGCCGAACTGATCGCACCAGGGCGCTATCGGCTGACCCGGCTCTTGCGCGGCCAGCGTGGTACCGAAGGCGGCATGGTCGCGATGGTGCCGACCGGCGCGCGGGTTGTGGTGCTGGATGCGGCCGTCGCCCCCTTGCCCGTCAGCGAGGCCGATCTGGGCTTGCCTTGGAACTGGCGCATCGGCCCGGCCTCCAAGCCGGTCAGCGACGAGACCTTTGTCGCCACCAGCTTCACGCCCGAGGGCGCCGGGCTGCGGCCGTTTTCGGTCGCGCATGTCGAACAGCCGTGGCGCTTCGCCCGCAGCCCCGGCGATCTGACGATCCGCTGGACGCGCCGGTCGCGGTCTCTGGCCGCTGACAGCTGGGGCGCGGGCGACGTGCCTTTGGCCGAGGACAGCGAGGCCTATGAGGTGGAAATCCGCGATGGCAGTACCGTCAAGCGCACGCTGACCACGTCCACCACCAGCGTCCTCTACACCGCCGCCCAGCAGAGCGCCGACTGGGGCGCGCCACTTGGCCCCGGCCAATTCCTCGCCATCCGGATCTACCAGCTCTCCGCCCTGATCGGCCGGGGCGCTGGGCGATCCGTCACCCTCAGCTTCTGAAAGCGCATCCATGTCCGATATCACCACCCACCTCCTGCTGCCTTACATCCTCGCCTCGCAGGCGCAGAAGCATGTCACCCACAACGAGGCGCTGCGACTGCTGGATGCCATGGTCCAGCTGTCGGTGCTGGACCGCGATCTGACGGCACCACCTGTGAGCCCGGCCGATGGCGACCGGCATCTTGTCGCCTCCGGGGCCACCGGCATCTGGGCGGGCTGGGATCTGAACGTGGCCTTCTGGATCGACGGTGTCTGGATGCGCCTCGTGCCGCGCCCGGGCTGGCTGGCCTGGATCGCCGATGAGGCGGTCTTCGTGGTCTGGAACGGCACATCTTGGGAGCCGGTCGGGGGATCATCGGGCGGCACCTCCTTCGCGGCCTCCGCCTTCGAACTCCACGACGATGCCGATCCGACGAAGATCGCGCAGTTCCATCTCTCCGGGATCAGCACCGGCACCACCCGCACCTTCACCCTGCCCAACACCTCCTCGGAACTGGCGATCCTCGCGGGCACCCAGACCTTCACCGGCGACAAGGCTTTTTCCGGCGCACTGACCGCGTCGGGAGCCATAGCGACCATCGGCACCGCGGCCGGGACCGCGACCTACGGCCTCGGCACCGGGGCGACGACCACCGGACTCACCAAGACGCTGAACCTCGGTACCGGCGGCGACTCTGGCTCGACCACGGTGGTGAACATCGGCTCGGACAACCCGGGCGCGGGCGGCACCACGGTGATCAACACCCCGACCGTGACCTTCGCCAATGCCGTCACGGAGGTCGGCATGCCGCAGGCCAACCTGACTGCCCAGCTTCTCGGCCTCGGCGGCGCGATGGCCGACAGCTACAATCGCCTGTCGGTCAACACCCCCGCCGTCCTCCTGAACAACGCTGGCGCCGGGATCGAGGCCACCGTCAACAAGGCGGCACCCGCGAACGATGCGGCCTTCGCCTTCAAGACCGGGTTTTCGGCGCGGGCGCTGTTCGGATTGCTCGGCAGCGATGATGTCACGCTGAAGGTCAGCCCGGATGGCACGAGTTACTTCGACGCCCTGATCGCCGACCGCGCGACCGGCCGGATCAGTTTCCCGGCTGGCGTCGCGCTCTCCGGCCTTGCCGCCGATCCGGCTTCCCCCGCCGATGGCTGGCTTTGGCACAATGCCGCCACCGGCCAGTTGCGGACCCGGGTCGGCGGCATGACCCGCATCCTTGCCGACCAGGACGTCCCCTGGCTCACACCGGTCACTGGCGACTATGCCCTCAGCACCACCGGCGCGGGTGGCGCGGCCACCGGCACGCTGGCGGGTGCGGCGAACCGGATGGACATCTTCCCGTTCATCCCGCGCGACGATCTTACCCTCGACCGCCTTGCCGTGAACGTCACCACGCTGATTGCCGGGGCGCTGGGCAAGATCGTCGTATACAGCGCCGACGCGACTGGCCGCCCGGCCTCGTTGCTGTTGGAGACCGCCGATCTCGATTTCTCGACGGCCGGGGTCAAATCGGCAACCGTGGCCCTCACCTTGCGCCGCGGCATCACCTTATGGCTCGGCATCCGGCATTCCTCCACCCCCACACTTTCGGCTTGGGCCTCGACCGCGACACCCGATCTCAACGGCGGATCGCCGGTCACCACCGCCCGCAAGGTGCTGCGCCGCACGCTGGCCTATGCCACCGCCGCCCCGGTCTCCTGGAGCTATCTCGCGTCCGAGACCAACGCTGGTCCCGGCACGGCGATCTGGATGCGGGCAGCGTGACCGCTGCAGCGCGAAAACCAAAGCAGGATTAACGGAAGTGGCAAAACCCATGATTGAAAACAACGAACGCGGCATCACGATCAACAAGGCGCTGGCCTGGACCATGCTAGTCTCGGTCACCGGTCTGATCTGGTGGGGTGGAGGGACATTGGCCTCGCTGCAGAGCGCCGCAGATAGGTTGACTTCGGCTCTGACCGAAACCCGCGAGATGATCGTCACGGAGCGTGCCAGTTCCGCCCAGCTCGAGGCCCGCGTTCGTGTACTGGAAAACAGCGCGACACGGCAGGATGTGCGCTTTGATGCTCTGTCGCTGTCGATCAACGAATTGAAGCAACAGGCCCGCGAGACCAACACCCTGCTGCGCGAACTGGCGCAGCGACCCTAATCCCGCCCTCCCCATCCATCCACCCCGACCCGCCCGCAAGGCGGGTTTTTTGTTGCCCGACGCCGGGCAGAAAGAGCGATCCCATGATCCCGGACTCAACTGACGCCATCCGCCTGATCCAGAGCGGATTGGAGAAACTTGGACAGACCCCCGGTGGCATCGATGGCCGCTGGGGCGTCCGAACCGCCCGCGCCTTGCGGCAACTGATCGCCGCCAACGGTCGCCCGGCCTCACTCTCATCGCAGGGCCCTTTGCCCTGGATCACTGAAGCCAAAATGGCCCTCGGCCGCAACGAAGCCCGCGACCGGACCTGGCTGATGGATTGGCTGAAGCGTGATGGCCGTTCCCTTGGCGATCCGTCGAAAAACCCGTGGTGCGGCGACTTCGTCGAGACCTGCATTCGCATGTGCTTGCCTGACGAGCCGCTCCTTGGCGCGCTGGGCAGCAATCCCTATTGGGCCCGCA
Organism: Albidovulum sp.; assembly: GCA_030837785.1. Classification (GTDB taxonomy): domain Bacteria; phylum Pseudomonadota; class Alphaproteobacteria; order Rhodobacterales; family Rhodobacteraceae; genus Albidovulum. The sequence continues at coordinate 24,955 of JAUQYA010000086.1, forward strand.
ACTGGCTGCTGTTCGGGCAGGGAACCAAGCCCGTACCCGGCGCCGTGCTGGTGTTCGAACGTGGGCAAGGCGGCCATGTCGGCTTCGCCATCGGCCAGGACGGTACGCATTTCCACGTCCTCGGCGGCAATCAATCCGACGCCGTCACCGTCGCCCGCATCGCGAAAACCCGCCTCCTCGGCGCGCGCTGGCCCGCGACCGTGCCACCGCGGGTGCAACGCCTGCCGACAATGAAGCCCGGCGAATACCTCACCACCACCAATGAAGCCTGAAAAGGAGACTTTCCCATGCTGAAACCTGCCATCCTGGCCCTTCTGCGCCAGATCCTGACCGTCGCGGGCACCGCGCTGATCGCCAAAGGCTATGTCCAGGCCTCCGATGTCGAGCCGGTGATTGGCGCGCTCATGACCATCGGGTCGGTCCTGTGGTCGGTGGCCGATAAACGAGGACGAGCGACCACCCCAAGGTAAACTCCGAACCGCTTCCGCAAGGGACGACGCCATGTGTGGCGGGCGGCTGCTCGCAGGCGACGAAAGGGCCGGGCAGCCGCGATGCAGGAAGCGCCGGACGCCTCGACCGCAGGGCGCTGCCCGGCCCGTTCACGCTTTCAATGATCTACGGTGATCGGTTGCTTTGACATATTGGAAGACGGGGCCTCGACTGTCGCACGGGACGATAGGCGCAGCTGTGCACCTTGCACCAGGACTTGTTTCGGCGCCGCGTTGCGACTGCTGGGCGGTCGCCACTCGACGTATTTGCTTTTGTCATGCTCGAGCTGCTGGCCATCCCATCTCAAGGAAATCGCTATCGCCTTCAGGGATAGGTTCAGACCAATTTGGCAGCACACTGTCGTTCGCCATTTGATGTCTGGGCCCGCTGTCCACCGTGAGCCCGTAGCAGCACCCTGACGGCAAATAGCCACTCGCCCAAAATCGCTGGCAATGAAATGCTGCCCCGTTTGTTAGGAGACCACGTCTGCCAAAGGCAGGAATCTGATCACATCGATAGGGGAAGCTTACCCACTACAGCGAGCGGGTCGCCTCATCAAATACAGAAGGGTCCGCCAAGGAATTGGCAAGAAGCATGGCGCCTTCCAGTGTCGCGAGGACATGCGCCGCGCGGTCTTGTGCCAAGCCGTACCCACGAAGCCGCTGGAGGGCAAGCTGGAAGAATCTCTTTGATTCGGCCATGGTCTCGTGCGGGATGCCGCCCGTCGTTGCGCCCAAAACGCCACAGAGGCACATCATTCCATCTCCTGAGAGCGCCGACCGAAAAGCATGGCACCAGGCCTCCACCGCCCCTGTTCCGGCAAGAATATCCGCATCGACCCTGGCCAGGAACCTCTCCGTGTAGCGTCTGGCCACCGCCGCGCCCAGGCTTTCCTTGGTCGGGAAATGGTAGTGGACGCTGGCGCTTTTGATGCCCACATCGGCCGCGACTTCCCTGAAACTGAAACCGCAGTAACCCGCCATGCGGATACGCCGTTCTGCCGCATCCATGATGGCGTCAGCTATCGTGCTCAATGGTCGGCCCCCTAGACTACCAAGTGATAGATAGGGCTTGTGCGGCAAGTCTGCAATCTCTATGTTCATCCTACCTACTGATAGATAGATGGAGAATCAGATGCGCTTCGCAGGTAAGGTCGTGGCAATCACCGGCGGCGGATCCGGGATCGGCAAGGAAACCGCTGTTCGCTTCGTGGCCGAAGGTGCGTCGGTCGTCATCAATGGCCGCGATCTGGCCAAGCTTGAGGCCACCGCGCGCGAAATTGATCCCAGCGGCAAGAAGATCGCCATCTCGGCGGGCGACATCGCCGATCCGGCCACGGGTGCGGCGCTGGTCGATCTGGCGGTGTCACGCTTCGGCGGACTGGACGTGCTGGTGAACAACGCGGGCGTCTTCAACCCTAAGCCCTTCCTCGACCTGACCGAGGCGGATTACGACTGGTATCTGGACACGATCCTGAAGGGCAAGTTCTTCACGGCGCAGGCGGCTGCAAGGGCGATGAAGGCGAAGGGCGGGGCCATCGTGCAGACGGGGTCTATGTGGGCGATCCAGGCCGTTGGCGCCACGCCCTCGGCGGCTTATTCGGCGGCAAATGCTGGTGTTCATGCCATGGTGCGCAATCTGGCCATTGAACTGTCACCGCACAAAGTCCGCATCAATGCGGTTGCTCCGGCGGTCGTCGAGACCCCGGTCTACAACACCTTCATGTCGGCCGATCAAGTCAAGGAAGTGTTGCCGACCTTTGACGCCTTCCACCCGCTTGGCCGCAACGGCCAGCCTCGTGACGTGGCTGAGGCGATCCTGTTCCTCGCCTCGGAACAGGCCTCGTGGATCACCGGGGTCGTTCTGCCGGTGGATGGCGGCGTCACGGCCGGTCGCAACTAAGCCCGGAAGCGGGCGGCACGCGGGGGCCGAGTTTCCGGCCCTCGCACTATGAGCCGAAGGGAAACACTATGACCAAGCCTGTCCTCATCATCGGCGGCGGTCTTTCCGGGTTGACCGCAGCCCACCGTTTGCACCAGGCGGGCCAAGAATTTCTCTTGCTTGAAGCGCGCCAAAGGTTGGGCGGGCGCATTCTTTCCGCGGATGCGACCGGCCAACCATCGCCCGATGGTTTCGATCTCGGTCCCTCGTGGTTCTGGCCGGGTATGGGCTCTGCCATCGACCCGGTGGTGAAGGAGCTGGGGCTGGCCTCCTTCCTGCAACATAGTGCGGGGTCCACGCTCTTTCAGCGCGATCCGCAGACGCCGCCGCAGCGCTATCCCGGCTTCCGGCAAGAGCCGACCTCCATGCGCTTTGCTGGTGGGACCGCCGCATTGGTTTCTGCGCTTGCTGTTGGTCTGCCTGCGGACGACATCCTGTTGGACGCGCATGTGACCGAGGTACGGCTCGTCGCAGAAGGGGTGGAGGTTCACTATAGGATTGCGGGTTGCGAGCAGGTCGTGACGGCCGCCCAGGTGGTCTTCGCACTGCCGCCCCGGCTTTTGCAGGCCACAATCCGCTTCACACCGGCGCTCGACGCGGCCACCGCCCGCAACTGGCGCGACACGCCCACCTGGATGGCGCCGCATGCCAAGTTCTTTGCGCTCTACAACCGGCCGTTCTGGCGCGAGGTGGGGCTGTCCGGCGATGCGAACAGTCAGGTCGGCCCGCTGGTCGAGATACACGATGCGACGACGGCCTCGGGCAAGGCAGCGCTATTTGGTTTCGTCGGTGTTCCTGCGGCTGGGCGCGCAAAGGTGGGACAGGACGCGGTGGTCGCCGCGGCCCTTCGGCAGCTTGCCCATCTGTTCGGCCCCGAAGCCGGAATCCCACATGCTACGCTCTACAAGGATTGGGCGGCGGATCCGCTGACGGCCACCTCGGCGGACGCCAGCGCAGGTGGGCACCCCTATCCGGGCGGGCTTGCCGCTGTGCCGGGCGATTGGGACGGTCGCATCATTCTGGCGGGCAGCGAGGCGGCACGGCGGGAGCCGGGCTATCTGGCGGGCGCGGTGGAAGCCGCCGAGCATGCTGTTCTGGAAGTCATGAACCGGCTGGAGCGTGCGGGGTCCTTACCCTCGCACGCGGCCTCAGTCTGATCCATGCAAAAAGGGGATTTGGATATGCAGGCCACATACCGCGCACTGCAGATAACGGCACCGGGCAAGCTGGAACTTGTCGAACGCCCGACCCCCGCCCCCGATCCCGGAGAGGTGCTGATAGCGGTCGAGGCCTGCGGCATCTGCGGCGCGGATGTGGGCGACATTGAGCGCCCCGACATCACCGCAAACCCACCACGGGTGCCCGGGCACGAGGTTGTGGGGCGCATCGTCGCGGCTGGTGCCGGAGTTCCGTCCGTCTGGGCGATCGGAAAGCGCGTGGGTGTCGGCCGGTTCGGCGGTTATTGCGGCACCTGCGACCAGTGTCGGCAAGGGCGGTTTCAGCTTTGCCCGATGAAACCCGTGGTCGGCGCGACTTGCGATGGCGGCTATGCCGAGATGATGGTCGCACAGGCCAACGGCCTTGTTTCGATCCCGGATGATCTGCGCGCCGAGGAAGCCGCCCCCATTCTCTGCGCGGGGTTGGCGACCTTCAACGCGCTCAGGAAATCCGGTGCCGAGCCGGGCGATACGGTCGCGGTTCTGGGCATCGGCGGGCTTGGGCATATGGCCCTGCAATATGCCCGTTCGATGGGGTTCCGGGTGGTCGCCGTCGGCCGCGGGCAGGACATCGCGGCCGAAGCCATGCGGCTGGGCGCCCATGTCTACATCGACACCCGGATCGACAGCGCAGTCGAACGGATCAGGACCATGGGCGGGGCGCAGGCCATCCTCAGCACCGTCGGTCATTCCGAGACGATAGCGGCGCTGTTGCCCGGCCTGTCACCGCGAGGCACGCTGGTCCTGCTTGGCGTCGGGGCTGATCCGCTGGCGCTGGCGATGGGGCCGCTGGTTGGCGGCGAGCGGCGTGTCATCGGTTCGCTGACCGGGACGCCATGGGATAATGAGCGGGCACTGGGCTTCAGCGCCTTGACCGGCATTCGCCCGGTGATCGAAACCATGCCATTGGAGCGGGCCGCCGAAGCCTATCAGCGAATGAAATCCGGGGACGTCGTGTTCCGGATGGTTCTGACCATGAAGGAGACGCATCATGCGCATCAATGACGATCTGACGAAACCCACTTTCGTGCAGGGCGCGGATCTCGACTGGGTGCCCAGCCCCTCGGGCGGGGTGGACCGCCGCATGCTCTACCGCGTCGGCGGCGAGGTCGCGCGTGCCACCTCGATCGTGCGCTACGCGCCGGGCAGCATGTTCCCACGCCATACCCATACCGGCGGCGAGGAGATCCTTGTGCTGGACGGCACCTTTCAGGACGAACACGGCGATTTCCCGGCCGGCAGCTATTTCCGCAATCCGCCCGGCACGTCGCATGTGCCGGCCGCCAAGGACGGCTGCGTGATCTTCGTGCGGCTTTGGCAATATCGCGCGGGCGACCTGACGCAAATCGTGCACCAGCCGGGCGAGGGGCGAGCGGTCACCCCGCGCGCAGGCGCCAGCGCCGCGCGGGTGCTGTTCGACGACAGCCACGAGGAAGTGCGGATCGAGGATTGGCAGGCAGGGGCAACGACGACTGTCGCCAACAAACGCGGGCTGGAGTTTCTGGTGATCTCGGGCGCGCTGGCCATTGGCGGCGAACGGCTTGTTGCGCAGGGCTGGGGCCGGCTGCCTGCCGGGACCGACCTGACCGCCACCACCGGCCCGGACGGTGCGCGGATCTGGATCAAGGATGCGGCCCTCCAGCACCCTGATGTGTTGCAGATGCCTAGCTGAAAAGGTCGGCCGGGATTGCTGCCGTCGAACAATCCTGGCGCGATCAATGAACCTGATTCATGTGTTGATGATTTCTTACCATTTCTTGGCATGAGTGGCGGCTGCTAGTCTCTATCGGGACAGCTTATCAGCTCAAGCGTTTGCCGGATGAGAAACGCATAGGCCTCTGCCTATGGACAGGTATTTCTGCCGCGCCAACCGCTGATGAAACCGGGGGCAATGGCATGAAATCTCAAGGTCTTGATCGCGAACGGATCATTCTGGCGGCGGTGAACGGCGCCAATACCAATCCCGGCTGGTTGACGAGTGACCGGGTCGAGGCGCTGACGGGTGGGCACGGGATGCTGAACATTCCCGTGGTCGCGGTCTGCAATGTTCTGGCGACCGAGCTTCGGCGCGGTGTCAGCCCCGAAGTGAAGTTCGCCGACGCCGTGCATCAACCGATCGACGATCTGATGGCCAAGGCGATCAAGGCCGCCAAGGATGGCGGCGCTGACGGCGCGAATGCGGCGCTGATCTCCGCCACGCTTCTCTATCTCTGCGGGGCAAATGCGCAGGTCGGCATCCCGGCCGGAAACCGCAAGCTGGGGGCCACGGCGCGGATGATTGCGGGGGTTGACCGCTCGGGCCTTGCCGCTGTGCCAACCGCCAAGATGAACAACAAGATCTCTGGTTTTGCCGCTGTGGCCGCGATTTATGACGCGATGGCCAAGGGCCAGCTTTCGCCGATTCAGGGCCGCGACATTCCCGCCGGTGTCGGTGGTGGCGTTATGGTTGGCCACGGTGCCCTGGGCGAGGATTTCATCTTCCCCGGCATGGCCGAAAAGGGCGCCGAGATTGGCACCCGCGCGATGCTGAACTCTTTTTCGGGCGCCGGCATGCCCAGCCACCCGTTCCTGTCGGCGCTGTTCGGGGCGGCGGCGATCCTTGAGATCATCCACCCCGACGCCGACGTGGCCGAGGAATACGGCCCCTACGGCAAGGTGACGAGCGCCTTCGTCGCGGGCCGCTCGGCGGTGCGCACGGCTGGACTTCCGGAAAAACTGCACATCCGCATCACCGGCAAGGAGGTCGAGACGGCACGGCTGATCGGCGATCTTGGCCTGATCCTCAAGGATGTCGGCGGGCCAACCGTCATCGGGATCATGGCGCTGGACGAAATCGTTTCGGTCTTCGAGGAAGGCATCGCGGGTGGCGGCGCGGGGCCGGTGAACCCGCCCTTGGGCCACGTTTGCGGCGATGCCGTCATCGCGCTGATGTGCTTGCTACAGGATGGTTCAAATGAACAGTCGGTCGCGCGGAAGCTGCGCGAGCGGCGGCTTGCCCTCAGCTTTGACCCCGACATTGCAATGATTGCGATGAACATCATCGGCCGCAAGGCAACCCAGGTGCGCAATGGGCCTGTGACGGACGCGCTGATCTTCGCGTCGGCCCCGGTGGTGGCACGGGTTCTCTATGACAAGGCGGCCGCGACCCACGACCAGCTTGCCGCGGGCAAGAGCCTGACCGAGATCGTCAAGGGCTTCGACACCGCCCGCCAGCTCAAGGTGGAAGACCGGGGGAGCGCTTTCCTGACGGCGAAGATGGGCAAGACCGTCAAAGTGCATTTCACAAAGATCGCCAAGGGCGCGCGGCGGCAAAGCAAGATGGCGGCGAAATGGCTGGCCTTCGACCCCGCCCTTGATGCCGAGGTGACGCTGGGCGATCAGACCATCCGCATGGAAGGCATCATCAACAAGGTGGTGCCGGAAGTGGCGCAGGGCATCGGTACTGAACGCGCGCCCTTCCTGACAGCGCTCGCGCCGATTGCGAGCGAGCTGTTGCTGGCCGGAAACGTGATCGTCAATGTCACCGTTCCTGCGGCGGTGGCGGCGGCGATGGGCAAGGCCTCGCCCTCGGATGCAGCGCTTGAGGCGCAGGCGGCGGGCATCATCAGCGCTGGCATTCCCGGCACCAAAGCCAAGGCCGAAGCCGCGGCGGTGGTGGCGGTCGAGACGCTGGAGCAATTCTGAATGGCGGGCGGCGTTCTCCTTCTGATGGCGCAGGTGGATGACGCCTCTGGCGAGCTTCTGGGCGAGGTGCTGCGCCAGTTGGCGGAGATGGGGGCGAAGAATGTCCAGCTACTGTCCAGCCTCGCCAAGAAGGGCCGGCCGGGCCATGTGCTGCTGATCGACATTCTCGCCGAACAGGAGGCCGAGGTGGCGGCGCTGCTGGCGGGCGAGTTGGGCGTCTGGGGCTACCGCGTCCTGCATTCGGATCACAAGCATTTCGGGATCGAACGGCACGACACTGTGCTGGCGGTGGACACGGGCGCTGGCGTCGAAAGCTTTCCGATCCGGCTGAAACGGATCCTGAACGGTGGGCAGTTCCTGCGCGTGAAGGCCGAGCATGACGAGATGGCCGGCATCTGCGCGGGGCTGCGCGCCAAAGGGTGCAGCGCCAGCATTGCCGTCCTGAAGGCAAAGGTCGAGGTGGCGGTGGGGTCGGCCATCCCCGGCAAAAAGGTAAGGATCACCCTGAATTGACCAACAAGGAGAAAGACATGAAGAAACTTGCATCCCTCGCGGCCCTTGCGGCCCTGGTCGCCGCGCCCGCGATGGCGCATCCGGGATCAGCGGCCGATCATGCTGACCTGTCCGAATGGGCGCATTTTGCGCTGACCATAGGACCGGCGTTTCTGGCCGGGGTGGCCCTGACGCTGGTCGCGCAACGGCTGCGGCGGGCGTGAAAGGTGGGGGCATCGTGAGGCACATTCACCTTGACCCGGTCGGTGGCATCGCGGGCGACATGTTCGTCGCGGCGCTCTTGGACACCTTCCCCGATCTGACCGGGCGGGTGATGCAGGCGCTGCGGCAATCGGGGCTGGATGACAGCGTTGAGGTGGTGGCTTTTTCGTTCAGTGACGGCGTTCTGACCGGCACCCGGTTCAAGGTCTCGAAAGGCGCGGACGAAGCGCCCGGCGCCGGGGCGGAGGATCACCACCACCATCCCGGCGACCACCATCACCACCACGACACGCATGAAGCTCATTCCCACGACCCCCACGACCACACGCATTGGGCCGCGCTGCACAGCGATCTGGAGGCAAGCAGCCTGCCCGAAGGGGTGAAGCGCCATGCCATAGGCATCTTTACCGAACTGGCCCAGGCCGAGGCGCAGGTCCATGGCAAGGCGGCGGCGGATGTGACCTTCCACGAGGTCGGCAACTGGGATTCCATTGCCGACATCGTTGCCGCAGCAGCGCTGATCGATGCGCTTGCCCCGGCGGGCTGGTCGGTCGGGTCATTGCCCATCGGGCGTGGCCGGGTGAAGACGGCGCATGGCGACCTGCCGGTCCCGGCACCGGCGACGAGCCTGTTGCTGCAAGGGTTTTCCCTGCACGACGACGGGCGGGACGGCGAGCGGGTGACGCCTACCGGGGCGGCGATCCTGCGGTATCTGGCGCCGGCCGCAAGCCTGGGCAGCGCGCCGCGGGTGCTGAGAGCCTCGGGACATGGCTTTGGCACGCGGCGGCTTTTGGGCATGAGCAACGTCCTGCGGGTGCTGGCCTTCGAGGAGAGCGCCGCTGGGGCAACGACCGACACGGTGGCCGTCATCCGGTTCGAGATCGACGACCAGAATGGCGAGGAGCTGGCCGTGGCGCTCGATCATCTTCGCGCCGTTCCGGGCGTGATCGACGTGACGCAGGGGATGGCGCTTGGCAAGAAGGGGCGGATGATGGCTTCGGTGCAGGTGCTGGCCCAGCCGCAGGCGATGGAGGCAGTCTGCGACGCCTGCTTCCGCCAGACCACGACGCTCGGCCTGCGGACCCGGATCGAGGCGCGTCGGATTCTGGCGCGGCGCGAGGTGCAGGTGGGCGCGGCCCGCGTCAAGCTCGCCGATCGGCCGGGCGACACCACGGCGAAGACGGAAATGGATGATGTCGCGGCACTGGCCGAGGGCCACGCTGCCCGCGCGGCGGCACGGCAGGCAGCCGTGGCCTTGGCACAGGAGGACAACCAGCATGACTGAAGCCGCCCTTGCGCTGGTTTTCGCAGCCGTCGATACCGCCGCCGTCGCCTGCTCAGGCGGGGTGGACAGCATGACGCTGGCCTTTGCCGCGCATCGCGGCATGGGTGGGCGGGTGACGGTGTTCCACGCCGTTTCGCCCGCCGTGCCCAAGGCCGCGACCGAACGGGTCAGGGCCTATGCCGCCCGCGAGGGCTGGCACCTTTCCATCCTCGATGCGGGCGAATTCGCCGACGAGAACTATATGGCCAACCCGGCCAACCGCTGCTTCTTCTGCAAATCGAACCTTTATGGGTCATTGGCCGTAGCGGCGGGCAAGGCCCAGCTGTTCTCGGGCACCAATCTCGATGATCTGGGCGACTGGCGCCCGGGGCTGAAGGTGGCGGAAAACCATGGCGTGCGCCATCCCTTCGTCGAGGCCGGCATGACCAAGGCCGATGTCCGCGCACTGGCCGCCACTTTCGGGCTGCATGACATTGCCGAAATGCCCTCGGCCCCCTGTCTGTCAAGCCGGATCGAGACCGGGCTGCGCATCGACCCGACTTCCCTTCTGGCGATTGACCGGGCAGAAATCCTGCTGCGTGCGCGCCTTCAGGCGCAGACCATCCGCTGCCGGCTGCGCGGCGCGGGCGTGGTGATCGAACTTGATCCAGCCGCACTTGCAGCGCTGCCCGAGCCGCTGCGCGATGAACTGGCGGCCGGGGTCCGCGCAACCTTCGCACACCTGGGCGCGATTGTGATTTCCTTCGCGGCCTACGAGCGGGGCTCGGCCTTCCTGAAGGGGGATGCAGCATGAGCGACGGAGAGGTCCGGCTTGATTTCGAGCGGGTCGAGCGGGTCGGTTTCGACGAGGCCATCCTTTGCGCCCGCAAGTCCGATGCGCAACTTGCCACCATCATGGACGACCTTCTCTCCGGCGGTGCAGGCGCGCTGATGACACGGCTGGAACCGGAAGTTTTCACCCGGTTTCAGAACAGCCACCGCGAGCGGACCAGCTTCGACCCGGTCTCCCGCACCGGCTATTTCAATCACGTCCCGCACGCCAATCCCGACCTGCCGCCCGTCGCGGTTGTCTCGGCCGGAACCTCGGACATGCCGCAGGCGGCCGAGGCGCTTCGGACACTGGCCTATTTCGGCGTCCCGACGCGGCAGTTCATTGACATCGGCGTCGCCGGGCTTTGGCGGCTGCTGGAGCGGGTTGATGAGTTGCGCCGCTTTCCCGTCGTCATCGCCGTTGCCGGGATGGACGGCGCCCTGCCCAGTGTCCTGGGTGGGCTGATTCCGGGGGCGATCATCTGCTTGCCGACCTCGACCGGATATGGGGTGTCGCGCGGCGGCGAAACCGCGCTCAACGCGGCACTCGCCTCCTGCGCACCGGGCTTGAGCGTCGTGAACATCGACAACGGCTATGGCGCCGCCTGTGCCGCCTTTCGTATCGCCAACATGATTGGCAAAAGTTGGCACGCGCCCGTCAGGAGCGCGGAGGCAATGGTGCCCTAACCCCCATCTCCCGCGCCAGATCGAAGAAGCCCGCGATGTATTCGACCGCCTCTTCGCCCCGGCGCACGCCGACATTGACATGTTTGAAAAGGCCTGCCTGTCCCAGCCGCAGGGTCCGGATCGGCAGGCCCGCACCTTCGTCCTGCACCAGCCAGTCCGGCAAGACCGCGACGCAGCGGCCAGCGGCGACGAGGTTCAGCATGAGATCGGTCGTTTCGGCGGTCCGGTGACGGCGCGGCCGGCAATCGGCTGGCACGAGAAAGCGGGTGTAGATATCAAGTCGTTCCAATGTCACGGGGACGGTGATTAGCTCTTCATCCAGCAAATCCTGAGGCGCAACGACAGCGCGAGCCGCCAGTGGACGATCTTCGTGGACCACAAGCACAAGTTCGTATCCAAAGACGGGGCTGAAATGCAGGTCCGGCTGATCCATCGGGTCGGGCGTGATCAGAAGGTCGATCTCGTGCGAAAGCAGTGCCGCAACCCCGTCAAAGCGAAAGGCAGTCCGCAGTTCGAAATCCACGTCCGGCCAATGGGCGAGGTAGTGCGGTGTCAACCGCATCAGCCATTTCTGACAGGGGTGGCATTCCATCCCTACACGCAATGTGCCGCGCCGGCCTCCGGCGAAATCGGCCAGCACCTGTTCGGCATGGTCGAGTTGTGGAAGCAGCCGCTCTGCCAGCGCCAGAAGGTATTCCCCGGTTTGGGTGAAGCGCAGGCCGCGCCCGTCCTTTTCCCAGACCTTGACGGCGTGCCGCTCTTCGAACTTGCGGATCATGTGTGAAAGCGCCGACTGGCTGACATTCAGCTTTTCGGCAGCGGCAGTGACGCCCCCCTGACGCTGAACTTCCCGAAGGATTGCAAGGTGCTGACGATCGAGCATGAATGATTCCTGTTCATTGAATCACGCAACTCTAGCAGAGTTTTTCATGAATCAATTGCATCATTCGGGACTTGCCCAAACAGCAGAGCCGTAGCTGCGACGGCCCGGCCAATGACATGCGGTGCCCTGCGATTACTGCTACGGCAAGAACTTGGAGCGGGCTCTGAATGCCCGAACCGCCCGGAAAACGGATTGTCGTCGTTGATATGGCAGAAACTGGGGGTCAGGACAGCATCTGAGAAGGCCGTGGCGTAAAATATACATGATATGTCACTTCGTCGAGATACGGCCATCACCGCTCTAAGCTATCATGAAATTCGCTCCGTCGAGGCTGGTGGTTCCTGCCAGACCGTGCATCAAACGGGAGCGTCTCATTCGTTCCAGCCCGGGAGAACCATCATGCTTGAGGACAAGGTGTCAGAACGGACCGACGGAAAAGAGGTCCCCTTCCGCCCACACACCTCGCATTGGGGCGTGTTCTCGGCGCGGATGGTCGCGGGGCAGCTTGAGGTGCGCCCGCATGAGGGCGACCCCGACCCGAACGCCATTCTCCAGAATTTTCCCGACGCCCTGCGCCACCGGGCGCGGATCGCCCTTCCGATGGTGCGGCGGGGATGGCTCGAAAACGGCCCCGGTCCTGATGATCGCCGCGGGCGCGATGATTTCGTGGCTGTCTCTTGGGAACAGGCACTGGACCTGCTGGCCCGCGAGCTTGCCCGCGTCCGCGACGGTGCGGGTCCCGGCGCCATCTTCGGCGGCTCTTACGGCTGGGCCAGCGCTGGCCGATTTCACCATGCACAAAGCCAGATTCACCGTTTTCTGAACACCGCCTGCGGCGGCTATGTCAAATCGTTGACCAGCTATTCCTCCGGATCGTCGCAGGTGCTGATCCCGCATATCATCGGTGATCACGAGGGGCTGGCAAAGCGCAACGTCACCTGGGAGCAGGTGGCGGAGCAAACCGAGATTCTGCTCGCTTTCGGCGGCATGGCGCTGAAGAACTCGATGGTGGCCGGCGGCAGCGTCAGCCGGCACGTTGAACGCGGTGCGATGCAGCGGGCAGCAGAGCGGGGTTGCGACTTCGTGTTGGTAAGCCCGCTTCGCTCGGATCTGCCGGAAGAGGCGCGGGCTGAGTGGGTCTCCTGCATTCCCGCCAGCGACACCGCGCTGATGATGGGGATCGTCCACACCCTCGTTGTCGAGGGCAGGCATGATCGTACCTTTCTGGAACGCTACACCTCGGGCTGGCCGGTCTTTGAGCGCTACCTTCTGGGCGAGACAGATGGCCAGCCGAAGGACGCGACCTGGGCGGCCGATCTGACCGGCGTGCCCGCCGACAAGATCGTTGCGCTCGCCCGACGCCTGCACGGCAAGCGGGCACTCATCGTCGTGTCACATTCGCTGCAACGCGCCGAACACGGCGAACAGCCGGTCTGGATGGGCATGGTGCTGGCGGCCGCACTCGGGCAGGTCGGCTTGCCCGGCGGCGGTTATGCCTATCCGCTTGGCGCCATCGCCTATTATGGGCGGCGCTACAATGCCGTGCCGCTGCCCACGCTGTCGCCGGGGCAGAATGGCGTCAGCGACTTCATTCCGGTGGCGCGCATCGCGGACATGCTGCTCAATCCCGGCGAACCCTACCGTTTCAACGGCGAGACGCGCACTTACCCCGAAATCAAGCTCGTCTACTGGGCTGGCGGCAACCCGTTTCACCACCATCAGGACCTGAACCGATTGCGCAGGGCCTTCGCGCAACTCGATACCCTCGTCGTGCACGAACTGGCCTGGACGGCGACGGCGCGGCATGCCGATATCGTTCTGCCCTGCACCATGACGCTGGAGCGCGAGGATATCGGCGCCAACTCGAACGATCCGCTGCTGGTGCCGATGCACCCGGTCGCGCCGCCCTTCGGCGAGGCGCGTGATGACTATGCGATCTTCGCGGATCTGTCGGAAAGGCTTGGCGTGGGGGCGGCCTTCACCGAAGGTCGCACGGTCCGCCAGTGGCTCGAACATCTTTACGAGCCGTTGCGGGCCGGGCTGGAGGCAAAGGGACGGCCCGCGCCGGATTTCGCCGCATTCTGGAACAGCAACGGCATCGAACTGCCACAGCAGCCGGACGATGGCGGCTATCTGCGGGCCTTCCGCGACGACCCCGAGGCCCATCCACTGCCGACACCGAGCGGCCGGCTGCAAATCTTCTCGGAGCGGATTGCGAGCTTTGGTGAGGCGGACTGCCCCGGCCATCCCACTTGGCTGGGCCAGCCCTATGCGCCGGACGAGGCGACGCCCTTCGTCCTGATCTCAAACCAGCCCGCCACCCGGCTGCACAGCCAGCTTGATTTCGGCGGCCACAGCATCGGCGCAAAACACAGGGGACGCGAGGTGGCGACGATGAGCCCCGAGGATGCGGCGGCGCGCGGCATTGCCGAGGGGGACATCATCCGGGTTTTCAATGCGCGCGGTGCCTGCCTGGCTGCCGTGACCCTGTCCGACGGCATCCGGCGCGGCGTGATCCAGCTGCCGACCGGGGCCTGGTATGATCCCGCCGATCCGAACGAGGACCACCCGCTCTGCGTGCATGGCAACCCCAATGTCCTGACCCGCGACATCGGCACCTCGGCGCTCGCGCAGGGCTGCACCGGGCAACTGACAATGGTTCAGGTCGAGCGGTTCGAAGGCAACCTGCCGCCGATCCGCGCCTTTGACCCGCCGGGCGAATAGGCTGTCTCATCTGAGGCAGGGTCATGGCCCTGCATCGGGTGGCCGCGCATGTAGGCTTGCGGGCTCTGGCCCATCTCGCTGCGGAATGCGAAGACGAAGGCCGAGGTCGAGCCATAGCCCAGTTCCATCGCCACCCGCGTGACACCAAGGCCGCCACCCAGCAATTCGATTGACCGAAAGAGCCGCAGACGTCTGCGCCAGCTGCGCAGGCTCATTCCCATTTCGGCATTGAACCGGCGCGCCAGCGTGCGTGGCGACATGTTCAGATCGCGCCCCCATTCCTCGGGTCCACGTTCATCGCAAGGATCGAGATAGAGCGCCTCGCAAAGTGCGGTCAGCGGAACATTGCGAGGCCAAGGCAAAGCACTTGGCAGGGGCTGGACCCGTGCAAGCTGGTCGAGCAAAAGCGCAGTCACCCGGCCGCGATAGTCAACGTCCTCGCGCCGTTGTTCGATGGCCGCAGCCTCAACGATCAGGGCCTGAAACAGACGGGACATCCTGAAGATCGTCGGGCTCTGGGGCAAGCCGGCGCCCGCTTCGCTGGCAATCCAGAGGCTGCGAAAAACGGCACCGAGCAGCGACCCGACGCGATGCGGTGTCGCCGTAGGCAGCCAAAGGGCTTCGTCCGGCGTGATGACAAAGGACTCCCGGTCCGTCGTGACGGTGAGCACGCCCGAAATCGCATAAACCAGCTGATTCCAGTCATGCGAATGCTCAGGAAAGTAGTGCCGTGCCGCGATGGATTCGGCGCGCACGGTAATCGGCTCCGGCGCGGGAAGCCCTGACGGAAGTATGATCGGATGCCAGGACATGCGGCCTATCTCCCCGTTTGGCAGATAATCAATATAGAATGTCAATCCGTCGAGATACAGCCAAATCTCAGACCGCTATGGTCGAGACGGATCACATCTCAAGGTCCGCCGCAGAACCCCAATGCCAGAGCCCCCAGAAGGTCACATGTCCGACGCCGTCGCTTCCCTACCGCATGAAAATGCCCACACGCCGGAACTCCGGTTCGGGCGGGGCAATGTCTGGCGCCTTGCGATTGCCCAAGCGCTTGGCGGAGCGAATTCCGCCATCGTCTATTCCACCGGTGCGATCGTCGGAAACATGCTCGCCCCAAGTCCGGCGCTGGCAACGCTGCCGATTTCAATCTTCGTGGTCGGCATGGCGGCGTCAACCCTGCCCGCCGGTGCCATTGCCCAGCGATACGGCCGCCGCGCGGCGTTTCTGGCCGGCACGAGTTGCGGCGTACTTGTGGGGCTTCTGGCCGCGCTTGCGGTCGTGGTCGGGTCGTTCTGGCTCTTTTGCCTCGCCACGCTTTTCGGAGGTGCCTATGCGGCCGTCGTCCTGTCCTTCCGCTTCGCCGCGGCAGACTGTGTGCCGCCCGAGAGACGCGCCCGCGCCCTGTCCTTCGTCATGGCCGGCGGTGTCCTCGCCGGCGTGATCGGGCCGCAGATTGTCACCCATACGATGTATCTCTGGATGCCCTATCTGTTCGCGGCGAGCTACCTCGCCCAAGCGGCGGTCGCGGCGGCCTCGGCGCTGGTCCTGACCGGCGTGCGACTGCCAGCCCCAACTCCCTTCGAAACGGCAGGCGGGCGTCCGCTCCTCGAAATCGTACGGCAGCCGGGCCTTGTCATCGCCGTGATCGTGGGGGTCGTATCCTACCTTCTCATGAACTTCCTGATGACCGCGGCGCCCCTGGCCATGCAGCTCTGTGGCCTCTCGCAGGAATCCTCCAACCTCGCCATCCAGTGGCATGTGATTGCGATGTATGCGCCAAGCTTTGTCACCGGCCGGCTGATCTCGCGCTTTGGGGCGCGGCGGGTGGTGGCGGCAGGGCTCATGCTGACGGGATTGTCGGCCACAGTTGGGCTGACGGGGGTCGATGTGGCGCATTTCTGGCTCACGCTGGTCATTCTCGGGGTTGGATGGAACTTCGGCTTTGTCGGCGCTTCGGCGCTGGTGCTGGAATGCCACCGCCCCGAAGAAAAGGCACGGGTGCAATCGCTGAACGACTTCGCCGTGTTCGGGACAATGGCCTTCGGATCCTTCCTCTCCGGCGGTCTGCTGACGGCCTATGGTTGGACCACAATCCTCTGGCTGACGTTCGTTCCGCTGCTTCTTGCGGCCGCCACCCTGGCACTTGGCCGGGCGCGACGCGGCACCTTCCACCCCTGAACCCTGACCGCAAGACGTGACCGAGGAGAGCCCCCGATGAAGATCACCAAAGTTGAAATCCTAGAAATCGACCTCTCCGGCCGGAATGGCATTGCGCTTTGGCGCCCGGTCTTCGCGCGGGTGCACACGGACGAGGGGATTTCGGGCATGGGCGAAGCAGCTCTCGCCTTCGGCACCGCCTCCGAGGCGGTCGGGCCGATGATCCTCAAGCTCGCCGAGCGTTTCGCGCTGGGCCAGGACGCCAATGACACCGAGTCCATCTGGGAACAGATGCTGCGCCAGTCTTTCTGGGCGCAGGGCGGCGGGCCGGTGATTTTCGGCGCCATGAGCGCGCTCGACGCGGCGCTCTGGGACATCAAGGGAAAAGCGGCGGGTCTGCCGGTTCACCGCCTTCTGGGTGCCAAAACACCCGCACCGCTGCGCTCTTACGCCAGTCAGCTGCATTTCGGCTGGGAGCCCGAGCACCGGATGCACGATGATCCCGCCGCCTATCGCGACGTGGCCATGAAGGCGCGGGCCGAGGGCTATGATTGCGTGAAGGTCTGCCCGATCTATGTCGCCCCGGGCGGCGGACGGGCGCGCCATCGCAGCCTGCTCACGCCCGACACCCGCAAGATCGCCCGCGCCCGGATGGAGGCGCTTCGCGATGGCCTTGGTGATGATGCAGATATCATCATCGAACTGAACGCGCTGACCTCCACCCTCACCGCGCTTCAGGTAGCTGAGCTTTGCGCCGATCTCGGCATCCTCTTCATCGAGGAGCCCACCCACTACAACAGCCCCGAGGCCCATCTGAAGGTTGCCGAACGCTCGCCCATTCCAATGGCAACTGGCGAACGGCTTTACACCCGTTGGGGTTTCCTTCCCTACCTTCAGGCGGGTGCAATCGACATGATCCAGCCCGATGTCGGCCTCGTGGGCGGCATTTCCGAAGCCATGAAGATCGCCCACCTTGCCTATGCCTTCGATGTCGGCGTCCAGGCGCATATCTGCGGCTCGCCGCTTTCGACCGCGATGGCACTCCAATTCGAGGCGGCAATCCCGAACTTCGAGATTCACGAGCATCACACCTTCGCGCTGAAGTCCTGCAATCGCGACCTGTTCGAGGAGGACCTGCAACCGGTGAACGGACGATTGGCCGTTCCAACAACGCCCGGCTTCGGCATGACGCTGAGGAAGGATGCCGAGGCCCGCATGGAAATCCGTGCGGTGAGCCAAAAATGAACGACGCAATCAATGAATTCATCTCATCGAACAATGAGATCATACCATTATTTTTCATTGATTGGATTCGCTACCTTCATGCCCGAGCCCGCTCTTTGTGTGGGCAGGCACCATACAGCCGCGAGGACATGACGTGACGAATTCCGCTATCGCCCGATCCCCAGACTGTTCGCAGGACGACACCCGAAACCTCTTTGACGAGGTGATTGACCGCAAGAAAACCAATTCGATGAAATGGGCCTGCGGCGAGAAATTCCTGTCGCCCGAGGCCCTTGCCGCCGACCCGCTACCGATGTGGGTGGCCGACATGGACTTCCGCGCCCCGCAAGTGGTGCGTGACGCCCTGCACGGGGCGGTGGAGTTCGGGGTTTTCGGCTATCCGGGCGGGGCGACGAAGTCCTATCTTGCAGCCGTTGCCAGCTGGCAGGCGCGGCGGTTTGGCTGGGAGGTGCCACATGACTGGATCGTCCAGTCAGCGGGCGTGCTGACCGCACTCAAGGTGGCGGTGCAGGCCTTTTCGGCGCCGGGAGACACGGTGCTGATCCAGCCGCCGGTCTACGGACATTTCTACGGCGACATCACGATGAACGGCCGTCACCTGGCCTTTGCGCCACTGCAGCTGGATGGCGACAGGTATCGTTTCAACGCGGGCGCCTTCGAGGCGGCCATCGCCGCCAACACCAAGATATTCATCCTCAGCAACCCGCACAACCCGACCGGCAATGTCTGGTCGGAGGACGAATTGCGCGCGATGGGCGAAATTTGTGCGCGGCATGGTGTGCTGGTGATCGCCGACGAGATCCACCAGGACTTCATCCTGAGCCAGACCAAGCGGCACATCCCCTTCGCTTCGCTCAGCGATGCCTTCGCGCAGAACTCCATCACCTGCACGGCACCGTCCAAGACCTTCAACCTGGCCGGGTTGCAGAGCGCCAATCTCTTCATCCCGAACAAGCGCCTGCGCGAGGAATTCCTGCGGCAGTACGACCGTAATCTCTTCCCGCTGGTGAATTCGCTGGGAATGGTTGCCGCCGAGGCCGCCTATGCTCAGGGCGAGCCGTGGCTTGAGGCGATGCTGGCCTATTTGCGGGACAGCCACGCCCACTTGGCGGCCTTGGTTCATGCGCTGACCCCGAAAATCAGGGTGATGCCGACCGACTCGCTCTATCTCGCCTGGCTCGATTGCCGCGGGATGGCGATGGAGCCCGCAGCGCTGAACCACTTCATGCTGACAAAGGCGCGGCTGTGGCTGAACCCCGGCCCCTCCTTCGGGACCGAGGGCGCAGGGTTCATGCGCATGAATCTGGGCTGCCCGCGCGCCACCGTCGATGAGGCTATCAGCCGCCTCGGCACCGCGCTTTCCGCCCAGTGACTGAGAGAGCGAAGACATGAGCGCAACAATCAATCAGCGACTGCAAGAAATCGGCATCGTGCTGCCCGTTCCGGCCAAGTCGGTGGCCAACTATCTGCCCTGCGTCCAGAGCGGCAAACTTCTCTTCACCTCCGGGCAACTTCCACTGAAGGGCGGCGCTCTCGCCACCAAGGGGCTTCTGGGGCGCGATCTAGACGTGCAGGCGGGACGGGACGCCACGAAATGGTGCGCCGCCAATGTGCTGGCGCAGGCGAAGGCCGCCCTCGGCGATCTCGATCGGATCGCGCGCCTCGTCAAGATCACGGTCTTTGTCGCCTCGTCCCCCGGTTTCACCGAACAGCATCTGGTGGCAAACGGCGCGTCCGATTTCTTCGTCTCCGCTTTGGGCGACAAGGGCCGCCATGCCCGCTCGGCTGTCGGTGTTGCCGCCTTGCCGATGAACGCAGCCGTCGAGGTTGAAGCGATCATCGAGACCGAATGAACCGCCTGTGCCGTGAGGCACAGAACCGTCGTTACCGTGATTGCTCGTTGAAGTTGGAGTTACCTGAACCGCAACCAGGGCGTGCAAGCGCCGTCACTGCCGCC
The DNA here is from genome assembly GCA_030837785.1 of Albidovulum sp. GTDB lineage: Bacteria > Pseudomonadota > Alphaproteobacteria > Rhodobacterales > Rhodobacteraceae > Albidovulum. Next base: position 44,754 of record JAUQYA010000086.1, read on the forward strand.
ACGCGCGGCAACAACAGGGAGAATACAATGAAAAGAACTGTCCTCTTGGGAAGCGTCAGCGTCGTGCTGATGGCGGGCGCCGCTGTGGCGGGCACGCTTGATGATGTAAAAGCGCGGGGTCAGCTCAAATGCGGCGTCACTACCGGCCAGGCCGGCTTTTCGGCGCCGGACGCGAACGGTGTCTGGCAAGGCTTTGATGTCGCCGTGTGCCGCGCCGTGGCAGCAGCCGTGCTGGGTGATCCGATGAAGGTCGAATTCGTCCCGACCACCGGCCAGACCCGCTTCACCGCCCTGGCATCGGGCGAGATCGACGTTCTTTCGCGGACTACGACTTGGACGCTATCGCGCGATGCTGACCTCAAGTTCGACTTCGCGGGAACGGCCTACTACGATGGTCAGGGCTTCATGGTGCCGAAGTCGCTCAACGCCAAGTCGGCCAAGGATCTCAATGGCGCTACCGTCTGCATCCAGACCGGGACCACGACCGAACTTAACCTCGCCGAGTTCTTCCGTGTGAACAACATGACCTATGAACCGGTGCCGCTGGAAAATGGCGGCGAGGGCAGCCGGCAGTTCCAGGCCGGTGCCTGCGACGTCTACACCAGCGATGGCGCCGACCTCGCGTCCGTCCGGTCGGGTTTCCCCAACCCCGGTGATTACGACATTCTCCCTGAAAGGATCTCGAAGGAGCCGCTCGGGCCGCTGGTGCGCCAGGGCGACGAGCAATGGGGCGACGTCGTCCACTGGGCTCTGAACGCGCTGATAGCTGCGGAGGACCTTGGCGTCACCGCCGCCAACGCCGACCAGATGGCCACGGAAAGCGGCAACCCGGAGGTCAAGCGCTTGCTCGGCACAGAGGACGAGCTTGGCAAGATGCTGGGGCTGGATGCCGATTGGGCCAAGCGTGCCATCAAGGCTGGCGGCAACTACGGCGAACTTTTCGCGGCGAACCTCGGCGCGGAAACCCCGCTTGGCCTTGAGCGCGGCCTGAACGCCCAATGGAACCAGGGTGGTCTGATCTACTCCCAACCGTTCCGCTGAGGCGGTTCCACTGCGTGCGACCCATCTGCGCGCAGTCAGCACAAGCTTGGATTGGCCCCCAAAACCACCGTGGGGCCAAAACGCCAGACTGCCAGGGAGGGGCCCATGACTGACATCACCAGCATAGGAAAACCAACGCAGCGTGGCTCGTTCAAGCTGCGGATGTTGCTCAACGATACGCGATACAGGTCGTATACGATCCAGATCTTCGTCCTGATGTGCCTGATGCTGGGCATTGCGTGGCTGGTGGACAATACCGTCCGCAACCTCGCACTGCTGGGCAAGGACTTCTCGTTTTCCTTTCTCTGGTCGAAGGCAGGTTACGACATCAACCAGCGCCTGATCGACTATGATCCCGATATGTCGCATGGCCGCGCGGCGCTGGTCGGCCTGATGAATACCGTCGTGCTGGCGGCCGTCTCCTGTGTCCTGGCGACGGCGATCGGTGTCTTTGCGGGGGCGCTCCGGCTGTCCTCCAACTGGATCGTCGCAAGGTTGATGACATTTTACGTCGAGATATTCCGCAATATTCCGCTGCTGCTCTGGATTCTCGTCTTCGGCGCGGCCCTGACCGAGACGACACCCGCCCCCGGCGACTTTCGCGGCGATGATGCGACCGCCCATATGATTGCTGACGCCGTCGCCGTCACCAATCGGGGCATATTCATTCCGGCACCAATGTTCAGCCGCGATCTGGGTGAAATCAACCTCGGCCCCGTCAGCCCGAGCCTGAACGCGCTCGCCTTCCTGGCCGTGGTAATGGCTTCCGTTCTTGCCAACCGAGCATTGATCCGGCGCGCAGATCGCGTCCAGAACGCCACGGGGACGCGCCCGGTGATCTGGTGGCAAAGCGTGACCCTGCTCATCCTGCCTTCGGTCCTGCTCCTTTGGGGATTGGGGTTCCATCTCAGCTATCCGCAGTTGCAGGGCATGAACTTCAAGGACGGCCTGCAACTGCGCGTGTCGCTCATGGCCATGTGGCTGGCACTGTCGACCTATTCCGGTGCCTTCATAGCAGAGAACGTCCGCGCCGGGATCCTGGCGATTTCAAAGGGGCAGAACGAAGCTGCCGCGGCTCTCGGCTTGCGCCCCGGCCGCACCATGCGCCTGGTGATCTTGCCACAGGCACTTCGGGTGATCATTCCGCCACTGATCTCGCAGTATCTCAACATCACCAAGAATACCTCGCTCGGCCTCGCTGTGGGTTACATGGACCTGCGTTCGACGCTTGGCGGTATCACCATCAACCAGACCGGCCGTGAGCTCGAAGGGATGCTTCTGATGATGCTGACCTACCTTCTCCTGAGCCTGACGATCTCGGGCGTGATGAACGTATACAACGCACGCGTCGGCCTGAAGGAGCGGTGAGATGAGCGATCCCAATATTGCCTTCGTCCGAAATGAAATGCTGCCCCCAAGCCGCCCCCCGGTTCGGGAAGGCGGTCTTCTGAAGACGCTCCGCGCAAACCTGTTCGGCAACTGGCTCAGCGGGTTCTTGACGGTGCTTTCCGTTGCCGCGCTGGCCCTCCTGGTCCAGGCGGTTACACCGTGGTTGTCGGCCTCCATTTGGAACGCCGGTTCGCTGGGCGAATGCCGTGCGTTGCTGGAAGGTGCAGAAGGGGCTTGCTGGGCGGTGATCCGCGACCGCTGGACGCAACTGTTGTTCGGCTTCTATCCGCGCGAAGAATACTGGCGGCCCGTCCTGGCCTTTGTCCTCCTGTTTGTCGCCCTTGCACCGGTTCTGTTTCCCAAAGTTCCGCGCCGCGTGCTTTGGTTCAGCTTCATTTATCCTGGACTGGTTTTCTGGCTCGTCTGGGGTGGTTCGCTCTGGTTTCCGATCTCTGTCTATGCCGGTTTTGCCTGTGGCGCGTTGGTCGCGCGCTTCAGTGCCCCCCTCGGAGCGACGCTGGCTGGCGGTACTGCGGCACTCGGCGCCGTGCTGTGGTGGCTTTGGTCTGCAAGCCCTGTCGCACAGGCAGTTGAGAAAATGCTGCCTTGGGCAATCCCGGCTGTCTCCTCTCGGGAACTGGGGGGATTCCTTCTGTCCGTCACCATTGGCGTCACCGGCATCGCCCTGTCCCTTCCCCTTGGAATCGTGCTCGCCCTTGGCCGACGCTCGACGATGCCGCTGATCAGATCTGTCAGCGTCATCTTCATCGAATTCATCCGTGGCGTTCCCCTCATTACGCTGCTCTTCACCGCCTCACTGCTCTTGAACTACTTTCTGCCTCCGGGCACGAACTTCGACCTGATCCTACGGGTCGTGATCATGGTGACGCTCTTTGCCTCGGCCTATATGGCGGAAGTGATCCGGGGTGGGCTCGCGGCCCTTCCCAAGGGTCAATACGAGGCCGCCGATTCACTCGGTCTGGACTACTGGCAGGCGCAGCGGCTAATCGTCATGCCCCAGGCGCTCAAGATCTCGATCCCTGGCATCGTCAATTCCTTTATCGGCCTTTTCAAGGACACAACGCTGGTCGTCTTCATTGGCCTTCTTGACCCGATCGCGCTCTCGAATGCCATCCGCGCCGACACAGACTGGCAGGGTATCTATTGGGAGCCCTTCATCTTTGTCGGCCTTATCTTCTTCGCCGCCTGTTTCAGCATGTCGCGCTATTCGATGTATCTCGAGCGCAAGCTGAAGCGCGACCATCGCTAAGAGAGGGAACCCATGTCAAACCCACACGCCATCACCCGTGACATCAACGTCAGCCATATGCAGGTGTCGGGCGAGGTCGCCATCCAGATCAGCGCAATGAACAAGTGGTACGGAGCCTTTCACGTGCTGCGCGATGTCGACATGACCGTCCACAAGGGCGAGCGGATCGTGATCTGCGGCCCCTCCGGCTCGGGCAAGTCGACGCTCATTCGCTGCATCAACCGGCTTGAGGAGCATCAGGCCGGCCAGATCGTCGTGGACGGGACGGAACTGACCAACGATTTGAAGAACATCGACAAGGTCCGCTCCGAGGTTGGCATGGTGTTTCAGCACTTCAACTTGTTCCCGCATTTGACCATTCTGGAGAACTGCACCCTCGCGCCGATCTGGGTGCGCAAGGTTCCTAGGCACGAGGCCGAAGAAACCGCGATGCATTTCCTGCGCAAGGTCAAGATCCCCGAACAGGCGAACAAGTATCCCGGCCAGCTTTCGGGCGGTCAGCAACAGCGCGTAGCAATCGCCCGCAGCCTGTGCATGAGGCCACGCATCATGCTCTTCGACGAGCCGACCAGCGCCCTTGACCCCGAAATGATCAAGGAGGTTCTGGATACCATGATCGAACTGGCCGAAGAGGGAATGACCATGCTGTGCGTGACGCACGAGATGGGCTTTGCACAGGCCGTGGCCAACCGAGTGATCTTCATGGATCAGGGCCAGATCGTCGAGCAGAACGAACCGAAAGAGTTCTTCTGCAACCCGCAGAGCGAGCGAACAAAGCTGTTCCTGAGCCAGATTCTTGGCCACTAGGACGGGCCGAAACATCACCATATGACCCGAGACGCAGAAGTGGGATAGCCGAACCGGACCCTGTCGCAGTTTGTTGACAGCACATCAGAAGCTTTCCGCCGCCAAGTTGGCTTGATGACAGGGCAATGACGACAACAGCATTTGGTGTCAGAATATCATGATACTCCGCTGTTAAACGACATTGGCCCGTCCTGCGAAGCATCAGATTTCGGCGCCCGATCGCGGGATGCGGCGAATAACGGTCACAACCTCCGCACATTCTGCGGCGTTTATCCTTGCGCCTGCGGAGAATGCGCCGCATAATCACCGCGCTTGCTGCGGAGATATAGATGTACATCTGGGAGCAACCGGATTGGCCGAACCTGACCTGGCAGGACGGAAGCATAGCGACACCGCTCGCCGCGGTGCGTCATGACCAGGGGCGGCTGATCGGTCGCATGGACGCGCTGGGCTTCAAGCTTCGCGAAGAGGCGGTGCTGCAGACGCTGACACAGGACGTCGTCAAGACAAGCGAGATCGAAGGCGAGCAGCTTGACGCCACGCTGGTGCGGTCATCGCTCGCCCGTCGCTTGGGCATCGACATCGGCGCCCTGCCCCCGGCTGACCGCAATGTGGAAGGCATCGTCGAGGTCATGCTGGACGCGACGCGGAACTATCAGGCCCCCTTGACCGCCGACCGTCTGTTCGGTTGGCATGCAGCGCTGTTCCCGACCGGGCGCAGCGGCATGACCCGGATCAGGGTCGGCGCATGGCGCGACGACAGCACGGGCCCGATGCAGGTCGTGTCGGGTCCATTTGGTCGGGAGCGCGTCCACTTTTCCGCCCCCCCGGCGCCACGGGTCGCGGCAGAGGTGGACGCCTTCCTCACCTGGTTCAACTCCCCGCCAACCACCGATCCGGTGATCAAGGCAGCACTGGCGCATTTGTGGTTCGTAACCATTCACCCGTTCGAAGATGGCAACGGCCGCATAGCCCGCGCCATCGCCGATCTGGCGCTTGCACGGTCGGAGGGAAGCCCGCAGCGGTTCTACAGCATGTCGGCGCAGATCAGGGTCGAGCGAAATGCCTACTACGATCAGCTCGAGAGGACCCAGAAGGCCGGCACGGACGTCACCGCTTGGATCCTGTGGTTTCTCGACTGTCTCGGCCGCGCCATTAATGGGGCCGATAGCGTCCTGGCTTCGGTTATCGCCAAGGCCCAGTTCTGGGAGCGCGCCGCAACGCTGGCGCTGAACGAACGCCAGATCAAGGTACTGAACCGCCTGCTCGACGGCTTTGAGGGCAAGATGACCTCGTCAAAGTGGGCGACAATTGCCAAATGCTCTCAGGACACGGCAAACCGGGACATCGCGGCGCTGATCGACCTGGGCCTTCTTCGCAAAGGCGAGGGTGGCGGTCGCAGTACCCATTATGAGCTTGCCGTGTGACGGACCAGATGGGGCTTCCCCCCAAATGCAAAAAGCCCCCTGGTTTTCAGGGGGACTCTTCAAACGTTGACGTGGCGTTGACTCGTTTTGCGCTTATGCTTACCTGAGCGTTTCGCTCAACCTACAAGCACTTGATATGTTTATATTTTTTTGGTTGCGGGGGCGCACAACCAACGATACTTGCGATTGGTCGAGCAGCAAATCCCGAAGCTTGCTGCATAGCGTAACATACTGTTCTATTTGGAACAACTGAGTTGTCGACCGTCCCCGCTACAGATTTTCACGCGATCTGGTTTGCTGCCGCCATTTGCTGATGCGTGCAACTGGCCTTTCCCGAATGCGCGTCAGTCTGCTGCCGTGCCACTTGCACCACAGGTCACGTGTCGATACATAGAATAAAAATCGACACGTAATCCCGGCCTGTCGATGACATCGACACGTCAGTCCCGCATGTCGATCAGAAAGCAGGTGATCGACATGACCTTCCGTCCGGACCGCCCGTTCAACGACCTCCCTGCCCTGCCGCCCGCACAGGACATAGAGACCAAGCCCGTGCTGAAGGCCTGCATCGAGGCACGGGCCGCTCTGGCGGAGCTGCGGGTCTCCGGGCGGATCATCCCCAACCAGGCGGTGCTGATCAACTCCATCCCTCTGCTCGAAGCCCAGGCGAGTTCCGAGATCGAGAACATCGTCACCACCACCGACCGACTGTTCCGCTTCGCCAATGATACGGGCGGTCAGGCCGACCCGGCGACCAAGGAGGCGCTGCGCTACCGCACGGCCTTGAACCGGGGTTTCGGGATGCTACAGCAGCGCCCGCTCTCGACGGCCATCGCGGTCGAGGTCTGCCGTACCATCAAGGGCGTGGAACTCGACATTCGCAACACGCCTGGCACCGCCTTGATGAACGACGCCACCGGCACCGTGATCTACACCCCGCCGGAAGGCGAAGACCTGCTGCGCGCCAAGCTAGCCAACTGGGAGCGTTATATCCACGAGGCCGAGGACACCGATCCGCTGATCCGCCTCGCGGTGATGCATTATCAGTTCGAGGCCATCCACCCCTTCGTCGACGGCAACGGCCGCACGGGGCGGGTGCTGAACCTGCTCTATCTGGTGGACAAGGGATTACTGGATATCCCGGTACTCTATCTCAGCCAGCACATCATTCGGAACAAGGCGCTCTACTATAGGTATCTGCTGGAGGTCACGACCCACGGGGCTTGGGAACAATGGCTGTTGTTCATGCTCGAAGCGGTCAGGGCGACAGCCCAATGGACGACGATGAGGATCCAGGCGATCCGCGACCTGCTGGAGCAGACCGCCGCGCGGATGCGCCAGAACCTGCCCAAGGTCTATTCCCGCGAACTGGCCGAACTGATCTTCGTGAACCCCTATTGCCGGATCAGCGATCTCGTCGATTCTGGTGTAGCCAAACGCCAGACAGCGGCGGTCTACCTCAAGGCGATGGTCTCTGAAGGACTGCTGGAGGAGGTGAAGGTCGGGCGCGAGAACCTCTACATCAATCCCGACCTGCTGGCACTTCTGTCGGAACGAGGTCAGGCAGAGGCCTGACCAGGTGGGCCGCACCGGGAGATTCACACCAACCGCCCCTCCAAACTGGAAATCAAGCGGCTGGAATTTGGGAGCCATTTGCCCCGATCTCCGTGCAGACAACGGACCGCTGATCGAGGTTTCGTCCTTCAAAGCCGCGGTCTCGCGACAGGCAGTTTTCAGGCTCACCTGCCAAGTGGGCACAATCTCAGTTGCACCACAGCGATATCATTAAGTTTTACCCTACCCTAGAATACGGATAAGCATTCTTAATGTATGTGTTGAGAAATTGCCCTTTCGATGGTGCGGCCATGAGTTGCTCGTGGAGACCGGCGGGTACGTTGAAATATTGGTATATCGAGCCATTTGTGAACTCGACCTCCAGTGTTTCACTTCCGGGATCATAGCCTATCGACGCAATGTTGCTCGAGGAGACGAGGTCTCGAATCATAGGTTCTCCTATTGTTCATCTTCGTTGATGGGAGTCCGAGTAATTGTCATATCGCGTACAACGGCCGTGGTTCGTTGCGCGCGCCAGGATGCCACCATGCGATCATAGCCTTCCGCTACACGACGGGTCCGCCAGGCTGCGCTGACTTCGGGGTCCGAACTGCGGGGCAGTCGATCTGCCGGTGGAAGCGATACGCGGCAACGGACAGGTAATCGCGCGGCTTCACCAGAGATGATTGTCTCACCCGTCCGCAGCACTGGCAGCAGATCCATAAGGCCCGATAGATTATCTGGAAGCGCGCCCTTTACGCGTGCGCGGTCGGCTGGGTTGGACAGTCGCAGCGCTATGAGCGTTCCACACTGGGAGAGCACGGTCTCGTCGATCTCGGATGGACGCTGCGAGACCAGCATAGCTCCCACCCCGTACTTGCGACCTTCCTTTGCGATGCGCTTCACAACGTCCGCAGCGACATTGCCGCTATCAGGGCTGACATACCGGTGGGCTTCCTCCATCACCACGAGGAGAGGCCGCAGTACACCCCCCTCTGTCTTCTCCCGGCTCCAATAGAGCGCTTCATAGACAACACGGAGTATGGAGCCAATAAGCCGGACCAAGACACTGCTGGGCACGCCCGAGAGGTCGAGGATTGTGATTGGACGGTCGTGGCCAAGCCAGCCGGCAAGCAGTGTATCAAGGTCCTGTGCCGTTTGTCCGGCGAGGTCAGGCTCCCACAGACCGGGGTGTAAGATAAAATCGTATCGTCGGTCTAGAAGACGAGAACGCAGCAAATTGAGGGGTCGGCGGATGCCTTTGGCAGCTTGATTGAGGAATGGCCCAGCCGCACCCATTGCGTGCGGTGTATAACGAGGAGCAGTTAAAGTCGCTGGATCGCCAGCATCCTCGCGTGCAGGTTGGTCACGCTGTGGTCCGGTGAATGTGGCCGTCTCAAAGTCGATCAGGTCATACCAGAGCTTCTTCAGCGAAAAAGGCACGGGACTGTCAACCGTGAGGGATTGAGGGTCGAGACCCGCAAGCGCACCAGCGCCAAGCCGGTTTTCCTTCAACTCCTGGATCTTGTCAGTAAACGCCATCAGATGGTTGTCGCTGAGTCCGCCGGCGATGAAATCGAGCAGCTCTCCTGCCTCCAACGCCCAGTAGGGAACAAACAAGGGTTCTTCGCCGGGAGATGGCGTAGCGCTGAACGTCTTGGCGAGATCCCCGAGTGCGGCAGAGTATTCCCCGTGGACATCCAATAGCAGGATGCGCGCGCCGCTAGCGGCTACACTTTCGGACGTGCGGACCACGGAGCGAAGTATGCTCGCAACGGTAGTTGACTTACCTGATCCCGTCGAACCGAGGATGGCGCTGTGCCGGGTGACAAGCGCGTCGAGTGACAAACGCACAATGATATTCTCGGCGCTCGAGAGCGTGCCAATTTCGACCTGATCCTCCTCTGCTCCACCATATATGCGGCGAAGATCCTTCTGGGTGACTAGGTGGACCGCATCGTCGACATTGGGATGTTGACTGAGACCCCGCTCAAAGTGCTCGCCGGTCGCTTCGCCTGCCAACTCCACACGCATCCAGCGGCCAGTGTCTTGGCCTGCGATCTCTATAACTGTGACGGGTTGGGGCGCCGCGGCGGCCCCGATCTCGGCAACGACTCCGTAAAGGTCCTGATACCCAAGAGGAATACGGACGAAGCTGCCGACTTGGCCAACGCGGTAAGTATGGCCGTCGATCATAGCCAGGCCGGACGAAAGTGACTCTGCCAGCTTTACCATGATGGTCGAGCCTGACACGGCGCTCACGCGGCCGAGATAAGTCGGATCGGTCGCAGTCATGCCGGCACCGCGGTTGGATCAGAGCCATCAATCGAAATGGCTGCGTCGGTCGGTCGAGCGAGGTCGGGCGAATATGACAGCGCACAGAAACGGCAGAAGCTTGCAAAGTCGCCCAAGAGGAAAACATTGCCGTTGCCACGCTTGCCCCAGAAGCTTGAACGAATCTCCCCCCAATTCTTAGGCAAGTCACCCAAACGCCATTCACCAGAAATACCTCCGATCACAGCAGCATCGCTGGCATAGACCGAAAGGTTCGGATGTTCGAAGGCCAGCTTCCGCGCGGGCTCCTCTTCAGAAAGAGTTTGAAATTGCAGTGCAATCACCGCTGCATTGGCATTCATCGCGAGTGCTTCGCCTAGCACGGCGCAGATGTGTGCATCACGGTAGGAAAAACCTGTGGTCAGAAGTACTGTGTCGGGCGTGAGTAGAAACCGTTTCAATCGCTCGAACAGCGCAGCGTAGGGCTGCTTCTGTGTCAAATCGTACTTGAGGTGGTCCGGGTAAACGAGCTCGGTGCAATCCGTACCGCCACGGCGGATCACCGTTCCGTTGTCGCTTTTCCAGCCCAGTGACCCATGAAGCTTCCAGACGCGCGACCAACGCGGGGGCAGGTCATTGCCCGCCACGGTGACTGGGTCGAAGAAAGGCGCATGCCCGCCTGAAAAACCATCGAAATACGGGGCTTTTGCCTGCTCGAATGCAGATTCGATTAACAGGTCATAGTTTGTGGTGAATATCTCGACCGGGTGCGCTCGCTGTGTCCCGCTCACCCAGGAGACTAGCTCGTGATATGGGGTTCGCCCTTCAGGTAATTTCGCGCCGACGATCTCACCGATCGCGTCGCAGATCGCCTTTCCCAGCGCGGCATAGCCGGGGCCGTCGAGGCCATGCATTGGCGTGTCCCCGAGCGCAGTCTGGAGAAGACGAATCTTGGACAAGATCGTCTCGATGTTGCCGCCGTCCGGAAGAGATTTGCGGATTTCAGCTGCCGCGGCAGCTTCCTTCCCAGTCAACTTCAGCAATGCTTGGTCAGTTAAAACGTTCACGCCCGGGATCAACGCCTGACCACCTGGGTCAAGCTTGCCAGTCGCGTCCACTCGCACGGAGAGTGGGCCGCCGGCGCCGACTAGGATACCGATGCGTTTACGTCCCTGCGATAGGATCTGCCGAAGATCGGCCATAAAACGATCCGGATTATGTACTGTGTCCACAACGCTCCCCTTGTGGTTATGCCCCAAGCATCACGGTTATCAGGAATGTATTCTATGAGAGAGTGTTCGGTGCATTGCTATCGTTGTGCGATTCATTTTGGACATCGCTCCGCATGCGCTGAAGGCTGCGGTCCTCAGTGGGTGTCGCTGGCAGAACGGAAATGACGGCGCTGGAGGTCATCAGCACGATCAGCCCGCGCTCTGCGTCTGTCATATCGAGATAGGTACGGACCTGAGCGCGATAGTGATCGAGCGTCCGAGCGTCGGGGTTCACATCACTCTTCCAGTCGACGATCACGACGGGCCGGCCTTCGGTGCCAAGTGTCAGTGCGTCGGCAATACCCGCTGTTGCGACCAACTCGGCGTCGTCACCGCGATTGGCATAAACTGGAAACTCCGCGAGGAGATCCGGTCGCAGGGCCACGATGTCAGGCAGCGCCAGTGTCCGGGCGACACAGGCCGCCAATTCCTCAGCCGACAGCCCATTTGCCGGGTCGGCGACCGGCGACTGGCCGAGGGCACGGATAAGGTCGGCCGCCCGTTCGGTCAGGGCGCCTTCCGCCTCTGGTGTTTCGCCGGTCAGCACCTCTTCCATGAGCTTGTGGAGGATCAGCCCCCGCTCCCGGCCGCCCTGCACGAGGGCGACGGCTTCCAGCTCGGGGGGCTGATCGTCGGCCGATCCCATCCAGAGCGCGGCTTCTTCTTCACGCAGCACGATCCCGGCGGCGTTTTCATCACGGCTGGGCGCAAGCCAGGTCAACCGCGGCTGCGCGGCCGCGATGGCTTCGGCTTCGGCGGCGAAGCGCGCGCGCGTCTGGGTGTTGTCCGCGCCTGCGCCTGTGGCGGCGAAACCGGCAGGCAGGTGGGAGACGTCCAGGCCGGCCAGGTTGGCGAGCGACAGATCGACCAGACCGATCCAGGCCGATTTCGACGGCGTGGCGTCGAGCCGGGGCAAGACGAGGAGTTCGCGGGCGCGGGTGGCCGCGACATACCAGAGCCGGATGCGTTCGCGGTCCAACTCTTCCTTTTCCGCTTGGCGGGCGGTTTCATGGCCCTCCGGCGTGACGCCCAGGACCGGGCAATAGAACGTCTCGGCCTGGCGGTCGATGACGGCGCTTTCGGGCGCCATAACGCCGGTCATGGTGTTGATCGGAATGACGATCGGCCATTCCAGGCCCTTGGCCGCGTGCATGGTAAAGAGCGCGACAGCTTCCTCCTGCGCGTCGGGCCGTCCCTCGACGGCGCGCGCCTCATCGGACCACGCAGCTGTCATCGCCTCGGCGAAGGCGCGAAGGCCGCGCACGGCGTAGCCGGTCGACAGGCTGAGATAGAGATCGACATTGGCGAGCGCGCGCTCAGCCTGGCCGCGATGGCGCTCAAGGAGGAGCGGGCGGACGCGCATAACGTCCGCGGCCTGCGAGAGCAGTTCGTGCGGGGTCGTGCTGTTGGCACGCCGGGAGAGCGATTGCAGCCGCTCGATGACTTCGCGTGCGAGCGGGTGGGCGATGACAGCAGGGTCAATGCTGAGATCCAGGCGCGGAATCCTATCCGGCTGTTCTTCCGAGCGCGGAAGCCCCCAAATGATGTCCAGAAGGTCTTCCTCGGTGAGGCCGACCAGAGGCCCGCGCAGCAGCGCGCCGAGCGCCAGCGTGTCGCGGCGGTCGGCCAAGATGCGGGTCAGCGCGATCAGGTCCTGGATTTCCTGGCGGCGGAACAGCCCTTTGCCGGCTTGAGTCGCGACGGGGATCCCGCGGCGCTCCAAGGCTTCCTCATAGCGCCATAGCTCGGCGCCCGTCGGCGCCAGCAAGGCGATGTCGCCTGGCTGGCAGGGACGCTCCGCGCCGCTGCGACGGTCGATGATGGGGTGACTTTCGATCAGCCGGGCGCACAGCTCGGCGATGGCGTCGGCTTCCGCGTCGCGCTGCTGTTCGGCGCTGGCCTTGCCGTTTTCGTCAACCACGGCGATGTCCAGGGCCGCCACGCATATGCCTCCCCGGTCGTCATGGAAGGGGTCGAGAGCGGCGAAGCCCGGCTGCCCATCGGCCGAGAGCACGGCCTCAAAGCGTTCGTTGACGAAGGTGAGGATCGAGGCGCAGGAGCGGAAATTGGTGGAGATCGACAGGAGGCTGCCGGGGTCCTGGTCGCGGAAAGCGTCGCGCGCCTGCACATAGGCGCCGACATCGGCGCCCCGGAAGCGATAGATCGCCTGCTTGGGGTCGCCCACCAAGAAGAGCGCGCCCGACCGGATGCGGAAACGGGTCCAGTCGTCATCGCCACCGGCCGGCTCGCCGCACAGCCGCCAGAAGATCTCGGTTTGCAGGGGATCGGTGTCCTGAAACTCGTCGACGAGGACATGGGCGAAACGCTGCCCCAGCGCCCGGCGCACGGCATCGTGGTTACGCAGCAAGTCGCGCGCGGCGAAAATCAGATCGTCGAAATCGAGCTGGGCGCTGGCGCGCTTGTGGTCGCGATAACGTTGCAGGATCGGGCGCGCTTCATCGATCAGCGCCGCCAGGGCATGGCCGGCTGCCGTCTGCACCAGCGAGACCCAGGCGCTACAGCAGGCGGTGTAGTGGGTTTCGGCCGCGTCGTTCAGCCGGTCGCCGTCGAGCTTGGAGAGACCGGCCTGTTTGGCCGCGGCAGCCCATTTGCCCTTCTTGCGGTAGGAGGCGAAGGCGCCGGCCTTGGTACAAAGCTCCGGGTGGGGCCGCGAGGTCAGGAGCCAAACGAGGCCCGCAGGCGTCGCGGGATCGGGACTGTTCGCCACGGCGGTTGCCATTTCGGCCAGCCGCTCGACGATCGTTACCGTTTCCGGCTCGGCCGCCGCGCCATCCATGAAGTCCGCAAAAGCCGCCGTGGCCTGCTGGAACGCCGTCAGATGGCCGTCAAACGGAGAGACGGGCGGGGCCGTGAGCGTGGGGCGGCGGCGCAGATTCTCGGCGATCTTATGGATGAGAGCCACGGTCTCGCCAGGGCTGTGCAGCACCATCTCGGCCAGGATGCCGCCCTGGCCGCCGGACAGGCGTTCGCGCAGCCAGCCATCGACAATTTCGAGGAAGGTGAGATCGGCCTGGTTGCGATCCATGACGCTGGCGCCGGGGTCGATGTCGGCTTCCGCCGGATAGGGCTTGATCAGGCGCAGGCAGAAGCCGTGAATGGTCGAGCAGGTGATTTCGTCGATTGCGGCACTGGCGACGGCAAGATTGTCGCGATGGGCCTGGGACAGCCCATCGGGCAGCGCCACGCGCAGCTCGGTCGCGATCGTGCCGACAGAGAGGTCGGCGACGAACTCGCGAACACGCGACAGCAGCTCGCTCGCAGCGAGTTCGGTGAAGGTGACGGCGGCGATGGAACGCGGCGCAACGCCTTCGGCCAACATGGCGGCGATTCGGCCGGCCATGACGGCGGTCTTGCCCGAACCCGCGCCGGCCTCGACCAGGATCGAACGATCATGGAGGCTGATCGCATCGCGGCGTGCGCCGTCGTCCCTCAGCACCTTGGACACGCTGCTCATCATTCCGCCTCCCAGACCTGAGCGACTTCGCCCAGCCGCTCCGTCGCGGCCGGCATTTTGCGTTTGCAATAGGTGGCGTTGGCGTTGGCCGGCAGGGCGAAGGCGAGGTCGTCGAAATCGCCGCCGGCATCCGGACCAGGCAGGGCCGCACCGCCGGCGAGACTTGTCCTTGCCGCACGCAGATAGCCCGTGATCTCCGAGAGCACGGCCTCGGGATCGTCGAGCTGAAGATCGACAGGCTCACGCGGATAGAGAAGCGAGGCGCTGATGGCGACATCGTCGCCGAGGAGCGCCTTCACCGCGAAGGCATAGAGACACCGCTGAAGCTCTCGTCCGCCGTTCAGTCGAATCTCGCCGCGCGGCACCCGTCCGGTCTTGTAGTCGCGCACGAGGGCACGCTTGCCGTCGCCCGAAATGTCGAGCCGGTCGATATAGCCGGCGATGTTGAAGCCCGTATCAGGAATCGTGACCGGCGCGCTCGCATCCCACGGCGTCTCCGCGTCGGATTTGGGCTGTGAGCCGCCGAATGGGACTTCTCCATAGGAGCGTGCACCCGGCAGGACATCATCGCCATAGGACAGGGCGCGAGCCGCCATCACGCGGGCGTCGTCGAGTGTGCGGCCCCAGATGACTGCCGGGGGAACCGGACGCTCGCTTTCCCAATCAGCGGCGACGGCTTGCACGGCCCGCGTCACCGCCGCTTCGATGGTCTCGGCGTTGGCGGAGGCAAGACCGCCTCCGGTTTCGAGGTCGCGCAAGGCGCGGTCGAGAACCATGTGGACGAGATCACCTAGCCCGAACGCGTCGAGCACGAGCGGTTCGGCGCTGCTGCGCGGTTCACGCCATCCGAACGCATAGACCCACACGAAGCTGAGCGGATTGCGCAGCAGGCGGCGAAGCGAGCTAGCCGACTGGGTGCGACCGAGGATGGCGAGAACGAGCGGATGATCCGCCCGCACGAGCCCGTCATGCGGGCGGATCTCCGCCTGCCGCCAGTCGCGCCAGCAGCCCTGCGCGCCAACCGCTTGCGGGTCGACGGCGAACTCTTGGGGCCGGGCCATGAGGCGGTCGGTTTCGCTGAAGGCATGCGCCGGCGTCGCGTTGCGGCGGAGATAAGTTTCGTCGTCATGTCCGGCGAGCAGAGGGCTGCGCCCCAGGAGACGCCCATCGCTATCGCGCCGGGCGCGCGAGAGAACGACGGTATCGGCCGTCGTGGCGAGGATCGTCTCGAAATCGCGGCGGTCGGCGAGATTGACCGGCAGCGGATCGAGGACCGGGGTCGGGATGATATGGTCCGGGATTAGCCGGTCCTCGGCGATCCCGCGCGGCCAGCGCGAGGAATTGAGCCCAAGGAGCCGCACGAAGCGGCGGGGCGACGCGGCGAGCGCGCTGGCTGGCATCCAGGCGACGCAGACGCACGCTTCCAACCCGTCGTCCTGCTTCAGGGCTTCCAGCGTCGCGTCGATCGAAGCGGTGGGGCCGGCGAGCAGCGCTTTGCGCCAGATCGCAAGTGCGCGACCCTTGAGGAAGGCTTCTCCGATCTCGCCGGCGGCGTCCGGTCCTTTCGCCAGAGTCTCGACCGCTGTGCGCATTACCGGAGCATGATCTGCGCCGTCAGGCCAGTCTTCCGGCGTCAATCGGGCCAGCAGGCGGTTCCAGGCGCTCGGCGTCGAGAGCGGCGCATCGGTCGGCAGGACCCGCAGCCAGCCTTCGGGCAGGGTCTCGAAAGGCCCGCTATCTCGGCAGAGCGCCGCGAGGCGCCGCAGCCGCGACTGCGACAGGCCGCGAACCACGATGTCAGCCAGTGCTGCGGCCGCCTGACCCTCGCGAGTGGTGACGGTGCGGACGCCGTGGACGAAGTGTAGGTCGATGTTGGCGTCGGCGCGCAGGGCCAGGAAATGATCATCATAGTCGGCGGGCGATGCTGTCGCGATGGCGATCTCCGAGGGCGAGACGCCCGAGGCGAGCAGGCTTCGCGCCCAGCGCATCGCCTCGATAGCCTCGTGATAGGCCGTCGCCGCGCTGGTGGCGCTGATCCCCGGCGCTTGCGCCGGTGCGCGCGCGACCGTGACGCCCGTGCCGTCCAGCCATGCGGGAATACTCCTCGGTCCGGCCGTCCACCGCACGGGGATATAGGCGGTGAGGGCTTGGAGCAGCGGTCGCCAGCAGGGCGAAAGTTCGGTAAGGCCGACGATCTCCATCGGGCCGAGGACCGCCGGCGCATGACCGATACGGGCAGTCGCGACGGCAACGATGTCGAGAGGCCGCATCATGCTGGGCGGCAACCGGTCGAGGACGGCAGCTTCCAGGCGCGCGATGGCGGCGAGACGCGGATGTTCGGCCGCGCGAGCGGCAAGATCGAGGCCCGCGCGCCAAGCCTTGTGGAGCGTGTCGGCCGCTGCATCGATCATGCCGGGAAGAGCCTTGATGCTCTCCAGCTCGCCCATTGGCGTGGCGGGCAAGGCCGCCTGGATGGCTGCGCGCATACTTTCGTTGTCGATGGGGCTGGCGAAGCCGCCGGCCAGCCGGACGGCGGCCTGCTCGAAGGACATGATCTGAAGGCCGTGACAACCGTCACGGCCCGCCGCCAGCCGACTCTCCCGCATGGCAAGGCGACCGTGAACGACCAGGGTGGATCGATGCGCGATGGTCATGGCCGCCCTCCTTCCGGGTGCTGCTTAGGGCTGACCGTCGCGCCAGCGGTCTGACGTTCCAAGCTGTGGTGGTGCATGTCTTGCCCCTCCCGGTGTCCGATCGCCATTGACGAAAGCTCACAATGAGAATATTAAATACACGGACTATGGCAGGATGTCCATATAGTTTTTATGTCCACTTGCGAGGCGGAAGCAATGACGGAGCCCGGAATGGTGTTGAAATGGGGGGTGGGACGCCGGCTCGAGTTCATCGAGTTCCGGCTGTTCTGGGAAGGCTCAATCAACCGGGCCGACCTCGTTGAGGCGTTCGGCGTGTCGGTGCCGCAGGCGTCCAAAGATTTGACGCTCTATCAGGAGCGCGCGCCGGGAAACATGGAGTATGACACCCGCGCCAAGCGCTATGTCGCCGCCGAAAGGTTCGTTCTGCGCTTCCTTGAGCCGGACCCCTACATCTACCTTTCGCAGCTTCGTTCGGTCGCCGAAGGGGCGTTGCCCGCAAACGATTCGTGGATTGCGACGCTTCCAAGCGCCGATGTCGCGCTGACCCCCAGGCGGGATATCGACATCGCGGTTCTACGCAAGATTCTCGACGCCAGCCGCGACGGCGCCTCGGTCGACGTCTTCTATCAGTCGATGAACAAGGCGCGCCCGGATCCAATGTGGCGCCAGATTACGCCTCACGCCTTTGGTCATGACGGTTTCCGTTGGCATGTCCGGGCCTATTGTCACATTGAACACAAGTTCAAGGACTTCCTCCTGCCGCGTATTCTTGAGGTTGGAGCGAGGGGTGAGCCGGGCGAAGCCGGCGAGCAGGACTGGCTCTGGAACAACTATTTCGACGTTGTTATCGGGCCGCATCCCGCACTTACCGAGAGCCAGCAGAAGGTTGTGGCCAAGGATTATGGATTGGACCATGGCAACGGAGTGCTCTCCGTGCGCTATGCGATGCTCTTCTATGTGCTGAAGCGGCTCGGTTTGCTTGGTGACGCCGCGAAACAGAGCGCGTACACGCAACATATTGTGACGGTAAACAGGAAGGAAACCGAGGCCGCGCTAGAGAAGGCGGGACTTCAGCTATGAATGTGTCGGGAGGAATCGCTGGCTGATGGGTGCGAGACTTGAAGATATCAAGAACGGCGCGTCGGTTCGGGGCATTGCCTCGGCGCAGCCCGTGCAGGTCGTGTCGGTGGACTGGATCGGCGACCAAGCGATCAACGTCGTCTATCGTGATCACAACGGCACGGTGGCCGAGGCCGTTCTGTATCGGGACGACGAGCATCGCCTTGAGGTCGAACAGAATGGACGACCCTGGTCGTTTGATGCCGACGGTTCGCTACTGCGTCTCGTAACGGAAGCCAACCGCATCAAGCTGGCGCACTATTTCGACCCGTATCTGGCGATCCACACGAGTCTGGTCGATCCGCTGCCGCACCAGATTTCAGCAGTCTATGGCGAGATGCTGCCGCGGCAGCCACTTCGCTTCCTTCTTGCCGACGACCCTGGCGCCGGCAAGACGATCATGGCCGGATTGCTGATGAAGGAGCTGATCGCTCGCAGCGATCTCGAACGCTGCCTCGTCGTCGCGCCGGGCAGCCTGGTTGAGCAATGGCAGGACGAACTCGGCCAGAAGTTCAATCTCGAGTTCGACATCCTTTCCCGCGACATGATCGAGAACTCGCGGTCGGGCAATCCGTTCAGCGACCGGGATCGGCTGATCGTCCGCCTCGACGTGCTGGCCCGCAATGAGGAGCTTCAGGAGAAGCTCATGAGCGCCCGCGAATGGGACCTGATCATCTGCGACGAAGCCCACCGCATGTCGGCCACCTATTTCGGTGGCGAGGTCAAATATACGCGGCGCTATCAGATCGGCCAGAAGCTCGGCCAAGTCTGCCGGCATCTACTGCTCATGTCGGCGACGCCGCACAACGGCAAGGAAGAGGATTTTCAGCTCTTCATGGCCTTGCTCGACGGCGATCGGTTCGAGGGCCGGTTCCGCGATGGCGTCCACTATGCCGACACCGAAGACATGATGCGGCGGCTGACCAAGGAGGAGCTGCTCAAGTTCGATGGCCGGCCGCTTTTCCCAGAGCGGCGGGCGCGCACGGTCAAGTACCAGCTCTCGGAAGGAGAAGCTGCGCTCTATACCGCCGTCACCGAATATGTTCGCACCGAGATGAACCGCGTGCAGCGGTTCGCCGAGGGTGATGGAAAGAAGCGCAACAATGTCGGCTTCGCCTTGCAGATCCTTCAGCGGCGCCTCGCATCGTCGCCGGCCGCCATCTACCAGTCCCTCAAACGTCGCCGCGAACGGCTGGAGAACGAGCTGGGTGAGGCCCGCCTTGCCTCCAAGGGGCGCCGTCCAGGAATCGACGAGCCGACGATCAACGGCGACATGCTGGGCAACATCGAGGAATATGGACAGGAGGAGATCGACGAGCTTGAGGATCTGATCTCAACCGGCGCAACAACGGCTGAGACGGTCGAGCAACTCGCGCTGGAAGTCGAGACGCTGAAAAGTCTGGAGTCGATGGCCCTTAGCGTCCTGCGTTCCGGCGTGGATACGAAATGGAGCCAGCTCAACCGTATCCTCGACGACGATCTGATGATCGACACCGCCGGCAACCGCCGCAAGCTGATCATCTTCACCGAGCCCAAAGACACGCTTCACTACTTGCTCGACAAGGTGCGGGCGCGCCTTGGCAATCCTGAGGCCGTGGAAGTGATTCACGGCGGCGTGTCGCGCGAGGAGCGGCGCAAGGTGGTCGAGCGGTTCATGCAGGACAAAGGCATGCTGGTGCTCATCGCCAACGATGCCGCCGGCGAGGGCGTGAATCTTCAGCGCGGCCACCTCATGGTCAACTACGATCTACCGTGGAACCCGAACAAGATCGAGCAGCGGTTCGGGCGTATCCATCGCATCGGCCAGACCGAGGTTTGCCATCTCTGGAACCTCGTAGCAGCCGACACGCGCGAGGGCGAAGTCTATGCCCGGCTTCTCGAAAAGCTGGAGGCCGCACGCGAGGCGCTTGGCGGCCGGGTCTATGACGTGCTCGGTGAACTGTTCGAGGGCACCGCGCTCAAAGACCTCCTGTTCGAAGCCATCCAGTATGGTGAGCAAGAGGACGTCAGGGCTCGACTTTTCCAGCAAGTTGATGGTGCGGTCGACCAGGCGCACCTGCTCGAACTGCTTCGCCGCCGGGCACTGACCAACGACACCATGCCGGAGGGCCGGGTCGAGGAATTGCGGCTCGAAATGGAGCGTGCCGAAGCCCTGCGCCTTCAGCCGCACCACATCCAAAGCTTCTTCGTCGAGGCTTTTCAGCATCTTGGCGGCCGCCTCAAGCGCCGCGAGGAGGGACGCTGGGAAATCTCACATGTGCCAGTGCGCATCCGCGAGCGCGACCGGCAGATCGGGACCGGCGCACCGATTCAGAAGCAGTACGAGCGCGTCTGCTTTGAGAAGAACAAAATCAACCAGCAGCCCGTTGCCGCTTTCGTCTGCCCTGGCCATCCGCTGCTCGAAGCCGTGATCAGCCTGATCCGGGAACAGTATGAGCAGATTATGCGGCAGGGCGCGATCTTGGTCGACGACACAGATTCCGGTGACGCGCTGTCCGCGATCTTTCTCCTCGAACACACCGTGCAGGACGGCCGCACGACCAGTGTCGGCAAGCCGCATGTGATTTCACAACGGCTCCAGTTCGCCGCGATCGACAAAGCAGGCAATGCGCTCAACGCCGGTATAGCGCCGCATCTCAACCTCCGGCCTGCCACGGTGGAGGAGGTTGCATGCGTGCGCGATCTTCTGGAGGAGAGCTGGCTGACCAGCGAACTGGAGAAAGCCGCCATCCGGTTCGCCACGGTCGAACTGGCCCAGAACCATGTCGCCGAGGTCAAGGCAAGGCGACTGCCGGAAATCGAGAAGGTCGAGCAGGAAGTGCGTGCCCGGCTCAAGAAGGAGATCAACTACTGGGATTCGCGTGCTTTCGAGCTGAAGGAGGAGGAAAAGGCCGGGAAGCGGACGCGAGTGAACTGGCAGAACGCCCAGCGCCGCGCCGAAGAACTGGCGGAGCGTCAGAAGCGCCGCATGGACCAGCTCGAGCGGGAGCGCTTTATCTCATCGCAACCGCCGCGAGTGCGCGGTGGAATGGTCGTCATCCCGCGCGGCCTTCTGGACTCACGCCAAGCTCCAGCCATCCCGAACCATTTCGCGGAAGACCCCGCCGCACGCAGGAAGATCGAACTTGCAGCCATGGAAGCTGTCATGGCGACAGAACGCGCTCTGGGCCACGAGCCGGTCGACGTTTCGGCCCAAAAGATTGGCTACGATATTGCCTCGCTCAATCCGGCATCCGGCCACCTGCGCTTCATCGAGGTCAAGGGGCGCATCGACGGTGCCGACAGCGTGATGATCACCCGGCAAGAGGTCATCACTTCACTGCACGAGCCGGAAAAGTTCATCCTGGCGATCGTCTCGGTTGCCAATGGTTTTGCCCACGAACCCCGTTATTTGCACGGCCCGCTCCTCGAGCGTGAACCATCGTTTCTTGAAACGGCGATTCAGTTTGACTTGAGGCGGTTGCTGGAACGGGCGGAGGGGCCACGATGATAGTGCATCCTCTAGCTGCCTTGGCACCTTGGGTTTCATTGCCGGCAAATATCGTCAAAGCGTTTGCGGGAGAGTGTAGTTTGCCCATCCACGAGTTGGAGAAGGCAAAGGTTCAAAAACTACGCGCGCATGTTCGTCCGTTTCCTGACGCGTCTGGCAACGTGACATTTAGTGCTTGGCGCTTGGCTCATGCCATCAAGAAGGCGGACTGTTTACGCTGGCCGTCAGCGCCGGTTCTTTGGAGGGGGGCTACGGGATTCCTTTTGGAAAACGGCCATTTTTTCGACTGGAGCAAAAGCGAATTTTCTTTGCATGACGGCATGGCAGATTACTACGCAGATTTCACAGGGTCGGGCTTGGCGGGTCGAATCGGCCAAGGGATGGCCTTGCTGTTTCTTGAGCAGAAGGGCTACGCCTATGTCGGCCGCTTTGAAACGGAATGGAAACAACGTGCAGCAGCGCAGAATAAGTCATGGCCTGCGGGAAAGACCAAGGCCCCGGATTTCATAGCTGAGAATGTGAGGAAAGAGTGGGTACTTGCGGAGTCAAAAGGAGGCTTTGCCTCACCGGGGAATAAGCCCCCCATCAAGGGCGCACTTCGCGACGGCCTCGCTCAGCTTGCAGGCTGGGACAAGCACATAACCCCTCAGCCCCAGAAGAGTTTTGCGATCGGCACGTTCTTGCGTGAGAGCAACGACTCCCACGACGAAACTTCGTTGATTGCCTTCGTGGATCCACCGCCCGAAGCGTCGGAAGATCCGGTTGAATTTCCGGTAGATGCCGTGCGCCGTGCGAATTACGGATCATGGCTTTCCGTCATGGGCTTCGATGATGCTGCCAATCGTCTCAGGATAGGAGTGGGCGAACAGCAACGACGACTCGTTCCAGTGATCGTGCTTGGCGGGCAGAAGTTCGTGGTCAGTATCGCATCGATTTCTCCAAGATACCCGGATCATTCCAGTCGTGAGTTTTGGGATGATCTCCATCACTGGCGGTTCTTGCCGTTCGACATGCCGAGAGGCGGCGTGCGGGTAGAAATGATCGGGCTGGATCTGAGGGTTTTCAAAGCCTTGAGTTCGATATCCGACGAAAGGATATCCGCGGAACTGATGGAATTGCAGCCGCACGAGCCGCGGGATACGTCGTTCGATTCTGACGGCGGCGCATTTTACGGAAGCGTCTTTTCGGATGGTTCGTTGCTTGGAGAAATGCGGCACACGCGATCGACCAGGCCGTTCCCCGACTTTGAATGGATAGAGGTGGAAGTGTGACGACATACAAAAAAAAGCTCATCGAAGTCGCCATTCCGTTGGAAGCGATCAACGCGGCGTCGGCGCGGGAGAAGTCGATCCGGCATGGGCACCCTTCAACCCTGCACCTGTGGTGGGCGCGGCGGCCGCTTGCGGCGTGCCGGGCGGTCCTGTTCGCGCAGTTGGTGGATGATCCGTCGAGCCTCCCCGACCAGTTCCCCACGCATGAGGATCAGGAAGCCGAACGCAAGCGACTGTTCGCCATCATCGAAGACTTGGTGAAATGGGAGAACTCGACCAACGAAGAGGTGCTGGAACGGGCGCGGGCGGAAATCCGACGCAGTTGCGGCGGGGTGCTGCCCCCGGTCTATGACCCGTTCTCGGGCGGCGGGTCGATCCCGCTGGAGGCGCAGCGGCTGGGTCTGCCCGCCTATGGGTCCGACCTGAACCCGGTAGCGGTGATGATCGGCAAGGCGATGATCGAGATCCCACCGAAGTTTAAGGATATGCCCCCCATCCACCCCGGCATCAAGGAACGGTCGTTCTACCGCAATGCCGAAGGGCTGGCCGAGGATGTGAAACATTACGGCGCATGGATGCGCGAGAAGGCGTGGGAGCGCATCGGGCATCTCTACCCGCAGGTGGACCTGCCGAAGGACTACGGCGGCGGCAAGGCGACGGTAATCGCCTGGATCTGGGCGCGGACGGTGCCGAGCCCGGACCCGGCGTTTGCCAATGTGCAGGTACCGCTCGTCCGCAGCTTTGAGCTATCCAGCAAGAAGGGGCAGAGAGCTTGGGTTGATCCCGTTGTAGCGAATGGCAATTATGACTTCGTGGTGAAGAGCGAAGCCTTCGGGCACAAAGGTGCGCCTAGAGATGGAACTGTAAACAGGCAGGGTGCAGTTTGCATTGTCTCCAGTGCGGCAATCCCGTTCAAATATATCAGGCAGATGGCGAAAGACGGCCGAATGGGCCAAAAGCTCATGGCTGTTGTCGCAGAAGGGCCGAAGGGTAAGATTTTCCTGTCACCGGATCAAATATCAAGCGAAGCAGCACTTTCGGCGAAGCCTGATGAGAAGCCCAGCCTACAGATTTCGCATTGGCCAGGTCGCACCAATGTGGTCGAATATGGCATGGAAAATTTCGAGGATCTATTCACAGATCGTCAGACAGTCGCCCTAAACACATTTGCTAAGCTAGTTCACGATGCTCGCGCTGAGATAGAGAAGGATGCCTTGGCCGCAGGCATAGAAGCTGACGAAGTTCCGCTGCGTGATGATGGCCGAGGTGCTAAAGGTTACGCTGAGGCAGTTAGCGTCTATCTCGCCTTCATTGCCGACAAGTGCAGTGATTACAACTCTTCCATCTGCAGTTGGATTCCTCAACTTGGCGCTGTGCGGAATACATTCGCGAGGCAGGCGATTCCCATGGTCTGGGACTTCGTTGAAGTCAACATCTTCAGTGGCAAAGTCGGCAGCTTTGGATCAATGTCGGTGTGGGTGGAGAAAGCTCTGCTTGGTTTCGTCCCTGCTGCGCCAGGTCAAGTAAGGCAGATGGACGCCCAGTCGATCTCAATGCTTCCAAATAGCGTTGTCTCGACAGATCCGCCTTATTACGATAATATTAGCTACGCTGATCTTTCTGACTTTTTCTACTGTTGGCTCCGTCCCGCTTTAAGGGATGTGTATCCGGATCTATTCGGAGTCCTTGCCACCCCTAAAACTGACGAACTTGTTGCCACGCCCTATAGAGAAAATCGCGGGAAGCTAGCTGCAGAAGAGTTCTTTTTGCGTGGCATGAAGAGCGCAATTGAGAAGATGGCGTTCGAAACTTCAGACGAATTTCCAGCTGCGATCTACTACGCCTTCAAGCAAAGTGAAATCGAGCAAGAGGGCATTAGCTCAACCGGCTGGGCTACATTTTTGCAGGCTGTTGTCGAGGCCGGTTTTTCTGTTGTAGGAACATGGCCGGTGCGAACTGAATTTTCAAACCGGCCGGTAGCGTCGGGTTCCAATGCTCTCGCCAACTCTGTTGTCCTCGTCTGCCGCAAGAAGGAAACCACAGCCGAGATAATCACCCGGGCCGAGTTCATTCGCGCCCTGAAACGCGAACTGCCCCCGGCCATCGCCGAGCTTCAGGCCGCCAACATCGCCCCGGCCGACATGCCGCAATCGGCCATCGGCCCCGGCATGGGTGTGTTCTCGCGCTACAAGGCGGTGCTGGAATCCGACGACAGCCCGATGAGCGTGAAAACAGCGCTTCAGCTCATCAACCGCGAACTCGACGAATATCTTGGCGGCATCCAGGGCGAGTTCGACGCCGACACCCGCTTCGCCATCACCTGGTTCGAGCAGAACGGGAACGGCAAGGGGGATTACGGCGTGGCCGACAACCTCGCCCGTGCGCGTGGCATCGCAGTGGAAAGCGTCAAGCACGCCGGGATCGTGGAAAGCGCGGCGGGCAAGGTCCGTATCCTGACGCGCGACGAACTCGTGGAAGATTGGGAGCCGGAAAGCGATGGCCACCTGACGGTGTGGGAATGCCTCCAACACCTCGTCAAGACGCACGAGAAGGACGGCATCTCGCACGATACCGCCGTCCTGCTGAAGAAGATCGGTACCCAGGCCGAGGCCGTGAAAGACCTCGCCTACTGCCTCTACGACATCAGCGCGAACAAGCGGAAGGATGCCAAGGAAGCGACGGCCTACAACGCG
The DNA here is from genome assembly GCA_030837785.1 of Albidovulum sp. Classification (GTDB taxonomy): domain Bacteria; phylum Pseudomonadota; class Alphaproteobacteria; order Rhodobacterales; family Rhodobacteraceae; genus Albidovulum. The sequence goes on from JAUQYA010000086.1 coordinate 70,489, forward strand.
TTGATCGCCGATTGGGCCGAACTGACCAAGGCCGCGGCCGCCATCCACGACACGAGCGGGGATCGCCAGATCCGCATGGGATTTTGAGGGGAGTTGAGACGTGGCCAAGAGCACGCGGCAGTATGTATTCGAGGGGATGGAGCTGATCCCGACGGCTCTCGTCCCGTTTGTCGAGAAGCGGCTGGAAAATGCCATCAAGGGGCATTGGCAGATCGAGGTGGTCCAGCGCGTTCAGGGCCTTCGCCCGAACTCCAACGGTGAGGTCGGCTGGGATCAGCAAGGGCTGCTCAAGACCATGATGGCCTTCTGGAAAGAGGCTTTCGCGATGGTCCTCGGGCACCCTGAACGGTCCTATGTGTCCGAGTTGCTGGACGTGCGGAACAAGCTCTCCCACAACGAAACCTTCACCTACGATGATGCCGAGCGGGCGCTTGATTCCATGCGCCGCCTGATGGAAGCGATCAGCGCAGGCGAGGCTGCAGAACAGCTCGGCAAGATGCGCGACACCATCCTGCGCACGAAGTTCACCGAACTGGCGCGCAACGAAGAGCGGCGGAAGACCCAGCGCCTGGAAATCTCGGTCGAGACGGTGGCGGGCCTGCTGCCGTGGCGCGATGTCGTCGAGCCGCACCAGGATGTGGCAACGGGAGAGTTCCAGCAGGCCGAGTTCGCAGCCGATCTCGCCAAGGTGCATTCAGGCAGCGCGCCGCCCGAATATCGAGACCCACGGCAGTTTTTCAGCCGCACCTATCTGACCGAGGGTTTGAGCGCGCTTCTGATCGGCGCGGCCAAGCGCCTGGCGGGCGCTGGAGGCGACCCGGTCGTCGAACTGCAAACCAATTTTGGTGGCGGCAAGACGCACTCGATGCTCGCACTCTACCACATGGCAGGGCCGACGCCGGTTCAGGACTTGTCGGGGCTGGACCAACTTCTCGACAAGCAAGGGCTGAGCGTCCCGAAGAGCATCAATCGCGCGGTGCTGGTCGGCACATCGCGGGGGCCGCAGGATGTCCTTAACGCTGATGGTGGCCGCAAGATTCGCACGACCTGGGGCGAACTGGCATGGCAGCTTGGCGGGGCAGAAGCCTTCGACATGGTGGCGGATAATGACGCCAGCGGCATTGCGCCGGGCTCGAACCTGCTCGAGGCGCTCTTCAAGAAATATGCACCCTGTCTGATCCTGATCGACGAATGGGTCGCCTATCTGCGGCAAATCTACAAGGTCGAGGGGCTGCCGTCCGGTTCGTTCGACGCGAACCTGTCCTTTGTCCAGTCGTTGACCGAGGCGGTCAAGGCCAGCCCGGGCACGCTGCTGGTTGCCTCCCTTCCGGCATCCCAGATCGAGGTAGGCGGTGAAGGTGGTCAGGAGGCGCTGGCCCGTCTCAAGCAGACCTTCAGCCGCGTGGAATCGTCATGGCGGCCGGCAAGCCAGGAAGAGAGCTATGAGATCGTCCGGCGGCGGCTGTTCAAGGAAATCCCCGGCGACAAATTCCATCACCGCGACAACACGCTGAAGCAGTTCGCCAAGCTGTATCGGGAGAACGCCAACGATTTCCCGCAGGGCTGCGCGGATGAAGATTATCGGCGCAAGCTGGAAAAAGCCTATCCGATCCATCCCGAGCTGTTTGATCAACTCTATACGAGCTGGGGATCGCTGGAAAAATTCCAGCGCACGCGCGGCGTATTGCGTCTGATGGCGCAGGCCATTCACGAGCTTTGGATGAGCGGCGACCCATCTGTGATGATCATGCCCGGCAGCGTGTCGGTGAGTTCGCCACGCGTCGAGCCAGAACTGCTCCACTATCTGGACGTGACCTGGCAGTCGATCATTGCCGGCGATGTCGATGGCACGGCGTCCACGCCGTACAAGATCGATCAGTCGGCGCCGAACCTGAACCGATACTCGGCGACCAGGCGTGTCGCCCGCGCGATCTTCATGGGAACAGCCCCGACACATCAACAACAGAACACTGGTCTCGACGACAAGCAGATCAACCTCGGCGTCGTTCAGCCGGGCGAACGCCCAGCAATCTTCGGGGATGCGCTGCGTCGGCTGACCAACCAAGCAAAGTTCATGCACGCCGATCTTGGCCGCTATTGGTATTCGATGTCGGCGAGCCTCAACCGCATTGCGGCGGACAAGGCTGCACAGATTGAAACCGCGCTCGTCCTGATGACGATCGACAACGAGCTAGGCAAATATGTAAACGGACTCGCTGATCGCGGGCATTTCGACGCAGTACAGGTCGCCCCTGCGTCTTCGGCCGAGGTGCCTGACGAAGCGGGAGGCGTGCGCGCTGTGGTGCTGGGCGTCGCGCATCCACACAATGGCCGCGATGGCTCGGAAGCGTTGATCGAGGCGAAGGATATCCTTACCCAGCGTGGCAGCACGCCGCGCGTCTATCGCAATATGCTGGTGTTCATCGCTGCGGATGCGCGCCAGCTCGACAATCTGAAGGATGCGGTGCGCGCATCCCTGGCCTGGGGCGAGATCGTCCGCGACACCGAGCGGCTCAACCTTACCCAGAGCGACAGCGCACTCGCCAAGGCCAAACTGGCCGAGGCGAATGAGACGATGAAAACGCGGCTCAAGGAAGCCTGGTGCTATCTACATTATCCGGCGCAGGAGAGCGCCCAGGCCGATGTGGAATGGGTTTCGGGTAAAATCCCGGCGCAGGATGGACTTCTGGCGCGAGCCAGCAAGAAGCTCGTTGCTGAGGAGGGATTACTTACAGAGCTGGGGCCGACCCGCCTCGAACGAGACCTTCAGAAATACATCTGGAACGGGAAACCACATCTGCAACTGAAGGATCTGCGGGAATATCTCAACCGCTACATTTACCTGCCGCGCCTGAAGAATCCGGACGTGCTGATCAAAACGGTCCAGTCGGCGACGGGCGGCATGCTTCCCGGACCCTTCGCATATGCTGAACGTTGGGACGAGAAGTCGGATACCTACCTGGGGCTCGCGATCGAACGCGCCAGCAACGCCGTGGTCGTCATTGATAGCGACAGCGTCATCGTGAAACTGGATGTCGCGGAGACACACCGCCCGTCAACAACTCAATCGGGACCGACTAGTTCTCACCCAGAGCCGACTGAAGCGACAGGGGCGACAGGGGAGCAAGGTAGCGGCGGCGGCGCGCAGTCGACCACCACAGAGAGGAAGCCAACCCGGTTTACTGGCACCGTGATGGTGTCGGCCGACAGGCCGGCGAGGGATATGCATCAGATTGTAGAGGCCATCATTGAACAGCTCACTGTCCTCCCGGGGAGTGATGTGAAACTGAGGCTCGAAATCGAGGCCGAGGTTCCGTCGGGCCTCGACCGCGCGAAGGTTCGCACGCTGGTCGAAAACGCCAACACGCTTGGGTTTATCGAAAAGTCAGTCGAATAATCGAGGCTGGCTGTTCGTCGTGCCGCAAATCAGCGTTTGCTATTGGCATCCGATCCGTGGGCGCTACCGGCTTGCTGCCGGTGGCATTCACGGATCAAGGCGCCTTACTCCAGTTGGCTTGCTCTTTTCGATGCACCAACCGCACTGCGTCCTGTGACCGCAGGCGTAGAGTATCAATGCCGCTCAGGAAGGCGTTCGTGGCGCTACAGAAATCCTCCCCATCGCACGAGCCATGCTCAACAGTCGGCGGCAGGCGGGGTTATCGTTTCGAGTTGACCAGACCATGCTGAACGGCAGTACCTCACCGGCCAGCTGCCGGTAAGTGATCCCCGGAAACTGCGCGACGGTCGTGGCCTCACTTGTCAACGTAAGGCCGCGGCCGACGGCGACCAGCGACAAGATGTTGTCGCGGCCCACCTGCTGGGATTGGATGTCAGGGTGACGCCCGAGATCGGCGAGGTGAGCAACCAGGTAGTCGTGGATCTCCTGGCCCGGTGCGACGTCGCTCACGATGAAGCGTTCACCTGTCAGGTCCGGCCATCCGAGTTCGGCTTTGGCAGCCAAAGGATGGTCAGCAGGCAACACCACGAAGACCCGTTCGTGCCAGAGATGCTCCGTTTCGCAGCCATCCCAGGGCGCAATTCCGGTTATGAATGCGATGTCCAGTTCCAGCTTCCGGACGGCAGCGACGTGCTCGGACGGATTTCCATCTATGAGGTCGATCTGAACGGTCGGATGGTGCTTCCCGAACCCTTGCAGGAGGTTAAACAAAAATCCCGACGCGAGCGATGAAAATATCCCAACCTTGAGCAGTCCCTGGTCGGCCCGGCCGACCGCAGCCACCTTGGTCACGCCGATGTCGATCTGCCGAAGGGCATGCCGGGCGCTACGCAGAAATTCCTGCCCGGCGACGGTCAATCGCACCCCGCCCGCGTGTCGCTGAAAAAGCGAGGCACCCAATTCGTCCTCGAGGTCACGGATTTGGCGGCTGACGGACGATTCATTGATGGCGAGCGCGATTGCGGCCTTGCGGAAACTCCCATGGTCGGCTGCCGCAAGGAAATATCGCAGCTGGCGCAACCGGATCATACTCTTGCTGGGGTTGCCCTCGACAATGTTCAAGTGGGTGCTGCCAGATGAGGCTTGCCTGTTCGGGTGCGCAGGCATGACGCATCATCCTGAACCGCAGCCGGCTTCTGGCCGGCGTTTCGTCGGGGTCTGCCCGCGAAGGCGACGGCGCGTACCACGAGAGATGCGCGCGCCATGATGCCTAAGTCCGCACGCGCTCATCTCCTCTCCTCACCGCGTCAAACTAAATACCATTCAGTTATTGGAATGGTGCTGCTTGACATCGGGTCCGTCAACGAAAAAAGTAAATCGCATTTAGTTTTCACGCACAGTTGCAACAGGGATCTCGATGGCGCGACCCCGGAAGGAGCAGAAACTCGATATTCCCCGCCGCGCGGTCGAGGAAACGATCCGGCTGCTGGCACAACAGGGCGACTTCGATGTTCCTCTGACGGCGGTGGCACAAGCCGTGGGCTGCACGGCGCCGGCGCTTTACGGTCATTTTCACAACAAGAGCGCTTTGCTGCGGGCCGTGCGCGACGAGGGTTTTGATCAGCTTTACAATGAGAAACTGGCTGTTTCCGAGCAGATGCAGGCCGATCCGTTCGGATATTTGCGCAAAGGCAGCTATGCCTATGTGCGCTTCGCCCTCGAAAATCCTACCCTGTACCGGCTGATGTTCGCACCACCCCCGAAACTCGGGGTGAGTGACGATCCCTGGTCGAGCGAGGTTGGCCGTCGAGTATTGAGCCTGCTCTTGACAGGCCTTCGTACTTCTCAGGAACATGGCTATCTGCCGGGTGTGGATCTGAGACGTTATGGCTTCATGTTCTGGTCCACGGTGCATGGCGCGGTCAGCCTCAACCTTCAGAACCGGGCGCTGGACCAATCCGCAAAGTGGGACGCGACGCGGGAAGTCGTCGACACGCTCATGGAGATCATCGCGGCAACCGTCCCTGACAAGCGATCCATCAGTTCATGAGCGGGCTTTTCTTGCGCGGGCAAATCCGCGATCCGTAGCGATGAATCGCTCCAGCATGGGCACGACCAGCTTCACGGGATCGACGGCGGGTTGGCCGGTCTCTCGGGCCAGCACCTCGGCATAGGCGGTCAGATCGCGATGGAGCGGCGCGGGCAGCTCCACCGTCACCTTTACTGGCTTGTCCTCGATGATGGGGCCGAGTTTCAGCTTCGTCATGGTCAGCCTCCTGCCGACTCGAATACAAGGTCGCGGGTGACGATGATCCTGACCGGAAAGCCCGGCCGGATGGTCAGTGTCGGTGCGACCTGCAACTGGCGCTGGACGATCTGCTGTCCGGCCTGATTAACGGTATCCTGCGCGCCGTCGCGGATCGCACGGATCAACCGATCCTCGTCGCTGGTCGCCAGCTCCGTGCCGACAGCAAGCAGCGTGGACAGCCCGGCGGCCTTCATCAGATCCCACCAATGATAATCGACACCATCCTCAAGGCCGGCATAGCCGGAAGCGTCTGCGCCCGGCAGGCGCTCCAGCACTATGGAGCGTCCGCCCGGCAAGATCAGGCGATTCCAGACAAGCAGGACACGGCGCTGGCCGAAGGTCACGCCGTCATCATATTGGCCGATGATGCGGGTGCCTTGGGGAATCAGGAGCAGCGAGCCGGTGGGGCTGTCATAGACGTTCTCCGTCACCTGGGCGGTGATCTGGCCGGGAAGATCCGAACGGATGCCAGTGATGAGTGCGGCCGGAATGACGGCCCCGGCCTGTAGTATCCAGGGCGAGGCCGGCGGCGTGACGCGATCCGGCGCGACCGTCTGCCGGTCCACGGGTCCGTTGAGGAAAGCCGTGTGCCGGTCCTGCGTCGTCGGCTGTCCGCCGAGGCCGAGGCCGGCAAGGCCGGGCATGGCCGTCCCTGCCGGCGCTACCGTGCGCGGACCGGACTGGAAAAACACGCCGCTCAACCGTGCGGCTTCTTCCTCGGCGAGACGACGCTGTTCATCCGGATCGACGGTGGGTGTGGCGATAGCCGGCGGCACCACCGGCTGTCCGCGCCTCTCGGCCTCGAGGATCGGGCGGCCGAGGTCTCCCGGCAATGCTGGTCCCAGGATCGGGCCGGTATAGTCGCGCGGGAGACCCGCCAGCCCGTCCGCCGTCGGCCGGTTGTCGGTCGAATAGAGTTCTCCGCCGCTCGGTCCCGCCTCGCGGGTCTGGAGGGCATAGATCAGCGCCCCACCGATGCCGAGCAAAGCGACGGCCCCGACGCCTGCCAGCACCTTGCGGGACAGGCGGGTGACGCGGGGTGGTTCGGCGCGCAGCCGCATAGGCGCGGCGGTTTCGGTATCGCTCATGACGACGATCCTCCCGTCGTCGCGCGGGCCGGCTGGGCTGCGGCCTGGGTTTGCTCAATGCGGACGATTCTGACGACCTGCTGACGATCGCCGCTGCCAAGGCGCAGCTCGGCAGCGCCGAACAGTCGATCGACGATCAGGACGTTCTGATGGATGCGGCTGTTGACGATCTGCGGTTCGCCATCCGATCCAAGGACGAACAGAGGCGGCATCTCACCCTGCACGATGCCACGCGGGAACACGACATAGACACGCCGGCCATCGTCGAAGACGGAAACCGGGCGCCATGGCGGGGTGCTGCCCTGCACCTGCAAGCCGTAACGATAGTTGCGCGCCGCCTCGGCTGGTATGACAGGGGCCGAGGGCGTCGTGACGCGGCTTCCTGGCGGTGGGGCGGGATAGGCCCAGGCGACGGCGGGCATGTAGAGCGCTTCCCGCGCGCGCAGTTCGATCATGTAGATGCGCCGGTCAGTGGTGATGACGAGATTGGTCGAGATGTCGGGCCGCGTCGGCTTGACCAGCACATGCACCCGCCGGGTCGCGCCCGATCCGCTTTCGGTGTCACCGATCACCCACCTGGCCGTATCGCCGGCGGCAATCGGTCCCGCGCCGGTCAGGCTCTCGCCGGGCTCCAGCGCGATGGTGGTGATCTGCCCGACCGCGGCATAGACCTGATAGAGCGCGCCCTCGCTCCACGGATAAATCTGGATGGCGTTGTAATAGCCCTCCCGGCGCGGCTCGACGCGGGCGGCGGCATTGGCGTTCTCGACGCGGGCGGTCGCCGTGCCGGCAGCCTCGCCGCCTCGAGCGACAGTCCAGGCCGGCGGTGTGTGCAATGGCCGGGGCCGGTCGTCCATGATGGCCGTCTGCACGGTCGGCAACGGCGGCACGTCGGCGTCGTAGCTGAACTGGGGTGTCCGGTTGGTGGCGCAGCCGGCCAGCATGGTCGCTGAAAGCAGCAAAGCCGCTAAGGTGGGTTTACGGAAAACCGGAAGCCCGGCTTTGCGGAACGACGTGGCGGTCATTGGCTCATCTCCCGCGACCAGTTGATCGCGTTGACATAGATTCCCAGCGGATTGGCGCGCAGCCGCTCGGCATCACGCGGGGGCTGGATCACGATGGTCAGGATCGCCGTCCATCGCTCGGTGGTGGAGAGCTGGCCGTTCTCGTAGTGGCGTTCCGTCCAGGCCACGCGGAAACTGTCCGGTGACGCCCGGATGATGCTCGACACCTCGACGGCAACCTGCTGGCGGCCGACACGGGTGAACGGATCGTTGGCGCGGGCGTAGTCGTTGAGCGCCACGGCGCCGCGATCCGTGGTCCAGTCATAGGCCCTGAGCCAGTTCTGACGGACAATGATCGGGTCAGCGGGAAGCGAGCGGACCTGTTCGATGAAGCGGCCGAGATGGAATGCGATCTGCGGATCGGTTGGCCGATAGTCGGCCGTAGCGGGCGCGACGGCTTGCGCCTGGCCGAGATTGTCGACCTGAACGACCCAGGGCACGACGGTTCCGCGCGCCGATTGCCAGACAAGAGCGCCGGCAAAGCCGACCGAGAGGATCAGCGAACCGAACGCCATGGTGCGCCAGTTCCTCGCCTGCACGCGGGCCGAGCCGATGCGGTCGTCCCAGACTTGCGCGGCGCGCTGATAGGGCGTTTCGGGTTCCGGCACCTTGCCGTAATGGGTCGTCGGTCGTTTGAAAATGTTCATGTGCGGTTACTTTCGGAAAGGCTGACTGAGGAGCCGCCACCGTGGCTGTCGCCGGACCGGACGGCATGGGCGGCAGCGGTGACGCCGTGGCTCATCGCCCGGCTGCGGCGCATCTGCTGCGCCCAGGCCGGTGGACCATCAGCAGCTGAAGGAGGTGATTGCTCGGGCGACGGGGCTCCCCCGACCGTGCCCATGGACGAACTGCCGCCGGACGCCGCGAACCCGGCCCTTGCGCCATCGGAATAGCTGGATTTCACGCTATCGGCGGCACGGGAGGCTGCGCGCTTCAGGGGCGAGATGGCAGCCGAGCCTGCGGCGCGCGCCACACCGCCAAGGCCGGAAGCGACACTGGCCGCGCCGGACCCGCCCATGGAGCCAAGGGTATAGGCCGATGACGCGGCTCCAGCGGCCGAGGCTCCGCCGCGGGCAAGTGCCGCGCCACCAGAGAGCGCGGCGGCACCGCCACGCGCGGCAAGCATGGTCGCGCCACCGGCAGCGACCGCGGCACCACCGACAGCTAGGCCGGTGCCCACGGCGGCGCCCGCGCTGAGCTGCGGCCCACCGGAGACGAGGCCGGTGGCGATGCCGGGGCCGAAGATACCGAGGCCGAGAAGAGAGAGCGCGGCCAGCACGATCGCCATGGCGTCGTCGATGGTCGGGGTCGCGCCGCCGAAGCCGGCGGTGAACTGGCCGAAGAGCGTCGAGCCAATGCCGATGATGACGGCGAGAACCAACACCTTGATGCCGCTGGAGACGACATTGCCCAGCACGCGCTCGGCTATGAAGGCGGTCTTCCCGAACAGCCCGAAGGGGATCAGCACGAACCCGGCCAGGGTGGTCAATTTGAACTCGATCAGGGTGACGAAAAGCTGGATCGCCAGAATGAAGAAGGCGAGGATGACCAGCGCCCAGGCAAAGAACAGGCAGAGGATCTGCACCAGGTTCTCGAAGACCGCGATCCAGCCCATGAGGTCGGAGATGGATTCCAGCAGCGGCCGCCCGGCATCGAGGCCGATCTGGGCAACGCGGCCGGGACGCAGAAGATCGGCAGCCGAGAAACCGGTGCCGGAAGCCATCAAGCCGAGGCCGGCGAAGCTCTCGAAGACGATGCGGGCGAGATTGTTCCAGTTGGAAATGATATAGGCAAACACCCCGACGAAGATCGTCTTCTTCACCAACCGCGCGATGATGTCGTCATCCGCGCCCCAGGCCCAGAACAGGGCGGCGAGCGTGACGTCGATGACGATCAGCGTCGTGGCGATAAAGGCTACCTCACCGCCGAGCAGGCCGAAGCCCGAGTCGATGTAGCTGGTGAAGATGCCAAGAAAGTTGTCGATGACCCCCGTTCCGCCCATAACTATCGCCCCACATCCGGGCGAGGCGTCGACTGCGCGGGTGCCCGGCCAAGAAAGCGGTCACGGGTCGCAGACCAGATGGCCAGGCATTCCGCATCATTGGCAGCGGCCTCGCCCATTTCCTGGCAGCGGCGCTGACCTTCGCGCAGAGGATCGGCCGATGGCTGGAGGGCCGGAGCGAAAGGCGCCGGGCCGGAGACGTCCTCACGGGTCATCTCGATGATCGCCGCCGTGATGGCGACGGCGACGAACACGATAGCCGCGATCCGGGCCAGCACCTTCCCTTCCATGATCTCCCCTCCCGGCCTCAGTTGAACATCTGCGCGTTGCCGGGCTGGTAGCCCGAGCCCGGCGTGAGGAAGCGCTCGCGCTGGATGCGGCCCTGTTCTGCTGCCGTGGCGCGCTCTGCCTCCGAAAGGGCGTCCGCCCGGCCATTGGCCGAGATGACCGCGATCAGGTCGGAAAGCTGCTGCGACTGGAGCGCGAGAAGCTGATTACCGGCCTGGGTGGCCTGAAGCGCGCCGGTCGCGCCCTGGCTCTCGCCGACAAGCGCCGACATCTCGGCGCGGTTGCTGTCGATGTTGCCGACGACACCTGCCTGCACCCGCATGGCGTCCTGAAGGCCACCGACGGTATTTTCCCAGCGGGACCGGGCATCCGAGATGAGCTGCTGATCGGTGGCCGTAAGGGACAGGTTGCCGTAGTCCTGCTGGAACATCTGGTCGATGTTCTGCACATCGAAGGCGATGTTCTGGGCCTGCCCGAGAAGCTGCTGGGTGCGCTGGACATTCTGCTGGAGCTGCTGGAGCGACGAATACGGCAGGCTCGCGAGGTTGCGGGCCTGGTTGATCAGCATCTGCGCCTCGTTCTGGAGCGAGGTGATCTGGTTGTTGATCTGCTCCAGCGTGCGCGCAGCGGTCAGCAGGTTTTCGGCATGGTTGGTCGGGTCATAGACGATCCGGCCGAACCCGCCGAAGAACGCATGGGCCGGTGTCGTGAACACAGGCGCCAGCGCCAGCGGTGCGGCGAGCGCAAGGGCGAGCGCCGAAGTGCTGACCATACGGGTGAACCGGGGAATTGCGCGCGTCATGGGGTAATCTCCTCTTCTTCCAGGATGAGTTCGATTTCGCCGACGTCAGCGACTGTCGGCGGCAGGGTCTCGCCTTCGGTTGCGAGATTGGTGAGGCCCGGGATGAGATCGGCGGCCCAATCGACGCCGCGGGCGCGCAGCCAGGCGGCGAGGAACCCGTCGCGGCCATGCGCGGCGAAGATTTCGGCGATCAGCGCCTGATCGGATTTGGCGGACGCGGCGCAGAGCGCGAGGCCGACCTCGGACAAGCCCAGTTCGAACAGGCGATTGCCGCGCCGCGACTGGCAGTAGTAGTCCCGCTTCGGCGTGGCCCGCGCCAAAATCTCAATCTGGCGATCATTGAGACCGAAGCGACGATAGATCTCGGTGATCTGCGGCTCGATGGCGCGCTCGTTCGCCAGCAAGAGCCGCGTCGGGCAGCTCTCGATGATGGCCGGGGCGATGGCGGAATTGTCGATGTCGGACAGCGACTGCGTGGCGAAGATGACGCTGGCGTTCTTTTTGCGGAGCGTTTTCAACCACTCCCTGAGCTGGCCGGCGAACCCTTCGTCGTCCAGCGCCAACCAGCCTTCGTCGATGATGAGCAGCGTCGGACGGCCATCAAGCCGGTCGCCGATGCGATGAAACAGGTAGGACAGGACGGCGGGCGCCGCGCCGGTGCCGACCAGGCCCTCGATCTCGAACGCCTGCACGTCGGCTGAGCCGAGATGCTCGGCCTCGGCATCGAGAAGGCGTCCATAGGGGCCGCCGACGCAATAGGAGCGCAGCGCCTGCTTGAGGTCATTGGACTGAAGCAGCACGGCAAGGCCGGTGATGGTGCGTTCGCCGACCGGGGCGGAAGCCAGCGAGGTCAGTGCCGTCCAGAGATGTTCCTTCACCTCCGGCGTGATCTGAATGTTCTCGCGCATCAGGATCGCCACGATCCAGTCGGCGGCCCAGGCCCGCTCGGCGGTCTCGTGGATGCGGGCCAGCGGTTGCAGTGAAACGGACGTCTCGGAAGCGTCGGTCAGTTCACCGCCGAGATCGTGCCAGTCGCCGCCCATGGCGAGAGCGGAGGCGCGGATGCTGCCACCAAAATCGAAGGCAAAAACCTGCGACCCCGCATAGCGGCGGAACTGCAAGGCCATCAGAGCCAGCAACACCGACTTGCCCGCGCCGGTCGGACCGACGACGAGGGTATGGCCCACGTCGCCGACATGAATTGAGAGCCGGAACGGGGTCGATCCTTCGGTCCTGCCGTAAAGCAGCGAGGGTGCGCCGAAGTGATCGTCCCGTTCCGGCCCGGCCCACACGGCGCTTGAGGGAACCATGTGGGCAAGGTTGAGCGTCGAGACCGGGGGCTGGCGGACATTCGCATAGGCATGTCCGGGCAAGCTGCCGAGCCAGGCGTCGACGGCATTGACCGTCTCGACCATGACGCTGAAGTCGCGGGACTGGATGATCTTCTCGACCAGCCGCAGCTTTTCGTCGGCGCGGCGGGCGTCCTCGTCCCAGACGGTGACGGTCGCCGTGACATAGGCCATGCCGGCCATGTCGGCGCCGAGTTCTTGCAAGGCCATGTCCGCGTCGGCGGCCTTGTTCGCCGCATCCGTGTCCACGAGCGCGGATTGCTCGTTGGTCATCACCTCCTTGATGATCGCGGCGATGCTCTTGCGCTTCGCGAACCATTGCCGCCTGATCTTCGTCAGCAGCCGGGTTGCGTCGGTCTTGTCCATGAGGATGGCGCGCGTCGACCAGCGGTAAGGAAAGGCCAGCCGGTTCATCTCGTCGAGCAGGCCGGGGGTGGTCGTGCCCGGAAAGCCGGTGATCGTCAGCACCCGGAGATGCTGATTGCCCAGGCGCGGCTCCAGCCCGCCGGTCAGCGGCTGATCGGCCAGCAACGCATCGAGATAGACCGGGGTTTCCGGCACGCAGACACGATGCCGGTTGGTCGAGATGGTGGAATGCAGGTAGGTCAGCGTCCCGGCGTCATCGAGCCAGCGGCATTCCGGCATGAAGCCGTCGAGCAGCGCCAGCACGCGGTCGGTGCGGTCGATGAAGCCGCGCACCAGTTCCCAGGGATTGACGCCCGAGGTCTCGCGGCCCTCGTAGAGCCAGGACTCGGAGCGTGCCGCATCTTCTGCGGGCGGAAGCCACAGGAGGGTCAGGAAGTAGCCGGAGACGAAGTGGCTGCCCTCCTCCTCGAAATCGGCCTTCCGCTCGGCATCGACCAGCGCGGAAGCCGGTTCGGGAAAGCGGCTCGCAGGATAGGTCGCGGCTTCCGAGCGCTGCGCCTCGACGAAGATCGCCCAGCCGGAGCCGAGGCGGCGGAAGGCGTTGTTCAGCCGTCCGGCCACCGCGACCAGCTCGGCCGCGACGGCGGAATCGAGATCCGGCCCACGAAACTTTGCCGTTCGCTGGAACGAGCCATCCTTGTTGAGGACAACGCCCTCCCCGACCAGCGCCACCCAAGGCAAGTAGTCGGCCAGGCGAGATGCGGTGCGGCGGTATTCTGCAAGATTCATCATGGCTCGTGCCTCACACCGAGAGATGGCCGGGGATTCGGAGATGGCGGCGCGCGACCTCGACGAAGAGCGGATCGCGTTTGGCGGCCCAGACGGCGGCGATATGGCCCACCGCCCAGATGAGGACGCCGGCGAGCCAGAGCTGGAGGCCGAGGCCGAGCGCCCCCGCCAGTGTGCCGTTCAGGATGGCGACGGAGCGCGGCGCGCCACCAAGCAGGATCGGCTCGGTCAGGGCGCGATGGACCGGAACGGAGAAACCCGGCACCGTGTCGAGGGCCTCGAAACTCACGGCCATCAGACCAGCGCCCCACCGCCGAAGCTGAAGAACGAGAGGAAGAAGGAACTGGCCGCGAAGGCGATCGAGATGCCGAAGACGATCTGGATCAGGCGACGGAATCCGCCGCCAGTATCGCCGAAGGCCAGCGTCAGGCCGGTGACGATGATGATGATCACCGCCACGATTTTGGCCACCGGACCTTCGACGGATTCGAGGATGGATTGCAGCGGCGCTTCCCAGGGCATGGAAGAGCCCGAGGCAAACGCCGGGGACGTCATCAGGCTTACCCAGGCAAAGGCAGAGGCGGTTGCGATACGATGGCGGATACGGAAGGCGCGACGGATCATGCGGAATCTCCTGAATCGTGAGTGCTGGTGGGTACGAGGAAAGCGGGGGAAATCCGGTAGTCGCCGTCGGGACCGAGACCTTCGACGCGGGCGAGTTCGACAAGCCGCCGTGCGGAACCACGACCGGCGAGGACGGCCACGAGGTCGATGGTCTCGGCGATCATGGCGCGCGGGACGGTGACGACGGCTTCCTGGATCAATTGCTCGAGGCGGCGCAACGCACCGATACCGGAACCGGCATGGATGGTGCCGATGCCGCCCGGATGGCCGGTGCCCCAGGCTTTGAGCAGATCGAGCGCCTCGGCGCCGCGCACCTCACCGATCGGAATGCGGTCCGGACGCAGGCGCAGCGAGGACCGCACCAGATCGGACAAACTGGCGACGCCATCCTTGGTCCGCATGGCGACCAGGTTCGGCGCCGCGCACTGCAGCTCGCGAGTGTCCTCGATGATGACGACGCGATCCGCGCCCTTTGCGACCTCGGCCAGCAACGCATTGGTCAGCGTCGTCTTGCCGGTGCTGGTGCCACCCGCGACGAGGATGTTCGCACGCGACTGGACGGCGGCGCGGAGCGTTTCCGCCTGATCGCCGGACATGATGCCGACCGCGATATAATCCTCGAGCGTGAACACCGCGACGGCGGGCTTGCGGATGGCGAAGGCAGGCGCGGCGACGACCGGCGGCAATAGCCCCTCGAACCGCTCCCCAGTCTCGGGCAGTTCGGCCGACACGCGGGGACTGCGGGTGTGGACTTCAACACCGACATGATGTGCGACCAGGCGCACGATGCGCTCGCCATCGGCGGCCGACAGGATCTCGCCCGTATCGGCCAGCCCCTCGGACAGCCGGTCCACCCAGATCCGGCCATCCGGGTTCAGCATGACCTCGACGACGGACGGGTCTTGCAGCAAGGTTGAGATGGCAGGCCCGAGCGCCGTTCGGAGCATGCGCGCGCCGCGGTCCACCGTTGCCTGTTTGTGGGTGTTGCCTGCCATCTCGTCCCCGTTCCATCGGGGAGGCGAGAGACGATCCCCGGATGGGGATGACTAAAGGAGACCCAAAACGGGTCGTTTCAACAAGTTTCGGTCGTCGTAGTAGTGTGGGTTAAAAATACAGGAGAACGGCGGTGGCGGATCTCCGCGCCAAGACCGAGCGCAGACGAACACGCCCTCAATCTCAGATTGATTCGATGAGCGTAGCGGCTTTGCGGGACAGAGCAGACGCTCAAGTCCGCAGGTGCTATATACGTCAGTCCTCGAACTTCCGAGCATCCATTGTCTTGAGGAAGCGTAGCACGGCGGTCACGCTGTCGTAGATGAACTTCGCCTCGTCCATCGGTACAAGGGTCTCACTGTCGTGGGCAAAAGACTTGTTGTTCCGAATGTCGTTCATCGCCTCGAACGCGGAAATGGAACTCTTGATGATCCGTTCCGACATTTCCGTAAGGTTCCGCTCTGCCTTAAGGGCCTTCACGTATTTTCCAACTCTGGCGTGCAGGGCGTCATTCTCGCCGCACGGCTCACCCCCGTGCTTGATCACCAAGGATGCGAAACGCTTCATGCAGTACGTATGCAGCCGATCCAGTCCAGCGTTCGGGCGTCCCGCGTCCAAATCCCTTCTAATAGCTGCAACCAGCTCTTGCAGAGTTTCGTTCGCCTCGAAGGCCTCAATGCCGGTGGGGTCGATTATCTGCTCATCCCCCTCGAATTTACCGACCACCCGAAAATAGACCTCCCTCAGACGATCCTCGCCCGGTCCGTTGCCACCCAGCACGTTGTTTTCCCGGTATTCCCAGAGCGCACGCAGGGCACGCGCCACTAGATGCGGTTGCGCCCTAGCAATGAAGGACCGCAGGCGCTTGGCTTTCGATGAGCCGTAGGCCGAAAACAACCATGATCCGGGTGCGGCGTCAGGATCGACACCGATCTCGGTACAGAAGAAATCCCCGAAAGTACGATCTGAAAAATCCAGCAAATAGCCGGATTGCATGGCGAGCGCCTCCTCGAACATGGCGCGGTCAAGTCGCGGGATAAGCGTTTCGTAACTCTGCATCTTCCTTCTACCCTTTCGTCTTGGCCTTACGCACCGTAATGTGGCTACGGTCGCCTGCGCCAGCAGCATTTGAGGTTGGTCTGGTCGTCGGCTATGGGCTCAAACTTACGGCGCGTTCAGTTTGACCCTGCTGGCTGGTCTGCCCCATCAACATCCTCCGATATCTCCTGCCGGAGCTTCGGCCCCTGAGCGAGACGCCGGCCGAGGGCCGTAATGAACGCCTCATATCGCTCCACCGATTTAGCCTTGGCAGCCTTCGCCGCTGGCTCGGGCAAGGCCGGCGTCGTCGTGACCCAGAAACGGATGAACACAGCGAGGCTTTCGACGGCGATGCCGACATCACGCTCCACCCGCGTCATGCGGCGGTCGATCTGGTCGAGGCGTTTAGCGATGATCGCTTCGCGGCGCTCGGCATCGTCTGGCGACAGGAACGACGCGATGGCGGCTTCGGCGATCATGGACTGCGACCGATCCCGGCGCGCGGCGAAGTCAGCCAGAGCGGTCGTTACATCGGGGTCAAGATAGATTGTGACCTTCGATTTCTTCCTGTGTCGTGTCATGGCGCTACAGCTCCATGCCGTCGTTCGGGTCCATCGCAACCTGCCGGGCGATCCCCTGCACCTGGCGGATCATCCGCCGGTTTTGCGCAGCCTCTTCGTCAACGTCATCGGACAGATCGGGCTCGAACTCGTTCTCGATGGGTTTTTTCTTCTCCACCGCCTTCGCGCGGCTAAGTTCCGGCTGCAACCGGCGTTCGGATTCGGTCGGATCTTCGTCATCCCCCATGCGGTCATCTTCATCCACGGCAGGTCCGGGTCGCGCCGGGATCGGAAGTGTGGTCCAGTCGTCGGGCCGGGTTCCTTCGGGGCCTATCAATTCAGGTGGCGGCAGGACACGCTCTCGAAACCGGGCATCCTCAAAGTAGCGCGCTTTCATTGCCCGGATCGGCGGAATGCCAGCCACCATGACGATCTCTTGATCCGGTGGAAGCTGCATGATCTCGCCCGGCGTCAGCAACTGGCGGGCGGTTTCGGAGCGCGACACCATGAGATGCCCCAGCCACGGGGACAACCGATGACCTGCATAGTTTTTCATGGCGCGCATCTCGGTGGCGGTCCCGAGCGCGTCGCTGACCCTTTTGGCTGTGCGCTCGTCGTTGGTGGCAAAGCTCACCCGCACATGGCAGTTGTCGAGGATCGAATTGTTCGGCCCGTACGCTTTCTCGATCTGGTTCAGCGACTGCGCGATCAGGAAGGACTTCAACCCATAGCCCGCCATGAAGGCCAGGGCGGTCTCGAAGAAGTCCAGCCGCCCGAGCGCCGGAAACTCGTCCAGCATCAGAAGAAGCCGATGCCGCCCGGCGTTCGCCTGAAGGTCCTCGGTCAGTCGACGGCCGATCTGATTCAGCAGCAATCGCATCAGGGGCTTGGTGCGGTTGATGTCGGAAGGCGGCACGACGAGGTAGAGGGTGGTCGGCTGATCGTCTCCCACAATGTCGCTGATCCGCCAGTCCGAGCGGCGCGTGACCTCGGCAACGACCGGATCACGATACAGGCCCAGAAACGACATCGCCGTCGACAGGACGCCGCTCCTCTCGTTCTCGGACTTGTTGCGCAACTCGCGCGCCGCACTGGCCACGACCGGATGCGGCCCCGCCTCCCCCAGATGCGCGGTCTTCATCATTGCGCGCAATGTGGAATCGACGGGACGCTTGGGATCGGACAGGAACTTGGCAACCCCCGCCAGCGTCTTGTCGGGCTCGGCATAGAGGACATGCAAGATGGCGCCGACGAGAAGCGAATGGCTGGTCTTCTCCCAGTGGTTCCTTTTGTCGAGGCTGCCTTCGGGGTCGACGAGGATGTCGGCGATGTTCTGGACGTCCCTCACCTCCCACTCGCCGCGGCGCACCTCGAGCAGCGGATTGTAGGCCGAGGACTTCGGGTTGGTCGGATCGAAGAGCAATACGCGCCCGTGGTGTGAACGGAACCCCGAGGTGAGCTGCCAGTTCTCACCTTTAATATCATGCACGATGGCCGAGCCCGGCCAGGTCAGCAGCGTCGGCACCACCAGGCCCACGCCTTTGCCTGATCGTGTTGGCGCGAAGCACAGCACATGCTCCGGCCCGTCGTGGCGAAGATACTCGCGGTCATATCGGCCGAGGACAACGCCATCGGGATCGAGCAGGCCCGCAGCCTTGACCTCGGGCTTTTCCGCCCATCGCGCCGAGCCATAGGTGGCGACGCCTCGTGCCTCGCGCGCCCGCCAGACCGACATGCCGATGGCCACAGCGATGGCGATGAAACCGCCCGAGGCCGCTATGAGGCCGCCCTTCGCAAAGATCGGCGGCGCATAGGCTTCATAGAAATACCACCACCAGAAGATCGCTGGCGGATAATAGATCGGCGTCCCGAACAGCTCGAACCAGGGCGGACCGAGTTGCACCTGATAGCCGAGGCTCCAGGCGACATATTGCGTGGCCCCCCAGGTGGTGGCGAGGATGATGAGGAAGACGACGGTGATCTGTCCCCAGAGGATTTTGGTGGCGGACATGGCGTTGATCCTTTCCGATTGAGGTTAGAGGCCGAGCCCGCGCTTGCGCCCGAAGTCCCAATCGACGCCGCCATCGTCGCGGGCGACGCCGGAGACGTGACGGCCGATCTGCTTCTCAATGGACGGCGACCAGGGCACGAGCTGGAAGCCGAGGCCGTCGTCGATCATCGCGAAGCGGCCGGAGGCGAGCGCGAAGCGCTGGCGATAGGAACCGGCGACATATTCGCCGCTGGCGGCGCGCTCGAAGGACATGCCGGTCTCAGTCGCGAGCTTCTCGGCGAGGCTGTCGAGTTCGCGCCTGCGCAGCGTGTTGAGCAGCCGTCGCGCGAAGACGACGCGGCCGCCCTGCCGCTCGGCATAGCCCTCGCCGATCAGATGCTCCGCGCGCTCGTCCAGCGCCTGACGGACCTCGGCGCCGAAGCCGCTGTCCGAGAGCGCAATGGGATCGCGGGCAATGGCCTGCCGGTCGAGCCAGGTCGCGCCCGAGGCACCCACCTGCGCACCAAGATCGAGATCGGAGCGGACAGCGAGTGCTACGCGGCGCGCCCCCTTCGCATCCTCAAAGGCACGCAACTCGACAATCGAGCCGGGCGGGCTGTCGCCGGCGGCGTCCAGATGCGGCAGCTTGATATGATGGGTACGGCCATCCACGCCGTCGACCACGGCATAGGCGGTGCCCCTCAACTCGTCATCAAGGCCACGTTCGACCAGGCGGCCGATGACAGGAACGTCGAGGCTTTCGCCGGCGAGGACATAGCTGGCCGAGCCGCGTTCGATGCCGCGTTCGGTCAGGGCGCGGTGCATACGCTTGATGATGTCGCCACGCTCGCCCAGCTCGCGCAGGACTGTCTCGGCCTCGGGCTTGATGAACCATTGCGAATGGCCGATCTGTCCGGCCAGCCCAAGGATTTCGAGGGTGCGGAGCCGGCCGACTTTCAGCGTATGGAACTCGTCCTGCGGGCGGTCGGCGAGCGGGGCAAGATCGACGATACCGGATTTGCCGGCGTCGCGGACAAGCTGGCGGTCAAGTTGTGTCCAGCGTTCCGCTTCAATCTGACTTTCGAGTGCGCGGCGGATGTCGAGATCGGTGCGCGGCCCCAGCTCCTGGGTGATGAGATCGCGCGCCCGGTCCCGCATCCCCTCCTTGATGTAGTCGCGGGAGATCACGAGATCCTGCCCGTCGTCGCGGTGGCCGCGCACGATCAGATGGACATGCGGATGCGCCGTGTTCCAGTGATCGACCGCCACCCAATCGAGGCGCGTTCCGAGATCCTTTTCCATCTGTCCGACAAGATCGCGAGTGAAGGATCGCAGGTCGGACATATCCGGCGCGTCATCGGGCGAGACGATGAAGCGGAAATGATGCCGGTCATCATCGCATCGCTCCGCGAAGGCGCGGCCGTCCGCCTCCTCCGTTCCCGGCCCGAACAGCCGTGCCTTCTCCCCGTCTCGGGTCACGCCGTCGCGGCGCAGATAATCGAGATGCGTTCCGAGCGGCGCCGACCATGCCGTGTGGCGGACGACGCGCGCCTTGACGACAGCGCCGCGTGTGCGGGAGGTGATGAGGCGGTTGGCCTGGACGCTGGCCCGCTGTCCGCGCCCGAAACGGGAGCGATTGACGGAGGTGACGCTCCCGGATCGCGAAACGCCGCCACCAGCCTTCTTCGCGGCGGCAAGCGCCTGCGCGATGAAGGGCCGGGTCTGTTGCGCGCGGGTCGAGCGGATAGGTCCCGGACGGATGCGGAACTCGCGATCATCGGACATGGCGCGGCCCCGCACAGTGCGAAACAAGAAGGGAAATCAATAAGATGGGTGCGGAGCGCACGGTGCGCGGAAGCGCTGCACGGTGCGGAACGCGCCGAAAACATGAACAAAAACAACCGCCCGCTTGAGCCGCACCGTGCGCGCTTTTATCCTGCCATCTTTCGGTCGTGGTGCCTCCCGCCACCCCCTGCGCCCTCCATGACACGCCAGCGCACGATGGGATGCGAATTGCGTTGCCGCTTCTCATGGCCGGTCCCCACCGGCATTGCGGGCGACGAAGAGCCCCTCCGGCTGCAAGGCGGTGAGTGCGTCCGGTGTCGCCGGGACGAGCGAAGGGGCTTCGTCCGGCATGAGGTCGGTGGACGCGGGATCGCCAGCGGAAGCACCGATTTCGCGCGCCACGAAGATCGCCGCCTCGCGCCAGTCGGGCGGCGGAGCGACCGCCGAGCCGCTGCCGGAAGGCCGCTCGCCGATCAGGATTGGTGTCAGTGCTGCGACATAGGCGCGCGTCTCGGCCGGAAGCGGACGAGACGTCGCGCGGTATTCGTCGTAGCGGCCGGGACCGGCATTGTAGGCCGCGAGCATGGCGGCGACATTGCCGTAGCGATCCCACATCTCGCGCAGATAGGCCGTGCCCGCGAGGATGTTGTCGCGTGGCTCATAGGGATCGCGACCGAGACCATAGCGGATGCGCAGCTCGGCCCAGGTGTCGGGCATGATCTGCATCAGACCCATCGCACCTGCCGACGAAATCGCACGCACATCGCCGGCGCTTTCCGCCCGCATCACGGCGACGATCCATGTCGCCGGGATGCCAAAACGCTGCGATGCCTCAGCGATATGGGCGTCGTGCGGATGCGCGGCGACGGCACGATCCGGCGTGCTGGACTGTGCCAGAACGGGCGGCGTTGTGGCGGTGGCGACGAACAGGCCGGAAAGAAGAAGGAGGATGATGCGGCGCCCGCCGCCGCATCTCCCGGTGGCGGGACGGATGCAGGAAATGATCATGATCATTCCTGGTCGTCGCGCTTCTTCTGGCGGGTCCAGCGCAGGTTCCAATCGCGGCCGTCCTCGTCCGACTGGAACAGCCGGGCGCGGATCGGCTGCGCGAACACGGGATCGTCGAGCAGGACGGAGATGAACGGTCCCGCGCTTTCGCCGGTGTGCTTCCAGCCCGCGCCGACTTCAGGCCCGTCCTCATCGCCGAGATGGATGCGATAGGCGGGCGCCTTCTCGGACTCGGTGTTGTCGCTCGGAACGAAGGTCAGTTCGACATCAAGCGAGAGGGTGCGAAGCTGCCCGGAATAGCCGGACGGGGTGCGGGTAAACTGGCCGATCTGTGCCATTGAAGGCTCCTTTCCTATGCGGTGGAGAAGACGCGGGCCGTTCGCACGCCCCGCTATGGACGCGCCGTCACCGCATCGGCGCGCGCCAGACAAAGCGGCCATCGCCGTCTTCGTCGGTGAAAAGCGGAATCGCGTGGCCGATCATCTCCGAGGCGGGGAAAGGGCCGAAATAGCGGCCGTCGAGGCTGTCGCCGACGTCCGGGTTCATCAGGAAAGCCTCGCCCTCGGCGATGGTGCGGCAGCCCTGCCAGACCGGCAGGTCTCGGCCGTGGCTGTCGCGGTCGCGCGCCTCGCCGAGCGGAACGCCGTCGACGGTGATGGCGCGGCCAGCACGGCATACGCGCTGGCCGGGCAGGCCGAGGACGCGCTTCAGAAGCGGCACATCGCGCGCGATGTAGCCGCGCTCGACCATGAACGAGGCGAAGGGTTCGGGTGGCATCACGGCGACAAGATCGAGGATTTCGATCCGGTCTGCGGGCGCGACGGTGTAGAACCCGATCGGCACGCTGGCCGATGCGTTCCAGAGCAGCCTTGGCGCGGTCGGAACGAATCCGGCGATGGCGATCCCGAGCGTGGCCGCCACCGTCACCATGACATAGCGAAAGCGTGTCATGGCGCGATCTCCTGCCGCCGGAGCCAAGCTTGATGGCGCTCGGCGGTGTAGGGACGCGGCGCTTCGCCCGCGTTCATCCAGTGGGCGACGTGCCGCCAATGATCGGGATCGACCTCGGCCGGATCGACGCCAATGGCCTCGATCCCGTCGACATGACGAAGGACGGCCTCAACCTTCGGCCAGCCTTCGATCTTCAGCAGGATCTCGCCGCCCGGACGGACGAAGGGCAGCGTCTGATAGGACTCGCCGGGCGCGACGGCGCGCAGAATGTCGAGGCGCGAAATGATCGTGCCGTGGTCGTTCGCCGCCCAGCGGACGAAGGCGAAAACCGCGCCAGGACGGAAGGAGACGATACGACGGTTGCGGTCGAGGATCTGCGTTCCAGCCTCGTGGCCGAACCTGATCCAGTATTCGGTTCGCTTCTCTACCCATGTCAGTTCCACGCGGGTCAGATCGCCGTCATGGGAGCCGATGCCGATCATGGGCGGTCTCCCGATATGTCGGGAAACTCGCGCGCAAGCAGGTCGCGCAGCATGTCGGCGACGGTGACGCCGCGTCCGAACGCCGCGATCTTGATCCGCCCGCGAAGCTCGGGCGTGATGTCGATCGTCAGCCGGGCGGAATGGGTCGCGGCGGCGCCCTCTCGTGCTGGCCGCGCGTCGCCGGCCTTGATCCAGCCGTCGGGATCGGCCGGGCGGGCGGCGAAACCGCGCTTGTCAGAGCGCCCCGTCATGACGCCCCTCCGTCATGGAACGGCAGCACGGTGGCGAGGCGCGCCCGCGCGCGCTCGGCCATCTCGGGGTCGATCTCGCAGCCGATATAGCGCCGGCCGGAGAGCCGACAGGCTTCCCCGGCCGCGCCGGAACCGGCGAACCAGTCGCCGACCAGACCGCCTTCCGGGCAGCTCGTGCGGATCAGGATTTCCAGCAGCGCCGACGGTTTCTCGGTCGGATGGATGGCGCGGCCATGGCAGTTGCGCAGGTGGATGACCGAGCGCATGAGGCGTGGCCCGCCGTCATGGCTGACGTAGTGGTCGGCATCGATCTGGCCGGTATGGGGCGGACGCTGCTTGCGCCGCACGGTGCGCGCCGTCGCGTCGGGCGTGGTCTGAACATCGTTGTAGATGTCGCGCCAGGCGGTCTCGGCCGGGTAGAACTGGACGGCCAGCTCATGCACCCGCTTGAAGCGGTCGGCATGGAAGCCGGTGCCGTTCTGCTTCTCCCAGATGATCTCCTGCGCGATCCGCAGGCCCGCGTCGGGGAAACGGTCGGCGGTGGCCATGAAGCTGCGCAGCGAACCGAAGACCCACAGCGAGCCGGTCGGCTTGAGGGCGGTGCGCGCCAGCGCGACCCAGCCCTCGACACGCCGGTCCCAGGCGAGCGAGGTGTCGCCATAGGGCGGATCGGCGAGGATCATGTCGTAGGGTGCGTGCCAGGGCATCAGTTCGCGGCAGTCGCCGGTCAGGATCGTCATGCCGATGCCCTTCCGATGCGCAGCCGCCCGATCTCGGCGACCAGAGCGGAGATCTCGCGCGCGGCGGGTGATCGAAGGTCGATTTCGCTGGCGAGCCGTCCGGTCTGCGCGGCGTCGGCGAAGACGACGCGCTGACCGATGGCGCTGGCGAGCAGCGGAGGATCGTGGTCCGCCAGCGTCTCGGCCGTCTCGCGGGCAATGACGGTGCGGGCGCCACAGCGATTGAGGACGAAGCGGGCGACGAGTTGCGGGCGATAGATGCGAGCCTCCGCAAGGAGCGCGAGCATCTCGGCGGAGGCCCAGCCGTCGAACGGCGATGGCTGCACCGGGATCAGCACGAGATCGGTGGCGAGCAGCGCGGAGCGCATGAGGCCTGCGACACGCGGAGGCCCGTCGATGACGATATGATCGGCATCGCGGGCGAGTTCGGGCGCTTCGCGGTGCAGCGTATCGCGCGCCAGGCCGACAACGCCGAACAGGCGGGGCAGGCCCTCGCGCGCGCGTTGCTGCGACCAATCGAGGGCGGAGCCTTGTGGATCGGCATCAACGAGGGTGACGCGCTTGCCATGCCGCGCCAGTTCACCGGCGAGATGCAGCGCCAGTGTCGTCTTGCCGACGCCACCCTTCTGATTGAGGAGAGCGATGATCATCGGCGCCCTCCCCTCGGATCGAGAGGCAGGCGGGGCGTGTCTGGATCTTCAGAAGCCTCAGCCTCGCCTCGATCAGGCGATGACGGGGCGACGGATGCCCTTTTCTTCGCGGCTATGCTGAGGCTTCTGGCGGTGTCGCGGATGAGGTTTTCCACATCGCGCGCACGCTCTTCAAGGTTAGAGTCTATGTTAGACTCTAAGTTAAGGGCGAGATTTCTTAAATGACTTCCGGAGGTTAAGCCAGGTTTCGGTTCCTGATAGCACGAGCCTCGGGTTCCCGATAGCACGATAGTCCGGGTTCCCGATAGCACGAGGCCGTCCACAGGTTTTCCACAGGGCGCGACTGGCTCGAAGGCCAGCAGCATCCGCCCGCCGACCTCGGCTTCGAGAAAGAGCGAATAGCCGGGCAGAGGCTGGCGCCGGATGATGTCGCGCAGTTCGAAGGCGAAGCGTTTGAAGGGCGACAGGCTGCCGGATTTCTGGTGAAGGTGATGGAAGTCAAAGCGCCAACCATCGCGTTGGTGGCCGCCGTGCTTGCGCACCAGACGATAAAGCCATCGGTCGAGACCGCCGGTCAGGTCGAAATAGGTCCGGTCGATGGTCAGCACGAGGGCATCGTCGAGGACGGCCTGGTAGAACCAGTCCGGCACGATCATCTCGATGCCATCGGGACGACCGTTGCGATCGGTGCGCTCCTGCCATTCGTTGATCCAAGAAAAACGGTGCCGGCGCCCTTCGGCCGGTTGCCGGATCGAGGTGGAAATCGTGGTGGATTGCAGCCGGTCGAGGGCTGCTTTCAGGCGCTGATAGTCGCGAAGCGACGTGCCGCGCCCGACGTAGGTGAGGATCTCATAGGGGGTGGCAGCCATCAGCCGGGAGGTGCGAAGCCCGGCATCGCGGGCTTCGACGATCTGGCTCGCTGCCCAAATGAGGATATCCGCATCCCAGATCGTGGCCATGCCATGATCGGGAACGGCTTCGACCCGGATAGTCACATTGCCGGCGGCGAAGTCGATCGGCGCGATGCGCTTCGACTTGGCGAGGGAGAAGAAGGGATAGGCCATGAGATCCTGCGCGTCTCGTGGCGCGAAGTCGCCAGGGAGCGCCCTGAACAGGTCGAGCTGCCCGCGCTCGGAAAGGGATCGACGCCGCACCGCCATGAAGGAAACCGCGAGCCTTCAGCGTGCGTAGCGTCCGGCCTGCGGACCGGACGGAAGAGCGTGACGCTTGGCCGGCAACACGGAGCCGCGCGGATCGGAGGTGGACGTCACCGCACCGCGCTCGGTCCAGGCGTCGAGATCGTCGATGGCATAGACGACGCGCCCGCCGAGCTTGCGGTAGGCGGGGCCCGTGCCGTAGGTCCGGTGCTTTTCCAGCGTGCGTGCCGAGAGGCTGAGATAGGTCGCGGCCTCCTTGGTGCGCAGGAAGCGCGGCGGCAGGACGACAGGTTCGTGCGGCATGAAACGGGCCTCCGTGGCGTTGGGACGGCCGCTGCGGATCAGCGGCGGGACAACGACCACGGTGGCGAAGAAGAAGAGGCGAGTTGCAGGGCGAAGTTGGGGGGTATCGAAATCGCCCACCATTCGGGGTGCAAAATTGCGTTAGCGTGGGCGGCGATGACGCAGGAGTTTTCGATAACCGCCCGCAACCATGGAACGGGCATCGCGCAGGAGCGCCTTGATGGCGTGGCGGGCCGAGGATGCCTGCCATTCGTCACGGTCGAGTCGGCCGGTGTTCAGGATGATCTGAGCGATTTCCTGCTGCGTCGCACCAGCCCGGAATCCGTCGAAGGCTCGCAGCATTCGTCGCAGCCGTGTGCGCTGCAGACGGGTCAGGCGCGTGTCCGGTGGAATCGCGCGGCCATGCAAAGCCGAGAGGAATCGGCGAATGGCCTCGATCCGGTCGAAGCCGTCGAGATCCAGCGGCACGACAGCGACGGCGATAGAGCCCTCTTCAATGGCGCAGTCAAGGATCTGGAGATTCTGCCCGTTACCGAGAGCGAAGCGGTATTCTGCACCGGCATCGCCTACAGGAGAATGAAAGCGACGCCAGGTTGCGACCGGGCCGTGCTCAATGCCGTCACCAAGATCCACAGGGGCTTCGGTCAGAACGACAACGCTCGTGTCTTCCTGTGGAAGCCAGAAGACCGGGGCATCAGGGGGTGGTGTCAGGGGGTCGACGGGGAAATCGCAATCCCCACCGCCGCCGGATTAGATCCGTCAGCGTGGTGAGGTCTCCATGGCCGGCCACCGAGGCTTCAAAATCCGCATCATAGGCCTCGTTGCGGCGAAGCCATTCCCAGGCCAGATCGGATGCAGCCAGCGCATCCAGATGGTCATATTCCGAAGAGCGCCATGTCGAGGCGTCTGGTGTCATCGTGGCCTCCCGAGCTTCACTCCAAGATGTCGTAAAGCCCCACGATTCCCGCTTCGGTTGAGCTGAGGAAGTCAGGGGGAAGTCAACAGGTGATGCGTTTCACGCATCACGATGATGTCTTCCGCTGGCTTTCGCGGACCAGTTCGCGATAGCCGCGCTCTGTCATCCAATGCGCGCGGGCGAGGTGCGCGTCGTGTATGGAACGGCAGCGTTCGGGATCGAGGGCGGGATCAAGGCCGAAGAGAATATGCACGGCCTCGCGCCAGTCAGCGCCATCGCGCTCGGCATCAAGCAGCCGCATATAGAGTTTCATGTGCTCGCGATCATAGGATGTGAGCACTTCGCTGGACGGTGGCCCGTCCAGAAACGTTTGCGTCGCCTGTCCCATCATTCTCTCACATTCGCGCGTTAACTATCCCCATGAGAGGTAGCTATCTTCTTTGACAAGGGTTGGACGTCACATGATCCGCGCCGCTATCTTTGGGCGTCGGTCCTGTCGTGCAGGAGCAACACCCCCTCGCCCTTGTCCGTAGACAGGAGAACGATGCCGGCTGCTTCGAGTGCGCGTCGCACCTGATCACGCGTGGATTCGAACACCTCAAGCCGGTTCTCGGATTCGAGGCGCTTGAGCGCGGTCAATGCGACCTTGGCCTTGTCAGCGAGCGTCTCCTGTGTCCAACCCAGTAACGCGCGCGCGGCCCGTGATTGTCGGGCGGTGATCATACATGATCACCTCCCATTCCGACCTGCACGCACTCCAGAACTACGACTAGAATAGTCGCTCTACGATCAAATGCCACCCGAAATCTGCGCGGAACCGCCTTTCTCTGCGAGGTTTCGCCTCGTCGTCTGAAATCTGATTCGGTCGCCGGGAAGCGCGGTCTTCGACACTTTGAAAAACCGAAGCTACCGAAACAAAAAGCGATCCCGGTTTTTGGGAACGATCCGATGCTCCAACAAGGAAATCGGAACGTCGGTGCGCAAGACCGCATGGCGGCTGCCTGAAATTTCGTGCCGAAGCGGCGGGTGTGATCCGGTGCGAACATAAGAAAACCCGGCGGCTTGCGCCGCCGGGCTCCGGGCGTCCCGCTCAGAACGGGATGTCATCGTCGTCGATGAACTTGCCGTCGTCGTTCTCGGTCTGCTTCGCCCGGCTCAGGAAATCCACCGTCTCGGCGATGATCTCGCAGCCGTAGCGGTCGATCCCGGCGGCGTCGGTCCACTTCGTGTAGTGGATACGGCCGCGAACCAGAACCTTCATGCCCTTTTCGCAATGCTGCTGGACCGTCTTGCCGAGGCCGTTGAAGCAGGTGATGCGGTGCCATTCCGTGTCCTGGACCCGATAGCCGTTCTCGTCGCGCAGGACGCGGCCTTCCGAGTAGCGGGGGCGCGAGGTGGCCAGGGTGAAGTGGGTGATGCTGGTGCCGCCCTGGGTGGTACGGGTTTCGGGGGTCTGACCGATGTTGCCGGCGAGGATGACGATGTTCTGCATTGTAAGTCTCCGTTGCTCCTCGGAGGGACCATCCCTCCGACGAGACCCGGCCAAGGCCGTCGGGAGACTCCCGCAACTGCGGCCCTTGGGCGGCAGCTTGCCCCCAAGGCCCGGAGTGGGGCGGGCAGCCGCGCTTGCGCGGCAACACGGTCCGGAGCCGCGGGGGTTGCTGGTGGAAACCGAACGGACTTAGGGGATCAGTCAGGCGGAGGGATTGGTGCTTTCGAGAGCACAAATACGGGGACACACAGCAGAACCATCGTCCTTGCCGGCGACAGCGAACAGACAGGCCTCCGAGACCCGAACCATGCGACACAACACCGGCCCACCCGCCCTCTCTTTCCCGGCCGCGCTCGCGATCGCCGCAGGAAGGCTCCGTCGTTCGGGATGAGAACGAAGCAGCTATCGGGTTTCCGGGCGCGGGAGGGCATTGCCCCGGCTTCGACAGCGGAAGGCCCGGTCCCACTGCATTGCGAGAAGTGGCAACGAAAGTGTTCGTGGCTGAACTCCCGGAACGAAGCGCCACTGCTGCCGGAGTTGACCGCTACGGCTGCGGGATTCGTGCCGATGACCGATTTCCAGGCCGGGCCAAGCAGACCGAGAACGATGGGGGTAAGGACAGCGATGACATGACCGCCCGAGGTTCGAGCAGATACCCGGAGCCCGACGGCGCAAGCCGCCGGGTTTTCCCCTTGGAAGCGGAAGATCGCAAACGCCGTTTCAGCGCGAGAACACCGACTCGCCGAGGGCGTTCAGATTGACGACGGCCGAGACGCCGATGACAAGGCCGCCAATGCCGCCGAGCAGATTGAGGACAAGGACCGAGTCGATGGCGTTCTTCGTGATGCCATAGACAAGCGCATAGCCCGCGATGACGGCGGGCACCGCGAAGAGACCGAGCGCGATGAGGCGCAGGAACGGGTTTTTGGCGAAGCCAAGAACCGCGATCACCAGCGCGATCGACAGCAGGGCGGCGCCAGCAGCACTGAGGCCCGACATCAGGACGCCCGCTTCCGCGCCCCAGGCATACTGAGCGGCGGTAATGGCGGCCATAACGGGCAAGGCATAGATCGCGAGATTGAAGGCAATCACGCAAGCCGTGATGGTGAGCGAGATGGCGAGCAGGATCAGCGTCATGGAAACCTCCGGATGACCAGTTGAGGATCACGACAGGCTGCCGGGAGATACGCTCCGCCTGCGACTATGCTGCTTCGCCGGTTCTGCAAGGGTACCTTATCAAAGGCGCGGCCTGTCCCGCTGTCAAGTATCGGCGGCCGAAAGCCGCCGGGCGGCGGCGCTTTACGCGCCGCCGTCGAACTTCATGACCGGGATGCCGAGCTTGCGCGCCTTGTCCGCGCAGTTCTCCTGAATCCCGGTACCGGGGAAGACGAGGACGCCGACCGGCAGGGCGTCCAGCATGGCATCGTTGCGCTTGAACGGCGCGGCTTTGCCATGCTTCGTCCAATCAGGTCTGAAGGCGACCTGTGGCACCTTGCGGTGATCGGCCCATCGGGAGGCGATCAGTTCGGCCCCCTTCGGCGAGCCGCCGTGCAGCAGCACCATCTCCGGGTGTTTGGTATGGACCTGATCGAGTTTCGCCCAGATCAGGCGATGGTCGTTGAAGTCGGCGCCGCCGGTCACGGCCACCTTCGGGCCGGCGGGCAGCATCACCTCGGTCTCGGCCCGGCGTTTCGCGGCCAAAAAGTCTCGGCTGTCGATCAGCGCGGCGGTCAGGTTGCGATGGTTGACCATCGAGCCGGTGCGCGGCCGCCAGGCGGTGCCGGTGTGGTGCTCGAAAGCCTCGGCGGCGAGATCGCGGAAGAGTTCCATGCTGCTGCGCCGTTCGATCAGCGTCTGCCCCTCGGCCGTGAGGCGTTCGAGTTCGACGCTCTTGACCTCGCTGCCGTCCTGTTCCCTCTGCATCCGGCGCTGCGCCTGCTCGTTGTCGTCGAGATCGCGTTCTACCCGGCTGGTGGCGCGGTGGAAGAGATTGACGGTTCCCCAGAGCAGTTCTTCGAGATCGGGCTCTAAGCGGGTGTCACCGAGCGTCGCTACCAGGGCGTCGAAGATGTCGGTGACGGCGGCGGCGGCGGTGTTGCCCTCGGGCAGCGGCCGGGGATCGGGTTCGTCCTGGAACGGGCGCCAGCCGTAGAGCTGGAGTTCGGTGAGGGCGTGATCGGTCTGGGAGGAGGTGTGGACCGGCTCGGCCCCTGCGTATTCGGGATCAATCGTCATCGGGAGCGTCCTTCGTTCGGGAGACCGCGCCCATCGCGGCCTTCGCAGGCGTCGAAGCGCACGGGCGGGACGGGTTGGCAGCCCTCGCCCGCTCCGCGAGGGCCTTGATGGCCGGGGGTGGACTATTTTGACTTTCGCGATGCAAAGGCGGGGCTCGCCCCGCGGGCGGAAAATAGTCCACCCCCGGCCATTGCCTGCCCGGCCCGCTTGTGCGCCGATCGCCCTCTCAGAAGGCCGTGGGCGCGGGACTCTCCGACGAAGGATGCGGCTGCCGATGGCGAGAGAACGAGACCGGCAGGGGACAAAGCAGGGCCACACCTCCGGGACCGATCATGTTTTCACCCCTCCATGAAACGGCGGACGTCTTCGGGATGAAGCTGATCCATCAAGGCCGCCCGAAGGGCATCGGCGCCGCGCCGACGCAGATCGTCGTTGAAATCGCCGTTGAACGGCGTGAGCGACACCGCCTCGATCCCGAGGCTCGCTGCTCTGGCGACCAGGCTGTCTCTTGCGCCCTCCCCGGCCGGGTCGCGATCCCGCAAGACATAGAGCCGGCGCAGGGACGGCGGGAACAGGATGGCAGCGAGGTGAGCGGCCGAAAGCGCCGCCAGCATCGGCATGCGGGGCAGAACCTGACGGGGCGACAGCACGGTCTCGATGCCCTCGCCGGCGGCGAGCACCTCATTGGCGGCGCCGAAGCGGACGGCGTGCCCGAGAAGGTCGCCCATCGCCCGCCGCGGTGTTTCGACAGCCGCCTTTCCGGACCCGCCCGGGGCGAGCCAGGTGCGATGCGCGCCGCTCTGGTAGCCGGAGAGATCGGTGACGGCGGCGATCATCGCCGGCCTGATCTCGGTGGGCGAATGCTCGTCAGGTCTATAATAGCACCGGGCATGGTAGCGCAGCGCGGTGGCGCCGGAGAGGGACGTGATCGCCCGCCCGCGCAGGTAGGTCTCCGCAAGGGTGCCGTGGATCGGCTGCGCCATGGCGAAGAGTCGGCGCGACGCTTCAGGCGAACCGGGCGCGCTGCCGAATGTGCTGCCGGTCGGCATCCTCGTCGACTCCGGCTCGGGATACGAGATCGACAGGAAACGGCGCGCTTCCTCGGCCACGTCCTTGAAGTCGGCAAGACCAAGTGCTTCGCGGATGACGTCAAGCAGATCACCATGCTCCCCGGTGGCCATGTCGGACCACTTACCCGCCGCACCCTTGCCGGAGGCAGGGCCGGTAAGACGGACGAACATCGAGCGTCCCGGCGTGTTCTGCACATCGCCGACCAGCCAGTATCGCCCGGCGCGCTGGCCGGACGACAGGTAGTGGCGGCAAACCGCCTCGACCTCCCGGCCGAGACGGATCGCCAGTTCAGAGGCGTCGTGCCGGGGCATCAGGCTGCCTCCCGCTCGCCGATGCGCTCGACCGGCCAGCGGTCGAGAACCTTGGCCAGCACGGCGGGGCCGCTGGTATCGACCGGCACGAACATGCGCAGCTTCCAAGAGATGATTTCGTGAAAGAGGCCATAGGCGGTGAGGCGCTGGCGCATCGTGTCGGTGAAGCCGGAGAGTTCGATGCGGCTCATACCCATGACGCGAACCCGGCGAAGCTGGAGGCCCTCGGCGAGATCGAGGATCGTCCGGCCTTCTATCAGCGCCGCAAAGGCGTCGTCCGGCGTGACCTTGGCGATGCCGGTCGTGGTCGCGTTTGCCGCCCAGGCCGGAGAGACCTTGCGGCCAATGATGCGCTCACCCGCATCGGTCTGGAGCCGATAGACGCGGGTAGAGTCGTTGGGCAGCCGCTTCCAGACCGGCAAGAGAAGACCCGTCACCATATGCAACGTGTTGTCGGCAAACTCGGGCACTTCGGCGACCTCGGCCTGCCAAGCCGATGCGAAAGCGTCCCGGTCCGCCTCGACCCAATGGGTTTCGCCCATCATCCGGATCGGGACATTGTGCGCCTCCATCGGCCGGATCAGGCGAACCCTGCGTTCGATTTCGCCATCGTCCAGCATGACGCTGGTGGTGGGGATCTGCACCGCCGCGCGGCCCGAGCGCTCGTTGACCAGCAGCTTTGCGCGCGGGTCGTCGAGTTCGGCCAGGGCGGCGTCGAGCGTCACCGGCCGGTTGCGCCTGCGCTCGGTGATGGTCAGCAGGCTGGTTTCCGCCCCGGTGCGGGGATGGGTGTAGATCACCTGCCGGTCGGTGACGGCGAAGCTTTCGGCGCGCAGCGTTTCCAGCCCGGCGTCATAGGTGCCGGATGCGATGGCACCTTCGATCCGTGCCGTCAGAAGTTGCTCGAAGGCGGTGAAAAGCACGCCCTGAAGCTCGATGGTCAGCGCCAGAAGCCGGTTGAGGAACGTCGTGATAGCGGGCAGCTCGTCCTTGATGCCGTTCGAATCCATCAGCTTCAGGCCGGTGGCGGCCTCGAACCGCTCCAGGCTGCATCCCTCGACCTTGCCGCGCACCAGCAGGAGATAGAGCTGGCGCAACGCGCCGCGGGCATAGTGCGATTCCAGATTGTCCTCGGGCCGGAACAGGCCCGCCCCACCCGTCTGGCGCTGGCCGCGCGTGATCGCGCCCAGCGTGTCGAGGCGGCGGGCAATGGTCGAAAGGAAGCGTTTCTCGGCTTTGACGTTCGTGGAGATCGGCCGGAACAGCGGCGGCTGCGCCTGATTGGTGCGATGCGTGCGGCCGAGCCCCTGAATGGCGGCGTCCGCTTTCCAGCCCGCCTCCAGTAGATAATGGACACGCAGGCGGGTGTTCCTGGCCGACAGTTCGGCATGATAGGACCGGCCGGTGCCGCCCGCATCCGAAAAGACCAGCACGCGCTTGGCATCATCCATGAAGGCTTGCGTCTCGGCCAAGTTGGCCGAACCCGCACGGTTCTCCACGACGAGCCGGTCGATGGTGACGCTGCGCTTGCGGACGATCCGGCGCGAGCGGCCCGTCACCTCGGCCACCGTGTCGGTGCCGAAATGCTGGATGATCTGGTCGAGCGCGCCGGGGACCGGCGGAAGGCTGGCGAGGCTGGCGATCATCTCGTCGCGCCGGGCCACAGCCTCGCGGCTCTCGACCGGCTGGCCATCGCGATAGACCGGGCGCGAGGACAGATTACCCTCGCTATCGGTATAGGGCTCGTAGAGCTGCACCGGGAAGGAATGGGCGAGGTAGTCCAGGACATACTCGCGCGGCGACAAATCCATCTTCAGATCGCCCCATTCCTCGGTGGGGATTTCTGCCAGCCGCCGTTCCATCAGCGCCTCGCCGGTCGAGACGATCTGGATGACGGAAGAATGTCCCGCTTCCAGATCGGCGGTGATCGAGCGGATCAGCGTCGGGGTCTTCATGCTGGTCAGCAGATGGCCGAAGAATCGCTGCTTCGCGCTCTCGAAGGCCGAGCGCGCGGCGGATTTGGCCTGGCGGTTCAGCGTGCCCGAACCGCCATTGCCGCCGGTGATGTTGGCGGCCTGCATCGCCGCATCGAGATTGTTATGGATGATGGCGAAGGCATCGGCATAGCTGTCGTAGATGCGGACCTGTTCCGGCGTCAGCTCATGGTCCAGCAACTCGTATTCGACGCCTTTGAATGACAGCGAGCGGGCGGTGTAGAGGCCGAGGGCGCGCAAGTCGCGGGCCAGCACCTCCATTGCCGCCACGCCGCCGGCCTCGATCGCTTCGATGAACTCGGCCCTGGTCGAGAATGGGAAATCCTCGCCGCCCCAGAGTCCGAGCCGCTGCGCATAGGCCAGATTGTGGACGGTGGTGGCGCCGGTGGCCGAGACATAGACCACGCGGGCATGGGGAAGCGCGTGCTGGATGCGCAGCCCGGCACGGCCCTGCTGCGAGGCGGCGACATCACCACGTTCTCCCTTGCCTCCAGCGGCGTTCTGCATCGCGTGCGCCTCGTCGAAAACCACCACTCCGTCGAAGTCCTTGCCCAACCATTCGACGATCTGCTTGACGCGCGAAACCCTTTCTCCGCGGTCGTCGGAGCGCAGCGTAGCGTAGGTTAAAAATAGGACGCCTTCGTTCAGCGTGATGGGCTTGCCTTGCGGGAAGCGCGACAGCGGCGTGACCAGCAGCCGCTCCATGCCGAGGGCCGACCAGTCGCGCTGTGCGTCCTCCAGCAGCTTGTCGGATTTCGAGATCCAGACTGCCTTGCGCCGCCCCTGCATCCAGTTGTCGAGGATGATGGCGGCCGATTCCCGGCCCTTGCCGACGCCGGTGCCATCGCCGATCATGAAGCCCTGCCGGAAGCGGATGGCGCCCTTGGCGTCCTCCGGCGCGGCCGACAGGGTGTCGAGTGTGTCATCGACCGTCCAGGCCCCGGCGAGGAAACCCGCATGGGCCTCGCCGGCATAGATCACCGTCTCCAACTGCGCCTCGGACAGGTTGCCGAGGATGTCGTTCGGCAGCACCGGGCGGTAGCTGGGTTTCGGCGGCGCGATGCTCGCCATCGAGGCGGATTGCACGAGCTGGGTCGGATGCGCCTGCGCCCCGGCTATGCGGATCGTCTGAAGCCCGTATTCCTCATAGATCGCATCGGAGAGGCAACCGTCCTCGGCCGGTTCCCAATCCAGCGTCTCATAGGCGAGCGGCACGCCATCCGGCTCGGCCAACGGTGCGGCGGGTGCAGCCTGGGCTGCGCGATTGACATAGCCGCGCACGGTGCGGGGTGCGGCCGGCCGGGCGACCGGCACGGCGACGTCAGGATCGACGGGCAAACGGGCCGGAAGCTGGTCCGCCAGCCAGCCGATCAGCGTGGCCACGTCCGGCGCGACACCGGGCGCTGCCGGAAACAATGCCGGATCTTCGGCGGGCAGCTTGTCGATGACGGTGAGCCGGGTCGGGATCGTGGTGCCGTGTTTGGCATAGACCGAACCGTCGATGGCGGCGGAGAAGGTGACGCGGCCGCGTTCCTGCAGCCGGGTCCAGGAGGCCGTCCATGCAGGATTGTCGGGGGCGAAGCTCGCTCCGGTGATGGTCACGAGCCGTCCGCCGGGCGCAAGGCGCGCCAGCGCCGAAGCGACATGGCGGAAGGCAGCATCGGGCACCCGCCCCTCGACATTGGCCATGACCGAGAACGGTGGGTTCATCAGCACCACGGTCGGGACCAAGCCGGGATCGAGGTGATCGTCGATCTGGGCGGCGTCGAGCCGGGTGACGGAAAGGGCCGGAAAGAGGGAAGACAAGAGGCCAGCACGGACCTCGGCCAGTTCATTGAGCAGGAGCGTGCCACCGGCTATCTCAGCCAGGACGGCGAGAAGCCCGGTGCCGGCGGAGGGCTCCAGCACGCGGTCGGCGGGCGTGATCGTCGCCGCCGTCACTGCCGCGAAGCCGAGCGGGATCGGGGTCGAGAATTGCTGGTAGTTCTGGGCTTCCTCCGACCGGCGCGTATGCGTCGGCAGAAGCCCGGCGATCTTGCCGAGCTGCGGCAGGATCGCGGTAGGAAAACCGGCTTTACGGAGAAGCGGTTTTCCGTATTTGCGCAGGAAGAGGACCGTCGCCGCCTCACAAGCGTCATAGGCGGTCTTCCAGTTCCATGCGCCGGTGGCATCGGAAGCGCCGAAGGCAGCTTCCATGGCGCCGCGCAGGGTCGCGGCATCGACGCGCTGGCCGCGTTCGAGATGCGGCAGCAGCAACCCGGCGGCGGTGAAGGCGGACGTGGCCGTCTCAGCGTCATGGTCGAACGGAAGCGGCGCGGCGGCGGATGCCGCCGCGGATGCGGAAATCATGTTCATCGGGATTCCTCGGGAGAGCGGGACAGGATCAAGCCGCGCAGCGCTCTCTCTCGACCGCGCCGGCTCAAATCCCTTCCGGCCCCTCTCTCCCTCTCAATCCGTAGCGATAGCAGGCATGAAACAAACGCCCGGCCATCAGGCGGGGCGCTTGTCGACGTCAGCCGAAACGGCGTCCGGCGTCGGTGAAGGTGTATTCGTTGGCGGTGATGGCCTCGTCCACCGCCTCATCCGAGGTGAGGTAGTCGTATTCGCGCTCAAGCTGGCGATAGAGCCAGCGGGCAAGATCGCGCAGCGCCTCGGTCACGATTTCCTCAGCATCGGCGGTCATGTCCTGATATGTCGGACTGTCGCGCTCGACCGAAATCACCATGCAATATTCGTGATAGTAGTGACCGCGATGGCTGGCCTCGGCGTGAAGCTGGTAGAAATTGCGCCGCTGGAGGGCCTGAAGCGTATCGGCGATCCGGTGCAGCGCTGCATCCTGCGGCGCATAGGATCGGATCTCGGCCGAGGCGTTCTTCCGGTAGGAGTAGAACCCCTCCCAGCAAGCTCCATCGCCTTGCGACCAGAAGCCCCGAAACCAGATGCGCGGTTTCTGGCCTGATCCGCCGCCCATGAGCCGGACGGTGCGGGTCTTGAAGCGAATGCCGATGATTTCCGCGATCCGCTGGAAATCCTCATAGACGGCATCATACCAGTCGTAGTCGAAGCCCCCTTCCCGATACCAGGCACGGGCCATGTCCTTCGCGGCGTCGGGAAGCTCATCGAGCCGATAGACTGTGGTTTCGATGACGTCAGGCATAGGGGTCGCCTCCGTCCAGAACGATGGACAACCAGCCATCGGTATAGATCCAGTCCACAGTCTCGCCTGTGGCGAGGTCGAGGACATGCGCCCCACCACCGAAGGCATTCACCCTCGGCCTTGAGCAGGTCGTGGCGTATTGGAAACCCCACAATCCGCTCAGGCCGAACTCGGCAGCACAGCGTTTTACGAACTGAATGACATGCTCGGGATCGCCGGAGACGTCATCGCGAAGCCAGAGCTGCGTGCCGCCATGCTCGGGCTGGATCGACAGCAGAAACCCTTCCGAAGGGGGATCTTCGACGGCATTTTCCTCGGAGAGGGTATTGTAGAGGTCGAGCGCGCGGGCGGCGTTTTCCGGGGTGCCCACGTCGAGCAAGCACGAAAAATGGGTGAAATAGTCGGCCA
Source organism: Albidovulum sp. (assembly GCA_030837785.1). Classification (GTDB taxonomy): domain Bacteria; phylum Pseudomonadota; class Alphaproteobacteria; order Rhodobacterales; family Rhodobacteraceae; genus Albidovulum. The sequence continues at coordinate 108,058 of JAUQYA010000086.1, forward strand.
TGTCAGGCTCCTGAAACGAGAAAACCCGGCGCGAGGCCGGGCAGTATGGTTGGGAATCGGGGCTGGAGGTCAGGCGGCTTGCGGCAGCCGCAAAAGCTCAGCGGCCGTCTTGCGCCAGAAAGGATCGACCAGCCGCGCCTCGACCAGGCTGGCCTGGTAGCGGAGATCGCGGGCGGACGCCGCGTCGCCGCGCCCGGATGCCGCGAAGGCCATACCGCGCAGACGGCTGGCCTCGGTGACGACGCGGCGGGCATCGGTGTCGGAAGCGACAGGGTGCTGCCAGAGAATGATCCCGGCCCGGATTTCGCCGGCGAGGACCAGGCCCAGTTCGCGGTCCTGAATGACCATGACGCGCGGGCGCAAGCGCAGCGTATCGTCCGACTTGATGCGGAAATCGCCGCGCGCGACGCGCTGGCTGGCGAAGGTCATGGCTTCTTCGGGGGATGGGCATTGGCCGATGACGACCGTGCGGTCGACACCATCGGGATCACCGAGGCCGTCGTAGTTGGCAGCGCCAATGCAGGAGATGCGCAGCGGCAGCCTCTGGGCGCAACGCAGCCGGGGCAGCACCTGTTGCGCGACAATTTCGCCGATGGGGGCGAAGGCGGCTTGGCGGGATAGAATCATTGGGAATACTCCGCGACGGGCGGCGGAAGCCTCTCCCCCACCTGCAACCCGTCACGGCCAACCGGCCCGCACTCTCACTCTTCTTTGCCGAGGCCAGGTCTCGGCGCTGCCACCGGCGATGGGCGACCATCGCAGGACGGAAGGCCCGGCCGCACATTTGCGTCCGGGCCGTCGGGGTGAGGCGCTTACGCGCCTCAGCTCCATGGATCGAGTTCCAGCTTCACCATCTCCTCGTCCCCGTCGAATTCGTCGGCGGGCATCGCGCCGTGGGTGCCATCCCCGGCCTGGAACACGACGATCGCAACCATCAGCGTGGTGGCGAGGCTGGCGGCGAAGGCGGTGGCATCTGCATAGGACATGGGTTTTGGCTCCTGTCTTTGGAGGCGAGGGACCATCCCCCGCGCGACAGGCGCCCGACGTGACCGACCGGATCTGCAATCACCCTCGCGCGTTCGGGCATGTGCCCCGAATCCGCGAGGGCGGCACGCTCGCGTAAGCCGACCCCTCGTGGGTTGATTGACGAAGAGGCGGCCGGACCAAGGTTCGCGAATGGAAGCGGGGGTGGTGCTTTGCCTCTGACAGGTGCCGGAATCCCGTCGCAGATGGCTCGCCGCGCCAGCCTCGTTTCCGGGCTGGTTGTCAGGATGTGTTTCAGACTGGGGACGAAAGCCGTTGCCCCGAAGCGACAAAGGGAGGGCGCAATGGTGAAGCTGGATCTCGATCCATCGCTGCCAGTGCAGCGATACCCGACGGCCCCGATACTCCGTCGCGGCCTTCATGACCGCTCAGTCCCAGAACCCATCGGCGATTTCGCGGGAGATCATGGCGCGGGCTTTCATCATCACATCGTCGCCGGATGTGTCGATATGACCGAAAAACCGTGTCCGGGCACCATTCGAGGTCCAGTCGGCATAGCGGCAATATTCGCGGGCATGGAGCCGGAATGCTCGCATATCCTCGGCCCAATGCGGTTTCGGTTCCACGACGACGGTGACGCCACCGCGCGTTTCCTCCCACGGAAGCGACCGCTCCGAGGGAGGATTGCGGCGGTCTTTGGCGAAGATTTCATCGACCGTCATCATGATGCGCCTCCGCCTTCATAGTTTGGAGCGGGGCTGATCAGATTAGAGGGCTGGTGATGACCGCCGTCGATTTCACACGCCATCGTCGAGAAGAACTCGTCGCGCTCCAACATGCGCTCGAAATACTCTTCGCCGATCTGCTCCTCGGGCGGAGGATCGTCGTCGAAGGCATTGCTCCACCAACCCTGGGCGATGCGCGTGCGCCAGCTCAAGGCTTCCTCCCTATTGAGGAAGACACGAACATCCGTGCCATGAGGATGCTCATAGATGGCGACATGAACAGGTAGCCGGATGTTCTGATCGCGGGTGGGCTTGGTGTCGGACAGCATCGTCTTGTCTCCTGAAATGAAAATGGCCCGCCGTTGGAGGGCGGCGGGCCAGGTGGATTCGGAAATGAAAAGGTCAGGCGGCGGCGCGACCCTCAATGGCATCGGCGCCAACCTCGTCGGCTGTGATCTCATCGAGACGGGCGCGACTGTAGCCGGTCCTGGCCAGCCAGAGTTCGGCCGCCTCGTGGTTCTCGGCGAGGTGCAGCAACTCAACGTTCTCGCCGACATCCTGCACGACACGGACCTGGCCGATCTTCGGGCGCTCGATCACCCGGAAGTTCAGATCGCTGTCGATGCCATAGCTGCGCATGACGGTGATGAGGATGATGCCGCCTTCGCCGAAATCGCCCTCATGCAGGGTGAAGGACGGCGGGGTCGTGTAGGTCGGGCGCTCGCGTCCCGGCTCCTTGCGCACTAAGCGACCGACACCGTTGCGGGTTTTCCACGCGGCAAGTTTCTTCGTGAAACGCGCGGGCGGCTTCGGCTGACCATCGCTGTAGGCCACGAGCGAGCCGAGCGGCGCGATGTCGAAGATGAGAGAAGCGGACATGAATCTGGTCTCCTGAAACGAAAACGGCCCGGCGGGTGCTGGGCCTTACGGTGGAAGGGGATGGAAAGCGGGGCGACCGAGGCCGCCCCGCCCGGGGCGCGTCATTCGGCGGCGACGAGGGCCGCCGGATCGTCGGCGGCTTCGGCCTCGGCCGCGTCGTCGTCGCCCGCGAGGAAGTCGGGCAGCGCCACGCCGTCCTCGTCCTGATCGGCAGCGCCGCCCAGGCCCTGCGCATCCATGGCGGGGCGCAGCGGCTCGGGCAGCCAGCCGGAATCGACCAGAAGCCGTTCGGCCTCCTTCGCCATATCGCCCTTCTTGAGATGCGCGATGAGATCGGCGGCGCGATCGCCAGCGCCCTCGCGCACCGCTTCGAGGATGCGGGTCTTGGTCACGCGGCCCAGGTAGTTCTCGACCGTGGGCCTCCAGCCCGCCTCGACGAGATCAAGGCCCGTGGCCTGGGCCAGCCGTTCGGCCTCGGCCATGCGGCGATCGAGACCGTGCTGCGAGATGCCGTTCCCCGAATAGGGGTTGGGCCGCTCGTAGAGCGCATTGACGCCGAAGCTGACGCAATGGGCGAGCAGCGCCAGGCGGCTGGCATCGTCGAGGCCATCGATCCATCCCCAGAGCCGGTCGTCATCACCGGAGGGAATGTCGCCCCGCCAGGCGTCCGCGCGCTCGTCGATCATCTTCGCGGCGGCACTGTCCGCGAGCCCGGTCGCGTCAGTGGGGAGATAGATGTGACGCACCGCGGCATAGAGGCTGGTTCCCGAAGTGGAGGTGCGCTCGAAGGTGTCCAGGACCAGCTTGTGCAGCAGGGCCGTCATGGCGACGTGCGGATTCTCGGCGAGTGCATTGCGCAGCGCCAGCGTCCGCCAGGCGGTCAGGTCGATCACCAGCCGCTCGGGAAGCGGCTTGACGGCATCGTCCTCCTCCTCGTCACCGTCCGGGACCGGCTCGCCGCCAATGGTGATGATGGCGCGCTGCACGACATCAGGATCGGACGGGTCGGCACCTTCTCCGGCATCCTCGCCGTCGACGGTCTCGGGTTGCTCGTCCTCGGGGCGGACGTAGCCGCTGCTGACGATCAACTCGCCCTCACGGCCGATGCTGACGAAGACGCCGGCACGCGCGATGTCTTCCGGTGCGAAGGTGACAGGCCGGTTCTCGAAGGCTTCCAGTTCGGCTTCGATCTCCCCGAGCCGCTGATCGACCTCATCGGGCAGGTCATCGGCTTCGGCATACTGCGCTTCGAGTTCGTCAAACTCATCGCGCAAAGCCTCGCGAGTGGCGCGCTCCTCGTCGGTCAGTTCCTGGGTCACGCCGACCAGCCTGCGCAGGCCGTTGGTATGGCCGTAGGGAAGCTCGACCGCCGCGTCGATCCACTTCCAACCCTGACCGGCGATCTCGTCGGCGGCGGTGCGCAGCCTCTCGTCGACCAGGCGGTCGAGGAGCGTGACGTCCTGCAACCAGCCGCCGTTCTCGTCGGAGAAGAGATCGCGCAGCACCGGGCCGCCCGCCGCTTCATAGGCTTCGGCGCCGATGAAGAGAGCCCGCTTGTCGGCGGCCGGAACCGTGGTCTCGGTCAGCATGTTGCGGATCTGCCAGGGTTCCTTCTGCCAGGAGTTGCTCACGCGCTCCCAGACCTGCTGCTGACGCTCGTGGTCGGGGTTGACGGTGAAGGCTTCCAGCATCGCCAGCGTCATCTCGTTCCGCGCATAGGCGTCGTGCAGGGACGGCGCGACCGTCGCGAGGCGAAGGCGCTGCATGATGTAGCGCGGCGTGGTCCGCCAGGCGTCGGCGATCTCCTCCTTCGACATGCCCATGTCGAACATCCGCTTGAACGCCTTGAACTGGTCGAGCGGATGCAGGGCGAGGCGCAGCAGGTTCTCGGCCAGCGAGTCGTCGACGGCCGAGGTCCTGGCATCGGCCTTCTTGACGATGCAGGGCACGAGGCCATCAGCCGGGAAGCGACCTGCCTCGACGAGGCGCGCGATGGACCTGTAGCGGCGGCCGCCGGCCGGGGTCTCGAAATCGCCGGTCTCGTTCCCGTCCTCGTCGAGGATGGCGCGGACATTGAGACCTTGCACGAGATCCTCGCGCCGGTCGATGTCATGGGTGAGTTCGTCCAGCCCGGCCTCGACGTCGATCTCGCGAACATTGCTGTCCGACAGGCTGATCCGGTTGAACGGAATGTCCCGCGCCCGCGAGAAGACGATCATCGGGGCAGCGGGCTTCTTCTTGGCAGCTTTTGCCATCGTGGTATCTCCGCGACGGGCGCCGAGAGCCTCTCTCTCGACCCTAAACCCGTCACGAAGCGAAGCGCCGCCCTCTCACTCTAGGAGGGCAGCGCCACAGAACCGGCACGGGCTATCGCGGAACCGCAAACCCGCTTCTGATCAGTCAGCCTCGGCGACCTCTTGCGCGGATGGGTAGTCCCGCCTGTCGAAGACGGTTACCGGGCCATGATCCGCGTGCTGAAGGGCGCCTTCCACGAAGGCGTATTCCGCGTCGAACTGCTCGTAGAAGGCATCGACCGCGGCCTCCTCGTCTTCGGCTTCGACCTCCTGGACGAAGCAAACCCACATCGCCCGCCGCTGGCGGACGAAGTAGCGGTTCAAGGCGGGAACGCACTCGAACACCTCGTTGATGTCGCCGTCCAGCTCGGCGGCCTCGAATTGTTCGACGGCATGGTTGCGATCCTCGGCATCGCAAACCCAAGACTCGTTCTCGGAGCCGTAGCAGACGAGGAATATTTTCAGGGGCTTTGGGGCCTGTATGGCGGTCATCGGCTTTCTCCGTGACGGGCCGCCGCGAGCCTTTCTCCGGCATCCAACCCGTCACGACCCGAAGCGCCGCCCTCTGCCTCCTGAGGGACGGCGCTGCAAGCCGGAAAGCCGCAAATCCGGCTCCGCGTGTCGGCAGGTTTCAGGCGATCTAGACTCCGCACATGCCCTCGCATTCGTTCGGCCATAGGTCGAGTTGGGCATGATCGGCCGCCGTCGACAGATCGGCCCGGTCGAGGGGAACAGCAGAGCGATGAAGATAGACCTCGCCGCGAATGCCCCGGAATCCGGTGCGAATGACGGCATCGACCGACACGGCGTCGGCCCATGCTTCGGGATCGTGGTCGCGCATGTGCCGCCAATGATCGTTGGAATGGAACGGGCAGCCGATGCAGGCGCTCTTGGGTGGCAGGGGATAGTGGTGGCGTTCCAGCCACCGCAGGCAGTCGTAGCGGGTCATGCCCCGCTCGATCAGGGGCCAGCGATTGACCTGCCAGGTCTCGAACGAGGGCTTCATGCGCAGCGCCTCGTCGAGCGAAATGCCGATCCATTGCTCGGCGACCGGCGACTTGGGAGAGCGCCGCCGGGCAATGCCGAGCAGTTCGCGCACCTTTCGCCGGATCGGCACGATCTTGTAATCGCCGGTGCATTGGCGTCGGATCATGCCAATCCCGACGCGATCACTCGCCACAATGCGGGAGCCGACGACGACGAGATCGCCGTTTTCGTCTTCGTCATACACCGGAATCTCGGTCCCGGAGGGTGTGACGGTGCGGGTGAAGGCGGGGATCGAGGCCCATCGCTCGCCACGAGCGCCGGCGAGCAGATCGGCGCGAATATCCCCGGCCGAGACGATATGGATGGGGAACGGCAGGACGTTGGGCGATCTCAACCAGGCGAGGTGCTCATAGACGGCCTTCGGCTCCCAGCCCGTGTCTGCGAAGATCGCGCAATCGGGCATCGGGTCGATCTCGCCATGGGCGGCCATCAGGGCGAGCGTGGTGGACTGGACGCCGGCGCCAAGGCTGAGGACGCGCAGCCGGATGGTGGCCGCCTGCGCAGGATCGGGCGCGAAGCCGGGGAAGGCGGGCGCGTTCATCACGCTACCTCCCGTTTGTCATCGGTCGCACCAAGGCCGCCCGCGTCCGGCAGGAAAGAGAGCAGCCAGTCGGCCGCCTTGCTGGCCTGCGAGGCAGCGCGGACGATGGCGCGGTTGTCCTCGCGCAGAACCTCCAGCCAGGAACCGATGTAATCCGCATGACGCACGGTCGGCACGATGCCGAGCGAGGCGCAGCAGAACGCGGCGCTCATCTCGGCGATCAGCTCCTCGAAGGCGTATTTCCGGGTGCCGAAGCTGCCGGAGAAATCCCGGTTCAGCCGGGACGCATGACCAGTCGCATGACCCAGCTCGTGCAGGGCCGTCCGGTGCCAGTTGATCGGCTCGAAATAGGCCTGCGGAGGCGGCACGACCACATGGTCGAGGGACGGCATATAGAAGGCCCTATCCCCGCCGATACGGAAGTCGATGCCGGTCGCCTTGATGAGCGCCTCGACCCTCGGCTCGATCAGGCCGGGCGTCGGGGGCGGCATAGCGACGGCAATATCCTCGGGAAGGCCCTCGCATTGCGCGGTGTTGAACACCGTGAACCGCTTCAGGAACGGGATTTTTCCGGGCTCCTCGCCGGTCTCACGCGCTCGGCGCTTCTCGTCCTCGGGCGTGAAGCGGTCGGCATAGACCACGGTAGTTCCGCGCTCGCCCTTGCGGACATTGCCCCCGAGCGACAGCGCCTGGCGGAAGGTGAGCCAGCCCTGTCCGGGAAAGCCGTGCTGGACGACCGCGCCCCAGAGGATCAGGATGTTGATGCCGCTGTAGGTGCGGCAGGTAGCGGCGTTCTTGGGCAGGCCGAGCGGGGCCTGCGCCGCTGACGAGCCCCAAGGTTGCACCCAGGGGAGCTGCCCGGCCTCCAGCTCGGCGATGATCTTGCCGGTGATTTCGTCGTAAAGGTTCGCCCGGTCCGAGCCTGGGCGCGCGCTGCGATCTCGTCTGGACATCGCGGTTCTCCGCGACGGGCGCCGGAAGCCTCTCCTCCAGCCCTAAACCCGTCACGGCAAACCCGGTCCGCACTCTCACTCTAAAGGGGGCGTTGCGGGGTCTCCCCGCTCGATGGGGGTGCGCCGGCAACGCAGTGCCGGCCAGGGGGAAGGCTTTCCCCCGCCAGAAAACCGTAGAGGCGCAAAGCCGTGGATCAGGATTTCAGGAAACTGAGATAGCTGCCCTATAGATGGTCGAGGTGCTTCTCGGTCCGCGCCGCCAACTTGGCGATCCTCGCCGCCCAGACCATCCCGGCTTCGCGAGAAAGTCTGCTCGATGACCTTCTTGATCAGGGGAGCAATCATCTAGCACCAGAGTGGGTCACCAGGCGTCTATTGCAAACTGTCAGAAAACTTCATATATTTCTGACAGGAGATTGACTATGCAGCGCTTGACCGAACAGATTCTGGAACATGCCGCTCGGCTGCCCGAAGGGGCGCCGATTGCGGCCAAAGGTTTGCTTCACCTCGGCAATCGTGCCGCGGTAGACCAGGCCTTATCGCGCCTTGTCGAGCGCGGTCAGTTGATGAGGGCTGGACGCGGGGTTTACCTCCTTCCTGTCACCAGCCGATTCGGCACTAGGGCTCCCTCGGTCCAGACTGCGGTCGAGGCCTTGGCCGCCCAGCGCGGTGAGGTGATCGTCTCCAGCGGTGCTACGGCCGCAAGCACGCTCGGCCTCACGACGCAGGTCCCGATCCGGTCCGTCTATCTGACGTCAGGCCGCAGCCGTAAAATGAGCTTCGGCAAGCAGGTGGTAGAGCTTCGTCATGCTCCGCGCTGGCAACTCGCTCTGGCGCAGAGGCCGGCCGGTGAGGCCGTGCGAGCTTTGGCGTGGTTGGGACCCGATAAGGCCGAAGCCGCGCTCCGGGCCTTGAAGCGAAAGCTCCCCCCAGCCGTCTTCAGCGAGTTGGTCGCAGCGGCGCCGCAGCTTCCGACCTGGCTCGCGCGCAGTGTCGGGAAGGTCGCGCATGGCTGACGCCTTCCTCCACCTACCGGCCGGGGATCGCCGAGAGGCGCTGGGTGTGGCGGCCGACCGTTCCGGGCGGCCGCCACACCTCCTTGAGAAAGATGTGTGGGTAGTTTGGGCGCTTTCGGCCCTCTACGGATCATCACTCGGCGAACATCTGGTGTTCAAGGGCGGCACGTCGCTGTCCAAGGCCTACGGCGTCATCCGGCGCTTCTCCGAAGATGTCGACCTGACCTATGACATTCGTGCGCTCGCCCCCGACATGGTCGGCGACAACGGCGAAGCTCTGCCGAAAACGCGCAGCGAGGAAAAGCGCAGGTCGAGCGAGGTGCGTAAGCGGCTTCCCGAATGGGTGGCAAGCGCGGTGCAGCCGATCATCGCCGACGCGCTGGTTGTGGACTCCCTATCTGCCGCGATCCGAGTCGAAGCGGACCGGGTGTTCATTGACTACCAAGCCACGACGGCTGGCTCCGGCTATGTCGCACCGAGCGTCATGCTTGAATTCGGCGCCCGCTCGACAGGTGAGCCCGCGAGCCTTCGCGATGTTACTTGCGATGCAGCCGACTTGGTCGAGGGCGTCGACTTCCCGACAGCTCGGCCGCGCGTAATGCATGCTGAGCGCACCTTCTGGGAGAAGGCGACGGCGATCCACGTCTTCTGCCTTCAGGAACGGTTGCGTGGCGATCGCTTCGCGCGCCATTGGCATGACGTCGCGCGCCTTGATGAGGCAGGCTTTGCGACCGCCGCCTTTGCTGACCGCGAGTTGGCCAACGCGGTCGCGCGCCACAAGGCGATGTTTTTCGCCGAGAAGGCGGTGAACAGATCGGCGATCGACTATGAAGCCGCGGTAGGTGGCAGTTTGCAGCTTGTCCCCTCGGGCGATGGCGCAAAGGCTCTGGCGGAAGACTACGCCCGAATGGTCGACGATGGCCTCCTTCTGGAGGATGCCGAGCCGTTCGATGCTCTCATGGCGCATTGCGCCGATATCACCGCACGAGCCAACGGCGCGGGCAAATAAAAGAAGGGGGACAGGGAATGCTTAGCCGGGGGTCGGAATGGCGCAGATGGGAGCCGCACATCCACGCGCCAGGCACGGCAATGAACAACCAGTTCAGCGGACCTACCGCGTGGCATGACTATCTGACGGCGCTTGAAACAGCGGTGCCATCGATCGAAGCTATCGCCGTCACGGACTACTATGTGACCGACACGTACGAGGAAGTGCAAAGGCAGAAGGCGGCCGGGCGCTTGCCGGGCGTCAAGCTCATATTCCCCAACGTCGAATTGAGGCTGGACGCCGCGACTGCGAAGGGCGGGTTCGTCAATCTGCACCTGTTTGTCAGCCCGGATGATCCCAATCACGTCGAGGAGTTGCGGCGCCTCCTATCGCGTCTGCAGTTCAACGTCATGCAGGACCGCTTCGACTGCTCGAGGGCGGATCTGATCCGGCTCGGAAAGAAGGCGGACGCGAACATCGCCGATGAGCGTGCCGCGCTCGCCTACGGGGTCAATCAGTTCAAGGTCAATTTCCAGAAGCTGCGTGAGGTCTTTAGCGAAAGCGGATGGGCCAAGAAAAACATCCTCATTGGAGTCGCCGGCGGCGCGAACGACGGCACCTCGGGCGTGCGCGAAGCTGCCGATCAGACGATCCGCCGGGAGATAGAAAGCTTCGCCCATGTGATCTTCGCGAGCAGTGCGGCGCAACGCGACTTCTGGCTCGGCCGGCGAGATCTCGGTCCATCCGAGATCCGTGCCCGGTACGGCGGGCTCAAACCGTGCCTTCATGGCAGCGACGCGCACAAGCTTGAAGATGTCGCGACCCCATTCGGCGATCGCTTCTCGTGGATCAAGGGTGGCCTTGAATTCGATGCGCTAAAGCAGGCCTGCATCGATCCCGGCGGTCGCTCTCATGTCGGCGCTGAACCGCCGGCCTCCGCCACCCCTTCGCAGGTGATCGCGGGCATCGAAATTGGCGACGCCCCTTGGGCTACCACGCCGATCATCCCCTTGAACCCGGGCCTCGTCGCCATCATCGGCGCACGAGGGTCAGGCAAGACGGCCCTTGCCGATATGATTGCGGCGGGCTGTGACTCAATCTCCGACGAGGCGTGGAACGCCGATGAATGGGCCAATCCATCCTTCCTCGTGCGGGCTCGTCCCCTGATCGGCAAGGCGACAGTCAAGGTGAGCTGGGCTTCGGGCGATCCCAGCACCCGTGCGTTGGACGGCTCGGACGCTAATGGCCCCCTCGCCTACGAGCGCGTCCGCTATCTCTCCCAGCAATTCGTTGAAGAGCTTTGCTCATCGAACGGCCTCACGGACGGCCTGCTGCGCGAAATCGAACGCGTGATTTTCGAGGCCCATCCCGATGACGATCGCGATGGCGCGCTGGACTTCGAAGAACTGCTTGAACATCGCGCCTCCCGACATCGCCTTGCCCGTGACCGTGAAGCTGAGGCCGTGGCGCAGATTTCCGACCGGATCAGCACCGAGCTGGAGAAAGAAAGGCTGGTCGCGAGCTACGAGAGTCAGGTCGCTCAGAAGAAGAAGCTCGTCGATGCCTATACTGCCGACCGGGCGAAGCTGGTGTCGGCGGGCAGCGAGCAACGGGCTCAGCGGCATACGGAGTTGGCCGGCGCCGCGAACCAGGTTCGAGCGAAGCTGCGGCGGTTCGCCGGCCAACGACAGACCTTCCTCGCAATGCAGGACGAGGTGAAGGATCTGCGGCGCAACCAGGCCCCGGAGACACTGCGGCAGGCGCAGACCCGGCACCCGCACAGCGGCATGTCGGACGAGCAGTGGAAGGCATTCCTGCTCGACTATACCGGGCCGGTTGACGACGATCTGGTGGGCTACGTGAAATGGGTGGACGGCGAGATCGCCAAACTGAAGGGGACGGCGCCCGCCACGAACGATCCGAACAAGCCGTTCTTCCCGGACGACACCGACCTCAGCAAACTTTCGCAAGCCGTGCTCGACGCTGAGATGGCTCGCCTTGAGAAGCTCGTCAGCGCGGACAAGGAGACGCAGAAGCGATACACGGCCTTGTCGGGGAACATCGCGACCGAAGCGGCGGCGCTTCAAACCCTGACCGACAAGCTTAAGGACGCGCAAGGCGCAAAAGATCGTGCCCGGATGCTGCAGACCGAACGCGAGGAAGCCTATGGCAGGGCTTTCGATGCGCTGGTCGCCGAGCAATCAGTTCTGGAGACGCTGTACGCGCCGTTGATGGCAAGGCTCGCCGCTTCCTCTGGCACGCTCCAGAAGCTCTCGTTCTCGGTCGCGCGCATCGCCAACGTCGAACAGTGGGCCTCTGAGGCTGAAGAGGGCTTGGTCGACCTAAGGAAGGCGGGCGCATTCCGCGGCAAGGGCACCTTGCTGCAAAAGGCCAACGAGGTGCTGAAGACCGCCTGGGAAACGGGTGATTCCACAGCCGTCCGCGCGGCGATGGTGGATTTCCGCCGTCTCTACCAGAAAGACCTGCTGGATCATTCGCCCGTTGCCCATACCGATCAGGCGGAGTTTCGAGCATGGTCGAAGCGGTTCGCACAGTGGCTGTTTAGCACCGACCACATCTCGATCCGCTACGGCATTGACTATGATGGCGTGGACATCCGGAAGTTGTCACCGGGAACCCGCGGGATCGTCCTGCTGCTGCTCTATCTCGCGCTCGACGACAGCGATAACCGACCCCTCGTGATCGACCAGCCCGAGGAGAACCTTGATCCGAAGTCAGTGTTCGATGAGCTGGTACAGTTGTTCATCGATGCCAAAGCCCATCGCCAGGTGATCATGGTGACGCACAACGCGAACTTGGTCATCAACACCGATGCCGACCAGATCATTATTGCGGAGTCGGGTCCGCATCCTCACGGAGCGCTGCCACCGATCACTTACAAGTCTGGCGGACTTGAGAACGCCGAGATCAGGAAGGCGGTTTGCGATATCCTGGAGGGCGGAGAAGGTGCATTTCAGGAGCGCGCGCGCCGTCTCCGTGTGAGGCTGGAGCGATGACCTCGCATTGTATGCCTATGCTGCAAGGCGGCGCGGAGGGAGGGCGTTCACGCCTAGCCCGGCGCCGTCACCACTCCCGCCGTTGCGCAGCAGGCACAAAGCGATCATACATGTCCGGCTCAGACTCGCCTTCTTCGTGAAAGAAGAACTGCGCGTCATCAAGCTGGAGCAGCGACAGAGAAAAATCATACTGCTCTGCAAAGATCGTCGTTTCGCGCACGGGGTCGCGCAGCCATGTGTCGGGGCCGTGTTCGATGCTGCCGCGCCCATCGACAAGAAGGTCCGGACGCAAAGGCAGGGCGGCCGCAGGGATCTCGATCGGTCCGGCCGATGTTCTGAAATAGGCGCCTGAGCGCAGCGCCGGTGTGCTTGACCGCGCCCAGAGAATAAAACCATCGCGCGAGACGACGAGCACCGCGCGCTTCTCGGTGTAGCTCAGCCAGCGCAGCGTGGCAGCGATCAGCGAAACATTGTACCGGGCGGCGCAGGCGCGCAGCATTTCGATGTCCGCATCGATCCGCGCTTTCGGCGAAATCTGCCGCCGAAAATCGTCGAGCGGCATCAGAAGGTTTGCGGCGAACACGTTGGCCTGATGCTCGACCTGGCCGTACTCGGAGTCCCAACGGACAACGTCCTGCTGTCCGCAGCGGAAACCCTGCGGATAGGCGATGCGATGCAAAAGGTAGTGGCCGAACTCGTGCGCAAGGGTAAAGTTGATGCGACCGCGGGAGGTGATCGCGTCGTTATAGATGATGCCCCACCCCTTGCGGCCGGCCTTCGCCTTGAACAGCGCGCCGTCAAAGTCGGGCAGGTCGTCGCCCTGCACGCTGGCGACCGGATCGTCGGGGAAGCGCTGGCGCGAGTATTCGAGCGCCACGCGCGGCACATCGATTGGGAAATGCTCAGGGCCGAGCACCGTATTGAGAATGTGTGTGATCTCGAACGCCCAGCGTTCGGGCGAGAAGACGACAGTCATTCGTCATCTCCGATCAGGTCCATCATCCTCCGGATTTTTTCCTTCGTCTCCGGCTTCATGCCCCGATACTTCCTGAAGAACGCAGTGTCGGTCGCATCCTCGATTGGAACCGAATCGGTGATAAGGTAATCGGGGGTGACGCCGAGGGCGATGGCGATCTTGCCGATCTTGTCGGCGGAGGGGCGCGGCGGGTCCTTATTCTCCAGTTCCCAGATGTAGCTCTTACTGGACTCGGCCAACTCAGCGAGCTTGTCGAGCGTGTAACCCTTCTTCGTTCGCAGGTTCCGAATCTTGTCGCCCAAGGGGGTAGGCACTAGGTCGCCCTCCGTTTGTTTCTGTTCAGAGTAGCACTATGAGATGACCCTTGACAACGGAAACGAGTCGAGTCAGCATGTTCGGAGTAGGCGCACTTTCTATGATCTTATCCTGAAAGGAGACCAAGTAATGGTAGCAAGGCGGGGTCCAGAAACCCATCATGTAGTACCCGGCGTTAGCGGCGGCTGGGATGTCAAACGCGGCGGCGCGGCGCGCTCGTCCGGGCATTTCGACACCAAACAGAAGGCAGTGGACTACGGCCGACAGGTCAGCCGCAACCAACACACCGAGCTGCGTATCCACAATCAGGACGGCCGTATCGCGCAGAGCGACTCGCACGGACGCGACCCCAACCCGCCCCGCGGCTAAGACCGCCGCAGCGGCAGGAGACGACGATGAATAAGCCGGAGACCTTCCCCCTCGAAGAGCGGCCCAAGGGCATCCAGAAGATCAGGAACCTTCCCGACGCGGCGCTCGGCGCCCTCTGGGACTCGATCATTCTGGACAAGACAATCAAGAACAGCCTCCTGTCGCAGGCCGTGCTCAACTTCACCATGCGGGGTAAGGTGCCCCGGACGGTTGTCCCGCTGCATGGCGTCATCATGCTTACCGGCCTGCCCGGGACCGGGAAGACGTCGCTGGCCCGCGGCCTCGCCCATCGCGTGGCCATGGCCTTCCCCACCGGCAAGTTCAGGCTGCTCGAAGTCGAGCCGCACACGCTGGCAAGCGCCGCGCACGGCAAGACCCAGCGTGCCGTGACAGATCTCTTCGCGCAGACGATCGCCGAGGCTGCCGCCGCGGCGCCGACGATCGTGCTCCTCGACGAGGTGGAAACGCTGGCCGCCGACCGCGCCAAGCTCAGCCTCGAGGCCAATCCGGTCGACGTGCACCGCGCGACCGACGCCGTGCTGGTGCAACTCGACGCGCTCGCCGAGGATCACCCCAACCTTCTGTTCGTGGCGACCAGCAACTTCCCGCAGGCGGTAGACAGCGCGTTCCTCTCCCGCTGCGACCTGATTGTCGAAGTGCCGCTACCTGGCCCCGCGGCTTGCGCCGAAATCTTGAAAGACTGCCTGGCCGGCCTGGGGCGTGCGTATCCCCCCATCGGCAAGCTGACGGCGTCGCCGCAGATCGGCGCCGTGGCAGCCGCCTGTGTCGGCCTCGACGGCCGGGCCATCCGCAAGATGGTCGCCAACGCGCTCGCCGCCGATCCGGAAACCGCCATGAACCCCGAGCGCGTCACTGCGGCCCAGCTTCTGGCAGCGGCGCAGGCAGCGCGTGCGAGCCGCGTGAAGGAGAAGCACTGATGAGCACTGTCGCCAGACGCACATTCCGCAGTACGCCGCACCGCGACGCCCACGCGACGTGGACGGCTATAGCTGATCTGTTGACGCAGGGCCGCGCCGGCGTCCGTGGCGAGTTGATGGCCGTCGCTGGCGTCGCCGCCAGCGTCATCGCCGATCAGGCGCCGCGCGAAGCCGCGATCATCGTGACCTGCGATGGCCCGCGCACACGTATCTATTGTCTATATGACGACGACGCGATCGACGGTGACGACGCCAACGAGGACACGCTCGGCTTCGACCCGCTCAAGGGCGATTGGCGCATCTCGCTGCCGTGCCTGGCGGACGATCTCGCCTGGGTCCAGGGTGCGCTCAATAAGCACAGCGCGCGGATCACGGCGCGCGACAGCGCCGAAACCACCACTGCCAATGAGGATGGCAGCAGCGCCGCGAAGGGACAGGCGCTGGTGCTCGATCCGAAAGGATTTCTCGCGCCATGACCAGCGTCGCCGTCAATACCTACACGCATTCCATCACCTATGTGGCGGACAACATCCTCAAAAGCTTCAAGGATATCATCCGCTTTAGCGGTCTCGATCCCTCCAAATTCGCCAACGATTGGGAATCGAACATGCGGGCGCTCAAGACGTGGCTCGGCACGCAGGATCTCGAGAAGGTCGTGCTGGAAGTGTTCGATCCGCGTACCGGCGGGCTCATCATCCGTTGGGATATCGAGATCGTCTATGGCTGGACCGGCGACGGCAGTTTCTGGACGGACACCGAGCAGCTCAAATACCACATCCGTAAGGCGGGCGTCGCGCCGGGCGATGCGACGTACGACATCCTCCTCAAGAACAAGCCCGGCTACCCCGCCGTCGACGGCTGGGGAACCGGCAGCTTCCGCTCGACCGAAGGCTTCGTGAAGCACAGCCTGGGCTCGACCATCGAACATAACGGCCTAGGGGGCAACGCCGCTTACTGGAGGAAAAACTGATGCTGACCGTCGACGAGGCCTTCCGCAAGTTCAAAAGCCGCCTTGAGCTCAACGACAAGGAGCAGAAAAACGCGTCGGCGCGGCAGCAGGAGGTGCGCGACTATCTAGACGCCAAATTCTCCATCGACAACAGCTTTCTTACCGGCTCGTACAAGCGTCACACCAAGACCAAGCCGCTCAAGGACATCGATATCTTCTTCGTTATGAAGGAGTCCGAGCGGCACTACCGCGGCAAGGCGCCGTCGGTCATCATCAAGGACTTCTACAACGCGCTGGTCGAGAAGTATGGCGAAAAGGCCGTGCGCAAGCAGAGCCGGTCGGTCAATGTCGATTTCGGTGTTGTCGTCGATGCCGACGACAACACCGATTACCGCATCCTGAGCGTCGACGTCGTGCCGGCCTTCGCCGACGGCAACGACTATGAAATCCCCGACACCGATAGCGGGAAGTGGATCAAGACCAATCCCAAGATCCACGCCGACAAGGCCACGGCCGCGCATCAGGCATTCTCCAGCGAGTGGAAGGGCCTCGTCCGCATGGTCAAATACTGGAACAACAATCCACGCCACGGCGCCGACAAACCGATCAAGCCCTCGTTCTTGATCGAGGTGATGGCGCTCGAATGCCTCTATGGCGGCTGGCAGGGCCGCTTCGACTATGAGCTGCAGGGTTTCTTTGCGACCCTTGCCGACCGCATCCTTGATGAGTGGCCCGATCCCGCGGGGCTCGGGCCCCCGATCAGCAACGGCATGGATCAGGCGCGCAAGCAGCGCGCCCGCACCTTGCTGACCCAAGCCAGCAGGGACGCGAGCCTCGCGATCAATCTCACGCGGCAGGGCCAGAACGGTGAGGCCCTCAAAGCATGGCGCGTGCTCTTTGGCCCCAAGTTTCCCTTGTCCTAACCCACGCCCCGCATCGAGGTACGTCATGTCCGATTGGTCACTTTCGCAATTGTTGTCCTCGCTGCACGAGGACATCCAGCAGCGCCTCGCGACCGTGAGGAAGACCATCCATCACCCGGGGTCGAAGGGCGATGCCAGCGAGAATGTCTGGATCGAAATGCTGAACCAGTATCTTCCCACCCGGTATCAGACTGCCAAGGCTCATGTCGTCGACAGTCTGGGGCAGTTCAGCCAGCAGATCGACGTGGTCGTCTTCGACCGCCAGTACTCGCCGTTCATTTTCACGTACGAGGGCCAGACCATCATTCCGGCGGAAAGCGTCTACGCCGTGTTCGAGGCCAAGCAGACGGCCGACGCCGGCCTCGTCAGCTACGCGCAGGATAAGGTGGCCAGTGTGCGGCGCCTGCATCGCACCAGCCTTCCCATCCCGCACGCGGGCGGCGTATTTCCGCCCAAGCCGCTGATCCCGATCCTCGGCGGCATGCTGACCTTCGAGAGCGAGTGGAATCCGCCGTTGGGCGCTCCGTTCGCCAGCGCTCTCAATGCCGGCATCGACGACCGGCAGCTCGACATCGGCTGCGTCGCCTCGCATGGCCATTTCTTCCGCGATGCCGCGACGGCCATCTATAGCTTCGAGCATGAAAACAAGGCCGCGACCGCATTTCTCTTCAAGCTTATCTCCCGGTTGCAGTTCAGCGGGACTGTCCCGATGATTGATATCGAGGCTTACGCGAAATGGCTGGTCAAATAGAGGGCTGCTGAGCCGGGAGGCGGCATGGGTGAAGGGCATAACTTCAAGCAATTGCGAGACGCGATCCTCGCCCTCAGCGAGGCCGGTGATTGGGAGGTCGCGCGCAGGGAATGGAGCCTCGTCGACATCTCCGAGGCCAACGAGCCTGAAACATGCCTCTGCGGCCATTTCCCGATCATCGAAATCTGCACTATCGCCAACCGGGTCAACGGCCATCGGGCCAAGATCGGCAACCGCTGCGTCAAACGCTTCCTGGGCTTACGCTCGGATTTGATTTTCGCCGCCATCAAGCGCATCCGGAAGGACATCACCAAAAGCCTCAATGCCGACGCCATCGTGTTCTTCAACGAGCGGGGCTTGCTGACGGCCTGGGAGTACAATTTCCTTCAGGACACGATGGCCAAGCGCGCGCTGTCGCCGGCGCAGAGCGCGACGCGCGAGAAGATCAACCGCAAGGTCCTTGAGGCGGTCGGCAAGCGCGGCTTTCGCGGGCCTGACTAGGGTGCAGAAGAAGAGGAAGGGGCGGCGTCAGCGTCGCCGCAGCGCATCCTGGCACCCGTGTTTTCGGTCGCAAGAGGCATACGGTCTCTCCATGTGACGCTATTGTCAATGGGCCCGGAAGGGAACAAGGGCAACTCAACCTCGGCCTGCCCAGGTCTGTGAAACGCTACGCGGAGGTCACATGAGCCGGAAAGAAGAGGAGCAGATGGCAGCCATGTTCGCCAAAGCGATGGCGATGATCTGCGTGCGCAACACGATGCTGGAAGGTCTTCATGCCGGGCGGGTGCCGGTAACGAAGACCGGGGATTTCTCCGATGTTTTCGTCGTTGACGCGGACGGCCAGCACATCCCCTGGACAGAGGTGTCGCGGCTCGACGACGATGAGATGCGCGATCTGATGCGCCAGGTCGTCAATCGCCTCTACACGTTTCAGGTCCGCTTCGGCGAGCCAGAGTTTCAGGCCTTCGTCGATCGCTGGCTGGGAGCGGCACGAAAATGGGACGAGCCAGTTCTGGACGCTGGGCTTGCGAACAGCGCATCTTGGCCCGAATGAATGTTGAACTGTAAGCTGCGCCGCCGTACCATCGCCGCAGGACATGGCTGGAGCGCCGCGCTGTGCGAGCAGACGCTCAATTCTCCTAGCGAGCCGCAAATTCGCACTCCGTCGCGCCAGTATTTTCGCGACGCCATGCTGCTCTGGAATACGCCGATGCCCGAACCTGCCCTCTATTCCCGCCCAAACTCCGCCGGGAGCTTCTCTGTAACCGCTCGTAATTGCTGCGTAGTCTCTGTGCAGGCTCTTCAGGAATCGGCACGGGAATGGCACGGCAACGACAAACCACCGCAACGAAGCTCCGCTTGGTCGCCCAGACCAGCGACGAGGCCGTTGCGCGCGTGGCCGAAGCCCGCAAGCCCGATCCTCGCCTCATCGACCTTGTCCGGCAACTCGCCCGACAGGCCGCACGCGATTTCGTCCAACAGGAGACGGCCCGGATGCCAGGTGACCGCCTCCCCGACTGAGGAGGCCCCCGCATGAAGGTCGCGCTCTACGCCCGCTACTCGTCCGACAATCAACGCGATGCCTCGATCACCGATCAGTTGCGCATGTGCCGTCTGCGTGCCGAGAAGGAAGGCTGGACCGTCGTCGAGGAATACACCGACCATGCCATCTCCGGCTCCAGCATGATCCTGCGGCCCGGCATCCAGGCGCTGATCTCGGATTCCGCGCGCGGCCGCTTCGACATGATCATGGCCGAGGCGATGGACCGGCTTTCACGCGACCAGGAGGATATCGCCGGCATCTTCAAGCGCATGACCTATGCCGATGTGAAGATGTTCACCCTGTCCGAGGGCGAGATCACCCACCTGCATGTCGGCCTCAAAGGGACGATGAACGCGCTGTTCCTCAAGGATCTGGCGGACAAGACTCGCCGGGGTCTCCGTGGCCGCGTCGAGGACGGCAAATCCGGCGGCGGCCTCTGCTACGGTTACGACGTCGTGAAGAAGTTCGACGCCAGCGGTGAGGCCGTTCGGGGCGATCGGACCATCAACGAAGCCGAAGCCGGAATCGTGCGCCGCATCTTCGCCGACTATCTCGACGGCAAGTCCTCGCGCACGATCGCCATGGCGCTGAATCGCGAAGGCGTGCCAGGGCCGCAGGGCAGCGAATGGGGACCATCGACGATCCACGGCAATCCGAAGCGCGGCACAGGCATCCTCAACAACGAGCTTTATATCGGCAAGCTGGTCTGGAACCGGCTGCGCTACATCAAGGACCCCGACACAGGTCGACGCGTGTCTCGCCTGAACCCGGAAAGCGAATGGGTCGTCCATGAAGTTCCTGAACTGCGGCTCATAGATCAGGACGTCTGGGATGCGGTCAAGGAACGTCAGAACCGGCTGGCCTATGATGTGGTCGAGACCAGCCCGAACCCCCTGAACGACCGGAGGCGCCCGAAGCACCTCTTCGCGGGCCTCGTCAAATGCGGCTGCTGCGGTGGCGGCTATTCGATGATCTCGAAGGACCTGCTCGGATGCGCGACGGCGCGCAACAAGGGCACCTGCGACAACCGCCTCAACATCCGGCGCGATGCGCTGGAAGCGTCGATCCTGAACGGGCTGCGCAAGCACCTGATGGAGCCGGCGCTGTTCAGGGAGTTCTGCGACGAGTTCACCAAGGAGGTGAACCGCCTGCGCATCGAGCGCGGCGTCGATCTTGAGGGCTGGAAGCGGGAACTGGAGCGCACGGACCGCGAACTCGACAAGGCCATCGACGCCATTCTTCAAGGCGTTCCGCCACTGAAGCTGAAGGAGAAGATCGAGAAGCTGGAGGCCCGCAAGGCCGAATTGGCGGAGAAGCTGGCCAATGCCGACGAGCCGCCTCCGCTGCTGCATCCGAACATGGCCGCCCTCTACGCGCAGCGGATCGGCCAGCTCTATGAGAACCTGCAAGACGAGGACGGCCGTGCCCGCGCGGCTGAGACCTTCCGCTCGCTGATTGATCAGGTCACGCTCATGCCGGACAATGGCGAACTGGCGATCGTGTTGCGCGGCGACCTCGGCGCGATCCTGCGCTTTGCGGCAGGCAAGAAGAATCCCGACTTCCTTGCGGAGGCCGAGGCACTGGACAATCTGCTCGGGGCTTCGATGGCTTCTCGGAAACCCGTGCGCAAAAATGCAAAAACCTCCGCGACGGTGTCGACGGAGGTTATGCAATTATCGTTGGTTGCGGGGGCAGGATTTGAACCTGCGGCCTTCAGGTTATGAGCCTGACGAGCTACCGGGCTGCTCCACCCCGCGCCAATTTCTGGCCCGGAACAATCGATTTGCCTGGGCCGCATCGTGTCGAGAGATACGCGTGCTTCTTACTAGGTTTGGCGGTGACCTACTCTCCCACATCTTGAGATGCAGTACCATTGGCGCTGCGGCACTTAACGGCCGAGTTCGGGATGGGATCGGGTGTTTTGCTCGCGCTATGACCACCAAACCGAGAAAGAAGCACAACAATCAATCGTCCAAGATCGCTTTTGACCAGTGAAGTCTGGCTTCTGCTGGATCAAATCAAGCCTATCGAGCAATTAGTACCGGTCAACTGAACGCCTCGCAGCGCTTACATCTCCGGCCTATCGACGTGGTCGTCTTCC
>JAUQYA010000001.1 GCA_030837785.1 Albidovulum sp.
ATTTCCCCAGGTGAGCGGCGACTTCCGGATCGAGCGGCTGACCCCCGAGGGGATCGAGGTGCGGCTCTGCGTCGCCGAGCGGCACCTCAGGCCCGGCGGCACGGTCTCGGGCCCGTCGATCTTCGCGCTGGCCGATGTGGCTATTGTCGAACACACAGTGGGTATGGCGCGCGGTCAGAAGTTAAAGCCTACGTTCAGCGAACCAACAATCTGGCCTTCGTCTTGCGACTCGAACTCTCGATCAAGATAGGTAAGCCCGTAGAAAACATAGGCACGTTGAGTACGTAACTCGACGCCGGCCCTAAGCCGCGTGCGGCGACCGGTCAACTCGTATCCTTGTCCCGACGGAAGATAGCGGCTGTCAAAGATATGCGCAGTGTCCATGCCCAACAGAAGCGCCGGAGTGTTTGCATCACACGGCATTGCCCGATAGCGATGTCCTGTTACCACGTCCCGAATACGCAGCTCTCCCTGGCATTGGTCACCTACCGTGACGTCAAAACCGGCTCGGGCGAAGTTCTCAACGCCAGCTTGAGCTTCAATAAACGGGCGCACGGCGATGTTGTCTGAGGGAGTCATGACGCGCCCAAACTCGACGAGCACGGTCGGATGCAGCCGGTTCCCGATCTGGCTGGCTACGGCGGCATCGACGGGCTGGCCAATCAGATTGTGCACCGCCTTGTGAAAATCGGACACATGAGTGCTTGGTCCTGTCGCAACAAGATCGAGACCAAAACTGGTTTCCCAACCTGCGCGGACATAATGCGTGTGCAGCCCCACGGAGAGACTACCAACATAACGCCTGTCACCCGGTGCGGGGGAAGCCGTATTGGCTGGCGCAATTATCTCCGAGCGAAGGCGCCATTCAAGCAGGCGTCCTGGATTGTTGGGCAGGCCATTACCGTTACGATCAGTCACGACCTTACTTATTACGTAGGAACCGGTACGCCAGCGATCCTCTCCATCACCGAGAAAGTCGTTATTGAACAGCCGCCCAACGCTTATCGTGTTGGGAGTTTCCGCCGCCGCCTGTATCGCAATTAGCATGTAAATCGCGGTCAGCGCTAGAACGCACGCTACAGCCCTTTGCGTTAGCCTGCTCATTATGCGGACTCCAGCCGGTATTTGGCGAGGTAGACAATAACTCCTGATTCGGTTGCGGGGGGGGGCTCAGTGGCGCCGAATAGTTGCGCTAAGCGCGACAGTTCCCGATATTCGTTTCCAAGACCGTGCACGGCCGCGTAGTGCGCCATGTCTTGAAGAACTCCCTTCATCCATTGATGTTGCACCTGTTCCTCCCGGACATTCGTTGCGTTGCCCCGTGCCCAAGTCTCATTGATCCCAGAAGATGGTAAATGCAGTGTTTATTCGACCGCGGTACTCGGAAACAGATTGTCCACAAAGCGTGGCTAAAATCGAATTCTCGGTTTACGATCTGTCAATGCCTGTCTGTCGAGAATTTAGAGGTCGAGCCAATAAATGTATCAACTTGCCGAAATCGAGACATCCCTTCGCCAAAGCGCCCGCTCTCTCGTAGCATCAGGAGTCACACACTTGCGTGTCAATCAAGTTCGAATAGGTTTGCCGACGTTGCTCGCTGGCACTGTCCTCGCAACAGTAGCGCTTGCAGAAAGAGACATCTATGAGCAGCCGCCCATTCCTGCGTTCAACATTGCGGTGATGGCGCGTGCGTTTGGAGCCGTGCCTGCCGCCTGTCGTATTCAAGTGCAGAAGGCGCTGGCTGTCGGAAACTTCTATAATGGCCTGATCAACGGTATTTGGGGGCCGGAGACTGCTGCGGCTATACACAGCTATGCTGCGGCTGCAGGCAACCTAGGCTATGGGTTTTCCTCGATTAAGGGTGCGAAAGGGATTCTTTGGCACATTGGTTTCGAGGAGATAGATTGCCCGATGCCGCCCTATACATCCTGATTATTCATCGCGCCGTGCTGGCTTGACCCACCTTGCGATGCGTCCGTGCTTGGCTCATCTTGTCATTCCCTCCCTTTGCGGGAAGCTTAGGCCGAGGCGGCGGGAGAGGGAAGATGCAGGCGGTGATGACAGAGGCGGAACTGGCCGGATTCCTGGCGCGGGAATTTCCCCAGGTGAGCGGCGACTTCCGGATC
>JAUQYA010000087.1 GCA_030837785.1 Albidovulum sp.
GCCTTCCCGGCTTTCGCCAGTGGCTTCGGGGGACCTCTCCGGTCACGGTCGCGGGGGCGGCTGCGCTTCGGCGATGCGCCCGGATGGGTCGCAAAGCCGGTCGCATTCCCTCTTCGCCTGCCCTAAGACAGGAACCAGCGCGCCTCACCTGAGGCATGTGCCACCCCCTTGTCAAGCAATGGAAGGGACCATGTCCGACCCGAAACCGACCGATCCCGCAGAAGACGCCGCCCGCCACGCGCAGAAGATGGCCAAGAAGAAGGTCGCGCGCGACAAGATCATGGCCACCAAGGAGGGGGAAAGGGGCCTGATCATCGTCCATACCGGCGCCGGCAAGGGGAAAAGCTCCGCAGGTTTCGGAATGATTCTCCGCTGCATCGCGCATGAGATGCCCTGTGCCGTGGTCCAGTTCATCAAGGGCGCCTGGGACACCGGCGAAAGGCGGCTGATCGAGGGTCATTTCGGCGGTCTCTGCCAGTTCCACGCGATGGGCGAGGGATTCACCTGGGAGACGCAGGACAAGACCCGCGATATCGCCGCCGCCCGCCGGGGCTGGGAAAAGGCCAAGGAGTTGATCCGGGACGAGCGGAACCGGATGGTGCTTCTGGACGAGATCAACATCGCGCTGCGCTATGACTATCTGCCGGTCGACGAGGTCGTGACCTTCCTCAAGACCGAGAAGCCGGCGATGACGCATGTCGTGCTGACCGGCCGGAACGCGAAGGAGGAGCTGATCGAGCTTGCCGATCTGGTGACCGAGATGACGCTGGTGAAGCACCCGTTCCGGTCGGGGATCAAGGGTCAGAAGGGCGTGGAGTTCTGAGGGCGCGGCCGGGGGCGCCGCCCCCGGGCCCCCGGAGTGTTTTAACCACAATGAAAGAACCTCCGTTCAGATATGGTACCACGGTACAGGCGGGAGCGCCGATGACCGTCCACGGTGAAAGCCCCCCGTCTCCCCGGACCTGTCCGCCCGAGGCGGGGGGCGGCAGCGTTCTTCCTGTTCCATTCATCGTGGCGCAAAATACTCCCGCCGGAGGCTCCTTCATTGTCCGCCAGCGCCGCGCGGGGAGGTCTGCGTGACCGCGCTGATGATCCAGGGATGCGGCTCGAACGTCGGCAAGTCGCTTCTGGTCGCAGGGCTTTGCCGGGCCGCGCGGCGGCGGGGGCTCACGGTCGCGCCGTTCAAGCCGCAGAACATGTCGAACAACGCTGCGGTGACCGTGGACGGAGGCGAGATCGGGCGGGCGCAGGCCTTGCAGGCGCTGGCCGCCGGTCTTGAACCGCATACCGACATGAATCCGGTGCTCCTGAAGCCCGAGACGGATACCGGTGCCCAGGTCGTGGTGCAGGGCCGGCGGCTGACGACCGTTCGCGCCAGAGACTATTCCGCCTTGAAGGCGCGGTTGTTGGCGCCGGTGCTCGAAAGCTTCGGACGGCTGAAAGCGGCCCATGATCTTGTCATCGTCGAGGGCGCGGGCA
Organism: Albidovulum sp.; assembly: GCA_030837785.1. Classification (GTDB taxonomy): domain Bacteria; phylum Pseudomonadota; class Alphaproteobacteria; order Rhodobacterales; family Rhodobacteraceae; genus Albidovulum. The sequence goes on from JAUQYA010000087.1 coordinate 1,480, forward strand.
GCCCGGCCGAGGTCAACCTGCGCAGGGGCGACATCGCCAACATGGGGTTTGCCCGGGCCGCGGGCGTGCCGGTGGTGCTGGTGGGTGACATCGACCGGGGCGGCGTCATCGCCCAGATCGTCGGGACGCAGGCGGTGCTGGATCCCGCCGATGCGGCCCAGGTCGAGGGATTCCTCGTCAACAAGTTCCGCGGCGACCCTTCGCTTTTCGCCGACGGCTACCGCCTGATCGAGGCGAAGACCGGGTGGCGCGGCTTTGGCGTCCTGCCGCATTTCGCGGCGGCGGCGAAGCTGCCGGCAGAGGACGCGCTCGACCTCGGGCGCGCGACGGAGGGCGGCCCGGTGAGGATCGCCTGCCTCGCCTTCAGCCGGATCGCCAATTTCGATGATCTCGATCCGCTGAAACTGGAACCCTCGGTGACCCTGACAATGGTCCGCGCGGGCGAGGCGATACCCGGTGACGCGGCGCTGGTGATCCTGCCGGGTTCGAAGTCGACGCGCGGCGACCTTGCCTTCCTGCGGGCAGAGGGCTGGGACATCGACCTTGCCGCCCATGTGCGGCGCGGCGGGCATGTGCTCGGCATCTGCGGCGGCTACCAGATGCTCGGGCAAGGCATCGACGACCCAGAGGGCCTTGAAGGCGCGCCCGGCGTGACCGGGGGACTCGGGTTTCTGGACGTCACCACGGTCATGACGCCCGAGAAGCGGCTGACGCGGAGCACGGCCACCCACGCCGCGACAGGCGCGGCGATGGAGGGCTACGAGATCCACATCGGCCGCACCGAGGGGCCCGGCAGGAACCGGCCTTTCGCCTTCGTCGGCGGGACGCCGGAGGGCGCCGGTTCGGCTGATGGCCGCGTCATGGGCAGCTACCTGCACGGGATGTTCGCGGGAGATGCCTTCCGGTCAGCCTTCCTGGCGAGGTTCGGCGTGGCTGCCAAGGCGCACTACGGCGCCGAGGTGGAGACCACGCTCGATGCGCTGGCCGACCATCTCGAGGCGCATCTCGACGTGGCGGGGCTTCTGGCGCTGGCACGCTGAGCGCGGCGTCAGGCCAGCGCGGCGGCGAGGCGGGCCCATTCCGGCTCGTCCCCCGGCAGGCCGAGGCGGAGCCAGGTTGCGGAATAGGGAAAGATGCGCGACCAGATCCGGGCGCGCGCCAGCCGTTCCTGCGCCTGCGCCGCGTCCGGCGCATCATAAAGCCGGAAGAGCGACGAGCCGCCGACAAGGCGCCAGCCGGCGCGCGCGGCAAGGGCATCCATCCGCCGGCTGTCCGCTGTCAGCCTGGCGGCGGTCTGCGCGGCCCAGGCGCCATCGGCAAGGGCCACGGCGCCGATCTCGATGGCGGCACCGCTCACCGGCCAGGGCCCGGCCATCGCGGCCAGGGTATCGATGTCGGCCTCGGCCCCCAGCACGAAGCCGAGACGAACCCCGGCAAGCCCGTAGAACTTTCCGAAGGACCGCAACACCAGCAGGCCGGGCGTCGCCGGGCCGGGGGCAAGGGAAAGCCCGGGCGTCGCGTCCGCGAAGCTCTCGTCGACGATCAGGCGACCGGTGTTGCGGGCGATCTCCCTGAGCCTGGTGGCCGAATGTGTGCGGCCATCGGGGTTGTTGGGGTTCACGACGATGGCGAGATCGGCCCCGGCGAGCGCTTCGGGTGCGGCCACCTCCTCGACGATCCAGCCGGCGGCGAGGAGCGCGGCCGCATGTTCGTTGTAAGTGGGCGCGAGCACGCGGGCGCAGCCGGCCGGGCAAAGGCGCGGGATCATCTGGATCGCCGCCTGCGCGCCAGCGACGGGCAGGATCGCGGCCCCGGTCCGATAGGCAGCCCGCGCGGCGGCGACGAGGCGCGCCTGCGCCGACCTGGTGGGAAGCGCGGCCCAGGCATCGGGCGGGATCGGCGGCAGCGGATAGGGCGCGCGGTTGATGCCTGTCGAGAGGTCGATCCAGTCCTCGGGCGCGCCGCCATATCGCGCCATCGCCGCGTCGATGTTGCCGCCGTGGTCCCGCGTCATCCGGCTCACACCACCGAAAGCACGGCGAGAATCAGGGCGAGCGCGAGCACCACGAAGCGGAACAGGCGAAGCGCCCGGGCGATGTCGGCCGCCTGCGGATCGGCTGCGCCTTCGTTCAGCCAGGGCTCGTCGGCGACATGGTCGTGATAGACCCGCGGCCCCGACAGGCGGATCTCCAGCGCGCCGGCAAGCGCCGCCTCGGGCCAGCCCGCGTTCGGCGACCGGTGTCGGCGCGCATCACGCCACATCGTCGCAAGCGCCGCGCGCGGGCGGGTCGAGACCAGCGCAAAAAGCAGGCCCGTCAGCCGCGCCGGGATGAGGTTCGCCAGATCGTCGATCCGGGCCGAGGCCCAGCCGAAGGCGTGGTGGCGCGGGGTGCGGTGGCCGATCATCGAATCGAGCGTGTTGATCGCCTTGTAGGCGGCGATCCCGGGCAGGCCGAAGATGACGCCCCAGAAGATCGGTGCGACAACGGCGTCCGAGGTGTTCTCGGCCAGGCTTTCCAGCGCTGCCCGCGCGACCCCTTCGCGGCCGAGCTGCTCGGGATCGCGACCGACGATCATCGACACGGCGCGACGCGCGGCGGCAAGATCGCCATCTGCAAGCGGCAGGGCAACGGCTTGCACATGGTCGCGCAGTGATCGCACCGCGACGAACGGCCAGGCCAGCACGCCCGTCAGCACGACGCCCGGCCACGCCCCGGGGACGAGCCAGGTCAGCACCCAGGCGATTTCGGCGGCGGCACCGATCACGACGGCCGCCGCCACCACGCCGGCGATCCGCCGGGCGCCGTCGTCGGCGCCGTCGAGATTGATCCAGCGATCGAGCGCTCCGACGAGACGGCCGAGCCACGAGACCGGATGGCCGATCACCCGAAAGACCGGATTTGGCCAGCCGAGCAAGCTGTCGAGGCCAAGCGCCACGAGCATCATCATTGCGCCGGTCATACCCTTGCCCCTACGCGAAACCGCACGATCCCCCTCATGCCTGCCGCGCGCAGGGCGCCCGCGGCGGCTTCGGGGATTCGTCCGGGCACGAATAGCAGGCCGCGCGCGGATCCGGTATGGCCGATGACGAAGCCGGCCGCCCCGAGATCACGCGCGAGCGCGTCGGTCGGGTCACCCGCCGGGCCGCGCAGGGCGAGCGTGCGGCGGGCGGAAGCGGTGGCGATGTCGGCGAGTGCCTCGGCCCGGCCGGCATGCGCGGCGGTGACCCAGGCATCCACCAGATCCCCGATGTCCGGGAAATCCAGGTCATCGGCATCGGTGCGCCGGCCGGGGCCGAGAAACCCGCCGATCACGTCGATGCGGGGCAGGGCAGGAAGGCGGCGGAGCACCCGGCCCTCGCGAGACGCCCAGAGAAGCCTTTCGGGGGCGGGAAACATGAGCGGGTCGCTTGCGCCCTCGGCGTCGATGCAGGCGCGCGCGATGGCCTCTGGCGGATCGTCGGCACCGGCGAGGCGGGCAAGCGCCACGAGCGTTGCGGTGGAAGCGCCCGCCCCGCCGCCCGCGGGCATCGTCGCGCTGAGGCGCACCCGGCCCAACAGGCCGAGGCCGAGCCGCGCGACGAAACGTCGCGCCCGATCGGGCGTGACCAGGTGCTGCCCGCTGCCGTGGATGGAAAGCCCCGCGCCGGGACGATGCCAGCCCGCCACCACGACCGCCGGGCAGGGAACCGAGATCAGGGCGACCGGCCCGACCGGACCGATCCGGCCCTGCAGGAACTCGCCGAAGTGGCCCGTCACCCGAACCTGCGGCGCGCTCACACGGGCCCCCAGTTGACGGTGCCGACCGACCACCCCCCGCCGGACAAGGCCCGGAGCCGCGTGAGCGACAGCGGCGCCACCTCGAAGGCAAGCGCCGGAGGCACCGCGCCGAGGGCAAGCGCGAGGGCGGCGCGCACCGTCCCGGCATGGGCCACGACGGTCACGCGGCCGCCGCCCGCAAGGCGCTCCAGCGCAGGCGCGACCCGGGAGCAGAGATCGGCGAAGCTTTCGCCGTCCGGCGGGCGGTGGCGGGCAAGATCGTCGGGCGAGAGCGGGCCGAGATCGGGAATGTCGCTCATCTCCTTCCCGTCCCAGAGACCGAAATCCTGCTCCCAGAGCGCCGGGTCGGCGTCGAGGATCGCCACGGGCCAGAGCGCCGCGGCGGTCTGCCGGCAGCGCAGGGCGGGGCTGGTGACGATCCGCCCCGGATCGCCGACGGCCGCGCGCAGCGCTGCGATGCGGGCCGCGTCGGAACAGTCGGCCGGAACGTCGGTCCGGCCGCAGAGTCGCCCCCCCGTCAGCGCAGGGGCATGACGGATCAGGATCAGTTCTGTCGCGGCACGGGCGATCACGGTCGCATTCTCCCTTTCACGGACGGCGCGTTTCTGCTTTGAGAGCGGGCGATGGGCAAGACGATACTGATCACCGGGGGCGCCCGGTCGGGCAAAAGCGGCATCGCGGAGGCGATGGCGCTGTCGCTCGGCCGCCCTGCCGTCTACATCGCCACCGCCGAGGCGCATGACGCCGAGATGGCGGCGCGGATCGCCACCCATCAGGCGCGGCGGGGGCCGGAGTGGCTGGACCATCCCGCGCCGCGCGCGCTGGTGGCAGCCCTTGGCGCAACGGACGGGAAAGGCCCGCGGCTTGTCGATTGCCTGACGCTGTGGCTGACCAACCTGATGCTCGCCGAAGCCGATTGGCGCGGTGCGGGGCAGGCGCTGGTCGCGGCGCTGCCCGCCCAGCGCGATCCCGTCGTGATCGTGACCAATGAGGTCGGCATGGGGATCGTTCCCGACAATCCGCTCGGCCGCGCCTTCCGCGATGCGGCGGGTCTTCTGAACCAATGGGTCGCGGCGGCGGCCGACGAAGTCTACCTGGCCGTCTCGGGCCTTCCCCTGAAAGTGAAATGACATGAGCCTTCCGCGGATCTCCTCGCTTGCCCAGCTTGCGGCCCTTGCCGACCGGCTGCCCGTTGCCGACACCCAGGCGGCCGAGGCGGCGCGGGCGCGGCAGAACTCCCTGACCAAGCCGCCCGGTTCGCTCGGCCGGCTCGAGCAGATCGCGGAATTCATGGCCGCCTGGCGCGGAACCGCGCGGCCGGAAATCCGCAACGCCCAGGCGCTCGTCTTCGCCGGCAACCACGGCATCTGCGCGCAGGGGGTGAATCCCTATCCGCAGGACGTGACGGCCCAGATGGTTGCCAACTTCCGGGCCGGCGGGGCCGCGATCAACCAGCTTTGCGCGACCAACGGCGCCGGGCTTTCGGTGATCGCGCTGGAGCTTGACCGGCCGACCGGTGATTTCACCGAGGGCCCGGCGATGGACGAGGTGGACTGCCTCGACGCGCTCTGGCAGGGGGCGGCGGCCGTCGATGCGGGCGCGGACATCCTGATCCTCGGGGAGATGGGCATCGGCAATTCTACCGTCGCCGCGGCGCTGGCCGCGGCCTGCTTCGGCGGGCCCGTGGCCGAGTGGGTCGGGCCAGGAACAGGCTCTGACAAGGCCGGAATCGCACGAAAGATCGACGCGATCGAGCGCGGGCTGAAGCGTCATGCGGGCGTCCTTGGCAATGCCGGAGGCGTGCTTGCGGCGCTTGGCGGACGCGAACAGGCAGCGATCTGCGGCGCGGTCCTGGCGGCGCGGGCAGAGCGCATCCCGGTGATCCTCGACGGGTTCATCTGCACCGCCGCTGCTGCCGTGCTCTACGCCGCGGACAAGCGGCTTCTGGATCATTGTCTTGTCGGTCACACCTCGGCCGAGCCCGGCCACCGGAAGCTTCTGGCCGCGATCCACAAGCGCCCGGTTCTGGAATTCGACATGCGGCTCGGCGAGGGCTCGGGTGCGGCGCTTGCACTCGGCATCGTGCGCGCGGCGCTTGCCTGCCACAACGGCATGGCCACGTTCGGCGAGGCCGGAGTGTCGGAGGCATGAGCGGGGGGCGGGCCGACGAACTGAGGCTCGCGTTCCTCCTGCTCACGCGCCTGCCGGTCCGCCCGATTCCCGGCGAGGCACCGGCGATGGCGGCTTCGTCCTGGGCCTGGCCGATCGTGGGGTTGGTCGTCGGCGGGATTTCGGCGCTGGTCTGCCTTCTTGCGCTTGCGCTTGGGCTGCCGCCGGCGATGGCGGCCATCCTTGCATTGGCCGCAGCCGTGCTGGTGACGGGCGGGATGCACGAAGACGGTCTGGCCGACCTCGCCGACGGGTTCGGCGGCGGGCGGACGCGCGAGCGCAAGCTCGAGATCATGCGCGACAGCCGGATCGGCTCCTACGGGGTCATCGCACTGGTCCTTGCCCTCGGCTTCCGGGCCACGGCCATTGTCGCCTTGATCGGGGGGGGCGGATCGGTCTTCACCCTCGCCGCCCTCGCCGCTGGCTCGCGCGCAGTGCTGCCGGCGGCGATCGCCCTGATGCCTGCGGCCCGGGGGGACGGGTTGGGTCGCGCGGCCGCCGGAATCGACCCGGTTCCTGCCCGTGCCGCCGCTGCGATCGGCTTTCTCTGCCTGATGCCGCTCGGCATCGGCACTGCGGTCGTCACCGCGGCGGCGATCGCCTTCGCAGCCCTGGTTGTCGCGCGCCTGGCGATGCGCCAGATCGGCGGGCAGACGGGCGATGTGCTGGGGGCGATGCAGCACCTTGCCGAATGCGCGGGCTGGGCTGCTGCCATTGCCATAGTCGTTTGATCAAATTTGTAGGCGGTAAGGAACACTTCCCGCAATTCAAAAGCCACATCACGCTTCCAATTTGATCAAATATCGTGGATAAGGAGGCGTCCCGAAGGAGCGCCGCCATGCCCAAGCCGCAGGAACTCGTTGCCGGTATCGACCGCGATCGCCTGAAAAAGATGGCCGAACGCGAGGCGCGGCGCTTCGCCGCCTCGCGGCCGAGGACGAAGGCGGCGCTGAAGGCCGGCGCCGAGGCGTGGCTCGATTCGGTGCCGATGCACTGGATGAAGGACTGGCCGATGCCTTTCCCGATGGTGGTCGACCGCGCCGAGGGCGCCCGGATCACCGACGTCGACGGCTACGGGATCGACGACTTCTGCCTCGGCGATACCGGCTCGATGTTCGGCCATTCGCCGAAGCCGGTCGCCAGGGCGATCCGCAAGCAGGCCAGGCGCGGACTGACCTACATGCTGCCGACCGAGGCGGCGATGGAGGCCGGGCGCCTGCTGACCGAGCGCTTCGGCGACTTCAGGTGGCAGGTCGCCACCACGGCGACGGATGCCAACCGCTTCGCGCTGCGGGTGGCGCGGGCGGTGACCGGCAGGCCGAAGGTGCTGGTGTTCAACGGCTGCTACCACGGCACGGTGGACGACACGATGGTGGAGCGGTCGAACGGCCAGACCCGCACCCGGCCGGGCCTGACAGGGCAGGTCGCGGACCTGACCGAGGTCGCGACCTGCGCTGAGTTCAACGATCTGGCCAGCGTCGAGGCGGCGCTGGGAACTGGTGAAATTGCGGCGATCCTGACCGAGCCGGTGATGACCAATTCCTGCATGGTCCTGCCGGAGCCGGGCTTCCACGACGGGCTCCGGGCGCTGGCGACGAAGCATGGCGCGCTGCTGATCATTGACGAGACGCACACGATTTCGTCGGGCCTCGGCGGCTACACCGCGGTGCACGGGCTCGACCCCGACATCTTCGTGGTCGGCAAATGCGTGGCCGGGGGTATGCCCACCGCCGTCTGGGGACTGAGGCCCAAGGTTGCCGCCGACTACCTCGCCTACAATGCCGGCCGGCCCTCGGGTCATTCCGGCATGGGAACCACGCTGTCCGCCAACCCCATGCAGTTCGCCTGCCTGACGGCGACCCTTGCCGAGGTGATGACGCCCAAGGCCTATGCGCATATGGAGAAGGGGGCGGAAAGGCTCTATTCCGGCCTGAAGCGGGCGATCGAGGCGCATGGCGCGCCCTGGCACGTCGTCCGCGTCGGCGCGCGGGTGGAGTTCATCTGCGCGCCCGGCCCGCTCAGGAATGGAACCGAGGCGTCGATGGCCCATATGCCCGAGGTCGAGGCGACGGTTCACACCGCGCTTCTGAACCGCGGCTGCCTGATCGCGCCCTTCCACAACATGATGCTGATCAGCCCGGCGACGAAGAAACGCCAGATCGACCGCCTCGTCACCGCCTTCGACGAAATCCTCACCGAACTCCTTCCCGAGACCTGACATGCTGGAAAACCCCTGCCCCTCCGGTGCCACCCTTGCCGAGGCCGAAGCCTTCCTTGCCGATCACCCCGAGATCGAGGCGATCGACATCGTGCTGCACGATTCCAACGGCATCGGCCGCGGCAAGATCATCCGCCGGCACGAACTTGCCTCGCTCTACCGATCGGGCCGGCATATGCCGATCTCGATCCTCGGGCTCGACATCTGTGGCGAGGACGTGCACGAGACCGGCCTGATCTGGGACCAGGGCGACGGCGACCTGCGCGCCTGGCCCATCGCCGGAACGCTGAAGCCCCTGCACAACACCCGGCCTGCCCGGGCCGAGGTGTTCCTGTCGCTCTACGAGCTTGACGGAAGGCCGATGACCTCGGATCCCCGTCATGCGCTTGCCCGGCAGGTCGAGGAGTTCTCGCGGCGCGGGCTGAAGCCCGCGGGGGCATTCGAGCTCGAGTTCTTCCTGCTCGCCAACGACCGCGGCCCCGACGGCAGGGTGCGGCCGGCGCGCGACGTGCTGGACGGACGGCCGAGTCACAAGACCGAGGTCTATTCGGTCGATCACCTGCACGGGATGCTGCCCCTCTTTTCCGACATCTACGCGGGCGCCGAAAAGGCCGGGATCAAGGTGGAAACGCTGATCTCCGAATACGCGCCGGGGCAATACGAGCTGACGCTGCATTACCGCGAAGACGTGATGCAGGCGGCGGACGACATCGCGCGGCTGAAGCGGATCGTGCGCCAGCAGGCGCGCGCGCACGGGCTGACCGCCTGCTTCATGGCGAAACCGGTGGAAGACTATGCAGGCTCCGGCATGCATTTCCACGTCTCGCTCCAGGACGAGGCGGGGCGCAACGTCTTCGCCGAAAAGCCGGGGGCGGGCTGGACCGAGACGCTTCTGCACGCGCTTGGCGGCCTGAGGGCGACGATGGGGGAATCGATGCTGGTGTTCGCGCCGCATCTCAATTCCTGGCGCCGCTTCGCCAGCCAGAGCTACGCGCCGGTCTCGACGAGCTGGGGGGTGAACAACCGTTCGGTGGCGTTGCGCGTGCCCGAAGGCGATGTGAAGGCGCGGCGCATCGAGCATCGGCCGTCGGGCGTGGATGCCAATCCCTATCTGGTGGCGGCCACGGTGCTTGGCGGCATCCTGCACGGGATCGACAACCGCATCGACCCGGGGCCGGAGACCACGGGCAATGCCTATGCCGAGGATGCGGGCGGCCCGGCGATCCCGCGCGACTGGCGGGCCGCGATCGAGGCGGCGAAGGCATCGGCGTTCCTCAGGCAGGCGCTGGGCGAGGACATGCACCGCACCTTTACGGCTGTTAAGGCCGCCGAATACGCCCGCGTCGCCCGCACCGTGACCGAGGTGGACTACGACCTCTACCTCCACACCGTGTAAGCCCGCGATCGGCCGGGGTTGCCAGCGCCGCGCGCCGGGTGCAAGAGACGGCAGACCCGCCGCCTGATCCGAGGACGGACGATGCTTGAGGACAGACCCGGCCTGATCGAGGCCATCCGCGACCGTTTCGCCCATGTGGAGGCCTGTCCCTTCGACGGCCCGCGCATCTTCTTCGAGAACGCCGGCGGGGCGCTCAGGCTCAAGTCGGTGATCGAGACCTCCGCCGTCTATGCCGGCTATCCCGACAACCAAGGCCGGGACAATCCGGCGTCGAAGGCACTGATGGCGGCGATCGTCAGGGGCAAGGCCGACATGGCGCTGTTCCTCAACGCGCCCGGTGGCCAGGTCTTCGTCGGCGAAAGCGGCAGCGAGGTGCTGTTTCGCCTGATCCGCACCGCAGCACTTGGCGCAACGCCGGGGGGCGTGATGCTCGGCTCGACGCTGGAACACCCCGCGTCCCGCAGCGCGATGGCGCGCTGGGCCGAGGTGACGGGGCGGCCGCATCTGTTAGTGGCACATGACGATGCCACGGGAACCGTCGGACTGGACGCCTATCTCGAAAGGATCACGCCCGAAGTCCGGGTGGCGACAATCGTGCAGACCTCGCCCGTCACCGGCATGGCGGTGGACGTGGCGGCCATCGCGGCGGCGATCCGCGAGAGGGCGCCGGAGGCCTTCGTCATCACCGACGGCATCCAGCACGCCAGCCACGGCCATATCGACTGCGCCGCCTATGGGGCGGACGGCTACGCCGTGTCGCCCTACAAGGTGTTTTCCCGCCACGGCTACGGCGTCGGCTGGGCATCGGACCGGCTGACCGCCTGCACCAAGGAGCAGATCACCGGCGGCCCCGCCACGGCCTGGGAGCTTGGCACCCGCGACGCGGGTGCCTACGCGACCTTCTCGGATGTGGTCGCCTATTTCGACTGGCTGGGCGGGGAAGTGTCGGATGCCGCCCCCCCCCGCGCCCGGATCGAAGCGGCGGCGGCGGCGATCCATGATCACGAGGCGCGGCTGATGTGCGCGATGCTGCACGGCACCGGCAACCTGCGCGGGCTTGCCGAAATGCCGGGCGTGACGGTGATCGGCGGCACGGGGACAGGACGCCGGGAAGGCGTGGTGTCGCTGACGCTCGACGGCATGGCTTCGGCCGATCTGGTGCAGCACCTCGCCGATCAGGGCATCCGCGTGCACATCCGCAAGGATGACCATTATTGCGGCAACATCCTGCATCCGCTCGGCCTTGCCGATTGCGTCCGCGTCTCGGTCTGCCACTACAACACCACAGCCGAGGTGGCACGATTCCTGGCGGCGATGGAGCTTGGGGTGGCGCGCCGGAAAGCATCCTGAAAGCGCGGCGGCCCCTGCGATGGGAATGCCAGACCTGCGGTCAGGGCCAATGCCGACGTGAGGGCGCGCCGGACGATGCGGCCTGAACAGGAACCCGCGATCGGCGGGAAGGGCTGGTCAACGCGGACCAGCCCGATCCGGGGCGCATCGGACCCCTACCCTTCCGTCACGAGATGGCCATCCTCATGCGCCCACCAGGCCACGAGTTCCTGGCCTATCTCCAGGGGCAGGCTTGCCAGTTCGTCGTGGCCCTTCTGGACCCTGATCTCCTGCCCTTTTGCGGTTTCGAGATAGATCGTGGCCGTAGCGCCCACGAATTCCTCGCCGATCATGCGGACGCGGACCGCGTTGACGCGCCCCGAGGGTGCTTCAAGCGCAAGGTTCGTCTTCGTATCGAGCACGGTCAGCGTCGCCTCCCGCCCGATCTGGGGCCGCGCGGGGCCGCCAGCCGACGCGAGATGCAGCAGGCCCGCCGGCGTATCGAGGGCGACCCCGCTCGTGTCGGCACCGGTCACCTTTCCGGTGAAGATGTTCGAGGAGCCGAGGAAATCGGCGACGAACCGGGTCCGCGGGGCACGATAGATTTCCTGCGGCGTGCCGATCTGCTCGATCTTGCCGCGGCTCATGATCACCACACGGTCGGCCATCGAGAAGGCTTCCGACTGGCTGTGTGTGACATAGACGAAGGTGATCCCCGTCTCGCGCTGGAGGTTCTTCAGCACCGACTGCATCCGCACCTTCAGCGCGGCGTCGAGCGCCGACAGCGGTTCGTCCAGCAGCAGGATCTCGGGCTCCACCACCAGCGAGCGGGCCAGTGCCACGCGCTGCCGCTGGCCGCCCGAAAGCTGGGCGATGTTGCGTTCGGCAAACTCGGGGATCTGCATCCGGTCCAGCCACTGTTCCGCCCGGCGCCGGCGTTCCGACTTGCCGACGCCGCGCATCTTCAGCGCGAATTCGACATTCTCGCGGACGTTGAGGAACGGGAAGAGCGCGAGGCTCTGCCAGACCATCGGGGTGTCGCGGCTCCAGGTCGGCAGGTGATTGATCGGCTTGCCCGAGAGGCGGATCACCCCTTCGGTCGGCGCCTCGAGCCCTGCGAGCATCCTCAGCGTCGTCGTCTTGCCACAGCCGGACGATCCCATGATGGCGAGGAACTCGCCCTTGGCGATCTCGAAATCCATCCGCTGCACGGCGACGAATTCGCCGAAGCGCTTCACCACCCCCTCGAAGGAGACGAGCGTGTCGTTCTTCATGTTCTCTCCTATTCGTCCGATGCCGGACGGGTCTTGGCGCCGCGGCCGGTCAGGAGAACCTGAGCAAGGATCACGAGCGTCATGGATGTGACGAAGACGAAAGTCCCGATGGCGTTGATCCGCGGGCTGACCTGGCCTTGCAGGAAGCCGAGCACCTTGACCGGCAATGTCTCGTTCAGGCCCGAGACGAACCAGGCGATGGCGAATTCGTCGAAGGAGACCGCCATCGTGATGAAGAGCGCGCCGAGAATCGCCGGCATGGTGAAGGGCACGATGACATGGCGCATCGCCGACCATTCCGAAGCGCCGAGGTTCCAGGCGGCAGCTTCCAGATCGGGGTCCATCTGCGACAGGCGGAGCCGGATGATCGCCATCGCGAAGGGGGCGCAGATCACCACATGGGCGATGATCACCGAAAGCGCGTTGCCCGACAGGTTGATCCGCGACAGATAGGCAAGCATGGCCAGCCCGAGGATCACCACCGGAATCGTTGGCGGCAGAAGCGCAAGCGCCAGATAGATCTGCTTGCCGAAGAAGCGGTAGCGGAAGTCGGTATAGGCTGCGCCGAAGCCCAGCGCCGTGGCGACCACGCCGACGATTACACCCACCATCAGCGTGTTGCGCAAGCCTTCCCAGGCCAACGGGTCCGTCGCCACCGCCTTGTACCATTCAAGCGAGAACTGCCCCAGCGGGATCGAGGGGAAGCGGTCGGAGTTGAACGAGAAGATGAAGCTTGCGGCGATGGGCGCAAAGACGAAGGCGTAGCCGATGAAGACATAGACCTTCAGCGCGACGTCGACGGCGGGGTTGCGGTTGATGCTGGCGGTGTCCTTGTCGCTCATCTGGTGCGCCCCTTGTAGGCAAAGCGGACGGCGGCGAAGGCCACGACCAGAAGCGTCGCAATCATGGTCAGCGCGATCACCGCCGCACGCGGCCACTGCTGGCCGGATTTGGTGGTATCGGTGATCAGGATCGAAAGCGTGGTGGGCTCGCCGCCGCCCAGGTAGATCGGGCTCACGAAATCGCCGAAGCAGAGGATGAACGCGAAGAGCGCGGCGATCACCAGCCCGACGCGGGCCGACGGGATGATCACCGCGAAGACCGTCCTGAGCCGCCCGCAGCGCAGGTTGTGGGCGGCCTCGATCAGGGTGCGGTCGATGAAGACGAGGCTGAAAAGCTGCAACAGCACGACAAGCGGGAAGGTCAGGGTCAGGTACCCGATCATCGTCGCGCCCACGGTGTTCAGGAGCGGAAAGGGACCGAGGCCGAACCAGCCGAAAATGACGTTGATGATGCCTGCGTCCGACAGGAAGATCTGCCACGAATAGACGCGGACGAGGTAGCTGGTGAAGAACGGGATCACCATCAGGAACACCGCCCAGCGCCGTGCCGTGTCCGACAGCTTGAACGCGATGGCATAGGAGCACGGGAAGGCAAGAACGCTGGAAAGCGCCGCCGCGGCCGCAGCCATCGCGAGGGTGGTGGCATAGGCCTGCCAGAAGACCGCGCGGCCATACATCGTGGCCCAGTTCACGGTATCGAAATCCGGCTGCATCCGGAAATTCTTCACCGTCCAGAAGCTGAGTGCGACAAGGAAGACCAGCGGAAAGACGAAGAAGAGAAGCTGCCATATCAGGAGCGGCAGCGAGAAGGTCAGCCCGTAGACCGACAGCGATCTTCGCATCGAGGAAGGCTCCATGCCAGAGGTGAGGGGCCGGCGGGGGGAGCGCCCGCCGGCCCGAGCAGGACTCAGGCGCCCTTGTACTCGGACCAGAAGTCGTTCCAGGTGCCGAGGTCCTGCTGCACCGGCCATTGCCGGTACTTGATGCGGCCCTCGCGGATCATGTCGATCGCGTTGCCGGGCTCCTTCGTCATCCCCTGGCGCTTGGCCTCGTCGGGGTTTTCGGCCTGCAGCACCTCCCAGCCCTTCTGGTTGGGAACGAGCGCCGGATAGGCGGCCATCTGGGCCGACTTCGCCTGGCCCTTGGCCGAGGTGATGTACTGGATCCACTTCTTCGCCAGGTCGGCCTTGGCCGAACCCTTGCCGATGCAGAAGCATTCCGACCACTGGAGGCCACCCTCCTGCGGGATCACCGACCGCACCTTGGCGCCGTTCTTTTCAAGCACCCCGGTGATCCAGTCGCCGATCCCGGCGAAGGCCAGCATCTGCCCGTCGTTCAGCGACGAGAAGGTGCCGCCATAGTCGAAGAAGCCGCCGATCTGCGGCCTGAGCGACATGGTCTTGTCCTTCACCGCCGTCCAGGCGGCCTCGTCGATGTCGTAGGGGCTGGCGTTGCCGTTCAGGAGGCTCATCTGGCCGAGGTTCGGCAGGTGCCAGTCGAAATGCCCGACCTTGCCGGTCAGCTTCGGATCCCAGAAGATGTTGTAGCTCGACGCCTCGGCCTCGGTCAGCGCATCGGTGTTGTAGGCCACCCCGAGGAAGCCGAACCGGGTCACCACCGAGAAGAGCTTGCCATCCTTCCAGTTGCCGGGGAACTGCTGGAATTCGGGGAAGTAGTCGTCGAACGGGTAGTCCTTCGGGTCGAGCTCCTCGACATAGCCGGCCTCGTTCAGCCCCTGGACATATTCGGCGTCCGACAGGATCACGTCGAAGGTTCCGGCCGGCGACTGTGAGATCAGTCCCAGCATGTTGTCGCCGCCGGTGTAGTATTTCGGCACGAACTTGACGTTGTTCTCGGCCTCGAACTCGGCGACGACGTCGGGCTCGGCGTGGCCGTACCAGGCGAGCATCGTCAGTTCGGTCGGCGCCGCAAAGGCGCGGCGAGACAGCATCGGCGTGGCCAGCGCGGCCGCGCCGGTCGCAAGCACCGCCCGGCGGGTCAGTCCCGTGGTCTTTCCTTCAGCTACCGGCATGTCCTTCTCCCTGTGTTGTTTGCCATTCCGAGATCTGCCCTTAACGCTAGGTCACGAGGCGTCCGGGACAAAATCGGTTCTTGAAATCGTCGGATTTGCGCCCGTAATGCCCGCGCCTCTTGTCAGCCGGGGAACGGATTGATGCCTGCTCCGACGCTGTCGAGCCTGGCGACGAGGTCGCTGACAAGCTGCAGCCCCGCCGCCGAAAGCCGCGGGTGCTTGTAGAAAAGGCCGACTCGGAGCGGATCGAGAGAGGGAAATCCATCCGTGCTGTCCAGCACGCGCATCCCCGGCAGCATCGTCGCCTTCGTCAGCGCCGAGACACACAATCCGTTCAGCACCGCGTTCTGGAGACCGGAGATTCCCGGGCCGGTGTAGACGATGCGCCAGCGCCGTTCGATCGAATCCAGCGCCTGGATCATGCGGGCGCGGTAATCGCAGCCTTCCGGGTGGGCACCGAGCGGAACGGGGCGCTGCGGGGTATCGCGGAACCCCTCCGCCGCGGCCCATATCGGCTGCTCGATCCAGGCGCGCGAAAGATACGGCATCCGCGGGTCCGACATCATCGCGATGATCACGTCCAGTTCGTCGGCGCGCAGATCCTGATGAAGCTGCCGGCTCAGGTCGCAATGGATTTCCAGCTCGACCTCTGCATGTGCCTGCACGAAGGCGGTGATCGCGCTTTGAAGGAACGCCACCGAATAGTCGGTCGGCAGGCCGATGCGAAGCACACCGGTCTTGTCGGAACGGTGGAAGTAGCCCACCGCCTCGTCGTTGATCCGGATCATCTCGCGCGCATAGCTCAAGAGCGCCTCCCCGGCTGGCGTCGGCTGGATCGAGCGCCCCTCCTGCGTCAGAAGCGGGGCCCGGATGAGGTCCTCGAGCCTGCGGATCTGAAGCGAAATCGCCGGCTGGCTGCGCCCCAGGAACGCACCGGCCTTGGAGTGGCCGCCGAGTTCGACGACCGCGATGAAGGTTCTCAGGAGGTCGGTGGGAAGGTTGGTGATACCCGCCATGCATTTGCGCCTGAAATCAGAGTATTGCGACAATCTATTTTTCTTATCGGGGGACGGCAACGTAGATTTTGGGAAGCCCATGCCCTAGGAGCCGCCATGCCCAAGACCAGCCCCTTCGCCTCCGAACTGACCTGGCCCGAGTATGACGCGGCGGTGCGGAACGGCGCCACGCCGATCCTCATTCCGATCGGTTCGATGGAGCAGCACGGCCATCACATGCCGCTGCACGTCGACGTGCTTCTGCCGACCGAATTCGCCCGCCGCGTGGCCCTCGAGATCGGTGCTCTGGTCGCGCCACCCTTCACCTACGGCTACAAGTCGCACCAGAAGTCCGGCGGCGGCAATCACCTGCCGGGAACGACAAGCCTTGACGGTGCCACGCTGGTTGCTGCGCTGAAGGACGTCGTGAAGGAATTCGCCCGCCACGGTGTGCGCAATATCTGCCTCGTGAACGGGCATTTCGAGAATTCCTGGTTCATCGTCGAGGCGATCGACCTCGCCTTGCGCGAGCTGCGCTGGGATGGGGTGACCGATCTGAAGGTGGTCGTCCTTTCCTACTGGGACTTCGTTCACAAGGAGGCCATCGCGAGGCTCTATCCCGGCGGGTTCCCGGGCTGGGATGTCGAACACGGCGGGGTGCTGGAAACCTCGCTCATGCTGGCGCTCCACCCGCAGCTCGTCCACCTCGACCGGGCCGTCGACCATCCGCCGGCGACATTCCCGCCTTATGATGTCTACCCGGTGAAGCGGGAATGGACCCCCCCGCCCGGAACGCTTTCTTCGCCAAGGGATGCCTCGGTCGAAAAGGGCCATATCCTGCTTGAGGTCTGCACTGCGGGCATCGTCGGCGCGCTGACGGCCGAATTCGGCTGATCCCTTCCAACAGGCTGCGGGGGGACACGCGGCTGCCGTAAGGTCGCTCTGCCTCCGGGGCCGTCGCGTCAGGCGGCCTTTCGGATCAATTGCAGATGACGTTGTGTTCGGGGCCAAGGGGGAAGCCGGTGATGTTCTCGGCGCCGTCCTCGGTCACAATCAGGATGTCGTGTTCCCGGTAGCCGCCGGCGCCGGGCGTGCCCACGGGAAGCATCACCATCGGTTCCATCGACACGACCATGCCCGGCTTCAGATCGCTTTCGGTGTCCTCGCGAAGCTCAACGCCCGCTTCCCGGCCGTAGTAATGGCAGAGCGCGCCGAAGGAATGGCCATAGCCGAAGGAACGGTATTTCAGCAGATCCCACTGCCGATACATGCCGTTCAGCTCGGTCGCGATCTCGTTGCACTTCGCACCGGGCCTGATCAACTCCAGCCCGCGCCGGTGGACGGCGAGGTTCTTTTCCCAGATGTCGAGGCTCGCATCATCGACGCTGTCGCAGAACAGCGTGCGTTCGAGCGCGGTGTAATAGCCGAAGATCATCGGGAAGCAGTTGAGGCTGAGGATCTCTCCCGACCCGATCTTCCTGTTCGTCACCGGATTGTGCGCGCCATCGGTGTTGATGCCCGACTGGAACCAGGTCCAGGTGTCCATGAGTTCCACGAAGGGAAACGACCTGGCGATTTCCCGGATCATCGCCGTGGTCGAGGCGATCGCAACCTCGTGTTCCGGGACGCCCGCCCTGATCGCCGCCGCGCCGGCCGCGCCCCCCAAGTCGCAGACGCGCGCGCCCTCGCGGATCAGCCTCTGTTCCTCGGCCGACTTGATCGCGCGCATCCACATTGACGGCCGCGCCACATCGACGAACGCCACGCCCGGCAATGCCGCCTCGAGCTGGCGGCGATAGTCGAGCGAGACATGGTCGAACTCGATACCCAGCCGCCTGACGCCCGGCGTCAACTGCCGCACCGCGCGGTAGAAGTTGTCGCGACGCCAGTCGGTATAGGTGACGTTGCCGCCGAAGCTCCGCCGCCAGGGCTGGCCGCCGTCGATCCCGGAGGAGATGGTGGTGGCCGCATCCTGCGTGACGACCATCCCATATTTGCGGCCGAAGCAGCAATAGAGCCAGCCCGAGTAGTAGTTGATGCAGTGATACGAGGTGAACAGCGCTGCGTCGATGTCGTTGGCGGCCATCCAGGTGCGGACATCGTCCTGACGCCGTTTCATCTCGGCATCGGAGAACGGCGAATAGTCCTTCTCGCCGTTGTGCCACTCCATCACGTGCAACATGTCATCGGTCATGGAAGCGTCCTTTCGGTCCCGGCAGATCGGCAGCCTTCGCCGAGCCTAGTGGCACCCCCGCGCCCACAGAAATTTGTTCTGGAAATTCCCCGATTAGGCTCGTTTAGGCGCGGCAGGGCGCTTCCCACCCGCCCTGCCCAGGGCGCGAACGCGCATCACGGACCGACCACAGCGGGGCGGGGTCCGCAGGGTTGCGCGCAGGAAGGCGCCGGGCCGCCGGTGCACGGCGGAACCGATCGCGCCAATCGCGTACGGCGATCAAATCTCGTGAACGCCATGCAGGTCCGGCAGTTCGACGCGCGTCGCCTCCAGGGCCGGGGCAAGCGCCGTGCGGGCCGTCCCCTCGCCATGAACCAGGAACGTGACCGCGGGGCGGCCGGTTCCTGCGTGCCACCCAATGAGATCCGACCGCCCGGCATGCGCCGAGAATCCATTGATTGTGTGAACGTGCGCCCGCACCGGGATCTCCTCTCCGAAGAGCTTCACCGAGGTCGCCCCGTCGATGATGACGCGGGCAAGCGTGCCCTCGGCGGCAAAGCCCACGAAGATGATGCTGCAATCCCTGTGGCCAAGGTTGTGGCGGAGGTGATGGCGTATCCGCCCGCCGGTGCACATCCCCGATCCGGCCATGATGACGGCACCCGACCGGATGCGGTTCAATGCCGTCGAGTCCGACGCGTCGCGCGTGAAATGCAGGTCGGGAAGCCGAAACGGGTCCTGCCCGCTGGCAAGAAGCGTCGCGATTTCGGGCTTCAGCGCTTCATGATGGCGGCGGAAAAGCTGCGTCGCCGAGATCGCCATCGGTGGATCGAGGAAGACCTGCACCGAGGCCGGGATCTTGCCGGAGGCCACGCCCTCCCGGATGTAGTAGAGCAGTTCCTGCGCCCGCTCGAGCGCGAAGGTCGGGATGACGACATTGCCGCCGCGGGAATGTGCCCTTCGGATCGCGGCGTGGAATTCGGCCACGGTATCGGCAAGCGAGCGGTGATCGCGGTCGCCGTATGTGCTTTCCATCACCACGACGTCGGCACCCGCCGGCGGCGCCGGTGGGTTGAGCAGAGGCCGCTCGCGGGGGCCGAGGTCGCCGGAAAACACGACCCGCCGCACCCGGCCCTTCTCGGTCACGTCGAGCGCGATGCTGGCCGAGCCGAGGATATGGCCGGCATCGTGGAAGGTGGCGACCGCACCGTGCCCGAGGTCGAGGGGCCACCCGTATTCCGCCACACGTCCGAAGCGATCGAGACTGTCGAGCGCCCCGACGGTATCGTAGAGCGGTTCGCCCGGTTCCCCGTGGTGGCGCCGTCGGCCCGCATCTTCCTCCAGCAGGTGGGCGGAATCGAGAAGCACCAGCCGGGTGAGATCACGCGTCGCGGCGGTGCAGATGATTTCCCCGGTGAAGCCGCGCTTCACAAGCAGGGGAATGCGGCCGCAGTGATCGAGATGCGCATGGGTCAGAAGAAGGACGTCGATCGCGGCGGCGTCGAACCCGAAGGGCGCGGCATTCTCCTCGTGCAGTTCGCGCCCGCCCTGGAACATGCCGCAGTCGATGAGGATGTTCCGGCCATTGACGGCAAGGAGGTGGCACGAGCCCGTGACCCCGCCCGCCGCGCCGTGGAACGAGAACCTCATCTCGCCGCTCCCCTCATGGGTGCCGGGGCTACCTCTCGCGCTGCCACCGGCCTGATCCCCGCCCCTCCGCACTCTGAGTAGCATAAGCTGCGCAAATTCCCAGCCTTGCGGGCAGCCGCCCCTGCTTGGGCCAGCCTAGCAGCGCCTGCACAGACATGGCGATGCGCCGGCCCGAAAGCCCGCCCGGCACACGGATCACCGCGCCCCTCGTCGCGCCACTGGCCTGTCCGGAGAGAGGAATGGTGCCGGTGAAGGGACTCGAACCCCCGACCCCATCATTACGAATGACGTGCTCTACCAGCTGAGCTACACCGGCATTCCTCTGTCGCGGCCGTACTATGGCGCCGGACGCAGCACAAGCCCGATTTGCATTCCGCAGCCGTGCAGATCGTCCTCGGATCACACGCTCGGCCGGCGTCGGCAGGTCTGCACAGCACTGCGCCCGGGTCGTGTCCGGCCGGGGTGGCGGGCAGATAGCTTCATCGCAAGCGGCTGTGTAGTCCCAAATCAGCGGCGCAGGCCGACTTCCTCATCAAGAATCTCGGCTTCGTCGATGCCGATTCCCGCTCCCTCGCTCCGGTCCCGCGACGGGACCGGGCTGCCGACGATGAGCGGCAACATCTCGGCCCCGTTCGGCAGCGGGACAGCGGCATTCGGGGGCTCCCGCCAGCTCAGCGTGTCGAATCCGCCGCAGTTATCACAGGTCGGCGTCCAGTCGGCCTGGATGTTGTGGCAGGTTTCGCAGACCCACTGGGGGCCGCGGCTTGCCGTCAGGGCCCGCGCGAGCCAGCCGCGCACGACCGCATCGTCCTGGCCTTCGCCCCGCGCGATCGCGGCCATGATTGCCAGGCTGCGCGCGGTCGGGTGGGTTTCGGCCAGATCACCCAGCGCGCGTCGGGCGGAGGGGAAATCCTCTGCCGCGAGCTGCAGCTCGGCGCGCAGAAGGCGCGATTCCTCGTGGTCCGGATTGGCGGACAGAAGGGTCTCGAACCGCTTCAGGCGGGCAACGGCTGTCTCGTCCGGAACGATCGCGGCAAAGGCGGCGGCAAGATCCGGGTGGGGCTTCGCCTCCCACGACCTCTTGAGGATTCGCGCGGCGTATTTCGGCTTGCCGGCCTGAACATAGCCGCGCGCTGCCAGAACCGCCGCCGGAATCAGGTCGGGCGACTGCTTGTTGGCCGCGATCGCGGCCTCCCGCACCTCGATCGGCGCCTCGTCGGAAAAGACCTCCTTCGTCTCCTGCAGCGCAAGCACGGCATCGCGCCGCCTGAAGACGTCGCGCGGCAGGAGGCCCTGCCTGTGCTTGGCGCCAAGCACCTCGCGCGCGCCCTTCCAGTCCCCCTTCTCGGCCCTGAGCTTCAGCAGGGTGTCCTGCACATCCTGCTGGCGGGGCTTCAGCGCGAAGGCCTTCTCGGCAAGCTTCATCGCCGTCTCGGTATCGCCTTCGGCCAGTTTCTGGCGCATCAGGCCGCGGACTCCCACGAAGCGGGTGCGGTCGTCGGCGAGAAGCCGCTTGTAGACCTCGGTCGCGCGCCTGGTATCGCCCGCGACCTCGGCCGCCTGGGCGGCGATCAGGTTCGTCAGTTCCGGTCGGCCGAGATATCTTTCGGCCTTCGCGGCCTGGCTGAGCGCGACCTTGCCTTCGCCAGACGCAATCGCCATCAACCCGTCCGCCAGCGCCTGAAAGCCCTTCCGCTCGCGGTTGCGGTCGAAATACCGGCTGAGCGCGGTTTCATCCCCGTTGATGAAACGGAGCGTGGCGACGATGAGGCCGGCGAGTTTCATCACCAGCCAGAGAGCGAGAATCGCCACAAGGACGGCCACGACCATCTGCACCGGGCCGAGGCTGTATTCGGTGTTGGCGATGGAAATGCGCACACCGCTGCCGGTTTCGGCCAGATAGCCGGCGCCAAGTGCAAGCGCCGCCACGATCACGACGAAGAAGACCACCTTCAGGAAGGACCAGATCATCACGACCTCACTTCAGCTCGGCCGCGAGCGCGGCGGCGGCGGATGTCGCGGCGATCCGGCGATTGGCGAGGGCGACCCATTCGGTCATCCGCGCCTGGCCGTCCTTCGGCAGGGCACCGATCTCGGTAATGGCCGCTTCCAGATCGCCTGCCGCAAGCGCCCCCTCGGTGCGGGAAAGGACGGCGTCGGGGTCTGCCCCTTCGCGCGGGGCGAGCGAGCGTGCGCCGGACTGCGTCCGCAGGAAGGCGCGCGTCCGGTCCCACAGGCTTCCGCTTGCAGTTTCCCTCAACGAGGCGGCAAGCGCATCGCGCGCCGCCGGTGGGAAGGCGGCACGCAGCGCCTCGAGCGTCGGAACCCCCTGCCCCTGCTCGGCAAGGGCCGGCGGCACCTCGACCCCGGCGCCGGTCAGATCGACAAGCGCAGGGTCGAGCGCACCGCCGGCGGTCAACGCCGCCTGAATCCGCCCCAGTGCCGCCCGGGCCGTTGCGGCCCTCGCGGTTTCCTCCGCCTCGGTCCTCAGCCGGTCGGCCTCGGCAACGGCGGCCTTCATGGTTTCGGCGGCACTCGCGGCCTCGGCCTGAACCTTCGCCTGCGCCTCTGCGAGTGCTGCCTTCTGGGCCGCCATGTCGGCGCGGAATGCCTCCATCTCGCGCCCGAAGGCGTCGAGCGCGGTCGCCGAGGCGGCCCCGCCTTCCGCCGGGCGCTTCTCGAGCGCGGAAAGGCGCCCGTCGAGATCATCGAGACGCGCGCCGGTCTCGGCAATCCGGGTGTCGAGCGCGGAAAGGCCGTTGCGAAGGTCCGCAAGCGCCGTGTCGGTCTGTTCGGCGAACGCTGCCTGCGCCGACGCAAGATCGGCCCCGGTCGTGTCTGCCGCTGCGGCATCCATCGCTTTCGACAAGGTGTCGAGCCGTGTCGCCTGTTGGACAAGGCCGTCCCGGACGGTGGCGATCTCGTCGGCCGGAACCTGCGGCATCCAGAACCGTGGCAGGACATAGGTCGCCGCGCCAAAGCCCAGACCCGCGGCGATGGCGCCGCCCAGAACCGTCGGCAGGAAGCCGCTGCGGCGGCGCACGGCCTCTGGCCGATGCGTCGGTTCGACCGGCTTGCGGGATTCCTCCGGCGCGGGTGCGGCGGCGGATTCGGGTTCTTCCCGCGACATGGCCTCGATCTCCGGTTCCGGCGGCATCGCTGCCTCACCGGCCGTATCGCCCAACAGCGTCTCGATCGCGGAATCTTCGTCCGGCGCAGCCGCGTCGGTTCCGGTTTCGCCCTTCCGCGTTCTTGCCATCAGAAATCCCCTTCGCACAAACCGCAGGCGGGAGTCGCTGCCACCGGTCCGTGGGTGAAACTTAGTCCCCGGGGCGTGCGGGCTCAACCCGTCTTGCCTGCGTCAATCAGCGCAGCGAGGGCGTCGAGCATCGCATCGCCATCGGGTCGCGCCGCGATGATCCGGACCGTTGCCGGCAGGCCCAGGGCCGCAGCATCGGCCGCCCCGCTTATTGCGGCGATCCTGAGGGGTGCCTTGGCCGCCGCGAAGGCCCGGGCGGCGAGCCGTGCGGATCGCGGCGAGAAGAGCGGCAGGAGGATCGGCCGCGATGCCTGCATCAGGCGCAACGCCTCGGCGGTGGGAAGCAATTCCCTCTGATCGTAGATCGGGATTGAAACAGTCTCTATTCCAGCGGAACCGAGCGTTCCCGGCAGGTCGCCTGCGGCATGAACACCGCGCGGATGAAACACACGGCGAACCCCGCCCGCTTCGATCAGAAGCCGCGCGAGGCCGGTCCAGTCGCCCGGCCCCCTCCGCGTGGTGAACCCCGCCGCCCGCGCCGCCGCCTCGGTCCGCGTTCCCACGCACCAGGCGGTGGCGTGGCGGTCGCGGCTGAGGCGCGAAAAGGCCGCGACGGCGTTCTCCGAGGTAAAGACGATGTCCGGCGGGAGCTCGGCCGGCAGGTCGCCGGGAAGGAACGCGATCTCGGTGAGGGGAGAGAGAACCACGGGCCAGTCGGCGCCGAACCGCGCCCGGAACAGTGCGGCAAAACGGCGGGACTGCGCCTCGGGCCGGGTCAGCAGCAGGGCGGGACGGGCAGGCTCCATGACCCTCTCGGGATTGTGCGGCGTGCGGGCCGGTGTTACCTGACCCGGAGTCCAGAGACAACCGGCGGCACGATGACCGATGAAGCGATCACCCTGCTCGGACTCGAATCGAGTTGCGACGACACCGCCGCGGCGGTCGTCCGCCTGTCGGACGGGCGGGGCGCGATCCTGTCCTCGGTCGTCGCCGGTCAGGCGGACCTTCACGCGGCCTTCGGCGGTGTCGTACCGGAAATCGCGGCGCGCGCGCATGTCGAAAAGATCGACCTCTGCGTCGAGGAGGCGCTGGCGCGGGCCGGGCTTGGCTTGGGCGATCTGGATGGCATCGCGGTGACGGCCGGGCCGGGGCTGATCGGCGGCGTTCTGGCCGGGGTCATGTGCGCCAAGGGCATCGCTGCGGCGGCCGGGCTGCCGATTCTGGGCATCAACCACCTGGCCGGGCACGCTCTCACGCCGCGGCTGACCGACGATCTGGCGTTTCCCTATCTCATGCTTCTGGTCTCGGGCGGGCATTGCCAGTTCCTGATCGTGGAGGGCGCGGATCGTTTCCGCCGGCTCGGCGGTACCATCGACGACGCGCCGGGCGAAGCGTTTGACAAGACGGCGAAGCTTCTCGGCCTGCCGCAGCCCGGCGGGCCCGCGGTCGAGGCGGAGGCGGCGCATGGCGATCCGGCACGGTTTGCCTTTCCCCGGCCGCTTCTCGACCGGCCGGGATGCGACCTGTCGTTCTCGGGGCTCAAGACTGCACTTCTCAGGGCACGCGACGGGATCGTGGCCGAAAAGGGCGGGCTGACCCGGACCGACCGGGCCGACCTCTGTGCAGGCTTCCAGGCCGCAGTCGCGGAGGTTCTGGCCGAAAAGTCCCGCCGGGCGCTGGAGGAGTATCTTTCGCTTGCCCCTGCGGCGCCCGCCTTCGCAGTGGCGGGCGGGGTGGCGGCCAATGCCGCGATCCGTGAGCGACTCCGGTCGGTCTGCGCCAGGGCGGGCGTGCGCTTCGTCGCGCCACCACTGGCGCTTTGCACCGACAATGCCGCGATGATCGCCTGGGCGGGGATCGAACGGTTCCGCCTCGGGTTGATCGACGGGCTCGACCTTGTGGCGCGGCCGCGCTGGCCGCTCGACCTCGGGCAGCCGGCACTGATCGGCGGCGGCAAGAAGGGGGCCAAGGCATGAAGGTCGCGGTTCTCGGCGCCGGCGCCTTCGGCACCGCGATGGCGGTGACGCTGGCGCGGACCGGGGGGCCCATCGGCCTCTGGACACGCGAGCCCGACCACGCCGAGGCGATGCGGCACGAACGCATGAACGCCCGCCGGCTGCCCGGCGTGAACCTGCCTGAAACAGTGTCTGTTTCGGCTGAAGTTGCCGATTTTCTGGGGGCGTCGATCCTGCTCGTCGCGGTTCCGATGCAGCAGATGGCGGGGTTTCTTGCTTCTGTCGGCGCAGCGCTCGACGGCAGGACACTCGTCGCCTGCGCCAAGGGGATCGACCTCGTCACCGGGCGCGGGCCGACCGCCATCCTCGCTGAAGCCTGCCCCGGGGCGGTGCCGGCCGTTCTGACCGGGCCGAGCTTTGCCGGAGACATCGCCCGGGGCCTGCCCACGGCCCTGACGCTCGCCTGTACCGACGAGACGACGGGGGCCATGCTCCAGGACGCGCTGTCGACGCCGGCGCTGCGGCTTTACCGCACGACCGACGTTTTGGGCGCGGAGCTTGGCGGGGCGCTGAAGAACGTCATCGCCATCGCCGCGGGCGTCGTGATCGGCGCTGGCCTGGGCGACAGCGCGCGGGCCGCGCTGATGACCCGGGGCTTCGCCGAAATGAACCGGCTGTCGCAGGCACTGGGCGCGCGGGCCGAGACGCTTTCGGGCCTGTCCGGTCTTGGCGATCTGGTGCTGACATGCACCTCGCTCCAGTCGCGGAACTTCCGTTTCGGCCACGCGCTGGGCGCGGGTGAGGATTTCGACCCCGCGATCACGGTCGAAGGCGCGGCCACGGCGAAGGCGGTGTCCAGCCTTGCCAAGGATCGTGGCATCGAGATGCCCGTGGCAACGATGGTTGCGGCGCTTGTCGATGGCAGGATTTCCGTCGAGGCGGCGATGGCCTCCCTGCTCTCCCGTCCGCTCAAGAAGGAATAGCCCATGCTCTACGCCGTCATCTGCCGCGACAAGCCGGCGCATCTTCAAACCCGGCTCGACACCCGCGCGGCACATCTGGCCTATATCGAGGCGACCGGCATCGTGAAGATGGCCGGACCGTTCCTGGAAGGCGGGCAGATGTGCGGCTCGCTCGTCGTTCTGGACGCAGACAGCCTTGCGGCGGCAGAAGCCTGGGCGGCCGGCGACCCCTACAAGGCGGCCGGGCTGTTCGAAAGCGTGACCGTGACCGAATGGAAGAAGGTGATCGGCTGATGGCCCACTGGCTCTTCAAGTCCGAGCCCGACGCCTGGAGCTGGGATCAGCAGATGGCCAAGGGTCCGGCGGGCGAGGAATGGCACGGCGTGCGCAACTATCAGGCGCGCAACAACATGCGGGCGATGAAGGTGGGCGACCTCGGGTTCTTCTACCATTCCAACGTCGGCAAGGAGATCGTGGGCATCGTCGAGGTGTGTGCCGAAAGCCATCCCGACAGCACGACGGACGATCCGCGCTGGGATTGCGTGGACATCCGGGCGGTGCGGCCCCTGCCCCGGCCGGTCACGCTCGACCAGGCCAAGGCGGACCCGCGGCTTGCCGGAATGGCGCTGGTGAAGAACACGCGGCTTTCGGTGCAGCCGGTGACCGCCGCGGAGTGGAAGATCGTCTGCGAGCTTGGCGGGTTGTAACGCAACCCGGCCAATACGCCCCGGCGCCGAATCCGGCGGGGGCGGAAAAACAAAGGGTCCCGGCCGCCCGACCGGGACCCTTCGCCACCCCACGTGCTCCCTTCGCACCACACGTGAAACTGAAAAGGTCTCGGCCGTCCTGGCCTGTTGAGGTGAACCTAGGCGCAGTCGCGGATTCGCACAAGTATTGTCTTTCGACAATACCGTTCAAAATCAATGCTTTGCGACAACTCCAGGTTAACCATCCGACCGGGCCGCCGGGCGTCCCCGCGAACCGGCCGGGGTCATGGCCTCACTTGTAGGCCGCTTCCTTGCCGAAATGCTTGACCAGCATGTAATAGACGACGGCGCGATACTTGTTGCGCTCGGACTTGCCATAGGTCTCGATCACCGAGTTGATCGCATCCATCAACTGGGGGCCATCCTTGAGGCCCAGCTTCTTGATCAGGAAGTTGTTCTTCACGGTCTCGAGTTCGGATGCCTGGCCCGCCGCAACAGTGGCCGAGTCCGCATCATAGATCGACGGCCCGCAGCCGATCGTGACCTTGGTCAGCAGCGCCAAGTCAGGGGTCATGCCGCACTTGTTCTTCAGATCGTCGGCATATTTCGCGATCAACTCATCTCTCTTGCCCATAACTCACTCCAACTCCCGATTAATTTGCCCTTCATAGGCCGGCCAGTTCCTGAAGCCAGGGGAAAGATAGCGGTTTCGTCCCCGTAATGGCAAAGGGTTTCCCCGGGGTGCGGCGTTCAGCCCGGCAGCCGGATCATGTACTGGTTCGCCAGAAGCCTGAGCGTCGCCGACGAGCCCAGTTCCGCCATCAGGCCTTCGACAGCGCGGCGGACGGGGGCGCCGATCTCCACCTGCCAGTTGAAGTCGTCGCCCGCAATGATGCCGCCCGGCCGGACCTTGCGTCGCGCCAAGTCAAGATCCTGTCCCACGAAGGGTTCGTTGTGGTTGCCGTCGATGTAGACCCAGTCAAAATAGCCGTCGGGAAAACTCCCGAGCGCATCCTTCGACA
This sequence comes from Albidovulum sp., assembly GCA_030837785.1. Taxonomy (GTDB): domain Bacteria; phylum Pseudomonadota; class Alphaproteobacteria; order Rhodobacterales; family Rhodobacteraceae; genus Albidovulum. Next base: position 29,242 of record JAUQYA010000087.1, read on the forward strand.
TGGCGCGGTGGATCTTCACCGCCGGGTTGGCCGCAAAACGCGCCTTCACCTCGCCATACATCTCCTCCATGCGGGTCTCGTTCTTCCGGCGACCAAATCCGGTGTTGCCGAACTCGGGCTGATAGAGCCAGGGGTCGATCAAGTGCAATTCCCGCGGCGCGGCAATCTCGAGGATGCGGTCGCTGAACTTGCCTTCCCAGACACCGATTTCGGCAGCGATACCGCCCTTCGGCATGTGGCCGAGAAGGCGGGCCCGGACGTTTTCGCGTTTCGACGTTTCCATGAGCCCGCCCCCGATCTTGCCGCGTTCCTCAGTACCGGTAGTGGTCGGACTTGAAGGGCCCGGCCACCGTCACGCCAATATACTCGGCCTGATCGGGCCGAAGCTCCGTCAGCGTCACGCCGATCTTCTTCAGATGCAGCCGCGCCACCTTCTCGTCGAGCGACTTCGGAAGGATGTAGACGCCGGGCTTGTATTCGTCGCCCTTGGTCCAGAGCTCGATCTGCGCCAGCACCTGATTGGTGAACGACGCCGACATCACGAACGAGGGGTGGCCGGTGGCGTTACCGAGGTTCAGGAGACGTCCTTCCGACAGAAGGATGATCCGGTTGCCCGACGGCATCTGGATCATGTCCACCTGGTCCTTGATGTTGGTCCACTTGTGGTTCTTGAGCGCGGCAACCTGGATTTCGTTGTCGAAATGGCCGATGTTGCCGACGATGGCCATGTCCTTCATGTCGCGCATGTGCTCGATGCGGATCACGTCGCGGTTGCCGGTGGTGGTGATGAAAATGTCGGCATCCTTCACCACGTCTTCCAGAAGCACCACCTCGAACCCGTCCATTGCCGCCTGAAGCGCACAGATCGGGTCGATCTCGGTCACCTTCACGCGGGCACCGGCGCCGCGCAGGCTGGCGGCCGAGCCCTTGCCGACGTCGCCATAGCCGCAGACCACGGCGACCTTGCCGGCCATCATCGTGTCGGTGGCGCGGCGGATGCCGTCCACCAGCGATTCCTTGCAGCCGTACTTGTTGTCGAACTTCGACTTGGTGACGCTGTCGTTCACGTTGATCGCCGGGAAGGGCAGAAGGCCCCGCTTGTGAAGGTCATAGAGCCGGTGAACCCCGGTGGTCGTCTCTTCCGAAACGCCGCGGATCGCGTCGCGCTGCCGGGTGAACCAGCCCGGCGTTTCCGCCATCCGCTTCCTGATCTGGTTGAACAGGCAGACCTCTTCCTCGGACTTCGGGACGGCGATCAGATCCTTTTCGCCGTTCTCCACCCGCGCACCAAGCAGGATGTAAAGCGTGGCGTCGCCGCCGTCGTCGAGGATCATGTTCGCCGTGCCTTCCGGGAACCGGAAGATCCTGTCGGTATAGGCCCAGTAGTCGTCAAGCGTCTCGCCCTTGACCGCAAAGACTGGCGTGCCGCCCGCGGCGATGGCGGCGGCGGCGTGATCCTGGGTCGAGAAGATGTTGCACGACGCCCAGCGCACCTCGGCGCCCAGCGCCTTGAGTGTCTCGATCAGAACGGCAGTCTGCACCGTCATGTGCAAGCTTCCCGCAATGCGGGCGCCCTTGAGCGGCCTGGAGGTGCCGAATTCCTCGCGCAGCGCCATCAGCCCCGGCATCTCGGTTTCGGCGATATCGAGTTCCTTGCGACCATAGTCCGCAAGCTTGATGTCCTTGACGATGTAGTCGTTCGAATCCTTCGGCATCCGCCGCACTCCTGAAAAATCGTGTTGGCGCCCCCATTACCATCGCGAGGCAATCCCGGCAATCAATCCGACGCCGGGCCAGGCGCAGGCTCGACAATCCGCCCCCGCAGCGCGATTTGCACGACGCGGGGCGCCCGATCCAGGGCGATACCCAGACGAACCGCCAAGGCGAAGACCACAACCGGCGCCGCGAGGAAGAACAGGAGATAACTGCGATCGTCCGCTTCGCCGACGAGGCTGCGCCAGATCACCCAGAGAATGCCCAGCACAGGAACATGCATCAGATAGGCCAGATAGGCGTGGCGCCCGGCCCGATGCAGCTCGAGACCCGGGATGCGCGCAAGCAAGACCGCAGCGAAGGCGAGGATGAGGAACGACACGCCGGCGCGCCTGAGAAGGTTCGGCAGGTCCAGCTCGTGCAACAGCGGATTGCCCGTCTGCTTGAGGGCGGCAAAGCCGGCAACCGAGAGGAGATAGCCCAGCGACAGGGCCACCAGCGGCCGGGACAGGCCGGTGAGCGCGTAGCCCAGCCGCGCCGCCACGGCGCCGAAGAAGAGGAACTGAAGGATGCTCGCGCGGAAGACCAGCGGCTGAAGGGCATCGCCCGTTGCCGCAACAAGAACGGTCGCCGCCACCACCAGCGGAACCCGCTCGATCAGCGGCACGGACAGTCTCAGGGCAAGCGACGCAACGAAGAGGTCGCGAAGGAAGAAGAGCGAAAGGTTCGCCGTCGGCCCGGTGATTCCGGCCCAGGCGTTCGCCAGCGATGCCGCGGCAAGATCCAGGCCTTCGATCTTGTGCGCAATGACGCCGGTCAGCGGCTCCTTCATCACGGCGAGCAGGATGTAGATCGCGCTCCAGGCCAGCATCGGCACGAGAACGCTGCGAAAGCGCCGCATCGCAAGACCGCCGATGGGCATCGTTTTCGCCCTCTGCCAGAGCAGGTAGCCGCTGATGAAGCTCAGAAGCGAAACGCTGACCCGGCCGAGGGTGTTTCCGAAGACCGCGCCGACAAGGGCATAGTCACCCGACGTGACCACCGAAGGCGAGGATACGCCCGGGTTCACATGGACCCACATCATCGCCGTGATGCAGAAGACCCTGAGGGTCTCGATCAGGCGGCTTTCCTCGGACGGCATCCCAACCCGCAGTGACCTGGCCCCCGACAACAATGTCGTCGTTTTTTCCCGCACACGCCACCGTTTCCTGCGTACGGCGGACAGCGGGCCATCGACAATCGCAATTCTCTCGTCCGCGCCGTTCCGCTATGGAGCGGAGGGGCTGCGGTCTGCAGCCGGTCAGTGACACGAGACGACGATGGCGCCGAAACAGCAACGTGCCTGGCAAAGAATGCTCTCGGGCCGCAGGCTCGACCTTCTCGACCCGACCCCCGTCGACATCGAGATCGAGGACATTGCCCACGGTCTCGCCTTCGTCGCGCGATGGAACGGGCAGACGCTTGGCGACTATCCTTATTCGGTGGCCGAGCATTCCCTGCTGGTGGAGGAGATCTTCACACGGGAAAATCCCGGCATCCCGGCGCGCTGGCGGCTGGCCGCGCTCTTGCACGACGCGCCCGAATACGTCATCGGCGACATGATCAGCCCGGTGAAGGCCGCGGTCGGACCGGGCTATGGGGCGCTTGACGAGAGACTGAGCGCGGCGGTCCACCTGCGTTTCGGTCTGCCAGCGCAACTGCCCGCCGCGATCAAGAAGACTATCAAGGCGGCAGACAAGGTTTCCGCCTGGCTGGAGGCCGTCCAGATCGCCGGCTTCACGCAGGACGAGGCTGACCGGTTCTTCGGGACGCCGGAGGTGACAATGGCAAGGGGCCTCGTCATCCGACTGAGGCCCCCCGTCGAGGTACGCGCCGCCTTCATAGCGCGGCACGCCGCATTGATCGCCGAAGCCGCTGCCTAGATCGCCAGATCGTCGAGCGACTTGCCGGCCTTGAGCGCCGCTTCGACCCAGCGCGGCTTGCGGCCACGGCCGGTCCAGGTTTCCGTCCTGTTGGCCGGATTGGCGTATTTCGGCTTTCCGGGCGCCAGCTTGCGGCTTTTCGCAACGCCAAGAAGTTCATTCAGCGAAAAGCCAAGCGATCGGGCCTTTTCTTCCAGTTCCGCGACCGCTTCCTTCTTCTTGCGTTCTTCAAAGCTTGCGATGCTTGCCGTGACCTGGCTCTGCAGGCTCTTGAGTTCTTTCAGAGAAAGTCTGTCGAGATCGACGGTCAAGGTTTTCGTCCCCGTTGTTGGTGAGCTTTAGTAAGGGAGGAATAATGGATATCGGTTCCGGGAATCAAGCGCGGCGTGATTCCGGTGCTTTGTCGGCGACGGTATGAGGCGTTATTTCGGGCTGCGCTTGGCAAGAATTCGCTGAAGGGTGCGTCGGTGCATGGAAAGCCGGCGCGCGGTTTCGGAAATGTTCCGGTCGCACTGCTCGTAAACCCGCTGGATATGTTCCCAGCGCACACGATCTGCCGACATCGGGTTTTCCGGCGGCGGCGGCAGCGCATCCCCCTTCGCCAGGAGCGCATTCGTGATGTCGTCGGCGTCGGCGGGTTTTGCCAAATAGTCGATGGCGCCGATCTTCACGGCGGCCACCGCGGTGGCAATCGCGCCATAGCCCGTCAACACCACGATGCGGCAATCGGGCCGCCGGTCGCGCAGAACCTCGACCACGTCGAGTCCGTTGCCGTCACCCAGTCGAAGGTCAACGACGGCATAGGCCGGCGGACGCGATTGCGCAGCAGTCCGGCCTGCCGCGACGCTTTCGGCCGTCTCGGGCCTGAACCCGCGCTTTTCCATCGCGCGTGCGAGACGATGAACGAAGGGTCCATCGTCGTCGACCAACAGCAGTGTGCGGTCGGGTCCGAGTTCGGCAAACGCGTCTTCGGCCATGAGCCCTTCCCTTGGCGTGGCGTGTCCCAAGGTTCTAGGCCGTCAGGCGGCGATGGTCAATTTCACTTGCGCGCGGCGTCGATGAAGCAGGCCGTTCGCTCGGCAATCTCTTCGGGCGTCGCTTCCCGGGTGAAGAAGTCGACGAACCCATACTGCGGCAACATCAGATATGTCTGCGTCATGTGATCGACGGTGTACAGATCGTCGGTGGGATTTTCCGGAACCTTGTAATAGGTGCGGTATTCCCTTGCGACAGTCGCGATTTCTTCAGGTGTGCCCGTCAGCCCGATCATCCTTGGGTGAATATAGTCGGTCCATTCCTTCAGAACCTCGGGCGTATCGCGGGAGGGATCGACCGAAATGAAGACCGGCGTGACCTCGTAACCCATTTCCTCGAGCGCATCTACGGCTTCAGCATTCCGCGCCGTATCGGTCGGGCAGATGTCAGGGCAGAACGTGTAGCCGAAATACACCAGGCTCGGGCCGGTGAGCACGTCCTTCTCGGTCACGCGCTTGTCATTCTCGTCGGTCAGCGTGAATGGCCCGCCAATACTGCCGCCGCCGCCGACGGCGCTGCCGCGGCATGGAGCGAAGCGGTCGCCGGTATCGTTCATGCTGATCGCATAGATGGCGACAAGGCCGATTACGGCGACAGAGGCGGCCGCGATCGCATAGGTCCTGGTGGAGACGGGCATCGTTCGTTCCCTGTTCGGTGCAGCGGCATTGATCGCTCATTGTAGCGCGACTATCAATTCACAAGCGCCGGTATGCGACAACAGGACCCGACATGAGCCACCCGGCGAACGCTCTGCCCGAGCCGCCAGATCGCGAAGCCGAAGACGCGTTCGGATCGTCCGGCCGCGGCTACTGGGTGCGGCTCAGAACGCTCGTGCTTCTGCGCTGGACGGCGATCCTCGGCCAGGCGGCCGCGATCCTGGTTGCCTGGCGGTACTATGCGATCGACCTTGACCTCGTGCCCTCCCTTCTGGTGGTGGGGGCCGCGGTTGCGGTCAATGTGGCGGCGGAGGTCGCCTTTCCCCTCAACACCCGGCTCAGCGATCGGGCCGCATTCCTGACGCTTCTCTTCGACACGTCCCAGCTTGCGCTGCTTCTGTATCTCACCGGCGGGCTCAACAACCCCTTCGCCCTGCTCATCCTCGCGCCGGCGACGATCGCCGCCACCGCGCTGCCCGCGCGCGCAACGGTATTCCTTGGCACCGTGACCATTGCACTCGTGACGTTCCTTGCCTTCGTCCACGAGCCGCTCGCGACCCGCGACGGCGCGGCCATCACCGTGCCTGCGATCTTCGGGTTCGGATACTGGCTCGCCATCGTGATCGGCGTGGTGTTCCTTGGCCTCTATGCAAGACGCGTCGCGTCCGAAATCCGGATGATGAGCGAGGCGCTTCTGGCCACGCAGATGGCGCTTGCCCGCGAACAGAAACTGACCGACCTCGGCGGTGTCATCGCGGCGGCCGCGCATGAACTCGGCACGCCCCTCGCCACGATCAAGGTCGCCAGCGCGGAACTGGCGCGGGAACTGGACGACCGCCCCGACCTTCAGGACGACGCGAGGCTCATCCGGGATCAGGCCGACCGCTGCCGCGACATCCTGCGCTCGATGGGCCGGGCGGGGAAGGAAGACCTTCACCTTCGCTCCGCCCCGTTCTCCGCACTCGTCCGCGAGGCGGCGGAACCTCATCTCGGGCGTGGCAAGGTGCTGCACTTCGATCTTGGCGACGAACCGGGCGCCTCTGACCGGCAGCCGCAGGTACTTCGCAAGCCGGAAATCGTTCATGGGCTGAGGAACCTCGTTCAGAATGCCGTCGACTTCGCGCGTGCTGAGGTTTGGGTGGATGCCGATTGGGGCGAACGCGACCTGGCGGTCACGATCTCGGATGACGGTCACGGTTACCCGGCACATCTTCTTGGGCGGATCGGCGAGCCCTTCCTGCCGCGCCGGCGCGACGATTCGGCCGACCGGCGCCCTGAATACGACGGCATGGGGCTTGGTCTGTTCATTGCCAAGACACTTCTCGAGCGCACCGGCGCCAGACTGAGCTTCGAGAACGGGTCCGACCCGTTCCTGACCGAGGAGGAGCGACCCGCCCGGTCCGGCGCCGTTGTCACCGTGTCCTGGCCACGAGGGCGAATCGAGGTGACGGACAGAGGGGGATTGGGGGAGAACCGGCCGATCGTCTGACGAGTCGCGCCATCAATTCGCCCCAAGGTTGCACAATTAACGCCCCGTTAACCCCCTAGGAGAACCTTGCGGCAAGGGGCAACGTCCCCGCCGGGAAGGACGGATCAGATATGTTCACTCCGCTCATGTTGGCGGCGATCGTCATTGCTATATCGTTCGCAGCGGCGATGGTTGCCTTGCTCATCCTGTCTTCCTTCCCGCTTGCCCGCCGAAGGAAGCCGGGGCTGGTTCAGGCAGGTGGCCCGCTCGAGCAGGCGATCTTTCTGTTCGACGATCGTGAGCTTGTGGATGCCACCGGCTCGGCGCGCGCGTTGCTCGGCTCGATCCCGGGCCAGGGTTCCGAATGGGCGCGGCTTGCCGGCTACCTGTCGCAAAGGCTTCGGGGCTTCGAACCCGCGATGGACGCTCTTGCGGACCGGGGCGAAGTGGAGATCCGGGACATATCGGGCGATCTCCGCCTCCGTGCCGAATGGCTTGGCCAGCTTGCGCGGCTCACGGTCACCGACATGTCGGCAGAGGGCCAGGGCGTCCTAGTCGACGCCCTCAGCCAGAAGGCGCAGGAGGCCGAGCTTGCCGGCTTGCGCGAAACGCTTGCCGCGGCACCGGTTCCGGTCTGGCGCACCGACGAAGGCGGGACCGTCGTCTGGGCGAACCATGCCTATTTCGACTGCGCCGCCGAACAGCGCGGCGACGACGTTCTGACCTGGCCCGTGCCGGTACTGTTCGCCGACCTGAACGCGGTGAGCGAGGCGCCCCGGCGGCGGAAGTTCGGCCCTGTGGACGAGGGGCCCGTCCGGTGGTTCGACTGCCACAGCCATGCCGTCGGGGGCGGAACCCTTCATTTTGCGCTTCCGGCCGATGCCGCCGTCAAGGCGGAGAGCGCGCTCCGGGAATTCATCCAGACACTCAGCAAGACCTTTGCACACCTGCCGATCGGCCTCGCCATCTTCGACCGTCAGCGCCGGCTTGCACTCTTCAACCCGGCGCTGGTCGACCTGACATCGGCGGGCGCCGAATTCCTGTCGGCGCGTCCGACGCTCTACGCATTCCTCGACCGGCTGCGCGAGCACCGGGTGATCCCCGAGCCCAAGGACTACGCGACCTGGCGCGAACAGATGATGGATCTGGAGAAGAAGGCGTCGAGCGGGCTCTACGAGGAAACCTGGACGCTGCCCTCGGGTCAGACCTACCACGTGATCGGGCGGCCGCATCCGGACGGCGCCGTGGCCTTCCTTCTGGAGGACATCACGGCAGAGATCACCCTCACCCGCCGCTTCCGGTCGGAGATCGAGCTTGGTCAGGCGGTGGTCGATACCGTCGATGACGCCATCGTGGTGTTTTCGCCGGCGGGCGAGCTTATCCTTTCGAACTCGGCCTATGACGAGCTTTGGGGCGTCGAGCCCGCGCTTACGCTCGGCAAGGTCACGATCCTGGATTCGATCCGGCGCTGGCAGGAACTGGCACGGCCCGACCCGGCCTTCGGCGACATGCGCGACTTTGTCGCGTCGATCGGGGAACGGGCGGAGTGGACGGCCGACATCCGCCTGTTCACCGGCGAGGCGCTGGCGTGCCGGGTCGTGCCGCTGCCGGGGGGCGCGGCGCTGATCGGCTTCGGCCGGCAGCGCTCCGAACGGCCGCAGTTCCGCCGCGCGCCGCGTTCGCGGCGCACGACGCCAGCGGACGCGACCGAGCCGCTCGGCGTCTGACGCCCGAGCCGCCTTGCGGCCGGGGCGCGCGGCGCTAAAACTCATCGCATGGATGACGCCCTGCCCCTTGCCACCCCCGTCCGCATCACGCTCGGCACGCCCGAGGACACCACGAGGCTCGCGCGGTGGCTGGGCGCGCGGCTGGGCCCCGGGGATACCGTGCTTCTCGAAGGTCCGATCGGGGCCGGCAAATCCCACTTCTGCCGCGGCCTGATCCAGTCGCGCCTCGCCGCCCTCGGCCGGGGCGAAGACGTGCCCTCGCCCACGTTCACGCTCGTGCAGGTCTACGATGCCGGCCCCGTCGAGATCTGGCATGCCGATCTTTATCGTCTGTCGGGCCCGGACGAGGTCATGGAACTTGGGCTCGACCAGGCATTCGACACGGCGATCTGCCTTGTCGAATGGCCCGACCGCCTGGCCGACGCATGGCCTGCCGGGGCGCTTGTGCTGCGGCTTGATCCGGGCGCGGGCGAAACCGTGCGCGAGGCCGAATTCGCCTCTGCATCGGCGCGGTGGGCGCCGGTACTGTCCGCGCTCGCCTCGGGCACCTGGCGCGCAGATGACTAACCGGGGCCGCATTATCGACGGGTTCCTGACATCGGCCGGCTGGGCCGGGGCGGCGCGCGCGGCGCTGGCCGGCGACGCCTCGGCCCGGCGCTATGAACGTCTGGTGCTCGGCGACCGGCGCGCCATCCTGATGGACGCGGCGCCCGGTCGTGGCGAGGATACCGCCCGCTTCGCACGGGTGGGGCGCTGGCTTCGGGCGCACGGCTATTCCGCGCCGGAGATTTTCGCCGAGGATCACGCGCGGGGTCTCCTCCTCCTCGAGGATCTGGGCGATGCGCTTGTGGCGCGGCTCGTCGCGGCCGATCCCCGGCGCGAGGCGGCGATCTATGCCGCCGCCACCGATTTCCTTGCCGATCTCCACCGCCACCCGCCCCCGGACTTCGCGCCGCCGCTGGGTGGCCCGGCACTTGCCGAGCTGACGGCGATCCTGCCTGAGTGGTATCTGCCCGGGATCGGCGCCGCGCGTACGCCGGCATCCGATGACCTTCCGGCACTGGTCGCGGCGCTTCACGACCGGCTTTCCGACGGCCGGGTTGCCCTGTCCTTGCGTGACTTCCACTCGGAAAACCTGATCTGGCTGCCCGAACGCCAGGCACAGGCGCGCCTCGGCCTTCTCGACTTCCAGGACGCGGTTACGGCGCATCCGGCCTACGACCTCGTCTCGCTTCTGCAGGATGCGCGGCGCGACGTGCCGGTGGCGGTCGAACAGACGATGATCGCGCGCTACACCGGGTCTCGTGGCCTCGATCACGACCGGTTTGCCGCGATCTATGCGCTTCTCGGCGCGCAGCGGGCGCTGAGGATCGTCGGCGTCTTCGCCCGCCTTTCACGGCGCGACGGAAAGGCCCAGTACCTGTCGCTCCTGCCCCGGGTCTGGGCCGCGCTGGAGCGCAACCTGACCCATCCGGCATTGGCCGAGCTTGCCTCCGCCGTGCATGCGGGCCTGCCCGCCCCGACACCGGAGCGCATCGCGCGGCTGAAGGAGCGGGCCGGATGACAGTCGAAGCCCTCATGCTGTTCACGGCCGGTTTCGGCACCCGCATGGGCGTGCTGACGAAAGACCGGCCGAAGCCCCTGATCGCGGTCGGTGGTCGCACCTTGCTCGACCACGCGCTCGACCAGGCCGACAGGGCCGGGGTCCGGCGCATCGTCGCCAATCTCCACTACCTGCCCGAGCAAATCCGCCAGCACCTGTCAGCCCGCCCGGACATCGCGTTTTCGGCTGAATCAGGGACGATTCTTGAAACCGGCGGCGGGCTCAGACGGGCCCTGCCGCTGCTTGGCCGCGGGCCTGTCCTCACCCTCAACACCGACGCCGTCTGGACCGGAAGGAATCCGCTCGCCGAGTTGCGGAAGGCCTGGAACCCCGCGCGGATGGACGGGCTCCTGCTGCTTGTGCCCCGCGAAGGCGCCGCCGGCCACACCGGTCGAGGTGACTTCGATCTCGATTCCGACGGACGGATCCGGCGGGGGCAGAGCCACGTCTATACCGGCGCCGGGATCGTCAGGACCGAAGGGCTGGCGGCGATTGACGAGGAGGTCTTCTCGCTGAACCGTCTCTGGAACGACATAGCCGGGCAGGGCCGTCTTTATGGCACGGTTCACCACGGCGGGTGGTGCGACGTCGGCCGGCCGGGGTCGATTCCCCTCGCCGAACGGATGTTGCGGGAGGCGCGCCATGATTGACCGGGGAACCGGGGCACGGCTGTTCGGCCTGCCGCCCGGCGCCGATTTCCCTGCGGCCTTCGTCGATGGGCTTCTGGCGCGGATGCAGGGAACGCCGCCCGAGGCGCTTGCGCGGGTGACAGTCTACCTGAATACGGCGCGGATGCTCGCCGCCGTGCGCGCGGCGTTCGACGCCCGTGGCCCGCGCCTTCTGCCGCGGCTTCGCCTGGTGACCGACCTTGCCGGCGATCCGCTTCTCGCCGTGCCGCCCGCCGTGCCCCCGCTCCGCCGGCGGCTGGAACTTGCCCGGCTCGTAGGCGAACTCGTCGGCCGGGAACGCGCCTTCGCACCCGGCACGCCGGTGTTCGACCTGGCCGACAGCCTTGCGGCGCTTCTGGCCGAGATGCAGGGCGAAGGCGTTGCCCCCGAGGCGCTGGAGGCTGCGAACCTTGCCGAAAACCACGCCGCGCACTGGGAACGCAGCCTCGCCTTCATCCGCATTGTCGCGCGCTATTTCGCCGCCGACGCAGAACCGGATGCCGAGGCGCGGCAGCGTCGCGTGGTCGAGGCGATGGCCGAGCGCTGGGCACGGACCGCCCCGGCCGATCCGGTGATCGTCGCCGGCTCCACCGGATCGCGCGGGGCGACGCAGATTCTGATCCGAGCCGTGGCCAGCCTGCCAAAGGGCGCCGTGGTGCTGCCCGGATTCGACTTCGACATGCCGGAATTCGCCTGGGCCAGCCTTTCTGCGGGGCCGATCCCGAACGAGGACCATCCGCAGTACCGCTTTCTCGCGCTGACACGGTCGCTGGGGCTTGGCGCCGATGCCGTTCAACGGTGGATTGACGCCCCGGCGCCCGACCCTGCGCGCAACCGCATCCTCTCGCTCTCGCTCAGGCCCGCGCCGGTGACGGATCAATGGATGGCCGAAGGCGCTGCGCTTGGACAGCCCGCACAGGCGACCGCCGGGCTGACGCTGATCGAGGCGCCAACCCCCCGGGCCGAGGCGCTTGCCATCGCGCTCCGGCTGCGGAAGGCGGCCGCGGACGGCAAGCGCGCTCATCTCGTCACGCCGGACCGCATTCTCGCCCGCCGCGTCACCGCCGCGCTCGACCGCTGGGGGATTCTCCCCGACGACAGCGCGGGCCGGCCGCTTGTCCAGTCCGCGCCGGGCCGCCTGTTGCGCCATGTGGCGCAGCTTTTCGGGCGACGCGTTTCGGCCGGGGCGCTGATCGTGCTTCTGAAGCATCCCCTGACGGCAACGGGCGGGGAGGACCGTGGGCCGCACCTGCGCTTCACGCGCGAACTCGAGCTTTCGCTGCGCCGGCACGGACCGGCCTTTCCCACGGAAGACGCGCTTGAAGCCTGGGCCGGCGCGACGGGCGAGGCCGACCGCATCGCCTGGGCCAGATGGATCTGCACCAGCCTCGCGGGGGTCGAGGAGGCGGGCGAGCGGCCGCTTTCAGCATGTGTAGAGACGCATCTTGCCCTTGTGGGCAGGCTTTCTGCCGGACCCGCCGGCACCGTCGAGGCAAGTGAGCTTTGGCGCAAGGAAGCGGGGCAACTCGCCCTGACCACGATGGAGGGGCTGCGGCGCGAGGCCTGCCACGGCGCGCGGTTCTCGCCTGCGGACTACACCGACCTCGTAGCGGCGCTGCTTTCTGCGGCCAGCGTACGGCAGACGGCCGCGGCACATCCGCTGATCGCGATCCGCGGCACGCTGGAGGCCCGGGTCGGCGGGGCGGATGTGATGATTCTCGCCGGGCTGAACGAAGGGATATGGCCCGCGGCGCCCGCACCCGATCCGTGGCTCTCGCGCCAGATGCGTCTCAAGGCGGGCCTGCTTCTGCCGGAACGGCAGATCGGGCTCTCGGCGCATGACTACCAGCAGGCGGCGGGTGCGGCGGAAGTGGTCCTGTCGCGCGCCGCCCGCGACGACGACGCCGAAACGGTGCCGTCGCGCTGGCTTGCCCGGCTGACGAACCTCATCGCCGGGCTGCCCGACCAGGGCGGCCCGGAAGCGCTCGAGGCGATGCGGGCACGCGGGCGCGACTGGCTGGATCTCGCGGCGGCGCTGGAACGGCCCGGGGCAGCGGTCCCGCCTGCCACCCGGCCGTCGCCCCGCCCGCCCTTGGACGCGCGGCCGCGCGACCTGGCGGTGACGGGCATATCGACCCTGATCCGCGACCCCTACGCCATTTATGCCCGCCACATCCTGCGCCTTTTCCCGCTGGACCCGCTGTCCGGCCGGCCGGATGCGCGACTGCGGGGCGAGATTCTGCACGACATTGTCGAACACTTTGTCCGCAATCGGCCCGCTGCCGAAACGCCTGCCAAGGCCGAGGCGCGGCTTCTGGCGATGAGCGATGAAATCCTCGGGGCGAAAGTTCCGTGGCCCAGCGCCCAGCGGATCTGGCGGGCGCGGATCGCGCGGATCGCGGCGGTCTTCGTCGCAGCCGAGGCGATCCGCGCGGCACGCGGGGTGCCGGCGGTGCTGGAGGAAAAGGGGTCCGTTCCGGTTGAAAACAGCGGATTCACCTTGACCGCACGGCCGGACCGGATCGATGCCCTCGGGGACGGCAGGGTGCATATCTACGACTACAAGTCGGGTCCCCCGCCAAGCGCAAAGCAGCAGCGCAGCTTCGACAAGCAGCTCCTTCTGGAAGCGGCGATGGCGGAACGCGGGGCCTTCGGGGCCATCGGTCCCTGCACGGTGGAGGGGGCGACCTACATCCAGCTTGGCGGCGACGGCCGCGAGGCCAGGGTTGAAATCAGCCCGGAAATTCTCGGTGAAACCTGGCGATCGCTCGTCCGGCTGATCGCAGCCTTCGACCGGCGTGAAACCGGCTACACCTCGCGCCGCGCGATGTTCGGCGCTTATTCAGCGGGTGACTACGATCACCTCGCGCGCTTCGGCGAATGGGAGATGGCGTCGCCCTCATCGCCGGAGGATGTCGGATGAGACGCGATGACGCCAGCGCGCGACAGGTTCAGGCGGCCGACCCGGCGGCCTCGACCTGGCTTTCGGCGAACGCCGGATCGGGCAAGACCAGGGTGCTGACCGACCGGGTGGCACGGCTGCTTCTAGGGGGAACCGAGCCGCAGCGCATCCTCTGCCTGACCTACACCACGTCCGCCGCGAGCGAGATGCAGAACCGCCTGTTCCGCCGCCTGGGCGAATGGGCGATGCTGCCCGAACCGGCGTTGCGCGGGGCTTTGACCGCGCTCGGGGTGGATGGCCCGGTCGACGCCGATACGCTGGCCCGCGCCCGGCGGCTTTTCGCACGCGCCGTCGAGACCCCCGGGGGGCTGAAGATCCAGACGATCCACTCGTTCTGCGCGGGCCTTCTGCGGCGCTTCCCGCTCGAGGCCGGTGTGTCGCCGGATTTTTCGGAACTCGACGATCGCGCCGCCCGCCTTCTGCGAGAGAGCATCGCCGAAGACATGGCGGCCGGTGGCGATCAGGCCGCGTTCGACGCCGGGGTGAGCGTCATGTCGGGCGAGGACATCGCCGCCTTTCTTGCCGAATTGTGCCGGAACAGGGACGGTTTTCCTGCTTCCATCGACCGCGACGGCGTACTTGCCGACTTCGGATTGCCCGCCGGCTTTGACGAGGCCCGCCTTGTCGGCGAGACTCTGGCGCCCGGCGATTCGGCATTGCTGCGCAGCCTCGTTCCGCTCCTTGCCGGGGGTATGGCTTCCGACATCACGGCGGGCGGCAGGATTGCGGCCGCGCTGTCCCTGCCAGCGGGGGCGGAGATGCTCGCCGCGCTCGAGGGCGTGTTCCTTTATGGCGCCAAGGCCAAGGCGGGCGCCCATACCGCCAAGCTCGGCGACTTTCCCAGGAAAGCGCTGCGCGAGGGGCATGCCGCCGCGCTCATGCCCGAGATCGAAGCGCTCATGTCCCGCGTGGAAGCGGGCCGCGACCGCCGCCTTGCGCTTGCCGCTGCCGAGAAGACCCATGCGCTCCACCGCTTCGCCTCGGCATTCCTGCCACGCTACGAGGCGCAGAAGGCCCGTGCCGGCCGGCTCGACTTCGACGACCTCATCAGTCGCTCCGCCCGGCTCCTGTCGGACCGGGAGGTGGCGGCATGGGTTCTGTTCCGTCTTGACGGCGGCATCGACCATATACTCGTGGACGAGGCGCAGGACACCAGCCCCGGCCAGTGGCAGGTGATCGAACGTCTGGCCGACGAGTTCACCACCGGCGAAAGTGCGCGCGGCATCGAACGGACGATCTTCGTCGTCGGTGACAAGAAGCAGTCGATCTATTCCTTCCAGGGCGCCGATCTGGCCGCCTTCGACGCGATGCGGGGCCATTTCGCGCTGAAATACGCGCAGATCGGCCGGGCGGTTCTGACCCTGGAGCTGGAACATTCCTTCCGGTCTTCGGACGCGATCCTGCGCGTGGTGGATCTCACCTTCGACGAACGGGTGAGCCGCGGGCTGGGCGGATCGCCGAAGCACATCGCCTTCCACGGCAGCCTGCCTGGGCGGGTGGATATCTGGCCGCTGGTGCCGAAAGCCGAGGATCCGGAGCCCGAGAACTGGTTCGACCCGGTCGACCTTCTGCCCGAGGACCATCACAACGTCGTGCTGGCGCGCCGGATCGCCGCGGAAATCCGGCGCATGATCGACACCGGCGTCGCCATCCGGACGAAGGCCGGGACCCGGGCGGTTCACGAAGGCGATTTCCTTATCCTCGTGCAGCGCCGGTCGGACCTCTTCCACGAGATCATCCGCGCCTGCAAGGCGAGAGACCTGCAGATCGCGGGGGCCGATCGGCTGAAGATCGGCGGCGAGCTTGCGGTGAAGGACCTGACCGCGTTCCTGCGCTTCCTTGCGACGCCCGAGGACGACCTGTCGCTTGCGGCCGCGCTCCGCTCGCCGCTCTTCGGCTGGACCGAGGGGGCGCTCTACGGCCTCGCCAGGCCGCGCCCGCCGAAAAGCTTCCTCTGGACTGCCCTGCGCACCCGGACCGACGACCACGCGGCGACGCTCGCGATCCTGAACGATCTGCGGGACGAGGCCGACTACCTGCGGCCCTTCGAACTCCTGGAGCGGATCCTGACACGCCACGGCGGCCGCGAACGGCTGGTGGCACGTCTCGGTGCCGAAGCCGAGGACGGCATCGACGCGCTTCTGGCCCAGGCGCTCGCATTCGAACACGCCGAGGTGCCGAGCCTCACGGGGTTCCTTGCCTGGCTCGACGCCGACGAGGTGGAAATCAAGCGGCGGCTCGACACCGCCCCGCGTGCGATCCGGGTGATGACGGTGCATGGTGCGAAGGGGCTCGAGTCCCCGATCGTGATCCTGCCCGACACCGCCAAACGGCGTGACGAAGTGCGCGACAACGTCCTCGGCGTCAACGGCCGGGCCGTCTGGAAGACGCTGGCCGAAGACACCCCGGCGCTGATTGCGGCGGAACGCGCGGCCCTTCTCGAACGCCAGCGGGACGAGCGGATGCGACTTCTCTACGTCGCGATGACGCGGGCGGAAAGCTGGCTGATCGTCTGTGGCACGGGGGACGCCGGCGACGGGGCGGAAAGCTGGCATGCGCTGGTGGCCGACGGCGTGGAAAAGGCGGGCGCGGTGGACCTGCCGACCGAAAGCGGCATCGGGCGACGCCACGAACACGGGTGCTGGCCCGAGCCGATGGCCGCAGCCGCGCCCGAGGCGCCAGCGGCATTTGAGATGCCGGACTGGGCGCGCGCGCGGCCCGCCGCATCGGTTGCAACGGAAAGCGCGCTGTCGCCCTCCGCGCTCGGCGGCGCCAAGGCTCTGCCGGGGGAGGGTGCGCTTGACGAGGAGACCGCATTGCGCCGGGGGACGATGCTTCACCGACTTCTGGAACATCTGCCGCTCTGGCCCGAGCCGGGCTGGCCCGGCATCGCGGCGGGACTCTTGTCCGGCGGGCCTGAGAGCGCTGATTCAGCTGAAGTAGAGGCTGTTCTGCAAGAGGCTCGGCACACACTCACCTCGCCCGACATGGCGGGTCTCCTCGGGCCCGGGGCGCTTGTCGAGGTCGAACTGACGGCCCGTGTCCCGATGCTTGGCGGGCGGCTTCTGCACGGAACGATCGACCGGTTGCTGGTTGGCAACGCGCGGATCCTTGCCGTCGACTACAAGTCGAACGCGGTCGTGCCAGAGCGGCCCCAGGACGTGCCGGACGGAATCCTCCGCCAGATGGGCGCCTATGCCGCCATGCTGGAAGAAATCTATCCCGGCCACACGGTCGAAACCGCGATCCTCTGGACCCGCACCGGAAAGCTGATGCCGCTGCCTCCCGAGATGGTGAGGGCAGCACTCGCCGCGACCACCATCCCTTGACGTCCCCGGCGGCCATCCATACGTTCTGACCAAAGCTTCCCCGATTGGAGAATGATCATGGCCACCGTCGCCGTCACCGATGCCAACTTTGATGCCGAAGTCCGCAATTCCGCAATTCCAGTCGTCGTCGACTTCTGGGCGGAATGGTGCGGCCCCTGCAAGCAGATCGGCCCCGCGCTGGAGGAACTGTCGGAGCACTACGCCGGCAAGGTGAAGATCGCCAAGGTCAACGTTGATGACCACCCCGACCTGCCGATGCAGTTCGGGGTGCGCGGAATTCCGGCGCTGTTCATGTTCAAGGGTGGCGAGGTCGTATCCAACAAGGTCGGCGCCGCGCCGAAGGCCGCGTTGCAGAACTGGATCGACTCGGCGATCTGAACGCGGTGCATCCGCGCGGCCCCGGGGCGCCTTCGGGCGCCCTTTTGCATGGCCGGTTGCGGCCCGGTTGCGCCCCGGTTGCGCCCCGGGGCCGCCGCCGCCATATAGGACCGGACGAACGGAGGGGGCCGAATGGCGGACAACGATTTCCCAGGGTGGCACGGCACGACGATCCTCGGCGTGCGACGGGGCGGCGAGGTGGTCGTGGCGGGCGACGGTCAGGTGAGCCTCGGCCAGACCGTCATCAAGGGCACGGCGCGCAAGGTGCGCCGGCTGTCGCCCGGCGGCCGCGACGTGGTGGTCGGCTTCGCCGGGTCCACGGCGGATGCCTTCACCCTGCTCGAGCGGCTGGAGAAGAAGCTCGAGGCGGCGCCGGGCCAGCTTGTCCGCGCCTGCGTGGAGCTGGCGAAGGACTGGCGCACCGACAAGTATCTGCAGAAGCTCGAGGCGATGCTGATCGTCACTGATGGCACGACGCTTCTGGTCGTCACCGGCGCGGGCGACGTGCTGGAGCCCGAGCATGACGTGGCCGCCATCGGGTCGGGCGGGAACTTCGCCCTTGCCGCCGCGCGCGGGCTGATGGAGACGGACCTTTCCGCCGAGGAGATCGCGCGGAAGGCGATGGCGATCGCCGCCGACATCTGCGTCTACACCAACGGCAACCTGACGGTGGAGCGGATCGGCGCCTGAGTTGCCTCAGGCGCCTTCCTTCTCGACCAGACCTTCCAGCAGCGCCATACGCTCGTCGGCAAAATCGCCGGCCTGCACGGTGACGTCGCGCATCGCCCGCACGAAGAACTGGCGGTAGCCTTGGCGCTCCTCGCAGTAGGCGAGCAGCTTCACCCCCTGCGGCGGGTGGACCAGTGCCAGCGGCAGGACCGTGCGCACGGACTCGTTGTCCGACAGGTCGGTATAGCCGAAGGCCACCGGGCGGCTGTCGCGGATCGCATCGTGCAGAAGCGAGAGGTCGGGTCCGGCCGCAGCGGGCGCGTCCTCGCGCCAGTAGGACGAGGGCCGGACATCCAGCTTGCGGTAGAGGCGGTAGAGAAGCGCGCCTTCCGGATCGGTCTCGGCCAGCCGTGCGGCGG
>JAUQYA010000088.1 GCA_030837785.1 Albidovulum sp.
CGGCGCGCGCGGCAAGGCCGCGCGGAAGGAGTGGGAGGCGCGCATGGCCGCGCTTCCGGCCGCCCGCAGGGCCGAGTTCGAGCGCCAGGTGTCGGGGGCCGCGCCGAAGCGGCTCGCCGCCACGATCCGCGCGCTGAAGAAGCAGAACTCCGACCTCCAGCCCAAGGTGGCGACGCGCAAGGCCTCCGAGCTTGTGCTCGAGGTCGTCAACCCTGTGATGCCGGAGACCATCGGCGGTTCGGCCGACCTGTCGGGGTCGAACCTCACGAAGACCGGCGACCTCGGCATCTTCAACGCCGGGAACCGCAAGGGCCGCTACATCCACTTCGGCATCCGCGAACACGGGATGGCGGCGGCGATGAACGGCATGGCGTTGCACGGCGGCGTCCGCCCCTATGGCGGCACGTTCCTGTGCTTCACCGACTATGCCCGCGGCGCGATGCGGCTTTCGGCGCTGATGGGCGTGCCCGCCGTCTATGTGATGACCCACGATTCCATCGGCCTCGGCGAGGACGGGCCGACCCACCAGCCGGTCGAACACCTCGCGATCTGCCGCGCCACGCCGAACACCTGGACCTTCCGCCCCGCCGACCTGATCGAGACGGCCGAGGCCTGGGAACTGGCGCTGACCTCGGGGGCCACGCCCTCGGTGCTGGCGCTCTCGCGCCAGAACCTGCCCACGGTGCGCACGCTGCACACGGCGAAGAACCTCACCGCCCAGGGCGCCTATGTGCTGCGCGAGGCGGAGGGGCGGCGGCAGGCGATCCTCATGGCCACCGGGTCGGAGGTGGAGATCGCGCTCAAGGCACGCGACCTCTTGCAGGCCGAGGGCATCGGCACCCGCGTCGTCTCGATGCCCTGCATGGAGCTCTTTGCGGCCCAGCCCGAGGCGTACCGCCGGAAAATCCTGCCCGCGGGCCCCGTCCGCGTCGCCGTCGAGGCCGCCGTCCGCCAGCCCTGGGACCGCTGGCTTCTGGGCGAGCGCGGCCGCGAGGCCAGGGCCGCCTTTGTCGGCATGGAGGGGTTCGGCGCCTCGGCCCCGGCGGAACGGCTCTATCAGGAATTCGGGATCACCGCCGAGGCGGTGGCGGCGAAGGCGAAGGCGCTCGTCTGAGCGCCCTCGGCCCTCGCCGGGAAGCGTGCGTAGCTCGCGGGGAAAGGACTGCCGCAGATCCTCCATCCCGCGCTCCGACATAGGGCGGCCGAGCACCGCCGGATGGCGCGTCCCGGCGCGGGCAGGCGTTCTGTCCCGCCGGTTCAGGCGCGGCCGAACTCGTCCTCGATGCGCTCGATGTCATCCTCTTCCAGGTAGGTCCCGGTCTGCACCTCGATGATCTCGACCGGGATGCGGCCGGGGTTGGCGAGGCGATGCACCTCGCCGATCGGAATGTAGACGCTCTCGTTCTCGTGCAGGATGCGCCGGTCGGTGCCGATCGTGACCTCGGCGGTGCCGCGCACAACGACCCAGTGCTCCGAGCGGTGGTGGTGCTTCTGCAAGCTGAGCTTCGCCCCGGGCTTGACCACGATCCGCTTCACCCGGAAGCGTTCGCCAAGGTCCATCGTCTGATACCAGCCCCAGGGCCGGTGATTGCGCAGATGCTCGACCGCCTCGGGGCGCCCCTTCGCCTTCAGCGCGCCGACCAGCGCCTTGACCTCCTGTGCGCGGTCACGGGGTGCGACGAGGATCGCGTCCGTCGTCTCGACGATGGCGAGGTTGTCGACGCCGAGCGCGCAGACCAGCCGGTCCTCGGAATGGATCAGGTTGCCGCGCGCCTCCATCGCCACCGCGTCGCCGCGCACGGCGTTCTCGGCGGCGTCATGGTCCGACGCCGCCCAGACCGCGTTCCAGTCGCCCACGTCGGACCAGCGGAAGGCCGCGGGCACGACGACGGCAGCCTCGGTCTTTTCCATGAAGGCATGGTCGAACGAGATCGCCTTCACCCGGGCGAAGGCGTCCCCCGGCACCAGCATGCCGAGATCGGGCTTCATCGCCTGGACGGCGTCGCGGACCAGCCGCACCGCCTCGGGCTCGACCGCCGCGAGTGCCTCCAGAAGCCAGCCGGCGCGGAAGCAGAAGATGCCGGCGTTCCACAGGCAGCCATCGGCGATCAGCCGGTGCGCCTTCGCCTCGTCGGGCTTCTCGACGAAGCGGAGCACCTTGACCGCGCCCGCGCCGCCCTTCACCGCCGGCTTGATGTAGCCGTAGCCCGTCGCCGGTTCGGTGGGCGAGACGCCGATCACCGCGACACCGCTTGCCGCCACCGCCGAAGCCGCGGTGCGGATCGCGGCGCGGAAGGCGTCGGTCTCGCGGATCAGGTGGTCCGACGGCATCACCGCCAGCACCGCGTCGGGGTCGTCCCGTGCGGCGATGGCGGCGGCAAGCGCCACGGCCGCCATCGTGTCGCGCCGCGCCGGCTCGATCACCACCCGCGCCCCGGGCGCCACCGCCTCGACCTGCTCGCGGATGGTGAAGCGGACGGCATGCGCCCCGATCACCATCGGCGGGCCGAAGCCCTCGCCCGCCGCGCGCCGCAGCGTCATCTGCAGAAGCGTCTCCTCGCCCACGATGGGCAGCAGCTGCTTGGCCATGCCCTCGCGCGACACCGGCCAGAGCCGCGTGCCGGTTCCGCCGCACAGAACCACCGGGATGATCGTCGTCGTCATCTGCCTGTCACTCCTCGTTCCCGTCCCGCCCGACCCGCATCAGTTCGCGCATGTCGGCACCTTCGCCAGATAGTCCGGCTCCAGATGTTCAGCATAGAGCACGAGCGCATTGTAGTCCCCGTTCAGGATGTTGTTGTATTCCCGCACGATCCGGCCCTCGGGCGTCGCCTCGATCACCCGGCCCTGGATCGTCGGCGTGATCAGCCAGTTGCCGTTCGGCAGATGCTGGTGCTTGCCCATGATGAAGCTGTCAAAGCCGAGCCCGGTGCCGGCGAAGAGATCGCGGCTGGCGCCGGTCTTCGGATCGACCGCGATGATCTGCGACCGGTTCCGGTCGGTGTTGTTGGAAAAGACCGTGATCGTGCCGTCGGGCTGGAAATCGGCGTCGTGCTGGTCGCGCCAGGGGCCGTAGGCGATCCACTTCACCTCGCCGGTCCGCCGCCCGATGACGGCAAGCGCGTCGATGTTGCGCAAGGATACCAGAAGATCGCCCGCCTCGAATTCGGGGAAGGCCGCGGCCATCCCGGGCAGCAACTCCTCCAGGTCGTTGGGGTGGAACAGATCCGCCTGCTCGCCGTAGTGGCTGTCGCGCTTGTAGCGGTAGCCGTCGGGGACCGTCAGCTTGAGCCGGTTTTCCGGCGATGTCTCGATGATGTCGTCGATCAGGTTGATCTCTTCGAGAATCTCTCCGGTCATCGGGTCGAAGCGGATCATGTCCTGATCCTCGGCGCCATACCAGTTGTCGGTGGCCCAGGTCCAGTAACCGTCGACGCCGCGTTCCAGCGAATGGTGATAGATCCGGTCGGTCTTCGCCCAGATCGGCTTGCCGCAGGCGTCGAGCCGCGCCATCCCCGGCGCGTCGTCCCAGACGACGAGGACGCTGCCGTCGGGCAGCACCGTGGCGATATGGGCGAATTCGCTCGGCTTGCCCCCCTCGCTGATCCGGCTGTAGTCGATCGGGAAACTGTTCAGGATCGCGCCTGTTCCGTCCACAAGCTCGAAGACGTAGCCCTGGGTCGGCGGGTCATAGCGGTTGATCACCCAGAGGCCGGGTGCGACCGCCGCGGCATCGTGAACGGCGTGGCGGTCGTCAGGGGCGTCGGCCTTGCGCCGCGCATAGGTGTCGCCGGGCAGGAAATACCCGGTCGCCCGCCACGACCGCCACGCCGTCTGCACGTCGGTCGCCTTTTCCCAGGGCCACCAGTTCTTGTAGGTCGTCCACATTCCGGCAAGGTAGGAGGTGACCGCCGCGAGGAAGACCGCGGCGAGGACGGAAATGGTTCTGGCACTCATGCGTCATCCCTGAAAGGTGCGGTGGGGCCTTGACCCCCGAACGGATGCCAGCATAGGCGGGCGGGCGGCCGGGCGCGACCCCATGCGGCATTTCGGGAGGGATTGTGGGGCGGGCAGAGACAATTCAACCGGTAGTGCACATTGCGTCCTGTTCATCCGAAATCGCCCCCACGGCCCGTCAGGGCCCCGGGGGTCCAATCCGGCGCGGCCTGCCCCCAGTCGCGGCGCCGGCGCACAGCCTAGGCGCGAAGCGACGGGCGATCAATTCGGCCAATGGGCGTGCCCCCGCCGTCTCGACATCTGCGGCCGATCTGTCACAATCGCCGCGGCTAACGAGTTGACAAGGCAGGCGAAGATGGCACCGAAATTCGGCACGAGCGGGCTCCGCGGACTGGTGACGGAGCTGACCGACGGGCTATGCGCCGGCTACGCGCGCGCCTTCCTGTCCGCCGTGCCGCACCGGGGGCGGCTGATGGTCGGGCGCGACCTGCGCCCCTCCTCGGCACGGATCAGTGCCGCCGTCGTCGCCGCCGCGCGCGAGGCGGGGCTTGCCGTCCTCGACTGCGGCGCATTGCCGACGCCGGCGCTGGCGCTTGCGGCGATGACGGCGGGCACGCCTTCGGTCATGGTCACGGGAAGCCACATCCCCGCCGACCGCAACGGGCTGAAGTTCTATTCCGCCGGGGGAGAGATCACCAAGGCGGACGAGGCCGCGATCCTTGCCGCCTATGCCGGCGACCGGGCGGCCCGCCCCGCCCCCGCCACGCCCGGGCCGGGCGCGCTCCCCGCCTACCGCGCACGCTATGTCGCCGCCTTCGGCACCCGCGCCCTGACCGGGCTCAGGGTCGGCGTCTGGCAGCATTCCTCGGTGGCGCGCGACCTCCTCGCGGAGCTTGTCGCCGACCTCGGCGCGACGGTCGTGCCGCTCGGCCGGTCGGAGGTCTTCGTACCTGTCGACACCGAGGCGGTGGACGAGGCGACGCGGGCGATGCTGGCCGGCTGGGCCGCGGAGCACCGGCTTGATGCCGTGGTCTCGACCGATGGCGATGCCGACCGGCCGCTGGTGGCCGACGGTGCCGGCAGGGTGATTCCCGGCGACGTGATCGGCACGCTGACCGCGCTCGCGCTGGGGGCGGACACGGTGGCGACGCCGGTGTCGTCGAACACGATGATCGAGGCCTCGCGCCGCTTCGCGCGCGTGGCGCGGACCAAGATCGGCTCGCCCCATGTCATCGCCGCGATGGAGGCTGCACGGGCCGACCCTGCCCGGCGCACCGTGGGGTTCGAGGCCAACGGCGGCTTCCTTCTCGGCTTTCAGGCCGCGGGGCCCGCGGGCCCCCTCGCGCCCCTGATGACGCGCGACGCGATGCTGCCGATCCTGATGTCGCTGGCCGAATGCGTCCGCCAGGGCCTGAGCCTCGCGGCCCTTGTCGCGGCCCTGCCCGCCCGCCGCACCGCCGCGGACCGGCTGGAAAACGTCGCCACCGAGGCCTCGCAGGCGCTGGTGCGCCGGCTGGCGGAAGACCCGCGCGACCGCGCCGCACTTTTCGCCGCCCTCGGCGCCGAGACCGGCGTGGACCTGACCGACGGGCTCAGGATCAGCTTCGCCTCGGGCGCCATCGTCCATCTGCGGCCCTCGGGCAACGCGCCGGAGCTGCGCTGCTATGCCGAGGCCGGCAGCGAAGACGCCGCCGCGGCGCTTGTCCGCGACACGCTGCGCTCGCTCCACGCCCGCCTTGCCTGACCGGAAGGACCGCCATGACCCGCCTCTCCCGCACCCTCGCCGCGATCGACGACGCCAATGCCGCCGACCCCGACCGCGAAGGGGGCGTGCCGGCCGCTGAGCTTTACGGCCAGCGGATGTCGGCGGAACTCGACCGGCTGTTTCCCGACGCGTCGGAGGAGTTGCGGATCGCCGCGCGCGGCCAGCACATCGAGCGCTGGACCTCGCCACGCAGCGCCTGGCCCGAGGGGCGCGAGGGCTACCTCGCCTGGCGGCGCGACCTTGGCGCCTATCACGCCCGCAGGGTCGGCGAGATCATGGCCGCCGAGGGATACACGGCCGAAGCCGTCGAGCGCGTCGGCCGGATGATCCGCAAGGAGGGAATCAAGCGCGACCCCGAGGTGCAGGCGCTGGAGGACGTGATCTGCTTCACCTTCCTGCGCTGGTATTTCCGGCTCTTCGCGGAAGGCCGCGACGCCGGCGGGCTGGAGCGGATCGTGGCGAAGACCGCCCGCAAGATGTCGGCGGAGGCGCGCGCCCGGGCGCTGGCCGAATTCGCCCTGCCCGAGCCCTTCGCCGCGGCCTTCCGCGGCTGAGTCCGGCGCGAATGGGCACGGATGGCCACAGACGGGCGGCAAGGACGGGATCGGTGTTTCCGGAACATGGTCTTTCCC
The DNA here is from genome assembly GCA_030837785.1 of Albidovulum sp. Classification (GTDB taxonomy): domain Bacteria; phylum Pseudomonadota; class Alphaproteobacteria; order Rhodobacterales; family Rhodobacteraceae; genus Albidovulum. The sequence continues at coordinate 6,355 of JAUQYA010000088.1, forward strand.
CGGTTCGCCCACTGGAACTGTTGCCGGAAGGACTCGCAATCCGGCGGAATGCCGCGCCGCGGCTTGGCGCGCCGCGTATCGTGACGCAGAATCACTTGACGGGGCCATGACCCGGACATATCTGCGCCGCGCCATAGCCACCGTGACGAGTGAGCATGGACAGAGGACAGGTCGCAGCACGCGGGCCGAACGCCCGCACGGGAAGGATGAAACGGATGGACATGCCGAAGCAGATGGGCGCCGAAGGCGCGGGCGAGCACCGCCAGCAGCAGGGCGATACCGTCGAGCGCGCCAAGCGTCGCGAAACCCAGCAGCAGCTTGCCGAAACCCCGGCCGAGCAGATGCGGCCGGTGCATTTCAGCGACTGGGCCTCGATCTGATCCTTTCCGCCGCGCGGGCCTGACGCTACGCTCCGGGCCGGCAGGCCCGGATGAACGTCCTCGGGCCGGCAGGCCCGGACGGCGGCGCCCCTGGCCCGGAGGCCCGGATGACCATGCCCGTCTCGACCATTCCCAACATCGGCCCCGCCACCGAGGCGGCCTTCGCGCGCGCCGGAATCACCAGCGCCGAAAGCCTGCGCGCGATGGGCGCGGATGCCGCCTATCTGCGCTGGCTCAACGCCGGGCTCGCGCCCCATTTCATCGGCTACTACGCGCTGGTGATGGGGCTTCAGGGCCGGCCCTGGAACGACTGCCGGGGCGCGGAAAAGCAGGCGCTGCGCGCCCGGTTCGATGCGCTGAAGGCCGCGGCGGAGAGCGCGCGGCACCCCGGCGACCTGCCCGCGGGCATCGAGAAGGCCTTCGACGAGATCGGCCTGGTTCCGCGCCGGCCGGCGGGCGCCCCCGGAAAGAAAACGGCCGCCCCGGGGGGCGGCCGCGGCTGACCGTTGTGCGGCGCACTCAGCCGACGAGTTCGAGCCCGGAGAAGAAATAGGCGATCTCGACCGCCGCAGTTTCCGGCGCGTCCGACCCGTGGACCGAGTTTTCGCCGACCGACAGCGCGAAGTCCTTGCGGATCGTGCCGGGGGCCGCGTTCGCCGGGTTGGTCGCGCCCATCACCTCGCGGTTCTTCGCGATCGCATTGTCGCCTTCCAGAACCTGCACCACGACCGGCTCGGAGGCCATGAATTCGCAAAGCTCGCCGTAGAAGGGACGCTCCTTGTGGACCTCGTAGAACTTGCCGGCCTGCGCCAGGCTCAGGTGGATGCGCTTCTGCGCGACGATCCTGAGGCCCGCCTCCTCGAACTTGGCGTTGATCTTGCCGGTGAGGTTGCGACGCGTCGCGTCGGGCTTGATGATGGACAGGGTGCGTTCGATCGCCATGACGGATGCCTTTGCTGCGGGCCGGGGCGCGCGCGTGCACGGCCCGGCGGGATTTGATCGCGCGCCTGCTAGCACGGGCGGGCGCGATTGAAAAGGTGGCGCTGCCCCCCGGGGCCCCGGGATATTCCGGCCGGACCGACGGGAGCGAAAGCCGGCGCTTCCGCCCTGCCCGCCACTCTGCTATCGCGAGCCCATGCTGAGGATCGCCGACATCACCTATGCCGTGGAGGGCCGCCCGCTGTTCGAAGGCGCCTCGGCGACGATTCCCGACGGCCACAAGGTCGGCCTCGTCGGCAGGAACGGCGCCGGCAAGACCACGCTCTTCCGGCTGATTCGGGGCGAGCTGGCGCTGGAGGGGGGCGAGATCGCGCTGCCCGCCCGCGCCCGCATCGGCGGTGTGGCGCAGGAGGTGCCGTCGTCGGCCACCAGTCTGATCGACACGGTGCTGGCCGCCGACGAGGAGCGCGCGGCCCTTCTGGCCGAGGCGGAGCATTCCGCCGATCCGCACCGCATCGCCGAGATCCAGCACCGGCTGTCGGACATCGACGCCTGGTCGGCCGAGGCCCGCGCCAGCGCCATCCTCAAGGGGCTCGGCTTCGACGCCGAGGCGCAGAAGCGCCCCTGTTCGGACTTTTCCGGCGGCTGGCGGATGCGGGTGGCGCTGGCGGGCGTGCTCTTCGCGCGGCCCGACCTTCTGCTGCTCGACGAGCCCACCAACTACCTCGACCTCGAGGGCGCGCTCTGGCTGGAAAGCTACCTGGCGAAATATCCCCACACCGTCATCATCATCAGCCACGACCGGGGCCTCCTCAACCGCGCAGTCGGCTCGATCCTGCATCTGGCGGACCGCAGGCTGACGCTCTGGGCCGGCGGCTACGACCAGTTCGCCCGGCAGATGGCGGAACGGCGCGCGGTGCAGGTGGCGGAGGCGCGCAAGGTCGAGGCGCGGCGCGCGCATCTGCAAAGCTTCGTCGACCGCTTCCGCTACAAGGCGTCGAAGGCAGTGCAGGCGCAGAGCCGGATCAAGATGCTGGAGAAGCTGACGCCGATCGCCGCGCCCGAGGATGCGGCGAAGGTGGTCTTCACCTTCCCCGAGCCCGAGGAACTTTCGCCCCCCATCGTGACGATGGAGGGCGTGGCGGTGGGCTATGGCGGCGCCCCGGTGCTCAGGCGGCTCTCGCTCAGGATCGACCAGGACGACCGGATCGCGCTTCTCGGCCGCAACGGCGAGGGAAAATCCACGCTTTCCAAGCTTCTGGCCGGTAAACTTACGGCAGAGGCAGGCACCTTCACGCGCTCGTCGAAGCTCCGCATCGGCTATTTCGCCCAGCACCAGATGGACGAGCTGCACCTCGACGAGACACCCTTGCAGCATGTCCAGCGGCTCCGCCCCGCCGAGGGGCAGGCCAAGCTCCGGGCGCGACTCGCGGGCTTCGGGCTGATGGCCGACCAGGCCGAGACGGTGGTGGCGAAACTTTCGGGCGGGCAGAAGGCGCGGCTGTCGCTGATGCTCGCCACGATCGACGCGCCGCATCTCCTGATCCTCGACGAGCCGACCAACCACCTCGACATCGAAAGCCGCGAGGCGCTGGTCGAGGCGCTGACCGAATATTCCGGCGCGGTGATCCTCGTCTCCCATGACATGCACCTGCTCGGCCTCGTCGCCGACCGGCTGTGGCTGGTGAAGGGCGGCACGGTCACGCCCTACACCGGCGACCTGGAGGCCTACCGGCGCGAGCTTCTGGCCGGCGAGGAGCCGGACAAGCCCGCCGAAAAGCCGAAGGGAAAGCCCGCCCGCCCCTCGCGCGACGCGATCCTCGGGCTCCGCGCCGAGGTCCGCAGATGCGAGGAAAGACTCGCCAGGCTCAACGAGATGCGCGGGAAACTTGACGCCAGGCTCGCCGATCCCGCACTCTACACGAAGCCCGACGAAGCGGTCGTCTGGCAGAAGAAATACGCCGAGGTGGCCGAGGCGCAGGCGCGTGCCGAGGCGCTCTGGATCGAGGCGGCCGAACGGCTGGAGGAGGCGGAGGGATAGTGATACATCAGCAAAGTCAGGCGCCGGTGGAACGACGGGACAGCGACCGGTGAGCGCCGATTCAATGATGTCGGACCTGTTTCCCGACCTGCCGCTCTCGGCAAAAAGAGACAGTTCCCCCATAGCTGACAAAGCGAGCGGCACCTTCGCCGCCAACACGAGATTACCCGTCCACAGATGGTTCCGGTATTCCGCAGGCTTCTCCGCGGACTGGGTAAGAACGGTTCTTGAAGACCACCCGGACGCCGCAAACGTTCTCGATCCCTTTGCCGGCTCCGGGACTGTCCTCATCGAAGCGGAGAAACTCGGGCGCAACGCTGTTGGAATTGAAGCTCATTCCCTCGTCTTTCGTGTTGCCGCCGCCAAACTCGCTTGGCGCTGCGAAATCGAGGAGTTCCGGAGGGTTGCTGACGAGATCGCGGTTGGCGCAAGATGTCTTGCAAAAACTGTAACAGTCGAAGCGTCGACGTTTCTGGACAAATGCTTTACTCTCGCGGCGCGAAAGGAACTGAAGGCACTCAAGGATGCCCTCGATACAAGCGATCGCCGAAGAGAGCAGTCGTGGTCGCTTTGTTGGCTGGCCTTTTTGTCGATCATTCGGGAAACCTCGCATGTCGGAACGGCACAGTGGCAATATGTTCTTCCTAGCCGCCGGAAAACGAGGGTAGTCACACCAATTGCCGGGTTCCTGGCGAAGACGGATGCCTTCTGCCGCGATATGGAGCTGATGCGCTCATATCGCATGAACCCTTCCGCAAGGGTCGTGGAAATGGACGCCAGAAAAGACGTGGCCGTACCTTCGGGGTGGGCGGATCTGGTCATTACCTCGCCGCCTTATGCCAACAACTACGACTATGCCGATGCCACACGCCTGGAACTGGCCGTATTAGGCGAAATCGGCGGCTGGGGTGACCTTCAGGCAGTCATTCGCCCGACGCTTGTGCGCGCCTGCACGCAGCACGTTGCGTCACAGGCGGACGTTCTGGAAGAAACCCTGTCCTCCGAACAACTTGCGCCGATTGCCGGCGAACTGGTCACGATCGTCAGGGAACTTGATGCGGTAAGAGAGTCGAAGGGCGGCAAAAAACCCTATCACCTGATGCTGGCCTGCTACTTCTTTGACTTGGCGGAGGTATTCAGGCGGCTCCGCTGTCAGGTAAAGAACGGTGGGCGGATGTGCTTCGTCGTGGGAGACAGCGCGCCTTATGGCGTCCACGCCCCTGTCGATCGCTGGCTGGGCGACCTCGCGATCCACGCGGGCTTCAAGAGCTACGCTTTTGAGAAGATCCGCGACAGGAATACGAAATGGAGAAACCGAAAGCATAGCGTGCCGCTTCATGAAGGAAGGTTGTGGATCGAGGGATGATCGATGACCAGGGTCCAAGCTCGGCCGGACACAAGCTCGGCCAACTCGTCGGTGACTGGTTTCAGGACAGTTTTGTCACTCCCCTTCTAAGGGAGGTGGCAGATCGCCTTGGCTTGTTTCTGGACCACAGAACATGCGAACGAAGCGCCGACGTTCGGGGAGGCAAGATTCTCTGGGCTGACGGGGATGAAAACCATGTCGACTATGACTTCGTGATGGAACTTGCAGGCTCCCCCGAAAAGCGGGGAATACCTGTCGCCTTCCTGGAATGCTTCTGGCGGCGGGGCGCCCGGCACTCCAAGGACAAGGCGCGCGATGATAGCGGCAAGCTCGTGCCGATGCGATCGACTTATCCCACGGCACGATTTCTGGGAATCGTCGCTAGCGGCGAGTTCACCCGACCGGCCCGCGAGCTTATAGATTCGCGGAAGATCAATCTTCTCTATGTCCCAAAGGCCAAGGTGATCGAAACCTTCAGGAACCTTGGCCTGGAGATGGACTACGATGACAGGGCGGACGAGGGCACCAAGCTCGATATTGCCAGCCGCTTCGGCAGGGAATTGACCGCCGAAGTGAAGAAAGCAGCGGCTGACTCCTTGCGTGCCATCTTGGGCGAAACCGCGGTTCGCTCGTATGTTGCAAGCGTTCAGGCGGCGCTGTCGTCTCCACCGCTGGAGTTCGAGCTGGTGGGTCATAGGCTTTCAAGGCCAATGATCTTCGAAACAGTGGATGCCCTCTCTGACTTTCTTTCTGCGTCGCATCCGGCATTCGACTTCGACGACCCCGGAACTCGCTTCTCCTACCGTGTCAACTACAGCGACGGGGCAGAATTCGAACGAGAGGTTGAAACGATGGAAGAACTCCTGAAACTGCACGAACAGATCGCCGCGCTTGCAGCGCATATGGCAGATGTCCTGTCTGGTGAGCGGGGCCTTTGAAACCCCGGCGGAGTCTGAGCGCGTGGAACCGGCCTTCTACCTGACCGCCTTCGTCACCCTCTTCGTGATCATAGACCCGATCGCGCTGGCGCCCCTTTTCGTCGCGCTGACGCAGGGGATGGATGGCGCGCACCGGCGCGCGATCGCGCTCAGGGCCTGTCTCATCGCGGCGGCGCTGATGACGCTCTTCGGGCTTCTCGGCGACAAGATCCTCTCGGTCATCGGCATCTCGATGCCGGCCTTCCGCATCTCGGGCGGGATTCTCCTTTTCGTCACCGCGCTCGACATGCTGTTCGAGCGGCGCACCCAGCGGCGCGAGGGCCAGCACGCCGACCCGCACCACGACCCTTCGGTGTTTCCGCTGGCGACGCCGCTGATCGCCGGGCCGGGGGCGTTCACGACGATGATCCTTCTGGTCAACAACACGCCGGCCACGGGGCTTGCCCATACGCTGGCGGTCCACGCGGTGATGGTCGCCGTCGTCGCCATCGCCTTCCTGATGTTCCTCGCCGCCGGCGTAATCGAACGGGCGCTCGGCCGGACCGGAATCGTCGTCATCACCCGGCTTCTGGGGATGCTGCTGGCGGCACTCTCGGTCCAGTTCGTCCTTGACGGCATCCGCGGCACCGGCCTCATCTGAGGCATGGACCCCAACGACCTGCCCCGCCTCGTCTACCTCGTGCTGCTTCTGGCGGTGGTCGGCGGCTATTTCATCGTCGAGAGCCGCGGCCGCCTCGGCAAGTCGGCGCAGCAGGCGGCGATCTGGGGGCTGATCTTCCTCGGCGCGGTGGCGGCCGCCGGCCTCTGGGGCGACGTCCGCCGCGCCGTGCTGCCGGGCGAGGCGGTGGTCCGGGGCGACGCGCTGGAGGTGCCGGTGTCGGAGGACGGGCATTACTACCTCTCCGCCGAGGTGAACGGGGCGAAGGTGCTTTTCGTCGTGGATACGGGGGCTTCCGACATCGTCCTCGCGCAACGCGACGCGGAGCGGGCGGGGCTCGACCCGGCGGGGCTGGCCTATTTCGGCACCGCGATGACGGCAAACGGCCGCGTCGCCACGGCGCCGGTGACGCTCGACCGTTTCGCGGTCGGGGGGGTGGAGGAGCGCGGCGTCCCGGCGGTGGTCAACGGCGGCGACCTCGACACCTCGCTTCTCGGCATGAGCTGGCTCGGGGGCCACGAGGCGACCTTCTCGCGCGACCGGCTGGTGATCCGGCGGTAGCGGCGGGACACGGGGACAAGCGGTTGGAGACGCCCGCCTGCGGGAAGGTGACAGACGAATGCCCCACCCTCTCGCCCGGCCGACCAGCCCGGGCGGCGCCCGCCTCCCGGCCCGCCGCCCCGGAGGCATTCGGCACTGATGATCTGCTACCGGCGGATCGTCCCCCGGGTCCCGCCGCATCCCTTATCCCCCGCTTTCGGCCTTCTTCTGCCAGCGCCCGCCCTCCTCGCTCCAGTATTGCGCGGGAATGCCGGCGCCGGTCAGGGCCTTCCACTGGCCGCGGGCGCGCTCCACCGCCGCCGGGTCGTTGCCGTCGAAGAGGATGCAGACCCGCGTCAGTGCCGCGCAGTCCTCCGGCGAAACCTCGGCCCCGTCGACCGCCATCAGGCACGCCGCGCCGTTCGGCGCCTCGCGCCCGGTGGTCAGCAGGATCGGCTGGGCCGCGTCATGCGGGCCGCCGGCAACCCCGTGCGGCAGGAAGCCCTCGTCGCTGCCTGCCCAGAGCGTGCGGTCGAGCCAGTCGAGCCTCTGCGTGCCGGTCCCCCGCACCACGACATGCCAGCCCGACTGGAGGCTCCTGGCCAGAAGCATCGGCAGCGCCACCTCCAGCGGCGAGCGCGTGAGGTGATAGAACATCGCCTGTCCCATCAGCGCTCCAGCAGGTCGCGCACCAGCCGGTCGAGCGTCATCACCCCCCAGCCGGTCGCCCCCTTGGGCGCGAGCGTGGTGTCCTTCGACTGGAGCGCGACGCCGGCGATGTCGATGTGACACCACGGGGTTTCGTCCCTGACGAAGCGGCGCAGGAACTGTGCCGCGGTGATCGACCCGCCCGGCCGGCCGCCGGTGTTCTTCATGTCGGCAAGGCGCGACTTGATCATCTCGTCGTAGGCCGGGCCCATCGGCATTCGCCAGGCACCCTCGCCCTCCGCCCCGGCGGCCTTCAGAAGCGCCGCCGCCAGCCTGTCGTCATTGGCAAAGACGCCGGCGTGCTCGTGGCCGAGGGCGATGATGATCGCGCCGGTCAGCGTGGCGAGATCGATCATCCCCCTGGGGCTGAACCGCTCCTGCGCGTACCAGAGCACGTCGGCCAGCACCAGCCGCCCCTCGGCGTCGGTGTTGATCACCTCGATCGTGTCGCCCTTCATCGAGGCAACGATGTCGCCCGGCCGCTGCGCGCGGCCGTCCGGCATGTTCTCGACAAGGCCGACGAGACCGACGACGTTGGCCTTCGCCTTCCTGAGCGCCAGCGTGCGCATCAGCCCGGCGACGACGCCGGCGCCGCCCATGTCCATCGTCATCTCCTCCATGCCGGCCGCGGGCTTGATCGAGATGCCGCCGCTGTCGAAGCAGACGCCCTTGCCGACGAAGGCGAAGGGCGCCTCGCCCTTCTTGCCGCCCTGCCACTCCATCACCACGACCTTCGAGGGGCTTTCCGAGCCCTGGCCCACCCCCAGAAGTGCCCGCATCCCGAGCTTCGAGAGGTCATCTTCTTCAAGGATTTCAACCTTCAGGCCGAGGGTCTTCAGGTCGGCAAGGCGGGCGGCGAAATCGCTCGTGGTCAGCACGTTGGCCGGTTCGCTGACCAGATCGCGGGTGAAGCAGACGCCCTCGGCCACCGCCGTGGCCGGACCCATCGCCGCGCGAGCGGCATCGGGATCGTCGACGAGAAGCATCACCAGGCCCCTGGGCTTCGGCGCAGCCTCGCCGGTCCGGTAGCGGCCGAAGTCATAGGCGCGCAGCGTCAGCCCCAGCGCGATGTCGGCCACGCGCCTCTGCCCGGCCGCCAGCACCACGGCACCGGCCTCGCCCAGCGCGCGCCCCACCGCCGCGCCGGCCTTGCGCGCCTCGGCCACCGTGGCGCGGGCGGGAAGCTTGACAAGCTGCACCGCCTCGGCCCTGAGCCCCGCGGGCCAGGCCAGTTCCATCGCCTCGCCGGGCTTCAGCTTCTCCCATGCCTTCGCCTCCAGCGCGCGCTGGATCGCGCCCCGCGCCGCCCGGTTCACCCGACGCGCCAGCGCGCCGAGCCGCCCGTCCGGCGGCAAGAGCAGCACAAGACGCCCCTCCGCCCCGGCGAGAGCGTCGTAGGCGGCGGGGGTGGCGGGGGCGAAGTCGAGCGTCAGGGGAAGGGTCATGTCATGCTCCGGCAGATTCCGGCGCCGACCCTACCCCCGGCCCCCCGGCTTTGGCCAGATATGAGTTTTCCCGTCCGGCGCTTTGGGCTAGGGAAGGACACGAGGCGGACGGAAGAGGCCGGAGAGGGGCGCGGTGTCGAAATTCGACAGATACATGCTGTCGCAGCTGATGACGCTGTTCGGCTTCTTCGCGCTGATCCTGGTGTCGGTCTACTGGATCAACCGGGCGGTGTCGCTGTTCGACCAGCTGATTTCCGACGGGCAGTCGGCCTGGGTCTTCCTCGAATTCACCGCGCTCACGCTGCCGAACGTCATCCGGCTGGTGCTGCCGGTGGCGGCCTTCGTGGCGTCGGTCTATGTGACCAACCGGCTGTCGTCGGAAAGCGAACTGGTGGTGATGATGGCAACCGGCTTCTCGCCCTACCGCCTCGCGCGGCCGGTTCTCTATTTCGGCCTCGCCGTCACGCTGATGGTGGCGGTGCTCGCCCATGTCCTGGTGCCGGCGAGCCGCGTCAGGCTCGCCGACCGGCGGGGCGAGATCGCCGAGAATGTCGCCGCGCGCTTCCTGACCGAGGGGACGTTCCTGCATCCGGCGGACGGGATCACCTTCTACATCCGCCAGATCACGCCCCGGGGCGAGTTGCAGGACATCTTCCTTGCCGATGCCCGCACGCCCGGCCGCCGCACCGTCTACACCGCCGAGCGCGCGCTTCTGGTGAAAAGCGACACCGGGCCGAAGCTCGTCATGTTCGATGGCATGGCCCAGGCGCTCGCGGCCGAGGGCCAGACCCTGTCGGTGACCCGGTTTGCCGATTTCTCCTATGACATCGGCGCGCTGGTCGGCGGGGCCGCGGCGCGGAAGCTCTCGGTCGAGGAACTGCCGACCGCGGTCCTTCTGACCGCGACGGAGGCCTCGGCCGAAGCGGCCGGCACCACACGCGCGGCGATGCTCCTGGAAGGGCACGAACGCATGGCGCGGCCCTTCCTCGCGCTGGTCTCGGCGCTGATCGGGTTCGCGACGCTGCTGACCGGCGGGTTCAGCCGCTTCGGCCTCTGGCGGCAGATCGGCATGGCGGTGGTGCTTCTCGTCTTTGTGCAGTTCCTGGCCAACGGGGCGACCAGCCTCGTCACCCGCTCGCCCGCTGCCTGGCCGGTGATCTACCTGCCGGTGGCCGCGGGCCTTGCGATCGCGGCGCTGATGCTGTCCCTTGCCGGGCGGGCCCGGCGGGTGCGCCACGGCCTTGTCGCGGCGGTGGCCTCATGACCCTTTCGCGCTATATCGCCCGGCGCTTCGCCGTCACCGTCCTGGCAGTCTTCGCCGGCTTTTTCGTGCTGCTCTACCTCATCGACATGATCGAGGAGATCCGCCGCTTCGCCGACGCCGACATCGGCCTGGCCGCGGCGGCGGAGCTTGCGCTTCTCAACACGCCGCAGGCGGTCTACCGCATCCTGCCGATGATCCTGATCCTTGCCTCGATCGCGCTTTTCCTCGCGCTGGCGCGGTCTTCGGAACTGGTGGTGATCCGCGCCGCCGGGCGCTCGGCGCTCAGGATGCTGGTTTCGCCGCTGATCACGACGCTTCTCATCGGGGCCTTTGCGGTGGCCGCGCTGAACCCGATCGTCGCCGGCACCGCCAAGCGCTACGAGACGCTCGCCAGCCGCCACCGGCTCGGCGAAGGCAACGTGCTTTCGGTCTCGCGCGATGGGCTTTGGCTCAGGCAGGGCGGGGCGGAAGGGCAGACGGTGATCCACGCCGCACGGTCGAACCCCGACGGGACGGTGCTTTACGACGCGACCTTCCTCACCTTCGCGGGGCCATCGGGCCCGGTGGCGCGGGTGGAAGCGGCCGAGGCGCGGCTCGGCGAGGGCGCGTGGCGCCTGACAGAGGCCAAGGAATGGCGGTTCACCACCGGCAGCAACCCCGAACGCGAGGCCGAAAGCCATGCCACGATGGAGCTTCCCTCGGACCTGACGCCGGACCAGATCCGCGACAGTTTTGGCACGCCGTCGACGATCGCGATCTGGGATCTGCCGGCCTTCATCGCCGGGCTGGAGCGGGCCGGGTTCTCGGCGCGCAAGCACAGCGTCTGGTTCCAGATGGAGCTGGCGCTGCCGCTTCTCCTGATGGCGATGGTGCTGGTCGGCGCCGGCTTCACGATGCGCCACGCCCGGTCCGGCCATACCGGGGTGATGGTGCTTCTCGCCATCGTCTCGGGCTTCGCGATCTTCCTGCTGCGCAACTTTGCGCAGGTTCTGGGCGAAAACGGCCAGATTCCCGTCCTTCTCGCCGCCTGGAGCCCGCCGGTCGCGGCGATCCTCCTGTCGCTCACGCTGCTGCTGCATCTGGAGGACGGCTGATGCGGCGACTGTTCGTTTCGCTCCTGCTCTGGCTCACCGCGGTCGCGGCCCATTCCGCCGACGACGGTCCCGCGACGCTGGTGGCCGACCGGGTGTTTCTGGCGGCCGACGACACGCTCACCGCCGAGGGCGCGGTGGAGGTCTTCTACAAGGGGGCGCGGCTGACCGCGCAGCGGATCGTCTATGACGGCGCGACCGAGGAGCTGACGATCGAGGGGCCGATCACGCTGACCGACGGCGCCGGAACGGTGATCCTGGCCGACCAGGCCGAACTGTCGCGCGACCTGAGCGAAGGGGTCCTGCGGAGCGCGCGGATGGTGCTCGACGAACAGCTCCAGGTCGCCGCGGACGAGATCGCGCGGTCGAGCGGGCGCTTCACCCGCGCCTCGCGCGTCGTCGCCTCCTCCTGCCAGGTCTGCCCGTCGAACCCTACGCCGCTGTGGGAAATCCGCGCCCGCCGCGTTCTTCACGACCAGGTGGAGCGCCAGCTCTATTTCGACCACGCCCAGTTCCGCGTCGCCGGCATCCCGGTCTTCTACGTTCCGCGCCTCAGGATGCCCGACCCGACGCTGGAGCGGGCCACGGGCTTTCTCATGCCGCACTTCCGCATGACCACGGCGCTCGGGCCGGGGCTGAAGCTTCCCTATTTCATCGCCATCGGCGACAGCCGCGACCTGACGCTGACGCCCTATGTCTCGGCCAGCCGGACCCGCACGCTCGAGTTCCGCTACCGCGAAGCCTATCCCACCGGGACGGTCGAGGTGACGGGCGCCCTCACCCACGACGACCTCATCCCCGGCAAGACCCGCGGCTATGTCTTCGCCGAGGGCGCCTTCGCGCTTCCCCGCGACTTCCGGCTCGACTTCCGCCTTCAGGATGTCAGCGACGACGCCTACATCCTCGACTACGGGCTGGACGAGACCGACCTTCTCGAAAGCGGGGTGGAGCTGACGCGGACGCGGCGCAACGAACATATCGAGGCGCGCTTCTTCCGCTACTGGTCGATCCGCGCGGGCGACGACAACGCGGTGCTGCCGACAATCGTGGGCGACCTGAGCATCACGCGGCGCTTCTCGCCCCAACTGATCGGCGGCGAGGCCCAGTTCGAATTCGACCTGCACAGCCACCGGCGGTCGTCGGACGTCTCGACCGACGCGAACGGCGACGGCACCGTCGACGGCCGCGACGTGGCGCGGGCGAGCGCGGTCGCCGACTGGCGGCGGAGCTGGATCCTGCCCAACGGCATGATCCTCGCGGGCGCGGCCGAGGTGACGGCGGATTTCTATTCCATCGGCCAGGACGCGTCCTATCCCGGTACCGTCACCCGCATCCTGCCCGCCGCGGCGGTGGAACTGCGCTGGCCCTGGGTGAAGGCCGCGACCCGCAGCGGGGCCGCCCATGTGATCGAGCCGGTGGCGCAACTGGTCGTTGCCCCCGACAGCGCCGATGCGGTGCCGAACGAGGACAGCCAGATCGTCAACTTCGACGAGGGCAACCTCTTCGCCTTCAGCCGCTTTCCGGGGGCGGATGCGCGCGAGCTTGGAACCCGGCTCAACCTCGGCATGAGCTGGACGCGGCTCGACCCTGCGGGCTGGTCGCTCGGGGTCACCGCGGGCCGGGTGATCCGCGCCGATGACCTCGGCCAGTTCTCGACCGCCTCCGGCCTTGACGGCACCGTGTCGGACTGGCTCGTCGCGGCGCAGTTCACCGGCGCCGGCGGGCTCGACGTGATGAACCGGATCAGCTTCGACGACGACTTCGACGTCAGCCGCGAGGAACTGATCATCGGCTACGACGCCGACCGCTACGAGCTTTCGGCAGGCTATCTCTGGCTCGTCGCCGACCCGGCCGAGAACCGCACCCTGCCTACCTCGGAACTGATCTTCGACGCCGGCTGGGACATCGGGCGAAGCTGGCGCGGATCGCTGACCGGGCGCTATGACTTCGAGGCCCAGCGCGCCACCCGCGCGGCGCTCGGCGTGGCCTACCGGACCGATTGCGCCACCGTCGATCTTTCCCTCTCGCGTCGCTTCACGTCCTCGACTAGTGTGAAGGCCGACACCGACATCAACCTGTCGGTCATCCTGCACGGGATCGGCGCGGGGACCGACGGGCGGCGCTACAGGCGAAGCTGCGGGCCGTGAACGGCGAACCCGCGGGATGAACAGAACCGAGAGCAGACGGACGGCAGACGATGCGCATCACGACCCTGATCCCCCTCGCCCTCGCGGGCCTGACCGCGATCGCGGCGCCGGCCGGCGCCCGGGCGGGCGAGTTTTCCCCCGCGGTCATCGTCAACGATTCCGCCGTCACCCAGTACGAGCTTGACCAGCGGATGCAGTTCCTGACGATCCTGCGCGCGCCCGGAGACCCGGCCGCCGAGGCCGAGAAGGGGCTGATCGAGGATCGGCTGAGGATGCAGGCGGCGAAGGCCGCGGGCATCACCCTCAACGACCAGCAGGTCGCCGCGGGCATGGCCGAATTCGCCGGCCGCGCCAATCTCGACACCGAACAGTTCGTCCAGGCGATCGGCCAGGCCGGCATCGCGCCCGAGACGTTCCGCGATTTCGTCAAGGCCGGCCTTGCCTGGCGCGAGACCGTGCGGGCGAGGTTCGACCAGAAGATCGTCATCAGCGAGGCCGAGATCGACCGGGCGCTGTCGGTGCCCGCGCAGCGCGGCGCGGGGCCGCGGGTGCTGCTGTCGGAAATCCTGATTCCGGCCTCGGGCGGCAGCGCGATCGAGAAGCGCGACTTCGCCGAGGAGCTGGCGAAGTCGATCGGATCGGAAGCTGCCTTCGCCGCCGCCGCGCGGGCGCATTCGGCCGCGCCGTCGCGTGCCAATGGCGGGCAGGTCGGCTGGGTGCCGGTCACCAACCTTCCGCCGCAGGTGCGCCAGGTCATCGCCGGCATGGGCAACGGCCAGGTCAGCCCGCCGATCAACCTCGGCAATGCCATCGCCATCGTGCGGCTGCGCGGGCTCGAACAGGGCGGCGAGATCGCGCCCGCCAACCTGACCGTGGACTACGCGCAGGTGCTGATCCCCGGCGGCCGCACGCCCGAGGCCCTGGCCGAGGCCGAGCGCATCCGCGGCGAGGCCGATACCTGCGACGACCTCTACCGCGTCTTCAAGACCGCGCCCGCGGGCACGGTGCTGCGCGAGACGAGCGCGCTGTCGCAGGTGCCGGGCACGATCGCGGGGGAACTCGCGCGTCTCGACGACAACGAGGTCTCGACCGCGCTGACCTCCGGCAATGCGCTGGTGTTCCTCATGCTCTGCAAGCGCTCCGCGACGCTCGCCTCCGGGACGGCCCCGGTGGTGGCCGATGCCTCCGCCCCGGCGGGCGATGGAACCCCCGCCGTCGACCCCACGCTTGGCTTCGGCCAGGGGCCGAGCCGGGCGCAGGTGCGCGAGGAACTGGTCAACCAGCGGCTCGGCGCGCTCGCCGACGGCTGGCTGGCCGAGTTGAAGGCCAGCGCCATCATCCGCACGCCCTGAGCCTGCGATGCCCGGCCCGATCGCGCTGAGCTGTGGCGACCCGTCCGGGATCGGCCCCGAGATCGCGGCGAAGGCGCGGTCACGTCTCGGCGCGGAGTTGCCGTTCTTCTGGATCGGCGATCCGGCGCACCTGCCTCAGGGCACGGTATGGACGGAAATCGCCCGGCCCGCCGACGCCGCGCGGGTGCCGGGCGAAACCCTGCCGGTGCTGCGCCACGACTTCCCCGCCGCCGCTGTCCCGGGCCGCCCGGCGCCGGAAAACGCCGCCGCGGTGATCGCCGTCATCGCCCGGGCGGTGGCGCTCTGCATGGCCGGCGAGGCGGCGGCGGTCTGCACCCTGCCGATCCACAAGAAGGCGCTGAAGGACGGCGCCGGCTTCGCCTTTCCCGGCCATACCGAATACCTCGCCCATCTGGCCGGCGTCGGGCGGGTGGTGATGATGCTGGCCTGCGAGGCCCTGCGCGTCGTGCCGGTGACGATCCACATCCCGCTTGCCGCGGTGCCCGGGGCGCTGACGGCCGAATTGCTGGCAGCGACGATCAGGATCGCCCGCGAGGGCCTGATCCGCGATTTCGGGTTCGAGGAACCCCGGCTCGCGGTCGCCGGGCTCAACCCCCATGCCGGTGAGGGCGGCGCGATGGGGGCAGAGGAGATCCGGCTGATCGCCCCCGTCGTCGAGGCGCTCAGGACCGAGGGCTTCGCCATCGCCGGGCCGCTCTCCGCCGACACGATGTTCCACCCGGCGGCGCGGGCGCGCTACGACGCGGCGATCTGCATGTATCACGACCAGGCGCTGATCCCGATCAAGACGCTCGACTTCGCCGGCGGCGTCAATGTCACGCTCGGCCTGCCCTTCGTGCGCACCTCGCCCGATCACGGCACCGCCTTCGACATCGCCGGGCGGGGGATTGCCGACCCGTCGAGCCTGATCGCCGCGCTGAGGATGGCGCGCGAGATGGCACGGAACCGGGCCGGGTGATGGCGCGCCCGGCATCGGCCGCGGACGGGGGCCGCCTGCCCCCGCGCCCTGCGGGCTCCCCCGGGGATATTTGGGCAACGGAGAAGGGGCAGGCGCATGGCCGCGATTGACGGGTTGCCGCCGCTTCGCGAAGTCATCGCGCGCCACGGGCTCGCCGCGAGGAAGGCGCTCGGCCAGAATTTTCTCCTCGACCTTAACCTGACGGCGAAGATCGCGCGGACCGCCGGCGATCTTGCGCATTGCGACGTGCTGGAGGTCGGCCCCGGCCCCGGCGGGCTGACCCGGGCGCTTCTGGCCGAGGGCGCGCGGCATGTGCTCGCGGTCGAGAAGGACGAACGCTGCCTGCCCGCGCTGGCCGAGATCGCCGCCGCCTGGCCCGGCCGGCTCGAGGTGGTGCATGGCGATGCGCTGACCGTGGATGCCCCGGCGCGGCTGACGCCGCCGATCCGGGTGGTGGCGAACCTGCCCTACAACGTCGGCACCGAGCTTCTGACCGGATGGCTGAGCCCGCCCGCCTGGCCGCCGTTCTGGCAGAGCCTCACGCTGATGTTCCAGAAGGAGGTGGCCGAGCGGATCGTGGCACGGCCGGGATCGAAGGCCTACGGGCGGCTGGCGATCCTGTCGCAATGGCGGTGCGAGGCGCGGATGGTCATGACCCTGCCGCCCGAGGCCTTCACCCCCGCGCCCAAGGTCCATTCGGCGGTGGTGCACCTGACCGCGCTCCCCGCCCCGCGCTATCCCGCCGATGCGAAGGTGCTGAACCGGATCGTCGCGGCCGGGTTCAACCAGCGCCGCAAGATGCTGAGGGCAAGCCTCAAGGGCATCGCGCCGGATATCGAGGCGAAGCTGCTGGCCGCCGGCATCGCGCCCACCGCGCGCGCCGAGGAGGTGTCGCTGGAAGCCTTCTGCGCGCTGGCACGGATCGTGGCAGCAGGCTGAGGGGGCGGCGGGCTGAGGGGGCGGCAGGCTGGCGCCCCGTCCCCCCGCCCGATCACTCCGCCGCGTCGGCCGGAGAGTCCGTGGCCGGAGAGTCCGTGGCCGGAGCGCCCGTGGTCGGAGCGCCCGTGGTCGGGTCCGCATCGGGCGCATCGCCCCGCTTCTCGCGAGGCTTGCGCGGCCCGCGGGGCTTCTTCGCCGGCGCGGGCGCCGCTTCGGCCTCGGGCTGCGGCAGGTCCGGCATCATCTTGGCCGACCGCACCTGCTCCATCCGCGCTTCGGGGGTCTCGACCAGGCCGGGGCCTTCGTCGGCCTCCTCCTCGCGCACCGGGGGTGCGGGCCGCGTCGCCGCCGCCTCGCGCTCGGGGCGGTCCTCATGCCGCGGGCGGTGCTGCTGGCGGTCACCCCCCTGGCCGCCCCCCTGGCCATTCTGGCCGCCGCTCTGCCCCCAGGGCTGGCCGCCGCCGTGGCCTTGGCCACCGCTCTGGCCAACCCCCTGACCAACCCCCTGACCGCCCTCGCCCTGCTGGGCCTGGCGCATCTCGTGTTCCCGGCCCAGCTCGCGCTGCGCCTCGCCCAGCATCCTCGTGTAATGCTCGGCATGCTGGAGGAAATTCTGCTCCGCGACGCGGTCGTTCGAAAGCTGTGCGTCGCGGGCGAGCATCAGGTACTTGTCGATGATCTGTTGCGGCGTGCCGCGGACCTTGCCCTCGGGCCCCGAGGAGTCGAAGACCCGGTTGACGATGTTGCCGAGCGTGCGCTGCCGGTTCGATTTCGAACGCGAACGGGATTTGGATGATCTCATGTGTTCTTTTATGTCCGAGCCTGTGGCCGTGGTCCTGCCTGCCCCTGTCCGCGTCCGCCGCCAGCATGCCGGGCGCGGTCGCGAAACGAGTTATTTCCGGGCGAGGCGCGGCGGGCAGTGAAATTCACCGGCCCGTCACGAGGCCCTTAATGCATGACACGCCGGCCCTGACAAGCGAATTCTTCGCGCCTGCGGCGGTTTGCACCTTTTCCGCCGGGAATCGTGCGGAAATGTCACGGCAAGCCGCCGCCCCTTCGCCATCAAGGATCACGCCGCGCCGCAGCCGCCGGCATCGCCCGGCTTGATCGCGATCACCACCCGGTCGCGCCCGTCGAGGTCGCGCCGGACCTCGGGCTCGCGAAACCCCTGCGCCACCAGAAGCTCCGCCACGGCGCCTGCCTGCGTCGGCCCGATCTCGACGATCAGCCGCCCGCCCGCCATCAGCCGCGCCCCCGCCCCCGCCGCGATCGCCCGGTAGGCGCCAAGCCCGTCGCCGCCGGGCGAAAGCGCCCCCCGCGGTTCCCAGTCGCGGACCTCGGGCGCGAGCCCGGCAATCTCGGCCTCGGCGAGATAGGGCGGGTTCGAGACGATGAGGTCGAAGCGCCCGGCGATTCCGCCGAACCAGTCGGCCCGAAGGAACCGGGCGCGGGACCCGAGGCCAAGCCGCGCAGCGTTTTCGCGCGCGACGCCCAGGGCGGCCGCGGAGACATCGCTGCCGGTGCCGGTGGCGAAGGGCATGCCCCCGAGGCAGGACAGAAGGATGCAGCCGGTCCCGGTGCCGAGATCGAGCATCTTGACGAAGGGCCGTTCGAGCGCCGCCGCGACGAGCAGTTCGGTCTCGGGCCGGGGATCGAGCGTATCGCGCGTCACCCGGAAGGTGTGGCCGAAGAAATCGCGCATGCCGGTGATCTGGCTCACCGGCTCGCGGGCGAGCCGCCGCGCCACGGCCGCCTCGAAGGCCAGGGCGGCCTCCGGCGCGACGTCCTCGGGCAGGACCAGCGTCACCCGGTCCGGGCCGATCCCGAGCGCATGGGCGAAGAGCCGCCGCGCATCGCGGGCCGCGCCGTCGATCCCGGCCGCGGAAAGCCGCCGCGTGGCGGCGGCCAGCGTCTCGGCGCCGGTCATGCGCGGAGGTCCCGCGCCGCCGGCCGGCGCCGGGGGCGCGCGGGTGGCAGGCGCCTCACGCCTCCATCTCCGCGAGCCGCGCCGCCTGGTCGTGGGCCACCAGCGCGTCGATCACCTCGCCGAGGTCGCCGCCCATGATCTGCGGCAGCGCGTAGAGCGTGAGGTTGATGCGGTGGTCGGTCATCCTTCCTTGCGGGAAGTTGTAGGTGCGGATGCGTTCGGAGCGGTCGCCGGACCCCACCTGCGCCTTGCGGTCGGCGGCGCGGGCACCGTCGGCGCGCGAGCGCTCCAGGTCGTAGAGCCGGGCGCGCAGCACCGCCATCGCGTTGGCGCGGTTCTGGTGCTGCGACTTTTCCGAACTCGTGACCACGATCCCGGTGGGCAGATGGGTGATCCGCACCGCCGAATCGGTGGTGTTGACATGCTGCCCGCCCGCGCCCGAGGAGCGCATCGTGTCGATGCGGATGTCGGCGGCGGGGATGTCGATCTCCACCTCCTCGGCCTCGGGCAGGACGGCGACGGTCGCGGCCGAGGTGTGGATGCGCCCGCCGGCCTCGGTCTCGGGCACGCGCTGGACGCGGTGGACGCCGGATTCGAACTTGAGCCGGGCGAAGACGCCCTCGCCCTCGATCCGGGCGACCGCCTCCTTCACCCCGCCCAGCTCGGTCTCGGCGAGGTCGAGAAGCTCGAAGCGCCAGCCCTGCGCCTCGGCGTGGCGCTGATACATCCGCAGCAGGTCGGCGGCGAAAAGTGCTGCCTCCTCGCCGCCGGTGCCGGGGCGGATCTCGAGGATCGCCGGGCGCGCGTCGGCCGCGTCCTTGGGCAGGAGCGCGATCCTCAGCCGCCCCTCCATCTCGGGGATGCGGGCGCGGAGCGCGGGGATCTCGTCCTCGGCGAGCGCCTTCATCTCGGGGTCGGCCAGCATCGCCTCGGCCTCGGCGAGGTCGGACAGCGCCCGCCGGTAGGCGGCGATCTCGGCCACGACGGGCTTCAACTCGGCGTATTCGCGGCCGAGGGGCGCGATCTCGGCGGGCTCCGCGCCGGCCGAAAGCCGCGCCTCGAGGAACCCGAAGCGGCGCGTGATCTGGTCGAGCTTGTCCAACGGCACCATGCGTGTGGGTTTGGCCTTAGTCCCGGCGGCGGTCAAGGGGCGGCCGCCGGGGGCGTCCCCGGGGGTATTTGACCAACGAAGACGCCCGGGGCCGGGTTCAGCCGCGCCGCCGGGTCCAGCCGTAAAGGCAGATCAGCTCGTGCGCGACATGGGCGCCGGCGATGGCGGTGGCGCCGGTGGTGTCATAGGCCGGCGAGACCTCCACCACGTCGCCGCCGACGAGGGTGATGCCGGCGAGATCACGCAGGATCGCGGCGGCCTGCCACGAGGCGAGCCCGCCCCAGACCGGCGTGCCGGTGCCCGGCGCGAAGGCCGGGTCGAGGCAGTCGATGTCGAAGGTCAGGTAAACCGGCCGGTTGCCGAGGATCGCCCGTGCCTTCGCCGCCACCGCCGCGGGCCCCGTCTCGTGCACCTCACGCGCGTCGATCACGTTCACGCCCAGGAAGTCGTCGTTGTGGGTGCGGATGCCGATCTGCACGCTCGTCGCCGGATCGACGATGCCCGACTTGATCGCCTTGTAGAACATCGTGCCGTGGTCGATCCGGGTGAAGTCGTCGTCGGGCCAGGTGTCGGAATGGGCATCGAAATGCAGGAGGCTGATCGGCCCGAATGTCTCGGCATAGGCCCTGAGGATCGGGAAGGTGATGTAGTGGTCGCCGCCGAGCGTGACCGTCCCCGCCCCCGCCGCGAGGATGGTGCGGATGTGCGCGGTGAGCGTTTCGGGGAAATCCGCGACCCTGGCGTAGTCGAAGGCCACGTCGCCATAGTCGACGATGTCGAGTTCGTCGAGCGGCGAATAGCCCCAGCCGTAGGGCGGATCGTAGGGTTGCAGGGCGGAGGCCTCGCGGATCGCGCGGGGACCGAAGCGGGTGCCGGTACGGTGCGTCACCGCCTGGTCGAAGGGCACGCCGGTGACGGCGAGATCAACGCCCGCGAGGTCTTTCGTGTAGCGCCGCCGGAGAAAGCTGGTGGCGCCGCCGAAGGCGTTCTCGAAGGCGAGGCCGCGCCGGTCGGGGCGGGTGAAGGCGAGGTCGACCTCGCGTTTTGCGTCTTCCAAAGCCATTGGGGGGCTCCGCGATTGGGTCTGGCGTCGTTCGAGCCGGAGACGCCGCCGATCCGGATGGGCCCAGCCAAGGCGGGCGGGGGCGATTCGTCAAGTGGATTTGATCAAATCCCGTCAGAGCGGCTGCGCGCGTTCCACCAGCCGGGCGAGGAAGCTGGCGCCGATCGGCGCGGCCTCGTCGTTGAAGTCGTAGGCGGCGTGGTGCAGCCCCGCGCCGTCGCCCTGGCCGAGGAAGAGATAGGCGCCGGGGCATTTTTCGAGAAGGTAGGAGAAGTCTTCCGCCCCCATCTCGCGCCCGCCGTGCTCCTCCACGCCGGCGGCGCCGGCGACCTCGCGCGCGACCCCGGCGGCGAAGGCGGTCTTGTCCGGGTCGTTGACGGTGGCGGGATAGCCCCAGTCGTAGGTGATCCCGGCGGTGACGCCGTGGGCGGCGGCGGTGCCCTCGACGATCTCGTGGAAGCGGCGTTTCAGGAGCGCCCGCACCTCCGGGTCGAAGGAGCGGATCGTGGCGGTCAGCCGCGCCGTCTCCGGGATGATGTTCGAGGCCGTGCCGGAGTGGATTTCCGTCACCGAGACAACGGCTTCCCTGAGCGGGTTCACGTTGCGGCTGACGATGGTCTGGAGACTCGCCGCCACCGCCACGACGGCCGGGATCGGGTCGATGCAGGCGTGCGGATAGGCGCCGTGGCCGCCCCGCCCCGTCAGCGTGACCCAGGCGGTGTCAACGGCGGCCATGATCGGCCCCGGCGTGGTGACGAAGCGCCCGAGCGGCACCTGCGGGGTGTTGTGGATCGCATAGACCTCGCCGATGCCGAAACGCTCGAGGATGCCTTCCTCGACCATCACGTTGCCGCCGCCGCCGTCCTCCTCCGCCGGCTGGAAGATCAGCGCGACGCGGCCCCGGAAGCGGCGCGTCTCGGCGAGGTATTTCGCCGCGCCGAGAAGCATCGCGGCATGCCCGTCATGGCCGCAGGCGTGCATCACGCCGGGCCGGGTCGAGGCGTGTTCCGCCCCGGTGGTCTCGGTGATCGGCAGCGCGTCCATGTCGGCCCTGAGCCCGATCGTCGGCCCTTCCCCCTGCCCTTCGATGATCGCGACGATGCCGGTCCGGGCGATGCCCTCGTGGATCTCGCCCACGCCGAACTCGCGCAGGCGCGCGGCGACGAAGGCGGCGGTCTCGTGGCAGTCGAAGCTCAGCTCCGGGTGCTGGTGGAGGTGGCGCCGCCAGGCGGTCATCTCGGGGGCGAAATCGGCGATTCGGTTCAGGACGGGCATGTGGACTCTCGGGGCGGCCTCGGGATAAGCCGCAAGAGAACTCCAAAGCCCGGAGACATGCAATGACCCTGCCCCACGCCGCCTCTTACCACGATGCCTCGGACCGTCTGGTCCACGACCCGGAGGGCGGGATCGACCGGCTGGTCGAGATCATGGCGCGGCTCAGGGACCGCGAGACGGGTTGCCCCTGGGACCTGGAGCAGGACTTCGCCACCATCGCCCCCTACACGATCGAGGAGGCCTACGAGGTCGCCGATGCGATCGAGCGGCGGGCCTGGAGCGAGCTGAAGGGCGAGCTGGGCGACCTTCTGTTCCAGACCGTCTATCACGCCCGCATGGCCGAGGAGGCGGGCCGTTTCGCCTTTGCCGATGTCGTGCGCGCGGTGTCGGACAAAATGGTGGCGCGTCACCCGCATGTCTTCGGCGCGGAAAGCCGCGACAAGAGCGCCGAGCAGCAGACCCGCGACTGGGAACGGGTGAAGGCGGCAGAGCGGGCCGAAGCCGCGGCACGGGGCACGCTCGACGGCGTGGCGCTCGGCCTGCCGGCGCTGACAAGGGCGGTGAAGCTGCAGAATCGGGCGGCGCGGGTGGGGTTCGACTGGCCCTCCACCGCCGAGGTCGTCGACAAGATCGCCGAGGAAGCGCGCGAATTGGTCGAGGCGCGGGACCGATTGACCGCGACCGAGGTCTTCGAGGAGTTTGGCGACCTGCTCTTCGTGGTGGCAAACCTCGCACGGCATCTGAGAATCGACCCGGAAGCCGCGATGCGTGCTGCAAATTCCAAGTTCACCCGCCGCTTTGCCGCGATCGAATCCGCGCTCGCGGCGCGCGGCAGGCGGCCAGAGGACTCCGACCTGGCCGAGATGGATGCGCTCTGGAACGCGGCGAAGACGGCCGAGAGGGCAATGGCCAACACGGGGGCGCGAGAGGACGGGGCGCGAGAGGACGGGGCGCGAGACGATAGACGACTTCTTTTATCAGGTATTGACCCGGGGCGGCGGCGCGACCATAAGACGGGAAATGACTGACAAAAGGAGTCGACAATGAACGCCCGCCCCTCCGTCCTGGCCCTCCTGGCCGCGACCGTGGCCGCCCCGGCGCTTGCCGAAGAGGTCAACGTCTATTCGCTGCGCCAGCCGGAACTGGTCCAGCCGCTCTTTGACCGCTTCACCGAGGAGACCGGGATCGAGGTGAACGTGGCCTTCGTCGAGAAGGGCATGGTCGAGCGGCTGGCCAGCGAGGGCGACCGCAGCCCCGCCGACCTGGTGATGACGGTGGACATCGCCCGGCTGGCGCAGGTGGTGGACGCGGGCGTGACGCAGCCGGTCGAGTCCGAGACGCTCAAGGCCAACATCCCGGCCGAATTCCGCGACCCCGGCAACCAGTGGTTCGGCCTGACCACCCGCGCGCGGATCGTCTATGCTGCCAAGGACCGGGTGAAGGACGGCGAGGTGACCACCTATGAAGACCTGGCCGACCCGAAGTGGAAGGGCCGGCTCTGCACGAGGTCGGGCACGCATGACTACAACCTCGGCCTGACCGCGGCGATGATCGCGCATCATGGCGCCGACCAGACCCGCAGCTGGCTCGAGGGGCTGAAGGCGAACCTCGCCAAGAAGCCGCAGGGCGGCGACCGCGACCAGGTGAAGTCGATCTGGGCGGGCGAATGCGACATCGCGCTCGGCAACAGCTACTACATGGGCGCGATGCTGGCCGATCCGGAACAGAAGGCCTGGGCGGAGTCGGTGCGCATCGTCTTCCCGACCTTCGAGAACGGCGGCACCCACATGAACGTCTCGGGCGTGGCGATGACGAAATCCGCACCGAACCACGATGCCGCGCTCAAGCTCATGGAGTTCCTCTCCTCGGACGAGGCGCAGAGGATCTATGCCGAGGCCAACAACGAATTTCCGGTGAAACCGGGGGTCGAACGGTCGGATCTGGTCAAGAGCTGGGGCGAGTTCACGCCGGACGCGGTGAGCCTGATGGACGTGGCCAAGGCCCGGCCCGAGGCGCTGAAGCTGATGGAAGAGGTCAACTTCGACGGCTGAGACGGGGCGCCGCCCGGGTCCGGGGCGCGCTCGGTGACGATCCGCGCCTCCTCCCTCGCCTGCGCGGCGGCCCCCCGGTTCCGGTCCGGGCCCGAAACCTTCCAGGCCCTGCCCCGGAAGCATGAAGGCCCCGTCGCACCCGGCGGGGCCTTCGGCCTTGGCAGGTAAGGTCCTATTCCGCCGCGATCGCCGGCAGGACGCCGCCCACCACCATCACCCGGTCGAGCCGTGCCAGCGCATCGAGGTCGGCAATGTAGCGGCCGCGAAGGTCGGCAAGCTGGAGCCCGGCGAAGCCCGGGTCGCGCTCCACCTGCGGCTGGCGGGCGTGGAAGGCCAGAAGCCGGTCGCGCTGGCCGGGGGCGAAGCGCGCGCCCTGGCGGAAATGCCGCTGGATCATGGCAAGCGCGCTGTCGGTCACCGCAGGCACCGCCACGGGCAGCGCCGGGTCGGCCAGGTGCACGCCGGGGGCGACAAAAGACAGAAGCTCGCGCGGGCCGGTGCGTTCGGCCAGCACGATCACCTCGCGCGCCGAAAGCCCGTCGCGGAGCGCCTCGACGGTATCGACCCAGCCGCCGGCGAAACCGGCCATTGCCGGGGCGAATTCACCGAAGGGCTCCATCTCGCGTTCCAGCGCATAGCGTTCCCAGGCGCCCCGGAACAGCCGGTCATAGGGCCTGAGCGTGATCACCAGCCGGTCCACCGGGCGGCCGAGCGCGCGCGACAGCACCTCGGCCCGCTTGCGCGCGGCCGGATAGAAGCGGCCCTGAAGCAGCGTTGCCATCCGTCCTGCCAGGTCGTGCTCGGACAGGAGGAGCCCGCGCGCGCCGGACCGGCGCTGGGCTGCCAGCGTCGCGGCGACCGGGGCCACGAAGGCCTCGAGGTCGTCGTGGCGGTGGCGCGCCTCGGGCCAGGCGCAGTCGAACCCGCCGCCCTGCGCGCCGCCGCGGCCCGGATAGGCAAGGTCGAAGTCCTGGGCGCGGATCGCCTCGCGGTTCAGCCCGAGAAAGCGCTGGAAGTCCTCGGCGCCCGAACAGTGCAGGCCGGCGTGGACGAGGATCTGGGGCGATTCGTGCGGCATGGTGACCACGTGGTTAAGGGCAACTCCTTGGTCTCAAGAGAATATGGCCAAGATTTGTCAGCTTTGGGTTGAGCTTCGGGCAAAGCGGCCGGCGCCATGCGGCGCGGCTGGACAAGCTGCGCCACCCGCGCCATCGTTCCGCCGCGGGGAGGCTGGCATGGCGGCACGGAAGATCATCATCGACACCGATCCGGGGCAGGATGACGCCGTGGCGATCCTGCTCGCGCTTGCCTCGCCGGAGCTGGAGGTGCTGGGCCTCACCTGCGTGGCGGGCAACGTGCCCCTGGCCCTGACCTCGAAGAACGCCCGCGTGGTCTGCGAGCTTGCCGGCCGGAGCGACATCCGCGTCTTCGCCGGCTGCGACCGGCCGCTCGCCCGCAAGCTGGTGACGGCCGAATATGTCCACGGCAAGACCGGCCTCGACGGCATCGCGCTCCCGGATCCGGTCATGCCCCTGGCCGAGGGCCACGCGGTCGACTTCCTGATCGAGACCCTGCGCGAGGAGTCGCCGGGCAGCGTCACGCTCTGCCCGATCGGGCCCCTGACCAACATCGCCACCGCCTTCCGGCGCGCCCCCGACATCGTGCCGCGGGTGGCCGAGATCGTGCTGATGGGCGGCGCCTATTTCGAGGTGGGCAACGTCACGCCGGCGGCCGAGTTCAACATCTACGTCGACCCGGAAGCCGCGGAAATCGTGTTCAAATCCGGCGCACCCATCGTCGTGGTGCCGCTCGACGTCACCCACCAGGTGCTGACCACGCGGGCGCGGGTCGAGGGGTTCCGCGCGCTTGGCACCCGCGTCGGCCACACGGTCGCGAGCTGGACCGACTTCTTCGAGCGCTTCGACATGGCGAAATACGGCTCCGAGGGCGCGCCGCTGCACGACCCCTGCACCATCGCCTACCTGCTGCAACCGGACCTCTTCAGCGGCCGCCATGTCAACGTGGAGATCGAGACGAAGGGCGAGTTCACGCTGGGCATGACCGTCGCCGACTGGTGGCGCGTCAGCGGGCGCGAGGCCAACGCCATGTTCATGGGCGGGATTGACGCCGACGGGTTCTATGCTCTCCTGACCGGACGGCTCGCGCGGTTGTGACCGCCCGGCATTTCCAAGAGGCGCGCCAGAGACTAGATTGGGCACCGGATACGCGCCCATGACCATCACCTTCGACAACAGCTACGCCCGCCTGCCGGAGCGGTTCTTCGTGCGCCAGCCGCCGGTGGCGGTGGCGGATCCGCGGCTGATCGCCGTGAACGGCGGGTTGGCCCTGCGGCTCGGGCTCGACCCCGAGGCGCTCGCCGCGCCCGACTGGGTCGCCGTCTTCGCCGGTAACCGCGTGCCCGTGGGGGCCGCGCCCTTGGCGCAGGCCTATGCCGGCCACCAGTTCGGCGGCTGGGTGCCGCAACTCGGCGACGGCCGCGCGCTGCTCCTCGGCGAGATCGTGGCGCCCGATGGCGCGCGGTTCGACCTCGCGCTCAAGGGCTCGGGCCCGACGCCCTTCTCGCGCCGGGGCGACGGGCGGGCCGGGCTCGGCCCGGTGCTCAGGGAATACATCGTGTCGGAGGCGATGGCGGCGCTTGGCGTGCCGACGACCCGCGCGCTTGCCGCCGTCACCACCGGCGAGGCGGTCTGGCGCGAAACACCGCTGCCCGGCGCGGTGCTGGCCCGCGTGGCGGCGAGCCACATCCGCGTCGGCACCTTCCAGTATTTCGCCGCGCGCGAGGATGTGGAGGCGCTCGCGGTCCTGACCGAGCACGTCATCGCCCGCCACTATCCCGGCGCGGAAGGCCCGCTCGGGCTCCTCGAGGCCGTGACCGGGGTGCAGGCCCGGCTGATCGCCCGCTGGATGAGCCTCGGCTTCATCCACGGGGTGATGAACACCGACAATATGGCGGTATCGGGTGAGACCATCGACTATGGGCCCTGCGCCTTCCTCGACGCCTACGACCCGGCCAAGGTGTTCTCCTCGATCGACCAGTTCGGCCGCTATGCCTATGGCAACCAGCCGAAGATTGCGCTCTGGAACCTCGCCCAGCTCGCCTCGTGCCTGCTGCCGCTGATGGGCGAGGAAGGCCCGGCGATCGAGGCCGCGACGGAAGCGATCAACCGCTTTGCCGACATCTACCAGGGGGAATGGCTCAGGCTCTTCCGTGCCAAGATCGGGCTTGCGACCGGGGGAGAGGGGGATGCGCGGCTGATCGCCTCGCTGCTGTCGCGCATGGCCGAGGGGCGGGCGGATTTCACCCGCACCTTCCGGGGGCTGGCCGAGGGCACGGCGGCGGAGGAATTCGCAGACCTCGCACTTTTCCGCGGCTGGGAGGCCGCGTGGCAGGCGCGGCTCGCCGCCGAGCGTGATCCGCAGGCGCTGATGCGCGCGGCAAACCCCGCCTACATCCCCCGCAACCACCGGGTGGAAGCGGCGATCCGCGCCGCGACCGCCGGCGATCCCGCGCCCTTCCACCGGCTGAACGCGGTGCTTGCCCGCCCCTTCGACCGGCGGGCCGAGGCCGAGGGCTACGACGACGCGCCGGCGCCGGGCGAGGAGGTCACCCGCACCTTCTGCGGCACCTGATCAGGGCCCCCGCCGGCGCCTCAGCCGCTTGCGGAAGAGTCGCCGGTTCGCCGCGACGAATTCCCGCAGCGCCGCGGTCAGCCCGCCAAGCTCCCGCCCGCGCAGGTAGAAGAACCCCGCCGTCGCCCCCACCGCCGCGCCGAGCGTGTCGACGATCAGATCCCACATCGTGTCGACGAGCCCGGTCTTCTGCATGTTCAGCCCGAAGATCTGGTCCATCGCGAACTCGAAGATTTCCCACAGCGCGCCGATGGTGATGGCGAAACTGAAGCTCATGAAGGCCACCGCCCAGGCCGGGGCGGCGTAGCGGTCGCCCTGGAACAGCATGAAGACGAAGAGAAAGCCGATCAGCCCGAAGGCCATCGCCGAGCCGCCGTGAAGGACGACGTCCCACCACCAGAAGCGGTTGTAGAAATCGAACGCCTCGCCAAGGAAGATCGTGGCGAAGGTGAAGATCACGATCCAGGCGAAGAATCGCACCGGCAGGCGGATGCCGAGCCGCCGCTGGGCGAGGACCGGCACCAGCGACAGCGCGAAGGTCGCCGCCGAGACGAAGGCCAGCGACCAGCGCCCCTCGATCAGCGCGACGATGAGGGCGACGGCAAGGACCGCCCAGATCGCCTGGACGACGAAAGGCTGGCGGCGGAGGCGCTCGATCCACATGACAGAATCGTAAGGAGGCGCGCGAGGCGCTTCAACCCCACCGCCGGTCGGTCTAGACAGGCGCCATGCGATTGCGCCTTGCCTCCTACAACGTCCACAAATGCCTGGGCCTCGACCGCCGGCGGCGGCCGGAGCGGATCGTCGCGGTGCTGAACGAGCTTGATGCCGACATCGTCGCATTGCAGGAGGTGGATCACCGCCGGTCGCCGCGACCCGAGGCGCTTCCCCGCAGCCTGATCGAACGGGAGACCGATTTCGGCGTGCTGCCCTTCGCAATCGACGGCCCGAGCCTTGGCTGGCACGGCCAGACGATTCTCGTCCGCCGCGGGCTCGTGGTTGAAAAGATCCGCCGCATCCTCCTGCCAGGGCTGGAGCCGCGCGGCGCGATCCTGGCCGAGCTTGCCCCCGAATCGGGCGGCATCCGCGTGGTCGGCGCCCATCTGGCCCTGATCCGCCGCTACCGGACGATGCAGTTCGCGGCG
This sequence comes from Albidovulum sp., assembly GCA_030837785.1. GTDB lineage: Bacteria > Pseudomonadota > Alphaproteobacteria > Rhodobacterales > Rhodobacteraceae > Albidovulum. The sequence goes on from JAUQYA010000088.1 coordinate 35,365, forward strand.
ATCCGTGCCGCGGTCGGCCGGCGGGGTGACATGCCCACCGCGATCCTCGGCGACTTCAACGACTGGTCGGCCCGGGGCGGCGCCGAGGCGCTGGCACCCTCGTTCCGGCTGCATGCGCCGGGGCCGAGCTTTCCCGCCGCCCGGCCGGTGGGCGCGCTCGACCGGGTGGCGCTGTCGCCGGGCCTGCATCTTGTGACCGCCGGTGTCCACCACGGCGCGCCCGCCATGATCGCCTCGGATCACCTGCCGGTCTGGGCCGATGTCCAGGTCGACACCCCGCACACCCTTGCCTGGCGCGCGCCCAGAGGGTAAGGAGCGGGCAGGCGGGTGTAGCTCAATGGCAGAGCAGAAGCTTCCCAAGCTTACGACGAGGGTTCGATTCCCTTCACCCGCTCCATCCCGCCTTGCCGACGATTTGCCTCGCCGACGATTTGCCTCTGGCCGTGGCGGCCGCGGCGCGCTATCGGGGCTTTCGTCACAGAAGGAGTGCTCCCATGTCCCAGATCACCCGCATTGAAACCGGCAAGCGCATGTCGAACGCCGTCGTCCACGCCGGCATCGTCCATCTGGCCGGCGTCGTCGGCGAACCCGGCGGGGACATCACCGCACAGACCCGGGACTGCCTGGCCGAGATCGACCGGCTTCTGGCGCTCGCCGGGTCCGACAAGACGCGCATCCTCAGGACGCAGATCTGGCTGGCCGACATCGCCGCCGACTTCGCGGCGATGAACGCGGTCTGGGACGGCTGGGTGCCGCAGGGTCACACCCCCGCCCGCGCCACCGGCGAGGCCAAGCTTGCAACCCCCCAATACCGGGTGGAGATCATCGTCACCGCCGCCCAGGGCTGACCGCGGCTAGAGCGCGGCGACCATCACGCAGAGGATCTCGAACATCAGCGAGGCGCCGAGCCAGGCGGTGCCGCCGGTCTGGTCGAAGGGCGGCGAGACCTCGACGAGGTCGGCCGCGACGATGTTCAGCCCGGCGCATTCGCGCACCACCTGCATCGCCTGGAACGCATTCGGCCCGCCCCATTCGGGCGTGCCGGTGCCCGGCGCGACGGAGGGGTCGACGAAGTCGATGTCGTAGGAAAGATAGGCCGGCGCCTTGCCCACGATCTCGCGCGCCTCCGCCATCACGTCGGCGACGCCGCGGGCGAAGAATTCCTCGATCGTCACGATGCGGATGCCGTGGGCGCGGGCGAAATCGACATCGGCGCTGTCATACATGGTGCCGCGGATGCCGATCTGGATCATCCGCTTCGGATCCAGAAGCCCCTCTTCCACCGCCGAGCGGAACGGGTTGCCGTGGGTCAGCGTGGTGCCGCCGAAATAGGGCGGGAAGAGGTCGGTATGGGCATCGAAATGCACCAGCCCGAGGGGCGCGTCCGCCGCGAGCCCGCGCAGCACCGGCAGGGTGCAGAGGTGATCGCCCCCCGCCGACAGCGGCCGAATACCTTTCGCCTTCAACCCGGCGAAATGGCGCGCGAAGCGGACGAGCGTCTCGGGATTGTCGACCGGGTTCGGCCCGACATCGCCGAGGTCGGCCACATTCGCCGCCTCGAACGGCCGCAGCCCCGTCACCGGGTGCTGGGCCCGGATCATCGAGGAATAGTCGCGGAGCTGCCGCGGCGCGTGGCGGGGGCCGGGGCGGTTCGACACGCCGCCGTCCCAGGGCAGGCCGACGAGGCCGATCTGCACGTCGCCCTCGCGCGGATGTCCGGCAGGCACATGCGGCAGGCGCATGAAGGTCGGGATGCCGGCGAAGCGCGGCAGGTCCATTCCCGAGATCGGCTGGAAGAAGGCGTCGGCCATGAGAGACTCCCCGGTTGCGGGGGCGAGCTTAGCCGGACGAACGGGAAGGTAAACCCCCGCCTCGGAAACCGGCTTCAGGCTTCAAGCTCGGCACCCCAGTAGAGGAAGTCGATCCAGCTCTCGTGCAGGTGGTTCGGCGGAAAGCGGCGGCCGGCGCGCTGCATCTCCTCGGCGGTGGGCTGGCGCGGCGCGCGCCGCAGCGTCAGGCCCGACTGCTTCAGCGACCGGTTGGCCTTCCTGAGGTTGCAGGGCGAACAGGCGGCGACGACATTGTCCCAGCTCGTCACCCCGCCGCGCGACCGCGGCACGACGTGATCGAAGGTCAGGTCGCCCTTCGAGCCGCAATACTGGCAGCAGAACTCATCGCGCAGGAAAAGATTGAAGCGGGTGAAGGCCACGCGCTTCTGGGGTTTGACGTAATCCTTCAGCACCACAACCGAAGGGATGCGGATCGCCGCCCGCTGCGAGCGGACCACGGCGTCATATTCGGCGACGATGGTGACGCGGTCGAGCACGGCGGCCTTGATCGCCTCCTGCCAGGGCCAGAGCGAGAGCGGGTAGTAGGACAGCGGCCGGAAATCGGCATTCAGCACCAGCGCGGGGAACTGCCTGAGCGCCGAGGGTTCGCGGACGAATCCCGACCTGAAGTCGCTGTCGTGAACCCTGTCCAGCATGCCCAGACCGCCTACGTCCCCTCTGCCGCCGCGTGGAGGGGCGGGAGCACCCGCCCCTGCTTGCCCGCACTATATATGGCGTATTGTGACTGGCAAGACCCGCTACTAGCGGTATCGTGGTATCGCAGCAAAGTGACAGGAGGATAACGATGGAAGCTCCGCCGATCCTCGGCACGCTGGAAAGCGCGCTCTACACCGACGATCTGGAGGCCGCGGAGGCGTTCTACGCCGGCACGCTCGGGCTCCCGGTCGTCACCCGCCAGCCCGGACGCCACGTGTTCTTCCGGACCGGGGCGTCGATTCTCCTGGTCTTCGATCCGGCCGCGACCTCCCGCCCGCCCGCGCCCGGCGCCCGCCTGCCGGTGCCTGCGCACGGGGCGCGGGGGCCGGGACATTTCTGCCTTTCGGTCGCGGCCGAGACGCTCGATGCCTGGCGGGCGCATCTTGATGTGGCGGGAGTGGCGATCGAGGCGGATTTCCGCTGGCCGAACGGCGCGCGGTCGATCTATGTCCGCGACCCGGCAGGAAATTCCGTCGAATTCGCCGAACCTGCCCTCTGGGCCTGAGTCGTCTCAGCCCGAAAGCCGGTCCTGCAGGAAGGCCAGCGCCACCGACAGCCCGTCGGGCGCGATGCCGTGGCCGGTGCCCTTCATCACATGGCCGTAGGTCTGGAACCCGGCCTCGGTCAACGCCCGGCCGGCAATGCCCATGTCGGCGAAGGGCACCATCTCGTCCTGGTCGCCGTGGACGAGCAGCACCGGCGGCTTCGACACCGCCTCGGAGGCCAGCGCCTCGGGGCGCAGCAGCCGGCCGGAAAAGGCGACGATCCCGGCCACCGGCGCGGCCCGGCGCGGCAGGACATGGAGCGCCATCATCGAACCTTGCGAAAAGCCGACCACGGCCAGCCGGTCGGGCGTCATCCCCTCGGCCTCGAGCCGCGCGTCGAGAAAGGCGTTGAGGTCGCCCGCCGACCGGGCAAGGCCCTCGGCCGCCGCCGCCTCGGACGAGCCGTCGAGCCAGGGGATCGGGAACCACTGGCGGCCGAAGGGATTGCCGGCGCAGGGTTCCGGCGCGTCGGGCGCCACGAAGACCGTGCCGGGCAGATGCGGGGCGAGCGGATCGGCCAGCCCCAGAAGGTCCGCGCCATCGGCGCCGTAGCCATGCAGGAAGATGACGAGCGACGTCGCCTCGCCCGACCGCGCCGCCTTCCGCCCGAACTTGAGTTCCCGTGTCACCTGATGCCCTCGCGCCGCTGCCTCAACCGGTAGTAGGCCCAGAGCGCGCGCGCCGCAACCGCCCGCCAGGGCCGCCAGTCCTCGGCCATCGCGCGAAGCGCGCGCTCGCTCGGTCGCGCGGGCAGGTCGAAGAGCATCCGCGCCGCCTCCTGCAGGGCAAGGTCGCCCGGCGCAAACACATCCGCCCGGCCGAGGGAGATCAGCGCGTAGATTTCCGCGGTCCAGCGGCCGATGCCGGGAAGTGCTACGAGCGTGGCGACCACCTCTTCGTCGGTTGCCCCGCGCAGCGCGGCATAGTCGAGCCCGGCGCGGGCGAGCGCCTGGGCATAGCGGGCCTTCGGCCGACTGAGCCCGCAGGCGCGCAGCGCGTCCTCGGAGGCACGCGCCACCGGCCCCTCGTCGAAAAGCCCCGCCGCCTCCAGCCTCAGGCGGATCGCCGCAGCCGAGGCGGTGGAGACCTGCTGGCCGAGGATCGCGTCGAAAAGGGCCGCAAAACCATCGGGCCGGCGGCGAAGCGGCAGCGGCCCGGTTGCCTCCAGAAGTGCGGCGAAGCGGGGATCGCGCGCGGCAAGCCAGGCCGCGCCCTCGGCGACATGGGCCTCGGTCTCGATGATCCGTCCGGGCGCACCCGTCATACCGGCCATCACACCGGCCATCACACCGGCAGGTCGCCCGGCGGCGTGCGCAGGAGCCGCGCCATCGTGTCGAGCGCGCGGATGAAGTCCGGCTCCGGCGACCGGCCGTCGATGGCGATGCGGATCGCGTTCGGGGCGTGGGAATCGACCAGCGCGTATTCGTCGGCCGAGCGCACCAGCACGCCCGCGCTTTCGGCCTCGCGCATGAAGGTCGAGGCGCGCCAGCCGATCGGCAGCCGGAGCCAGAGGAAGGCGAGACCCTTCTGCCAGGCGATGTCGCGGGTGCCGAGCGCGTTCAGCGTCAGCTCCAGCCGCCGCTCCAGCACCGCCTGCGCCGCATCCCTGAGCCGCGCCGCCTCGCCCGAGGTGAAGAGCGCGAGCATCAGGTCGGCGATCGGCCGGGCGAGGCCGAAGTAGGAATGCTGCGCCGCAAGCCGGGCGTATTCCCCCTGCCCGCCCGGGCAGACGATGCCGCCGAACCGCAGCCCCGCGGCCAGCGATTTGGAGATGGAATTGACATGCCAGGTGCGTTCCGGCGCGAGCGATCTGAGCGACGGCGCGCTTGCCTGCCCCACCGAATAGCAATCGTCCTCGATGATCTGGAGGTCGTGGCGGCGGGCGACCGCGACGATCTCGGCGCGACGGTGGACCGGCATCCGCACCGTGGTCGGGTTCTGCGCCTCGGTGGTGACGCAGACGATCCGCGCATCGGTGCGCCGGCAGACCTCGTCCAGCGCCACCGGCGACAGCCCGGCGGCATCGAGCGCGACCGGCACCACCTCGGCCCGGTTCAGCCGGGCGGCATGGCGGAAACCGGGATAGGCAAGCTCCTCCAGCATCACCTGCGGGCGCGGGCCCTTCAGGCAGCATTGCAGCGCCAGGCCAAGGCCGTTCTGGCCGCCTTGTGTCAACACAATGTCATCGCCCGTCACCGCACCGAGATCACGGTCGGCCAGCCAGTCGGCATAGGCCGCCCTGAGCGTCCCGTCCCGCTTCAGCCCCGGATAGCCGAGATAGTCGAACTCCGCTTCCGCCGCGAACCGCGCGAAGATCGCCCCGATCGCGGCGTTCTGGCCGACGTCGGGCAGTTGCGGGCTGCGCAGGTCCACCGGCCCGCCATCGCTGCGAGCCTCGGTCCGCGACGGCGCCGGCGGTTCAGGGAGAAGTGCCTGCTGGGCCCCGAATTTCGGCCGCGTCGCGGCGACGAAGGTGCCGCGCCCGACGGCGGCCTCGAGAATCCCCTCCTGGGTCACGATCTGATAGGCGCGCGCCACCGTGCCCGGCGTCATCCCGAGCCGCCAGGCGAGGTCGCGCACCGGCGGAAGCCTGTCGCCCTTGGCGAGATCCCCCGACCGCACCGCATCGCGCAGCGCATGGGTCAGCGCCAGATACTTCGGCCCCTCGAACCGGGCCAGATCGGGAAGCCAAATTGTATCCGGCACAAGTTACCTCTGGAGGCCGCCATCCGCTCATTGTAGTCATACAATATCGAACCAGCCGACTTGTATCAACACAAAGCTTCGCCCAGCACAGAGCTTCGCCATGACCCACGCCGCAAACCTGACCCCCGCCCCCCTCGGCCTCAAGGCGTCCGCCGCGCCGCAGAGCTGGTCGCGCGTGGCGGCGGCGCTGCGCCAATGGTCCGACCGGCGCCAGAGCCGCATCGCGCTGGGCAGGCTCAACGCGCATCTCGTCCGCGACATCGGGCTCGATCCGCTCACCGCCGAAGCCGAGGCCGCTCGGCCGTTCTGGCGCTGATCCGCAGACCCTGGGTCCCTCACATCCCCGTCGGACCCTCTTTCTAGGCCGGGCATCGCCCGGCCTCTTTTTTTGGTGCGCACGGCCAAAAGGGGCGGCGGACCCTGCCCGCCACCCGCTGTTTCGCCACCCTCTGTTTCGCCGTGCGCGGCCGGTCAGGCCGCGACGGCCTCGATCGCGATGGCGCGCCGCTTCAGCTCGGAATAGAGCGCGGGCAGGACGCGGGTCTGGTCGACCGCGTAGCGCAGCACCTCGCCGATGGTGTGATCGGCCGCGGGCGTGCGGACGCGCCAGACCAACCGGCGGGCGACGCCATCGTCATAGACGATCTCGATCGAACCGGACGCGGCCTTGCGCAGGCCAAGGATATCGAAGCCCCCGCGGGAGCTGTGGTAGGTTCTGGGGGGCATGTTGCTGCTCTGGTTTTTGCTGCCTCAATGCGCCGACCATGAACCGGAGGGTCGCGCCCGGTCAATCCGGGCCGCGGACAAATCGGCGTGATCGAGTCCGATGGGCAACAGGCTGAAACCGCAGCTTTTTTCCAAGGAAAAGGGCGCGCCCCGAAGGACGCGCCCCATATCTTGCGGCCGGGTCTCGCAGCGCCGCGAAATCAGCGCTTGGAGAACTGGAACGACCGGCGGGCCTTCGCCTTGCCGTATTTCTTCCGCTCGACCACGCGGCTGTCGCGGGTGAGGAAACCGGCGGCTTTCAGCGCAGGGCGCAGGCCCGGTTCGTAGAGCTGGAGCGCCTTCGAGATGCCGTGCTTGACCGCGCCGGCCTGGCCCGAAAGCCCGCCGCCCGCGACCGTCGCCATCACGTCGAACTGGCCTTCGACATTGGCGATCTGGAACGGCTGGCGCAGGATCATCTGCAGCACCGGACGGGCGAAATACTTCGCATAGTCGATGTATTCGCCTTTGTTGTTGCGGATCAGGAACTTGCCGGAACCCGGCTTGATCCAGACGCGGGCGACCGCGTCCTTGCGCTTGCCGGTGGCGTAGGAGCGGCCGAACTTGTCGCGCTGCGGCTCGCGGGGCGCTTCCACCTCGACCGCGGCGGCGGCGCCGGCGACGACCGATTTCAGATCGTCGAGGGATTTGATTTCGTCGGCCATCTCATGCGCTCCGGGTGTTCTTCGGGTTCATCGACTTGACGTCGAGGACTTCGGGCGACTGCGCCTCGTGCGGATGGGCCGCACCGGCGTAGACGCGCAGATGGGTCATCTGCTGGCGGCCAAGCTTGTTGCGGGTGATCATCCGCTCCACGGCCTTCATCACCACGCGCTCGGGATGCGCGCCCTCCAGCACCTGCCCGGCGGTGCGGAACTTGATCCCGCCCGGATGGCCGGTGTGCCAGTAGTAGCGCTTGTCGGCGCGCTTGTTGCCGGTCATCTGCACCTTGTCGGCGTTGATGACGATGACGTTGTCGCCCATGTCCATGTGCGGGGTGAAGGTGGCTTTATGCTTGCCACGCAGCCGGTTGGCGACGATCGTGGCGAGGCGGCCCAGAACGACGCCCTCGGCGTCGATCAGG